>JAFGSI010000007.1 GCA_016934715.1 Anaerolineales bacterium
CATCCTTGAGGGATGGAAATGTCGGTGCCCCGAGCGTCAAGAAACCATATCGGGTTACCAGTTCAAATGTCATGGCTGTACTGAATGCTGCAATGGTTATTCCTGATTTCATTCTTCGCCTCCTTACAAACGATGGACATGAGAAACAATTCGGCTCGCCAGGGTGCGCCTGGGTTATTCCTTTCTCCTGAAAATCGAAGGAACGGAGGGGATTACCCGCAGCGTTAGCAGGACCACGCCCTTGGTAGCGATCGCCAGGAGCCCCTGCGCAAAGGCGATGCTCATTCCGATACTTCCAGCAAACAGCAGGGATGCAGCTGTCGTCAGGCCTTCGACCCGACCCTGATTGCGCTGTCGCAGGATGGTTCCCGCCCCGAGAAAGCTGATCCCGGTAATAACCGCAGCATGATGCGCGCCGGGTCCGACCGCACCAGCGCGAGCGCAAGATTATCCGAAAAATGCCGGAGGGTTGCCTCACCCAGTGTTACCAGGAGGGCCGCTGCCCCCGCAACCAGCATGTGCGTTCTCAAGCCGGACGGCATGTCAGCGTTTTCCCGATCCAATCCGATCACGGCACCAAGAACCATTGCCACGGCACGGCAATGTGGACCAGAACACGGAGTTGAAAGTCGATATCTCCCGAAAGACCGCTCACAAGGCCACCTCATCCCTTTATATAGCATCTTTCAACTTTTCAGGCAAGAGAAATCATCCCCGTAGCGGATAGCGGAAGATGGCCGCGATCGAGCTCTCCGCCGGAATTGCAGCCCGCTCAACTGCGTAGACGGTCCCATGCCCGCGCAGAGTCTGGACCGCGGCATAATCCAACAGATCGCGGTCGCCAGGCATCCACCTGCGGTGCGAGACCGGGCGATCCTGCCCGGGTTCGAAGAATCCCCAGACGTGCTCGTCGAGGGCGACAAAAAGGACACTCACCCTTCCATGGTAGGCCGCACGAACGATCCCGCCGATATCGGCAGACACTTTTTTGCTGTCCCTGACAGATAGTTCCCGGTACCGGGCCGCGGCCTTTTTCCGCCCGCCAAAAACATGCGGAGCGACGATCCCCCAGGCCTTGCGCTGCAGGGAGGCGCTGCGCAACCGGTCCGAACTGCCGCTGATTGTTTCCTCCAGCAGATGCCGATACGAATTGGCCTCCCGGTAGATCGGGGCCAGGTAATCCACACAGGCAAGCACCAGGGGCGCATTCTGCCCGCCCCGCAACATGCTCTTCAAACTGGCATCGACCTGCCGGAAATAGCGCAGCAGGTTGGTCTTCTGGTCATTCGTCCCGGCCCCATGACCATGAAAGACCGCTGGCCGGTCGGACTGGCCGGCGGAACGCGACGTCCCGGTGTGGAACTGCAGATTCTTTTCCGGGAGATTGAAAGGCAAGGCATCCCGCAGACCGGCCGGCTTCCCCGGGATCTCAAGCTCGTCAAGATCGTACTGCGTCCCTGCAAACAGCCTGACGTCATCCAGGCCGATGGCGAGCACATAGAAGCGGTCTTCGCCGAGCGCCAGGGGGATCAGGGGCTTGAGATGGTAAGTATCGGAAACGACATGCAGTTCCTTGCACCGCTGAGGCAGATGGTAGGTTTGAAAATCATCCTGAGTTAACAGAACCGCCAGACCCCGGCTCTGATGCTGCCAGAACAGGCGGTTGGTAAGCAGATTCTGAGCCGGTGCAAGAATGGCGACCGCCTTTTCGGGAGAGTACCCCAATTTCCCAAGATCAGCTTCCGCTCTGGTGAGGAGCTTCTTCAGATGCACCCGATCCTGCTGGCTCGCCCGGCCGACAGGGTGCGTTGGCAGGTAAAGAGAGATGCTGACTTGGTTCGTTTGCGAGACGAGCTGTCTGAGTTTTTCGATGGACAATTCATGATCGTTCATGCCAGTCGGCTCCTTTTTTTTCTATCAGCGACCTGGTCAACGCCTCCCAGGTGAGATTCTGCAGGGCCTCGTCATGATATTCCAACCATTTCATCCTGACCCGGTCTCCGTTGGAAGATAGGACTGCAATCCGCATATCCTGATTGTCTCGCAGCAGATGTTCGATGGAATCTGGTGTCTCCTCAATAGAAGGCTGGAAAAAGATGACCCAGTCCGGGTGATGGGTTTCGACCTGATCCGCAAGCCGGTCGAGCTGTTCGACCTCAGCAACCACCCGCAGGCCTTTTGTTTTCTCGATCACCCGCCTCAACATCTCCCGAAGTAGACGAGATCCATCCGCCAGGATGATTGTACTCAGTTCAGACATAAGATTCGCTTCCTCAAAATGAGTTTCCTCCGCGGTAACTTTAACATACCTGCACGCTTCAAGCCATGGCCCAAGACATACCGCGAGGGTATGAAAAGAGGCATATCTTTACAACAGAATGGGGAGGCAGAATGCGCTCGATCATTCAGGGACGGAGCAACTTCTTCTCATGTCGCTGCTGGCAACGGCGGCCGCATCGATCTGATCGGTCTTCTCGCGGCGCATGCACTGCTGCTCACGGTTCTGCTTGACCGAGAAGCTGTTGACCAGCTTGACCGGCTGGAAGTGATCGAGCAGATGCCTGGCCAGGTTCTTGAAGGAGTGGCTGGTGGGCTCCATCCCGACCGATACCACCTGCGCCTGAAGCCGGGCTGCATCGCTCTTTTGACACAATTGATCAAGCCCGCTCTGGTAGATGTCCACCTCGAACGTGGGGGAACGATCTCGCCCAAACTGTTGTCGATCACGACCCTATAAAAGTATTTGCTGATATCCACAGAGAGCACAAGACCTGTTCCGGTGGAATCCCCCGGACGAGATCGGCAAAAACCCGGCCGCGATCCCCGCGCAAATGGGTCGAACGGATTTTGCTCATGAGATGTACCTCCTGTCGGTGAGAAGACCCACCGGCGAGGCCAGAGCAGAAGCTGGATTGAGCGCGTCTCTCATGGTTGACTATGAGCTCCTGCCCCGCCGTGCGGTGGGGCGGAGGGACTTTATCGCATTTATCGGTGGCAATGGTATCGGCCACCGATAAAATCCATGATCCCAGGAGTGGTCAAATCCGAGGGATCAACATTCCGCAGCTGGCTCCACAAGGAAGAATTCCCGGCAACATGCGGCAAACAAGGTGCGCAGCACTGTTGGAGATAAGAATAACACGGGCGAAGCAGTTTGTTGATGTACCCGGATACCCACCGGGGGTACATGGATGGATATACCCGGGTAGTTTTGATATAATCAGATCATCCAAGGATCCGTTACTGGGTTTTGAAAAAGCAATATCCTTTCGCGATCTTTTCGGCGCATGAGTCAGCCGCCATATCTGGCGTAATCGGGCTCGAGAAACCATCAAGTAGACGATAGATGGGTGTCGCTCAGAGCACGTATTGGGACTTTTGGTTTTCACAAATCAGTAGAAGCGAATGATCAACATCCTGGTTGTACACGAATACGAATTGATGTGCCACATCATCTCGGCTGTTTTTGATGATGAGGATGATATCCATGTCGCTGGCTCCGCGACCGATTTAAAAAATGCCATTCGTCAAATTAAACGCGGGAATATCGATATCGTCCTGGTCAGCACGCGGCTGCCCGATCAAGGCGCGCTCAAACTGACGAAGAAACTTCTTAAGGAAGAGCCTGAGGTCAAGATCATCGCTTTGGGAATTTCCGAGAACAAGGGACACATTCTTCAATTCGTTGAAGCGGGCGTGAACGGGTATGTTCTGCACGAGAATTCCCTGGACGATCTGATCGAAACGATCCACGCCGTGCACGCTGACCGGGCATTTGTATCCCCCGAGATCGCATCGGCACTCATTGAGCGGGTTTCGCAATTGACCCAGGCTTTCGAACAAATCGGGGTGAACGTTCCCGAAACGATCGACCTGACGAATCGGGAACTCGAGGTCCTCGAATTGTTAAATCAAGACCTTTCCAACAAGGAAATTGCCGATCGTCTGGTGATCGAGGTCGGGACGGTCAAGAATCATGTCCACAACATCCTGGGAAAACTGGGGGTCAACACCCGCGAGGATGCAGCTGCCTTGCAAACCTTGATCGAGAACAGATCAGAGGCAAGTCAAAAATCTTAATCACCGCCCGGCCAGCACTGCAGTGCTGGCCGGGAGACAAGCCGGAGATGGCCAACCATGATCAGGACCTGCCGGGTTCAGGGTTCGCGTTCCTGGTCAATCACACAGCCCCCGGCATGCCGAGGGCTTTTGATTTTCCCACTGCTGGAGTTACCCCGTTTTCGATGTTGTTGCAGAATTCGTTCCAAAATCGTCGCTACCACCTGCTTCGCGGCAACTTCAATCCAGCGATTTCTGGAAGAAGCAGTACCACTTCGTGCTCTGATCGCACAAAACCTGCACCCGAGAAGATCGCCCGAACTGGCAGCGGCCTGATCCTCCGGGCGGAATCGCAGCATGCGCCTCAGCCCTGCCAAACCGGCAAGGTCAGGGTGAAGGTCGTCCCCTGGCCTTCCTGGCTCACGACATCCACCCGGCCGCCGAAACGCTCGACGTACTGGTGGACAATGCTCATCCCTAAGCCCGTGCCTGGAATGCCCTTCTCGTGGGCGTTGCGCGCCCGGAAGAACTCCTCGCCGATATGCGCCAGGTCCTCGGCCGCGATGCCGATCCCGCTGTCCGCCACCCGCACCACGGCGAGATCCTCCTCGCGCGCGGCCTCGATCCGCACCTGGCCCTTGTTGGGCGTGTACTTGATGGCGTTGCCGACCAGGTTGCGCAGGACCGTGTCCAGGCCGTCATCGGTGGCCCGCACCGCCAGGGCCTTGACGTGCAGGGCTGGCTTGAGGCTGATCCCCTTGGCACGCGCTTCCTCGGCGAAACGTTCGACCACCCGCTCGATCACCGCCTGCAGCGGGACCGCCTCCAGCGGCCGCTCGTGCTCCAGCGATTTGCTGGCCGCCAGGGTCAGCAGGTCATTGATCAATGCCTGCAGGAAGTCCAGGCGCACGTTGATGCGCGACAGCAGTTCGGACTGCTGCTCGCTCAGGTCCCCGGCCAGGCCGCGCAGCATGGTCCGCACCAGGCTCTGGATCCCGCTGACCGGTGAGCGCAATTCATGGGCCACCATGGTGGCGAAAAAAGACTTGAACTCGTTCAGGCGCTCGGCCTGTTCCTTGGCCCGGGTCAGTTCGGCCGCCTGCTCCTCGACCTCCCGCAGGCGGCGGGACTCGCCCACCAGGCGGCGCTTTTCCATGCCGCGATTGACGGTCATCAGCAGAAGGTCGGCGGTGAAAGGCTTCGAAATAAAATCGTAAGCCCCGCGCTTGATCGACTCGACGGCCAGCTCGACGGTGGCATAGCCGGTGATGATCACCGCCACCGTCTCGGGGTCACGCTCCCAAATCGGGCCGAGCAGGTCGACGCCGCGCCCGTCGGGCATCATCACGTCCAGCAGGACCAGGTCGTACTGCCCGCCTGCGATGCAGCCCAGCCCCTCCTGAAAACTGGAGGCCGTTTCGACCTTGAAGCCGGCCGGCTCCAGCACCCGCCGGCAGCCCTTGCGAATACCGTCCTCGTCGTCGATGACCAGAATATTTCCCTTGGTATCCATACGTCTCCCGTGACTAGCCGATCAGGTCGGCCGCTCCGCTCGAACGGTCCAGCTGCCTGTCAGGCAAATAGACCGGCAGGGTGATGACGACCGTCGTCCCCTGGCCAGGCTGGCTCTGCAGATGGATCTGGCCGCGGTGCATCTTGATGATCCCGTAGACGATCGCCAGACCCAAGCCGGTGCCCTTGCCAGCCGGCTTGGTGGTGAAGAACGGGGTGAAGATCTTGTCCATGTGCTCGGCCGGGACGCCCGTCCCGGAGTCCGCCACCCGGACCTCGATCGTGTCGGCATCCATCCGGCGGGTCGAGATGGTGAGCATCCCGTCCTGCTCCATGGCATCGGCCGAGTTGCTGAACAGGTTGATGAAAACCTGCTGGAGCTGGGCCGGGTCGGCCTGGATGGCCGGCAGGTCCGGATCGAAATCGCGCACAATGCGCACCCGTTCGAAGGCCGGCTGCTCGACGATCCGGGTGAGGATGGCCTCGAGCAGAGCGTGCAGGTCGGTCTCCTGGGCCAGGACCTCCTGCTGGCGGGCAAAATTCAACAGATCGGCAACGATCACCTTGCAGCGCTGGGTTTCGCCGATGATGGTCTTCAGATCCTCGCGCTGCCGCGAACCGTCCGGGGCATCCTTGTAGAGGATATCGGCGAACAGTTGGATGGAACCGAGGGGATTGTTGAGTTCGTGGGCCACCCCGGCCGCCAACTGCCCCATCGAGGCCAGTTTCTCCTTCTGCAGGAGCTCGCGCTGGGTCTCGCGCAGGGTCTCGACCATGTTATTGAAAGAATGGCCCAGCAGGGAGATCTCCCCGCGGCCGAAAGGCTGGACGCGCACGTCCATGTCCCCCTGTGCCAGGCGGCGGTTGGCCTGGGCCAGTTCGCCGATCGGGCGGGTAATGAAACGGGCGATCGGGATGGCAAAGACGCCCGCCACCAGGATCGAGACCAGGGCGATCAGGGTCGCCGTGCTGTTGAAGGCGTAGACCAGGTTCTTGAAGACCGATTCGCGCACCCCGACGTACAACATGCCGACCACCGCGCCGTGATGGTCGCGCAGCGGCTCGTACTGGCCGGTATACCAGTCGTCGACCACGAAGACCCGCCCAAAATAAGGCTCCCCTCCGACCAGGACCCGCTCGTAGACCGTCTGAGAGACCCGCGTCCCAACCGCCCGCACATTGCTGCGGTCAAGGACGTTGGTGGAGACGCGCAGATCGCCCAGGAAGATCGTCGTGGTCTCGATCTGGGCCACGTTCTTCATGTAATCCACGAAGGAGAAGTCATTGTTGAACAGGTAGGCGCTGACCACCACCCCGAGCGGGCGGTCGTAGGCATCGCGCAGCGGATAGACCCCGACCAGGGCCAGGCCGGCCGTTCCCTCGCGCGGATCGAACAGAACGGGCGCGTCCTGGGGGGTCTCGCGCACCGGCACCAGCGCCTGCTCATCGAGAAAGACATGCTGCAGGAAGGAGGCCGCCACGATCTCGGTCCCCGCCTGGGGCTGGTTGGAACGCAGGGCCTCAAGCACGATCGGCAGGTCCCCCCAGTTGCCGGAGGTGATCGCCGAAGAGACCTGCCCGTCTGCCGACCAGGTCCGCCCAATGATGATCTCCCCATTCCGGTCGAGGACCAGGATCACCTGCGACCCGGTCAGGTTTGGAACGGTGATCTTGCGCAGGATGACCTGGTCGATGGCATTGATCGCCCTCGGATTTCCCTGCAGGGCCCCGGGCAGGTTGGTGATCGTCCCGGTATCCCAGGCGGTGCGTTCGCCAAGGCCAACCACCTCATCGAGCTTCTGCTGGTAGAGGCCGTTGGAGATCTCCATATCGCGTGCCACGCGATCCGACTGGGCGCTGGCCAGATAATTGTCGATGACCCGCGAGATGACCAGGGTGTTCAACACCCCGGTCAGGATCGCCACCACCCCGAAGGAGATGATCAGGACACCCAGCAGGCGTCCGCCGAACCATCGCGACAGGAATCGTCTCATACGGCCTTTCCTCCCGGCGCATCCCGCCCGGCCTCCGGCCCCAGGTGGGGCCTCGGCAGGGCCGGCGCGCCGCACTGACTCGCCATCCCGACCATCTTACCAGACGATCAGGCCTTCTGGCGTTCGAGGATCCAGGAAACCTTGCGGATCAGGTCATCCGGATCGATCGGCTTGTCGACGAACAGGTCCACCGGCAGGTAATCGATATCCGGCTCGTAGTGCAGCGGGGTGGTGCTGTGGATCGCCGTCAGCATCAGGATCGGGATATTCTTGAACTGCTTGAGTTCAGAGGCCGGATCGGGGCTGTGCAGCTTGAGGGCCAGCTGGAAACCTTCCGTGTGGGTCTCCATCATCACGTCCAGAATGATCAGATCAGGCTTCTCGGCCTTGACCTTCTCCAGGCCTTGCTTGCCGCTGTTGGCGGAAACGATCTGGTGGCCGGCGCTCTCCAGCGCCAGCTGCACGGCGGTGACGATTTCGGGATCGTCGTCGATGATCAAGATTTTAGCCATTGTTGGGTTCCTTCCTTTCATCAGGTGGAATGGGTTGTCTGCCCGGCGAGGATCGCCTCGCCGGGCGCGGTGTTTAATCCAGGCAATGGACCAGCACCCCGGCCAGTTCCCGCCCGGCCGCCCGCACCGCGGGAGTGAGCGGCGCGTCGACGCGGGTCTGGCCCGGCTGGATCCCGATCAGGGCCAGCTCGCAGCCCAGCTCGGCCGTCAGGTAGGTGGCCAGCAGGTTGAGCGGCAGGGTGTGGGTCGAAGCGCTGAAGCCCTCGGCTTGCTGCCAATCGAGCCAGCGCACGGTCCCCGGCGGACAGCCCATCAGGGCCGCGTCCACCAGCAGGACCAGGTGCGGGCCAAAGCGGCGCAGGGGCCCGGTGAAGTTCTCCGGTGCCGGGCCAGCCTCCAGTGCCAGCAGCCGTTCGTTGCCGGCCGCCTTGCGCATGAGCAGACCGGCCAGCTGCGTCCCGACGGCATCATCGCCGCCGAGTTCGTGGCCGATCCCGACCACCGCCAGGCGCAGCGGGTCGGCCTCCTTACCCAGGCGTGCCAGGGTCTTCTTCAGGCTTGACTGCCAGGACTTGTTCGACATCGGTCGGATCTCCAAAGTAGGTGACAAAAGTTTCACGGGTCAATGCGGCCAGCTCCCAGGGCGTGCCGGTCATGCGCAGACAGCCCTGCCGGCAGCTGACCACGCACTGGCCGCAGAAGATACAGCGGTCGAGGTGATACTGCAGCACAAAGCGCCGGGCCTTGCGATCGAGGACCGCCACCGCGAGGGCCGAGGCCGGGCAGTCCATGGCGCACAGCCCGCAGCCGGTGCAGGCCGCCGGGTCCCACTCCAGCCGGCCGCGCAGGCGTTCCGGCGTTACGGCCGCCACGAAGGGATAGTCCCCGGTCGCCGGGCGACGGAACAGGGAGCGGCAGATATCGGGGAGCATCGTACCAAATCTCTTCCTCATCATGACCTCTGGATCAGGATCAGGACCAGCCACTGCACCAGCACCAGCAGGGCCCCGTAGCGCCACCACAGGCCGACGGTCTGATCGATGCGCAGGCGGGCCAGGAGGGCCTGCAGTCCAACCATGACCAGCAGCAGGGCCAGGGTCTTGACGGCGAACCACACCGGGCTGGACAGCCCGCCCAGGTAGACGGCCGCCACCAGGGTCAGGCCGACGACCAGTTCCACGCTGCGCCCCAGGTGGAAGAACGCCAGGCCGCGCCCGCTGTACTCGGTCAGGGCCCCGGCGACGATCTCGGTGTGGGCTTCGGGAGCGTCGAAGGGAGGCATCTCGAGCTTGCCCATCAGGCCGATCAGCGCCACCACGAAACCCAGTGGCTGGGTCAGGATCAGCCAGTGCTCGCCGGCATAGGCGCAGATCTCCGACACGCTCAAGCTGCCGGCGACCACGGCCGCCCCGAGCAGGGCCATCAGGAAGGGCGCTTCGTAGGAGAAGACCTGGGTCAGGGTGCGGGTGGCGCCGATCAGGGAGAAACGATCCAGGGTGTTGGTCCCGGCCAGGCCCATGCCCAAAGTCAGCAGGCTGAGCAGGTAGAGCACCACGATCAGGTCACCCGGGAAGCTGTGGACCGGGGCCAGGCCGGCCAGCGGCACATAGACCGCCGCACTCAGGGCCCCGGCCAGGGCGACCAGCGGCAGGCCGATGAACAGGGCCTGGTTGACCCCTTCCGGGACGACCTCCTCCTTGACCAGCAGCTTGAGCGCATCGGCCAGGGGCTGGAACCAGCGCGGCCCGACCCGGTTATGCAGCCCGGCCAGCAGCTTGCGGTCGACCCATTCGTAGACCAGCCCGGCGGCCAGCAAGGAGAGCCCGCCGGGGAAGATCAGCAGGGCGAACAGGGCTGCCAGGGGATTCACGCCTGCCTCCGGGCATAGAAATCGATCCCGTACTGGCGCAGGTCCTTCCAAGACATGCTCCTGCCTTCCCCGGTCTCTTCCTGATACAGCTGGACCAGGCGGTCGTTGCACGAAAAGCACGGGTCGATCCCGGCCAGGATCATCGGCACATCGGCCAGCTGGTGGCCGACCGCCAGGCGCACGACCGAGGTCAGGTTGCAGATGGTCGGGGTGCGCACCTTGAGCCGCTCGGGCCGATCGCCGCCGTTGCTCTTGACGAAGTAGTAGACCTCGCCGCGCGGGGCCTCCAGGCGGACCACGGCCTCCCCGGCCGGGATGCGGCGCGGCAGCCGCACGCCCAGCTCGCCCGGCGGAAGATCGTCGAGGATCTGCCGGATCAGGCGGAAGCTCTCGAACAATTCCCGGATGCGGACCTCGAAGCGCGCTTCCAGGTCGCCGCGCTCGTCGAGGGCCATCCGGACCGGGAAGTCGCGGTAGGCGGCATAAGGGGCCTCGACCCGCAGGTCGCGCCCCACGTTGGAGGCCCGCGCCGTCGGTCCGACCGCGCCCATCACCTCGGCCTGGGCCCGGGTCATCACCCCTATGCCGCGCGTCCGCTGCAGGAACATGGCATCGTTGGAGACCACGTCCAGGTAGTGGCGGGTGCGCTGCTCCAGGAAGTCCAGCCCCCGGCGGATGGAATCCGCCTGGGCAGCCTGGAGGTCAAACTTGACCCCGCCCAGCAAATTGGCCGAATAGTTGACCCGGTTGCCGGTCAGGCCTTCGAGCAGGTCCATGACCGTCTCGCGATCGCGCCACGAGTACATGAACAGGGTGTCAAAGCCGGCCTCGTGGGCCGAAACACCCATCCACAGGAAATGGCTGTGGATGCGCTCCAGTTCAGCCACCAGGACCCGGATCGCCTGGGCCCGCGGGGGAGCCTCGACCCCGGCCAGCTGCTCGACCGCCAGGCTGTAGGCCAGGGCGTGGATATGCGAGCAGATCCCACAGACCCGTTCGAGCAGGTACAGGTTCTGGGTCCAGCTGCGGGCCTCGGCGGCCTTCTCGATGCCGCGGTGGGCGTAGCCCAGGCGGACATAGGCCCGGGTGACGATCTCGCCATCGACCGTGAACTGGAAGTGACCGGGCTCCTTGAGCGCCGGATGCTGCGGCCCGATCGGGACGGTAAAGCCCTGTGCGGTATTGTCGGTCATGAGCGCGGCTCTCCTTCCCGGGTGTTCAGGAGGCCCGGATCGAAGTCCTTGCGCAGGGGATAGACGCCGTCCGGCCAGTCGTCCGGCAGGTAGAGCCGTTCGGGGGTATGCAGGCCGGTGATCTGGATGCCGAACATCTCGGCCAGCTCGCGCTCGAAGACCTCGGCGCTGGGGATCACCTCGCACAGGCTGGGCAGCACAGCGTCCCGGCGCGGCAGGCGCACACGCAGGGCGATCAGGGCATCCCCGGGACAGAAGTGGTAGAGCACTTCGAGCGCATCCACCGCCGGGCCGAGGTCCAGGCCGACGATGGCCGCCAGGTAGCCCAGGCGCTTGACGCGCAGGCCAACGACGACCGGCACCAGTTCAGCCAGCGAGCTGATGTACACGTCCAGCTGGCCGGGTCGGGGCCGCTCGACCTGCGAGGTCCAGTCCCAGGCACGCACCACCTCGCTGGCCAGGTTCAGGATTTCTTCCGTATTCATTGCGAGTCCGCCTTTCCCTGCCGGCCCCTGGCCCGCAGGCCGTCAAGCAGTTTGACCACCCCGTCGATGACCGCCTCGGGGCGCGGCGGGCAGCCGGGGATGTAGGCGTCGACGGGGAGCACGTCCTCGATCCCGCCCAGCACATTGTAGCAGCCCTGAAAGACTCCGCCCGACAGGGCGCAGGACCCGATCGCCACCACGCACTTCGGCTCGTGCATCTGGGCGTAGATGCGCACCAGTCGATCGCGCGCCTGGCGGGTGACCGCCCCGGTGCAGAGCAGGATGTCCGCGTGGCGCGGGCTGGCCTGCAGGCGTACGCCCAGGCGCTCCAGGTCGTAGCGCGGCGTCAGGGTCGCCAGGATCTCGATGTCACAGCCGTTGCACGAGCCAGTGTTGAAGTGCAGCACCCAGGGCGAATTGAGGCGCGCCCAGGTCTTCATGCCGCGCATCACCTCCTGCCAGACATTTGGAGTCGTATTCATAAAGGTCACCTCTCAACCCAGGATCAAAGCCAGCAAGGCCAGCATCAAACCACACAGGTAGATCACCGTCAGCGGGGAAGACGCCCCGCTGCCCAGGACGAGCACGCCCAGGTGCAGGACGGCAAAGAAAAGCGCCACGACAAAGAACGGGCGGTAGCCGGGAGCGGCCATGCGCGTCGGGGGCTGCTCGCCGCCCGAATAGGTGCTCGCTTTGAGCGAGTCGAACTTCCCCGGACCGGCCAGGATCCTGCCCAGCAGGCTGAGCAGCGCCGCCAGGGCCAGGTAGATCAGGAAGGCAAATGCAGGAGAAAGCAGGATCGTCGTCATCAGAATGAACCGCCAAGACTGGAAAGGACCGCCCCGGCCGCCGGTCCGGTCAGCCAGTCAAGCAGGCCTGGCCAGACGCCCAAGACGACCACCGCCAACCCCAGCCCGACCAGCGGCAGGCCAAGGACCTTCGGCAGGCGCCGGCCGCCCGCCACGCGCGCCGAGGGCTCGAGCCGGTACATGGCGTTGATCAACGGGGCGTAATAGGCCAGCGAAAGAGCGCTGTTCGCGGCGGCGAAGACCACCAGGGCCATGAGCCACGGATCGCCGCTTTGGAAGCCGGCCACGAAGATCTGCCACTTGGACATGAAACCGGCCAGGGGCGGCAGCCCGCCCAGGCCCAGCACAGCCAGGCTGAGGGCCAGGGCAGCCAGGGGGTAGTGCCGGGAGGCCCCGGCCAGGTCGGCCACCTGCAGTGGGCCGTGGTCCCCGGCGGCGATGTAGAGCCCGTACAGCAGCCCGCCAGCAGCCAGGAAGGCCAGGCCCTTCATCAGGCCGTGGTTGACCAGGTGGAACAGGCTGCCCTGGGCCCCAAGGGGCTCGCCGCTGGCGAAGGTGATCGCCAGGCCGAGCAGCATGTAGCCGATGTGGGCGACGCTGGAATAGGCCAGCAGGCGCTTGACCTGTGTCTGGCGCAGGGCCAGCAGGTTGCCGGCCAGCATGTTCAGCGCCCCGAAGCCCGCCAGCAGGACCGGCCAGGAGGGGCTGACCTCCAGCAGGGCTCCCACGACCCGCAGCAGGGCCACCAGCCCGGCCTCGATCACCACGCCCGAAAGCATGGCGCTGATCCCGCTGGGCGCCTGCGAATGGGCGTCCGGCAGCCAGGTATGCAGCGGCACCAGGGCCGCCTTGACGCCGAAGCCGACCAGGAACAGCACCCCGGCGGCCAGGTAGGCCGGCGTGGGGCCGGCGGCGGCACCGATCGCCGCCAGATCGAGCGTCCCGCTGACGCCGAAGACCAGGGCAATCCCGGCCACCACCAGGGCCGAACCGGCCGCGCTCTGAACCAGGTACTTGAAGCCCGCTTCGAGCGAGGCCGGCTGCTGGCAGTAGAAGGCCACCAGCAGGTAGGAACTGACCGCCATGGCCTCGAACCAGACCCACAGGTTGAACAGGTCGGTGGCGCAGCCCAGGCCGACGATCATGGCGATCATCAGGAGCAGCAGGGCGTAGAACTTCTCCTGGCCGGGCTCGCCCTGCAGGTAGGGGCCCGAATAGAGCGCCACGCACAGCCCCAGGGAAAGGGCCACCGCGGCCAGCAGCAGGCCGAGGCCGTCCAACTGCAGGGAGACCGCCCCCAGGCGGAAGGCCGGGGCTGCGCCCCGGGCAAGCGAAGCAGCGGCGGGCACGAACGCCCCCCAGGCGGCAGCCAGGGCCAGGACGGTCAGTCCGTAGGGCCAGCGGGCCAACCCGCTGCGGCGGTCGAGACGTCCGGCCAGGTAGACCAGAGGAGCGGCCAGCAGCGGAACCAGGATCATCCAGACGAAGGCGGGCAGGCTGCTCATGGGCGCCCCCCTGCCAGCAGAACAGCCGCCGCGGCCAGCAGGCCGGCCAGGATGGCGGCTGCGTTCCAGTTCAACTGACCGGTCTGGCTGCGCTGCACGAGGGCAGCCAGGCGCCGGGTCTGGTCCACGATCTGGCGGTTGAGCCACTCAAAGCCCAGGCCGCCTTCGAGCAGGGGGGCGAGCGCCCGCGCCAGGCGGGTGAAGGCCCGGCGCCCCGCCCACAGGGCGAACCCCAGGGCGACGACCGCCAGGGTGCCCCAGGTCGCCGGGTGGGCCAGGATCGCTCCGACCAGCCTCCAGGTGCCCACCGCCTCCAGGGAATGGGCCGGCAGCGTCCCGGCCAGCATCCGTCCCAAGGGGCCAGCCAGCAGCCAGGAGCTCAGGGTGCCGAAGGCCAGGAGCGCCAGGGCCAGGCGCATCGCCGGCCGGGCGTCGTGGGCCGGGTCGGGCCCGCGCCGTTCGCCCCCGAAGACCAGGCCGACCAGGCGCAGGCTGTAGGCGGCCGTCAGGCCCACGCTGACCAGCATGCCGGCGTACAGCCAGGCCGGGCCCCCTTCCAGGCCGCCCTCCAGGATCAGGTCCTTGCTGAAGAAGCCGTTGGCCAGCGGCAGGCCGACCAGCCCGCAGGCGCCAATCACGAACACGGTCCGCACGAAAGGCATCCTGCGGCCCAGCCCGCCCATCTGGCAAAGGTCACGCGTGCCGAGGGCGGTGATCAGCGCCCCGGCAGCCAGGAACAGCAGGGCCTTGAAGATGGCATGGCTGAGCAGGTGGAACTGGCTGGCAAAGAGCGCCCCGCTGCCGACCGCATAGACCATGAAGCCCAGCTGGCTGATGGTCGAGTAGGCCAGGACACGCTTGATGTCGCCACAGGCCAGGGCCATCAGCCCGGCCAGCAGGGCCGAGAGCGCCCCGACCACCATCACCGCCAGGCGCCAGTGCGGGACGGAAGAGAAGGCCGGATAGAAGCGGGCCAGCAGGTAGACCCCGGCGTTGACCATCGTGGCGGCGTGGATCAGGGCTGTCACCGGGGTGGGGGCCTCCATGGCATCGGGCAGCCAGGAATGCAGCGGCACCTGGGCCGACTTGGCCGCCGCGGCCAGCAGGAAGCCAAAGGCGATCAGGCCCAGGACCCCCTCCGGCAGGCTCCCGGCCCGGGCCAGGAAGGTGCTGATCTGATAGTCGCCCAGCCAGGCATAGGCCAGCAGGGCCCCGACCAGCAGGCCGATCCCACCCACCTGGGTCATGACCAGGGCCTTGAGGCCCCCGGCCACCGCCCGCGGATCGTCGTTGTGGAAGGAGATCAGGGCGTACGAACACAGGGCGGTGATCTCCCAGAACAGGAAGGTCAAAAGCAGGCTGCCGGAGAGCGCCAGCCCGGCCATCGCCCCGATGAAGAGCAGGGTCAGGCTGTAGAACCGGGCCAGCTGGTGGCCATGCTGCATGTAATCGGTGGCGAAGACGATCGCCAGGCAGCCGATCACGCTGGCGATGGCCGCAACCAGGACTCCCAGCCCATCCGGGACCAGGGTGAAGTCCCCGAAGACCCCGCCCAGGGACAGGCGCAAGGCCACCTCATCCGTGGCCTGGGGCAGCAGCCCGAGGGCAGCCAGCCCGCCGGCGGCGGAGAAGGCCACCGCCAGGCGATGCAGCCGGTCGGGCCGGCGGTCGCCGGCCAGCCAGATGACGGCTGCCCCCAGCCAGGGGAGTCCAAGGATCGCCAACAAGCAAACCTGCAGCATACCTAACCTCGCAACTTCGAGAGTTCTTTCACATCCAGCGTACCCACCCGGCGGCGGATCTGCACGCCCAGGGCGATCCCCATCACGGCCACGATCGTGTCCGCGACGATCACCGTCACCGCCAGGCTCTCGCCCAGCGCGACCTGGCCCTTGACGCTCCCGGCCGCCACCAGCCCCAGCAGGGCCCCCTTGACCAGCACCTGCAGGGCCACCACGATCTTGATCAGGTTGCGGCCGGCCAGCAGGCCGTAAAAGCCCGCTCCCAGCAGGCCGATCACGCCGAGAACGGCGATCTGCAGCGGGGCGAGGCTCATTCCGGCACCGCCTCGCCGTCCTGGAGCTGTTCGGTCAGGGCCTGCAGATCCCGCTCCCTCCCGGCGGCGACTTCGCGGGCCACGGCCCCGTCCAGCGGGGCCCCGGATTCGGCCAGCAGCCCGAGCAGGCCGAGCACGCCGGCGAAGATCACCACCACCTGCAGCAGGGCGTCCAGGCCGCGCGGCCCCCACAGGACCTCGGCCAGGCCGGCACGATCCGGCGGGACGGCGGGCGGAATGGGCAGCCCCGGCAGCAGCATTCCGCCGAGGACCAGCATCCAGAGCAGGACCAGGCCGGCCGACAGCGGTCGCGGCAGGACCGGCCGGCCCGCCAGGGGCTCATCCCCGGCGACGCTGATCGCAAAGACAAACAGGACCGTGACCAACCCGGCGCCCACGCTGAGCTCGATCACCGCCACCTGGCGGGCACCGTACAGGGAGAACACCAGCGCGCACAGGGCGCTGACCCCGGCCAGCCAGAGGGCGCTCGTGATCAACCGGCGGGCACGGATCGCCAGAAAGGCAAAAACCACCGCCAGGGCGACGAGCAGCAGCACGGTCATCGCGCGAACCTAACCTGCCGAGGCAGGGACGGTCTGTCCCTGCCCTGCCAGGTACTCTTCCAGCGAGACGCCGTAGAAGGCGGCCATGGCCTGCGGGTCGTCCACATCCACCTTGGCCCAGCGGGCGCGCGACAGGTCGCCGAACAGGTTGAAACGCCCATCGTAGGGCCTGCCGTCGGGCATACACGCGCCGAGCAGCTGGTTGGCCCGGGCGAGCTGTTCCTCGCTCAGGTTGCGGGCCCCCCGCAGGTTGACCTTGTACAGGTCGGCGTAGGTCAGGTCGGTGGCATCGAAATTGACACCCTGCAGGCTGGCCCGGTTGAGCTTGGCCCCGTTCAGGCGCGCTTTGCTCAGATCGGCGTAGTCCAGGTTGGCCTGGTGGAAGTCGATGCTGCTCAGGTCCGCCTCCATCAGGTCCGCGTCCTGCAGCTGGGCCTGGCACAGGGCGATCCCGCGCAGCGAGCCATCCGACAGCCAGCCGCGCACGCGCAGCTCTTCGATCGCCTGGAGGGCGTACTTGTTTTCCAGGCCCCAGAGTTTGTTGATCAGTTCCGTTTTTGTGAGCATGTGTTCCTCCGATACTCGACAGGGTGGGACAGGCGGGGAGATCGTCACAGGGTCTGCCGGGATGGCATCGACCTGTTGTCTGATCCCAGTATATGTGAAACCCGTCACAATCCGGGTAACAGCCAGGTTATAAAGAGGTAACAAAAAAGGATGGCAGAGCCATCCCGATTGGGCAGAAAGAAGGCCTGCGCCTAGGCCGGCTCCCGGCGTCCGGTGGCGAGCGAATAGCCCACCCCGGCGACGGTCTCGACCCGGGTCTGCGTGCCGGCGGCCTCGATCTTGGCCCGCAGGCGGTAGACCAGCTGCTTGAGCATCGCCCGATCGCCGCCCGCCGGGCCCCAGACGTGGTCGATCAGCGCCTCCGCCGGCAGGACCTGGTTCGGGTTGAGCATGAAGGTCTGCAGCAGCTGGTTCTCCAAATGGGTCAGATGCCCGACTGGATTCTCCCCGACGTAGATCTCGGCGCGCAGGCTGTCCAGGGTCAGGTCGCCGGCGGTGAACCGGTCCGGGACAGGCCGGTCGCTCCCCGAGCGGCGCAGGACCGCCTCGAGGCGCGCCACCAACTGGCGCGGGCTGAAGGGCTTGACGATGTAGTCGTCCGCCCCCAACTGCAGCGCGCGGACGACATCATCGTCCTCGTCGCGCACGCTCAGGATGATGATCGGAATATCCGACTCGGCCCGGATGCGCCGGCAGACCTCCAGCCCGCTCAAGCGGGGCAGGTTGAGATCCAGGATCAGGAAATGCGGAGCCTCGGTCTGCCAGCGCTCGAGCGCCATGGCGCCGTCGTTGGCCACGATGACCTCATAGCCGGCCCGGCGCAGGGTGAAGGAGACAATATCGGCCAGGGCCAGGTCGTCGTCGACGATCAGGGCTTTCATCCGAGTTCCTCCTGGAGCGGGATGCGAAACCAGAAGATCGACCCACCGCCGGGGCGTGCGTCCAGCCCGACCACGCCGTCGTGCTCCTCGACGATGGCCTTGACCAGCGCCAGGCCCAGGCCGACGCCGTACTGGGCGCGCTGCGCGTCGTCCAGGCGGATGAAGCGCCGGAAGATGTTGGCGCGTTCCTCCTCAGGGATGCCCTGCCCCCGGTCACTGACGGCGACCTTCAGGCCGTCCTGGGTCAGGGTCAGGTCGAGATCGATCGGACGGTCCATCGGGCTGTACTTGCTGGCATTCGAAAGCAGGTTGACCAGCACCTGGGTCAGGCGCATCGGGTCGAGGCTGACCCGCGGCAGGTGTTCGGGCAGGCGCAGGCGCAGTTCCTGGCTGCGGCGCTCGAGCAGCGGCTTCATCACCCGGGCCGCCTCCTGCACCAGGACGTTCAGGTCTGTCGGGCGGCGCCGGATCTGAAAACGCCCCGCCTCGATGCTGACGCTCTCCAGCAAGTTGTCGATCAGGGTCTGCAGGCCGGTCACGCTGAAGTGGACCGATTTGAGCAGCGCGAGGGTCTCCGCTGGTGAGAACTGCTCGAAGTCCTCCAGCAGCAGTTCGACCGAGGCCTTGAGGGCCGAGAGCGGCGTACGGAATTCGTGCGAGATGTTGGCCAGGAAGTAGGAGCGCAGGCGCTGGGCGGCATCCGACTCGGTCACGTCGCGCAGGACCAGGACGGTCCGGGCGCTGGCTCCGCCCCGGGGGTCGAGAGCGGTGCGGCTGACCGCCAGGGTCAGCGCCTGCCCATCGCGCCGCACAACATCCAGCGAAGACAGGCTCCCGTTGGGGCCGCTCCGGTCCAGGAAGGACCCGCCCCCGACCAGGGGCAGGACCCGTTCGAGGGCCTCCCCACAGGCGGAGCCGTCCGCCCAGCCGGTGATCCCCTCGGCGCCCTGATTGCAGAACACGACCCGCCCGGCGGCGTCGACGACAAGGATGCCTTCCGGGATGGATCGGATCAGCGCACCCGCCAGGGCGGGCGTCAGAGCAGGGATGGAACTGCGGGCTGGAGACATGGGTCCGGGTACCTGCCTGGATTATACTAAAGGTCGCGCCGCATGCGCGACGCGGCTTCCCGTCCCCGGCAGGCAGATCGATTTCTGAAGTACAATTCAGCCAGGATGGATCCTTCCCGCACCCTGCTGATGGCCTGTGCGACCGTGATCGAAGAAATGCTGCCGCTCCTGCCAGAGGGCCTGGCGCACCAGGTCTTCGACTTCGGCCTGCACGTCAACCCTGGGCGCCTGCGCCACAGCCTGCAGGAGGCCATCGACTCTGCCGGCGGGCAGTACGCGACGATCCTGCTGGGGTACGGCCTGTGCTCGCAGGCCCTGGTCGGCCTGCGGGCCAACGGCTGCCGGCTGGTGGCCCCCCGCCTCGACGACTGCATCGCCCTCTTCCTGGGCTCACACCGCGCCTACCGGGCCCAATCGCAAGCCGAGCCGGGCACCTACTACCTGACCAAGGGCTGGATCGAGGTCGGCGAGACGCCCTTCTCTGATTATGCCCGCACCGTCCAGCGCTATGGAGAGGAAAAGGCGGCCCGCATCTACAAGCTGATGCTGGGCAATTACACGCGGCTGGCCCTGATCAAGACCGGCCAGGACGGTCTGGAAAAATACCGCCGCTACGCCCGACATACCGCCGAGCGGTTCGGCCTGCGCTATGAGGAGATCGAAGGCTCCGACGCCCTGGTCCGCAAGATGCTCCACGGACCCTGGGACGACGACTTCGTCGTCATCGAACCAGGACAGGTGTTCCGCCTGGAGCAGTTCCTGCCCCCACAGGAGGGCCCGGCGTGACTTTCGAAGTCGACTTCGAGCCGCTCGGACGGCGCCTGCCCTGCCAGAGCGGGGAGACGGTCCTGGCAGCTGCCCAGCGCCTCGGCCTGGTGCTCAACGCCACCTGCGGCGGGGAGGGCGTCTGCGGGCGCTGCCTGGTGCGCATCATGGCCGGTCAGGCCTCGCCTCCCACCCCGACCGAAGAAGCCGAACTGGGAGGCCGGATCGCCAACGGCTGGCGGCTGGCCTGCCAGGCCGAGATCCAGGGCGATCTGCGGGTTCACGTGCCGCCCGAATCGCTGGCGACCGCCCAACGGACCCAAACCGAGGGCCACAGCCTGCCGATCACGCCCCATCCGGCGGTCCGGGCTGTGGCATTGAACCTGTCCGCACCCGGCCTGGACGATCTGCGTTCAGACGCCGAGCGCGTGCGGGCCGGCCTCGAACTCCCCGACCTGACCATCCCCCTGCCCGTCCTGGGCACGCTCTCCAACGACCTGCGGGCCCACGACTTCCACGCCACGGCCTTCCTGCGCGGGACGGCCCTGGTCGGGATCCGCCAGGTGGGAACCGCCGCCCTGGGCCTGGCAGTCGACCTGGGCACGACCAAGCTGGCCGGCTACCTGGTCGACCTGGCCAGCGGTGAGACCCTGGCCTCCGCCGGGGCGATGAACCCGCAGATCGCCTTCGGCGAGGACGTCATGGCCCGCATCAGCCATGCCATCACCCGGCCCGAGGGCGGCCAGCAGTTGCAGATGGCCGTCGTGACCGCATTGAACGACCTGGCGCGCGATCTGTGCGCCCGGGCCGGCCACACTGGTCTCGACATCCTGGATGCGGTCGTGGTCGGCAACACCGCCATGCACCACCTGTTCCTGGGCCTGCCGGTCCGCCAGCTGGGGCTGGCGCCCTACCTCCCGGCAGAAAGCGCCGCAGTGGAGGTCAGCGCCCGCGAGCTCGGCTTCGACTTTGCCCCCGGCGCCAGCCTCCACCTGCTGCCCAACATCGCCGGCTTCGTCGGGGCTGACCACGTCGCCATGCTGCTGGGGTCCGGGATGCTCGACCGGGAGGGAAACGTGCTGGGCCTGGACATCGGCACCAACACCGAGATCAGCCTGCTGGCCGGAGAAAGCCATTACGCCTGCTCGACGGCCTCCGGCCCGGCCTTCGAGGGCGCCCACATCCGCCACGGGATGCGCGCCGCCCCGGGGGCGATCGAGAAGGTGCTGCTGCGCGACGGGAACCTCCTGCTGCAGACGATCGACGGCCGGCCCCCGGTAGGCCTGTGCGGCTCGGGGATCCTCGACCTGGTCGCCCAGCTGCGCACAGCGGGGATCATCACCTCTCGCGGCGGCTTTACGCCGGGACTCTCCCACCCGCGCCTGCGGGCGGGCGGGAGCAGCCCGGAATTTATCGTCGCCTGGGCGGATGAAAACGAGGGGCGGGAGATCACCTTCGACCGCCGCGATGTCAACGAGGTCCAGCTTGCCAAGGCGGCCATGCGGGCAGGGATCGATATCCTGCTGGCCCGGGCGGGGATCGCAGAGCAGGAGATCGACACGGTCATCATCGCCGGGGCCTTCGGGACCTATCTCGACGTGCGAAGCGGGACCGCCATCGGCATGTTCCCGCCCCTGGCGCCGGAGCGCTTCGCACAGGTCGGCAACGCCGCCGGGGCCGGGGCCAGGATGGCCCTGCTGTCCATGGAGAAAAGAAAACAGGCCGCCGAGATCGCCCGCCGCGTCCAGTACGTCGAACTGACCATCGAGAAGGATTTCTCGGCCCGCTTCGCCCGGGCGCTGTTGCTGGAGTGAATCGAGCACAATCTCGCTTGAATAACCCCTGCTGTCCCGCAGGCACACGCAAACCGATCGACAGCAAATGTTCCACCACGGGTGGGACTGCGATCGGGTTGTCCAGGGATCTCGATCAGCTCCCTTGGGCCATGCAGACCACCTGCCCCAGGTCCAGCTGAAGGCGGCCAGCTTGTCCTCCAGCCTCAGCGCAGCGCTTCCAGGACGCGCAATCCAAAAAAAGGGAGTTCGTTCGAGACCAGGCTCCCGCCCAGGTTCTGACAGGTTTCAGAACGTGAACAGGAAATTCAGATCGTTGACGTTCGTCCCGGTCGGGCCGGGCTTCAGCAGATCCCCCAGGGCAGCGAAGAAGGCATACGAGTCATTGCGGTTGAGATGCTCGACCGGATGCAGGCCCAGGCGGGCAGCGCGACGGAAGGTCGCCCCGGTGACGACCGCCCCGGCCGCGTCGGTGGGCCCGTCCTCGCCATCGCTGGCCAGGGTGACCAGCATCACGCCAGGGAAATCAGCCAGGTCAGTCACCGCCGCCAGGGCCAGTTCCGTGTTGCGCCCGCCCTTGCCCTTCCCCTGGAGGGTCACGGTGGTTTCCCCGCCGACGATGAGGCAGGCCGGGCGCGCCGCCGGCTCGCCGGTCTGCCAGGCCTGGCGCAGCAGGGTGGCCAGCTCGAAGGCGCTCTCGCGCGCCTCGCCCTGCAGATCGATCCGCACCAGGTAAGGGTGAAAGCCCTCGACGGCGGCCTGGCCCAGCGCCGCCCGGGCTGCCAGCAGGTTGCTGCCGACGATGACATTCTGGACGCGCTCGAACAGCGGGTCGCCTGGCCGGAGGGAGGCAGGGGCAGCGCCCAGGGCCTGCTGGATGGAGGCAGGGATCGGATGCCCCAATCGGTATTTGG
This sequence comes from Anaerolineales bacterium, assembly GCA_016934715.1. Classification (GTDB taxonomy): domain Bacteria; phylum Chloroflexota; class Anaerolineae; order Anaerolineales; family Villigracilaceae; genus JAFGSI01. Next base: position 22,549 of record JAFGSI010000007.1, read on the forward strand.
ACAGGACGGCGCGCGCCTCCGCCGCGGACGTCGGGTCGGGCGCGGTCGGGCCCGAGGCGATCGCCTCCAGCGGGTTGCCGACCACGTCCGAGAGGATCAGGCTGACGACGGTCGCACCGCCGGCCAGCTTTGCCAGCCCGCCGCCCTTGACCCGGTCCAGGCGGCGGCGCAGGGTGTTGATCTCATCGATGCGCGCCCCGCAGGCCAGCAGGGACTCGGTCAGGGTCTGCAAATCAGCCAGCGGGACGCCCTCCACGGGGGCGGTCATCAGGGCCGAGCCACCGCCGGAGATCAGGCAGACAAGCAGATCCTGCGGCCCGTGGGTGGAAACGAACGCGACGGCCCGCTCCCCCGCCTGCAGGCTGCGCGAGCCCGGAAGCGGGTGATCCCCCTCCAGGATGGGGAATGGAAAAGGAGGGATGCGCGCGGTTTGTTTGGTGATGACCAGCCCCGAGTGGAGCCGCTCCCCGAGCAGATCCACCAGCGCGGCGGCCATCGGAACGGCAGCCTTGCCGGCGGCCAGCAGGCCGATCCGCCCAAAGGCGGACAGGGGGTAGGTCCGCCCGGCAACCAGCAGCCGGTCCCCCTCGACCCGCGTGAAGCGGCGCACGGCCCGGCCCGGCTCAACCGCCTCCAGGGCGGCAGCCAGGATGCGGGTCACCGCGGCGCCCTGCGGGCTTTCGCGCAGGCTGGCGGTCAGGAAGGCAGCGGGGGCTGGCATGTTTCCATCATAGCATCAGGACGGGGAAAAGGCAACTGCCGGCGGACGGGGGCCAAATCACGACAAATGGCACACTGCTTCTTCGAGAAGAAGTGCGGGAAAGCCGGGTAGAATCCACTTGCCGGAGGATCTCTCCCGCAGATTGGAGAACACATGCCCAAACCAAAAGTCTTCGTCACCCGCATCATCCCCGCCCCGGGCCTGGAGCGCGTGAGCGCCTGCTGCGACGCCGACATCTGGCCCGCGGAAACCCCGCCCACACCCGGGGAGATCCTCGCCCGCGTGCGCGGGGTCGACGGGCTGCTCTGCCTGCTGACGGACCGGATCGATGCCGCGGTGATGGATGCCGCCGGGGCGCAACTCAAGGTGATCAGCAACCATGCCGTCGGCGTGGACAATATCGATCTGGCAGCCGCCACCGCCCGCGGCCTGCCGGTCGGCAACACCCCCGGCATCCTGACCGACGCCACCGCCGACATGGCCCTGGCCCTGCTGCTGGCCGCCGGGCGGCGGATCGTGGCGGGCGCCCACGAGGTCCGCAGCGGCGGCTGGAAGACCTGGGGCCCTTCCTACATGCTGGGGGCCGACTTCGCCGGGGCGACCCTCGGCCTGCTCGGCTTCGGGCGCATCGGGCAGGCCGTCGCCCGCCGGGCGGCCGGTTTCGGGATGAGGATCACCTACCATGACCCTTTCGTCACCGACCCGCAGCCCGGGCTGGAGGCCCAGCCGGTCGGGCTGGAGAGGCTGCTGCGCGAATCGGATTTCATCTCGATCCACACCCCGCTGAACGAGGCCACCCGCCATCTCATCGATGCGGCTGCCCTGGCAAAGATGAAACCGACCGCCGTGCTGGTCAACACTGCCCGCGGTCCGATCGTCGACCAGCAGGCCCTGTACGCGGCCCTCAAGGAGCGCCGCATCTTCGCCGCCGGCCTGGATGTGACCGACCCCGAACCGCTGCCCCTCGACAGCCCCCTGCTCGAGCTGGACAACCTGGTCATCGTGCCGCACATCGCCAGCGCCAGCTGGCGTACGCGGGCCGAGATGTCCCGCATGGCTGCCGAGAATCTCATCGCCGGGCTGAAGGGTGAACGCCTGCCCAACTGCGTCAACCCGGACGTGTATCCCGCCCAATAACGGCGCGCAAGCCCCTGGGATGGGTCCGTGGGGAGATTGTCAGAGCGAGACGACCTTTCCGGTGCGGGCCGACTCGAACAGCGCCAGGATCGCCTGCGTGTTGGCCCGGCTGTCGGCCAGGCTGACCCGCGGCTCCCTGCCCAGCAGGACCGCGTCGGCCATGTCCTCGACCTCCGACAGGTAGGGGATCAGGCCCTTGACCAGCAGCGCTTCGGTCTTTTTCTTTTTTCCCTGGGTCGTCAGGTAGACCTTCTCGTTGAGCCCCGGGCAGAACGGCGTCGGCACGACCAGTGTCCCTTCACTGCCGACGATCTCCATGAAGACGTGGTAGGGAACCCCGAAGTTGCAGTCGAACTGGGCATAGACCTCGCCCGGGAAGCGCATCTGGGCCACGAAGGCCAGGTCCACGCCGGTCTTTCCGGTGACCTGCCAGCCAAAGGCCTCGACCGGCTCGGCTCCCAGCACGCTGCGGGTATAGCTCAACGGATAGCAGCCGATGTCCCACAGCGCCCCCCCGCCCATCGCCGGGTCAAGGCGAATGTCACCGGAGTTGTCGAGTACAAAGGTGAACGAGCCGCGCACCATTTTGACCTGGCCCAGCTTTCCGCCCTGGACGATGCGCTGGACCTCCAGGGTTTGCGGATGGGTGCGGTACATGAAGGCCTCCGCCACCACCCGCCCGTGACGCTGTGCGGCGTCCGCCATGGCATCGACCTCGTCGAGGGTCAGCGCCAGGGGCTTTTCGCACAGGACGTGCTTGCCGGCCTCGACCGCCTTGATGGTCCACTCGGCGTGCAGGTGGTTCGGCAGCGGGTTGTAGATCACATCGACCTGCGGGTCGGCCAGCAGGGCCTCGTACGAGCCGTAGGCCCGCCCAATCTTGTGCTGGCGGGCATAGGCCTCGGCCGTATCCAGCGAGCGGCTGGCGACCGCCACCAGGCAGTTCCGTTTCGAGGTTCGCAGCGGCTCGAACAGGGCCTTGTTGATCCGGGCGGTACTGAGCAGCCCCCAGCGAAGCGTTTGAACAGTCATCGGTTTTCCTTTCCGAGAATGCGCCTGCGCTGAACGGATGCCTGAGCGCAGCGCCAAGGTTGCCGTCCAGTGTAGAGCAAAGCGGGCCGGGAGTCAAGTATAATGCGGCCATGGCCGCCCCCATCCTGCGCCGTCTGTGGTCTCTCTTCGGTTGGACCCGGCACTCGTCCGTCCTGCTGGGCGGCTTCTTCCTGGTCGTCTTCTTGATCATCTACGTCTGGTGGCCGCTGGCCGAGGAGCTCCTGGCCTACATCGACTGGAGCGGGCCCTGGTGGCTGTACTTCGACTGGCTGCTGGTCGGCCTCTTCCTGTTCATGACGTTGACGATCATGTCGCGCGCTGACCTGAAGACCGACCTCCTGATCGTCTTCGTCGGCACGGTCGGCGGGCTGGTGATCGAATCGTGGGGCACCCAGACCAATCTCTGGTTCTACTACACCGCTGAACGGCCCCCGCTGTGGATCATCCCCGCCTGGCCGATCGCCTCGCTATCCATCGACCGCCTGACCCGCCTGCTGGGGTTCGCGATCCGGAAAATGCGATCCTGCCTGCAGGGAGCCAGGCCCCCGGAAGAACTGCCCCCGTCTTCGTTTTTCGTGATCCTCTACTGGCTGATCTTTGCAGCCTTCTTCGCCCTGATGCTGTCCTTCGTCGCCCCGACCTTCAACAAATCCTACACCATCCTGGCAACCCTGCTGGTGGCGCTGCTGATCCTGACCCCCACCGACCACCGCCTGGCCGTGCTGACCTTCGTCGCCGGGGCCGGGCTGGGCTACTATCTGGAACTGTGGGGCACCACCCGCCAGTGCTGGACCTACTACACCTACCAGACCCCGCCCCTGTTCGCCGTCCTGGCCCACGGCATGGCGGCGGTCGCCTTCTGGCGCGCCGGGCTGATGGTCCAACTCGTGTGGGGAAAACTGACCGGCCGGGAAAACCGCCAGATCTGGCAGAGCACCGACTCGAGCGATTAACCAAAAAGACGCCAGGCTCGGCGTCTCCGGGTTCTCTTGACTAGGGCCCACTGACCGGGAAGTGCAGCAGCCGCCCGCTGCCGGCGTCCACCACCCACATCCCGCCCAGGCCGTCGGGGGCCAGGCCAGAGGGCAGAAGCAGGCCTCCATCGGCGCAGCTGCCCCAGACCCGCACCGCCTGTCCCAGGGGCGTGAACTGGATCACCCGACAGGCCTCCGGGTCGGTGACATAGACGTACCCGCCCGGGTCCACGGTGATGAAAGGTTTGTTCTCCAACGACTGGCCGTACCAGCCCTCGACCCACCATTCGTTGAGATAGAAGAAATTCAACCCGCTGGCGTCGGGAGCGAAGACCTGGACGCGCTGGTTCCAGGTGTCACTGACGTAGACGTACCCGACCGCGTCCAAGGCCACGGCCACCGGTTCGTCCAGTTGCCCGGGGCCGAAGCCCGGGCTGCCGAACTGGTTCAGATAGGCGCCCTCGGCGCTGTAGACCACCACGCGCTTGTTGCCCGTGTCGGCCACGTAGACCCGTCCCTGGCTGTCGACCGCGATGCCGCGCGGGCCGTAAAGCCCGTAGGGGGAATTGCCCTGTTCCAGGGTCCCCCAGGCCAGGATGAAGTCGCCATCCGCGCTGAACTGCTGGATGCGGTGGTTCCAGGTGTCAGCCACGTAGACCCAGCGCCCATCCGGCGAGACGGCCACGCCCCACGGCTCGTTAAAACCTCCCGGGGCATCCCGGCCCTCGGCGATCGCGAACGTGCCCCAGACGTGCAGCAGTTCGCCAGTCGCAGCGAAGTGCAGGACCCGGTGGTTGCGCGAGTCGGCCACGTACAGACTGCCGCCGGGGGCCACGGCCACGCCGCGCGGCCAGCTGAAGGGCCCGGCGTCCGTCCCGGCGCCGTCCAGGACCAGGTCCGGTGTGATCGGAACGCCGAGTTCGGCGTACGGGTCGGTGAAGCTGAGCAACGGCTCGCTGGCTGCGGCGCCGTAGTTCCAGATCTGGGCATTGAGGTCCTTGCGCAGGTAAAGGACCATGTCCTCGGCCACGCCCCAGTCGGTCAGGGTGTAGGCGTTGCTGCCCCGCAGGGCACCCCACTCGCGATAGTCGCGGTTGAACCAGATCTGCCAGATGGCGCTGCGCGTCACCGGGTCGCTGAAGAATGGTTCGAGATGCCGCCAGGAAATACGGGCGTAATCGAAGACATTCATCGCCGGCGCGTCGAATCCGACCTCACTCCGGTACTCGTTCTGGATGTAATCCCATTTCAGGTTCCAGTAATCGAGATTCGGCCACCACAGGCGGGAGTAGTTGAACGAATAGTAATTCTCGCGCACGACCGGGTAGAGCTGCCCGGCAGTGGAGGTGCTGGCGACGATCGCCAGGGCGCGCTGCAGATCCCGGGACGGCTCGTTGTTGTAGTCGATCCGGTTGGGATAATGGCGCATGTACCACCAGTACGAGTAGCGCACGTTGTTGTCGTAGGCCACCACCAGATCGGTCCCGCCGGTGATGCGTTGCGAGAGTTCCTCGATCTCGAGGTAAACGGTCTTCGGGTCGGGGGCCGCGTGGGCATAGACCAGGTACTCGTAGGGATAATCATAGAAGAGGTAGGCTGCCCGGTAGGCCGCCCGGGCGGTAAGGATGGCCAGGCAGGCGAACAGCGCAAGCGCGGCCAGGCGAAACACAGAGGTCAGCCGCCACTCCCCCGGCCGGCCCCAGGGGACTCGCTCGGCCAACCAGCCGATCGCCCAGGCGGTGGTCAGGATCATCGGCAGGGCGATGTGGATGGTCAGCCAGGGCATCTTCTCCCCGGCGATCGTGAAAGCCGCCAGGCTTGCGAACGACCAGAAGACGCACAGCGCCACGATCGGAACCGGATTCTCGCTCCCCCGCCCTGGCTGGAAGGGCGCCCCTGGCTGCGACTGCCACAGCCGCCGCACAAAAGCGATCACGATCGCCACCAGCACCCCCAACGCCGGCAGGAACTCGTAGAGCGGGATCTGCAGGAAGGCGTAGTAGAACCACGGCTGCCCGCCGCGCTGGACCGCCTGCTGCTCCATCCAGTAGCCCAGGGCCCCGGTGGCGCCGCCCCAGATGCCGCGCGGGTTGGTGAAGAAGGTCGTGTAGAACACCAGGAAGGGTACGTAGAACAGGACCGCATGCTGGAACCACTGGCGCCGGTTCCACCACACTCCCAGCCAGATCGCCAGCCCGGCGAGCACGAAAATGACCACGAAGGTCCTGACCAGCGGGATCGCGAACAGGGCCCCCAGGCTCCAGCCCGGCCAGGCAAAGGTGTAATCCCGCGGGTTCCAGGGCTGCAACCAGAAGGGCAGCCTCGTCAGGGTATCCTGTGGCAATTTTTCAAGCACCATGGGCACGGTCGCCGCCAACAGCGGCAGGATCAGGGTCCCGAGCAGCATCAGCAGGTCAAAGCTGCGCTCGGCGCGGATGCCATCCCAACCCAGTCCCAGGACCAGGGTCACGGCCCCCAGGATCATGGTCAGGAGGGCCCCGCCGGCCAGGGCGTAGGTGACCGTCTGCAGCCGCGGGTCGGGGGTGAAGAGCAGATCGTCGGGCTGGCCGAAATAATGGGCCGCGGCCGCCCCGGCCAGCAGGAGCAGGGTCAGGATGACCAGGCCCAGGAAGGCCCGCCGCAGGGACGGCTTGGGCCACTCCTTGCGGGTCACCCGGTCGATAAAATAAAGGAAAAGGAAGAGCAGTGCTTCAGCGGCGAAAATGTAGGAGGTGGATTTATCGACGAAGTGGAAGGCGTTGACCGCCGTGAACAGGAACAGGGTCCAGGCCTTGCCCTGCTCCAGGTAGCGCAGGATGGCATAGAGCGTCAGCAGTCCCCACAGGACGATGTAGACCTCGTTGCGGGCGTAGCGGCCGTAGAAAAGCATGTAGGGCGAGATCAGCAGCAGCAGCCCGACCACCAGGGACCCGATCCGCCCGAAGTAACGCCGGAAGAGAAAGGTCGCCGCGCCGATGATCACCACGCTGAAGAGCGCCGCCGGGATGCGTGAGGTGAAGTCGTTGTCGCCGAACAGGAAGTAGGCGAAGGCCATCATGTGGAATTGCAGCGGGCCGTGACTGAGCGGGTCGTAGAAATACTGCCCGCCCTCATACAGCCCGTAGGCCGGGACCACGTGGTTGACCTCGTCATGGCTGATGGCGCGCGCCCCCAGGTCGTAGAAGCGCGTGACCACCGCCAGCAGCAGGAGCACCACCACCAGCAGGGTCTCGAAGGTGAACGGCAGCCATTTCTTGAGCGGCGTATCCAGCCAGGAATCGTTCGCTTGGGCAGACATACCCCGCAATTTTACCAAACACGCGGCCAATCTGCGATGGCAGGCCAAGCCGGAAATATCCGATCAAAGGCCCGGATCTGCGCCGCGGCGTACGTTCCCATGGGCCTGCGCCAACCCCCAAAAAACAGCCCCGGGGACGCGCCTCGGGGCCGTGGACTGGATCCGCGTTGACAGCCATCAAACCGGAAATGGGACGGATCTATTTCCGCTTGCGGCACTGGTAGCAGGCGATGCCGAACCCGACCACCGCCACCAGCGCCAGACCAAACCCGCCCCAGATCTGGATCGGGGAGCGGGTCACCAGGACCCGCGACTCGGAGGCTTCACGAGCATAGGTCACCGGCTGGTAGTCACCGGTCTGCGGCTCGGTCGGCTCGTGGAAGATGACGCCGGTCATCTCAACGAAGGCCGCCACCCGGGGCTCCACGTCGTCATGGCACTGGCCGCAGGAGGCCTGCGGGTCCGCCAGTGGGTTGACGACCAGGTCAATGTGGGCCTCTTCGGGATCATGGGTCTCGGGGTTGCCGCCGTGACAGGCCGTGCAGCGATCATTGCGCTGGGCGCACATGCAGAACCAACGACCCGAATCGAAGTTGTAATATCGGCTGCTGTGGCAGGTCAGGCAGGCATTGGCCTCCGTATTAGGATCGTCCGCCTGGGCCTGGACCGGAATGGTAAAGGCTGCGCCCAGCAGGATCAAGCCGGCTGTGACAAAGAGAAACAGAAGTGTGAGTCTTTTGGACATGGGATCCTCCTACCTGTAATCCATTTATCCGGTTGTAAAGTGCCGTTCGGTCGGGCGGTCACGCTCGTCCAACGGGCACAGGATCAGCAGCGCCCGGGAGGGCACCCTGCCCGGGTTGAGCCAGCGGTGCGGTAAATAGGCCTGGAAGACCAGGCTGTCGCCCGGCTCCAGGTCGAAGGACTGGTCTTCGATGATGTAGGTCACCTGCCCTTCCAGGCAGTAGATCAGTTCCTGGCCGGTATGGACGATCGGGCTGGAGCCACTCTCGGCCTTCGGCTTGAGGGTCACGACGAACGGCTGGGCGTGTTCGCTCGCCAGGCCGGAGGCCAGGTCCTCCAGGGAACCGTACGAGAAGGTCGCCGCCGGCCGGCGGCCGGCTTTCTGAAAAACAATGTCCCGCTTGGCGGAACTGGTTTCGAAAAAGGCGGTGATCGGTACTTCCAGGGCCCGGGCCAGCTGCTGGATCGTGTTGACGCTCGGGGAGGTGCGTTCGTTCTCGATCAGGCTCAGGGTGTTGACGTTCAGGCCGCTGACCTCGGCCAGGGCCCGGATGGTCAGGCCGCGTTCGCCGCGCAGGCCCCGCAACCGCCGGCCGACGTTGATTTCATCCGGATCCAATCCGCCCATATCCAGGGCGTTTTTTTCTTCCCGCAAGAAAGCTGAAGTGTATTTTGCCATCGCGATCGACCTGATTGGTTGTTACAACTAATATTATAGTACAGATCGTGGTATTTTGCAACATTTCACCTATTTTGATATTTACCTCAAACCATACACCACCGCAACCGACGACGCTCCTCGGGCAGCCGCCCCCTCCTGCCCGGGCTGGCCCTGTCCAGCCTGCCCATCGCGGCCGTGGGGACATCGCAGACAATCAGCTCGCTGGTGGCGCGGGTGTTGACGACGGTAGTCCGGCCGGAATTCAGATCCAGCCACGGCGCGGGATCGTCTGGCCTTCCAGTCCAGAACAAAAAACACCCCTGCGAGCAGGTGTTTTCCGTCGTGCAGAGAGTCCGGTGCGGTCAATTCGCCGCGGCTGGCCCGCCGAAGGTCAGCACCTCGTCGCTCTGCCACAGGCCGTGGATATTGCAGAGTGCCATGGCGTGGAAGGTGCCCGGCCGCTCCAGGTAAACGGTCACGACCAGTTCAGGGTCGGCGTACACCGGGGCCTGGTTGGCCCCGCTCACCGCCTCGCCGTGGGCGACAAAGGCAAAGCGCCCCACCTGGCGGGGAAACCTGCCGCCCTCCGGATGGAAGTACAGGTCGATCCACGAGATGTGATGCTCGGTGGTATTGGGATGCGGGATCTCCTTGCCGATGCTGACCTTGACCTGGAAGGGCTCGCCTGCCCTGACCTGGGCGGGGATCTCGATCAGCGGGACATGTATCCTTTCCTCCAAGAGTCTTGTTGCCTAGCCAGGTCTGCCATGGGCCGCTCCTTTCCTCGACCTTCATGATACAGGGAATCGCACGAACCCGGACAAAGCGAACATTGTTTGATGTTTCACAGAGTGGACTTTAGTCCACCAGAAAGAGGACGTTCATCTATTCCACCCACCGGCGCTTGTGGCTACAATCAAGGCGAGATTTGTCCGACAACTGCCCCGAAAGGTGTTTGCATGCCCGAAGTCGTCCCTCAGTCTGAAACAAAGAATTCACCGCCGCCGGCAGTCCCCCGCAAGGGTCCGCGCGGTGAGGTGACCATCTACCCGACCTGGTGCAAAGGCTGCCACATCTGCGTCGAGTTCTGCCCGCAGCAGGTCCTGGCCATGGACGCCAGCAATGAACACGCCACCGTGGTCCACCCCGAAAAATGCACCGCCTGTCATTTCTGTGACACCCACTGCCCGGACCTGGCGATCGTGGTCAGGAAATTGGAGTAGCCCATGGCCGTCAAATTGATGCAAGGCAATGAAGCCATCGGTTGGGGCGCCATCGCCGCCGGCTGCCGCTTCTTCGCCGGTTATCCGATCACCCCCTCCACCGAAGTGGCCGAGCTCCTGTCGCGTGAACTGCCCAGGGTGGGCGGGAAATTCATCCAGATGGAAGATGAACTCGCCAGCATGGCCGCCATTATCGGCGCCCGGATCGGCGGACTCAAATCGATGACCGCCACCAGTGGCCCGGGGTTCTCGCTGATGCAGGAGAACATCGGCTACGCCGCCATCGCCGAGATCCCCTGCGTTGTGGTCAACGTTCAGCGCCTGGGCCCTTCGACCGGCCAGCCGACCGCCGCCTCCCAGGGCGACGTGATGCAGGCCCGCTGGGGCACGCACGGCGACCACCCGATCATCGCCCTGGCGCCGACCTCGGTGCGCCAGGCCTTCGACCTGACCGTCAAGGCCTTCGATTTCTCGGAGCGCTACCGGACCCCGGTCATCCTGCTGACCGACGAGATCATCGGGCACATGCGCGAGCCGGTCGAGCTTCCCGATCTCAAGACCATCCAGATCTTCGAACACAACGTCACCGAAAAACCTGAGCACTTCAAGGCCTTCCGCAACACGCCCGACGGCGTCCCGCCGCTGGCTCCCTTCGGGGTCGGTTACCGTTACCATATCACCGGCCTGTTCCACGACGAGGTCGGCTTCCCCACCCAGCGCCTGGACGAGATCGATCCCTGGCTCGAGCGGGTCAACACCAAACTGGAACGGAACATCGACGAGATCGCCCTGGTCGAGACAGACTATGAACCCGGGGCCAGGCTGGCCCTGCTGTCCTACGGCTGCTCGGCACGCACCGCCCGCCATGCCCTCAAGGTCGCCCGTGCCGGGGGTCGAAAAGTCGACATGCTGTCCCTGCTGACGATCTGGCCGTTCCCCGAGAAGCAGGTCGAAGCCCTGGGCGAAAGGGTCGAGCGGATCATCGTCCCCGAGATGAACCGGGGCCAGCTGGCCGGCGAGGTCGAGCGCATGGTCGGCCGCAAGAAGGTCGTGCGCGTGACGCGCGCCAACGGCGAGATGGTCACGCCGCAGATGGTCCTGGACGCGATGGAGGCCTAGGAATATGAGCGAACACATTCTGGAAGCCGCAACCCTGAAAAAGGAAGAAGCGCTCCTCCCGCAGGCGAACTGGTTCGAGCGCTCGGAAACCCTGCAGAAGCTGCGCAAGACCAAGAAATTCCCCACCATCTGGTGCGCCGGCTGCGGCATCGGGGTGGTCATGGGAGCCCTGATCCGGGCCATCGACCACCTCGGATTGGACAACGACCAGGTGGCCCTGGTCTCGGGGATTGGCTGTACGGCGCGCATGCCGGTCTACATGGACTTCAATACCCTGCACACCACCCACGGCCGGGCGCTGGCCTTTGCCACCGGGCTGAAGATCGCCCGCCCCGATATGAAGGTCATCGCCATCATGGGCGACGGCGATGCCCTGGCGATCGGCGGCAACCACTTCATCCATGCCGCCCGGCGCAACCTGGGCATCACCGCCCTGGTGGTCAACAATTCCATCTATGGGATGACCGGCGGCCAGTACAGCCCGACCACCCCCTTCGGGCGCAAAGCCACCACCGCTCCCTACGGCAACATCGAGCCGCCCTTCCCGGTCTGCGAACTGGCCATCGCTGCCGGCGCCTCCTACGTCGCCCGCAGCACCGTCTACCACGCCCTTGAACTGGACAAGTACCTGACCGAGGCGATCGCCAAAGACGGCTTCAGCCTCATCGAGGCTGTCTCCTACTGTCACACCACCTTTGGCCGTTTGAACAAACTCGGCACGGCCGCCGACATGATGCGCGCCCTCAAGGAGAACACCATCGCCCGGACCGCCTTCGAACGGCTACCCCCCGAAGAGCAGGCCGCCAACACCAAGATCGTGCGCGGCAACTTCGTCAACATCGAACGCCCGCAGTACACTGCCATCTATGCCAACCTGATCAGCGAAGTCCGGGGAGGTGAGAAATGAGCCCGCAGGTCGCCGACCGGACCGAGGTCCGGCTGGCCGGGGAAGGCGGCCAGGGCATGATCCTGGCCGGCATCATCCTGGCCGAAGCTGCCGCCATCTACGATGGCAAGAACGCTGTCCAGACCCAGTCGTACGGACCGGAAGCGCGCGGCGGGGCCAGCAAGGCCGAGGTGGTCATCTCGTCCGGCGAGATCGACCATCCCGAGGTCCTGCACGCCGACGTCCTGCTGGCCCTCAGCCAGGAGGCCTTCAAGAAGTTCGCCGGCGAGCTCAAGCCCGGCGGCCTGCTGGTCGTCGACGAGGACAAGGTCGACGCGACCGACGCCCCTTCGGCAGTGCGCATCCCGGTCACCCGCCTGGCGGTCGAGACCACGGGGAAGCAGATCACCGCCAACACGGTCGCACTGGGTGTGCTGGTCGGCCTGACCGGAGTGGTCGCCAGAGAAGCGATCGAGAAAGCCGTCTCTGCCCGGGCCCCGCGCGGGACCGAGGAGATGAACCGCCAGGCCCTGGAGGCCGGCTTTGCCGCCGCCGCCCGGGTCAAGACCAACCGATAACCCTTCCCTCGGGGAGCGAAGAGAACACACAGAGCCGGATCGTTTTCCGGCTCTGTGTGCGTTTCTCGAATCTGGCTCGTCGGTGATTCCAGGCTTTCGTATTCCTGCGCGGGCTCAGCCTCCCGGATAGAAGCACAGGCCGGCCGTTCCCGGGCCGGTGTGGACCGCCAGGGCCGGCGAGAGCTCGGCGACGAGCGATTCGACCACCTCGACCCGGGCCTCGACGATGCGTTTGAGCCGATCCACCTCCTGGGCCGCCCCGGCGTGGACATAGGCGATCCTGGCCTTGCCCCTGCCGATCACTTCGGTGACCTTATCCGCCATCGCCTGGTAGGCCTGGCCCCGGCTGCGAGCGATTCCCAGGGCGGTGATCTCGCCGTCTTCCATGCCGATCAGCGGCTTGATGTTGAGCAGGCTGCCGACCAGGTGCTTGGCCCGCCCGATCCGCCCGCCCATGTACAGGTACTTGAGCGTGTCGGCGGTCTGGATCATGTGCGTGATCGGGATCATGTTCCTGACCCGCGCCGCGACCTCGTCCAGTTTCAGCCCGGCCAGGGCCGCCCGGGCAGCCTCGATCACCATCCAGCCCTGGCACAGCGAGACGTTGCGGGTGTCGATCACCTCGACCCGCAGTTCCGGCCGCTGCTCCATGAGCATCGACTGGGCCACCGTGGCAGCCTGGTAGGCTCCCGAGCCCCTGGAGGTCATGTGGATGCTGACGATCTCATCGTGACCTTCCCTGGCCAGACTCTCATAGGCCTCAACGTAGTCGCCCGGCCCCGGGCTGGCCGTGGTCGGCAGGAAGCGGGCTGCCATCAGCCACTGGATGAACTCGTCGCGCTGGATCGTGACCAGGTCGCGCAGCACCTCCTGGCCGCGGTGGATATAGTAGGCCACCGTGTAGATGTTCAATTCCTTGAGCATCGCCTCGGGCAGGCTGGCGGTGCTGTCGGTCAGTACGGCAACTTGTTTTCCCATGAAAACGCTCCTCTCCCTGGTACCACTTTCATTTTACGCCGAATCCGGCAGCGATAAATTAAACGAACATGAATATTCGCTGAAGATCCGCGATGGCCAGGCCCACAGAACCCTTCCCGGGCCCGAACCCCGAACGGGCTTCCATGCTATACTCGCCGACAGGAGAAAACGATGACCGATCTTCCTCAAGTTGCCTTCTGCGGCCTGCAGGTCACCCGCCTGATCCTGGGGGCCAATCCATTCGGTGGCTACAGCCATCAGAGTGAAGCCCGGGATGCCGAGATGCGCGCCTACCACACCGTCGAGCGCATCCACGAGACCTGGCAGCGGGCTGAAGCGGCCGGGATCAACACGATCATCACCAACAACGAGACACCCCACGTCCTGCAGGCAGTCAGGGAATATCTCGCCGCCGGCGGGGCCCTGCAATGGATCGCCCAGCTCAACTGCCGCAGCCAGCCTGACATGCTGCGGGCCATCGACGAAGCCCTGGCGATCGGCGCCCAGGCGGTCTACTTCCACGGCTGGCAGATCGACGAGGCCTACCGGGTCCGCGACGAGGCCAGACTCCGCCAGTGGAGCCAGCACGCCCGCCGGGCCGGGATCCCGGTCGGCGCGGCCGGGCACGCCCCCGAAGCCCACCTGTGGGTCGACAGCCTGGACCTGGTCGACTTCCACTGCGTGTGCTTCTTCAACTGCGGCAGCCTGCACGCCGGCGGCGGCGAGCACTTCGACCTGCAGGATATCTTCCCCGCCACCGAGGCCATCCGCACGATCCACAAACCCTGCATCGGCTACAAGATCATGGGTGCCGGCCGGATCGAGGCCCGCATGGCCTTCGAGTACGCCTTTGCCCGCATCAAGCCCGGCGACGTCGTCAACGTCGGCATGCACCGCGGCGACCGGGATGACATGGTCGCCCACAACGCCGCCCTGGTGAGCGAGATCCTGTCGGCAGGGCAGTGAAGGCCCGGCCGACCCGAGGGGGGGAGAGTCAAACCCTGATCGCTGCTTTTCTCCGCGGTGAGCGGGTAGGGAATTTGCAGCAATTTCAGACCCCTCTGCAGGACCTTGACGCTAGCAGGCGTGGGTGATAGACTCTTGGCAACCCTTGAAAGGAAAGGAGGTTCGTTCAAAATGCAAACCATCAAATCGTCCGATGTCGTTGTATTGAGCGCGCCTCCCGGTATTGTATAGACGCGGACTGTGTGTCCGCCCGTCGAATCAAAACCAACCGCAGGCGCCTCCGCCTGCGGTTTTTGCTTCCCCCAAGCCGCCGGCAGCCGTGCCTGTGGTTTTTTGTTTGCAGAAGGACCTTTCAAGATGCACATTCGTGACTTTACACCGGATGATTATCCGGCGATCACCAACATCCACAATGCTCTCTGTCCGGCCCGCTCCCGTACCCCGCAAGGCTGGGCCAAAGCCGACGAGCATCGCCACCCGAAATGCAAGTTCCGCCGCTGGGTGGCGGTCGCCGACGGTGCTGCCGTCGGGACCGGGGCCTACGACCAGGACATCGGCGATTATGCTCCACACCGTTTCTATGCCGACTTCAAGGTCGCACCCGAGCATCAACGCCGTGGTATCGGCGCGGCTCTGTACGAGCATGTGATGACGGAATTGCAGCCTTTCGAACCACAGGTTCTGCGCGCCAATGCCTTTGCGGATCGGCCCCAGGGATTCGAATTCATGCAGCGCCGCGGCTTCTTCGAAGCCTGGCGCGAGACCCCTGTACGGCTCGACCTGGCGGCGGTTGACCTGGCACCCTATGTTGGGCTGGAAGAGAGATTGGGCCGGGGCGGGATCCGCATCCTGACCCTGGCGAATCTGGCAGGCGATCCCATGCGTGACCGCAAGCTCTACGACCTGTATATGGAGATCGATCGCACCCTGCCGCGCGAGGAAGCCAGCGAAGTCCAGCCCATGGATTTCGATACCTGGTCGCACACGGCCCTGAATGACGAGATCTCCCTGGATGGCTATTTCGTGGCTGTCCTCGGCGATGCCTACATCGGCCTGAAGGAATTGGGCGTGGATCGTTCCACGAACATGCTCTGGGCCGGCTTGATGGGCGTCCTGCCGGAATACCGCCGGCGGGGCATCGGCATGGCCATGCAGGCCCGGGCCATCGCCTACGCACGCGCCCAAGGATTTTCCACCCTCTCCAGCAGCACCGGAGCCGTCAACCAGGCCATGCAGCATATTTTTACCCGCCTGGGCTACCTCCGCCTGCCCGTCTGGCACCAATTACAGAAGGATCTCCAAGAAAACATATGAAAGCATCCGACTTTCTGAAAACACTGGAAGAGCTCGAAGATAACGAGCAGATCGAAACATTGATCGACCGGGACAAACGTCGGTCGCCATCCCCGGCGCGTAACCCGAAGCGCCTGTCATCCGGGGACGCGCAATTCGTCCGTGCCCAGGATGACAGCACGCGCAACTTCGAATTCACGTACAAAGCAGCCCGCTTCGAGGAGGGCTGGCTGCTCGACTCGCTTGGCTACTTCTACGAGCAGCACTGGATCTCCGATGTGCTGCGCAAGATCAAGGCCGGCAAGGAGGCTTCGGTCTATCTCTGCCGGGCCGGCGAGCAGGTCGATGCCCCGCTGGTGGCGGCCAAGGTCTACCGGCCGCGCATGCTGCGCAACCTGCGCAAGGATCACATCTACCATGAAGGGCGTGTTGTCCTGGATGCCGAGGGTCACGAGGTGATCGATGTGCACGCCCTCCAGGCTGTTTTGAACCGAACGAATTTCGGCGAGCAGGTCCGTCACCAATCCTGGATCGCGTACGAATATACGACCCTGCAGGTCCTGTTCGATGCCGGCGTGAAAGTCCCCAGGCCTTACGAGAATGCCCAGAATGCCATCCTGATGGGTTACCTGGGCGATGAGACACTCGCCGCGCCGACCCTCAATAATGTGTCCCTCGATCCTGGCGAGGCTCGATCCCTTTTCGACCGCTTGCTGACGAACATCGATCTCATGCTCGCGCAGGAGCGTGTCCACGGCGACCTCTCGGCGTACAATGTCCTCTACTGGGATGGCGACATTGCCCTGATCGATTTTCCCCAGGTGGTCTCGCCGACCGGCAATCGCAACGCCTACGCCATTTTCGAGCGCGACATCTGCTGCCTGTGCGAGTATTTCATCGAGCAGGGGCTTCCCCTGCAGCCGCGCCGCATCGCCGCGGACCTGTGGCGGGCGCACGGATACCGTCTGGGCCCAGACATCCATCCGAGCCTGCTGGATGCCGACGATCCCAAGGATCGCACAGCCTGGAATGGAGGTTGAAATGACACGTCAAGAAGCATTGGATTGCTTTTACACCCATGGCCTGGCCGATGCGGCCCGCCTGTACCGTATTTCACCCGAGGATCTCACCATCTATCCCGATAGCGTCGGCTGCCAGAACCTGGTCTTCGCATTCCGCCGCGACGCGCGGGAGATGCTCTTGCGGGCCTCTTTCCGCCCGGATCGACCCATCGAGCAGATGGAGGAGGAAATCCATTTCATCGATCACCTGGCCGATGGCGGCATGCGCGTCTCGCGGGCGGTCCCCTCGGAGAGCGGGAACCTGGTCGAGCAGGTGCAGGCCGGGGCGCAGATCTTCGTCCTGGTCGCCTTCGAAAAAGCCCCGGGCATGCGCATGCCTGACAATGGGTATCGCTATCGTGAAGGCGGGACGGCCGCCGAATATTCACAAAACTGGGGCGGGGCGCTCGGGAAGATGCATGCCCTGACGAAGGGGTACATCCCCCTGCGCCCCGACGTCCGCCGCCCGACGTGGCTGGAAATGCGCCCGGCCGGCGAGGTCGACCGGATCATCCCCGAGGAGATGCCCCTCGTGCGGGAGAAGTTCAAGGCACTGCTGGCCGAGGTCAGGCAACTGCCAACACCAGCCAACGCCTACGGCCTGGTCCATGCCGATTTCAACGACGGCAATTTCTGCATCGACTACAGCAACGGCGACATCACCGTCTTCGATTTCGATGATTCCTGCTACGGCTGGTTCATGAAAGAGTTGGCGGATGCCTGGGACGGATTCGTGGGATGGTGCGCACGCAAACCAGATCCACAGCAACGGCGGGATTCCATGCAGCGTTCCATGGATGGGGTCATGCTGGGATACAGCCGTGAGAATTCGCTCGATCCCGCCTGGCTGGACCGGCTGCCCTTCTTCCTGAAAGTGATCGAAATGGAAGCCCTGATGTGCCGGCTGGGATACGCGCTCGACAACAATATCCCCCTGGAGGAGGAGGGCGCGGTCAATTATCTTGTTCGCTGCATCGAGGAGGACATCCCCTACCTGGGGTTGTACGACCCGATCTTCTCTCCCGAGCAGCCCTTCTCTCTCGACTGAGGCGGCGTGCATGATGTAACTTCTCAACAATCCGGGGAGGATGGGGGGGGGAAGATCTACCATGACGGGATGGGATCGCGGAATGTCGAGGCCCGCGCCCTCTTTGCTCGCCTTGGCCGGCCGCCTTTCTGCGTCATGGAGGCATGGCGGCTCAACCGGAACTGCCGGGGTCAACCCGGCCCCAATAGCGCTCCGATCGGCATGCCCTTCATACCCTCCGCATCCGCCATGCCGAGGGCGATGACCAGCCCCTCACCTGCCTGCAGCGCGGCTACGATGAGAACGGCATCCCCCTCGCATCCCCTCGGCGACCGCCTCTCCTGCATGCTTAACCTCGCCCGCTTCGTCCTCCAAGCCTCTCCAGCCGCTCTCCCCGCGCCGCCATGACCCGCTGACCCCTTCCGCTTGCCCCTGCCAGCCCCCGCACCCACGACACCGTTCGTGCCGTCTCGCACCGGCGGCATGCCGGGGCGAGACGGCAGGCTTGTCTCCACGCGCCTGCTCCCTGCCTTGCATCCCCTCCTCGATCGATCCAGACCATCCCCGATCTCGATCTCCGCTTCAACCTTCACCGATCGCCCGACTTGTTGCGCGGCCGCACCTCACGGGTTGCGCCAATTCGCTCTTTTCCTCACGCTGTTTCCAAAAATTCTCGTTCAACCCCTTTTTGCTCGATGTTCCCCCCATTCCTCGCTGCATCTTCCATATCGTACTTGTTGCACAATCCCCCTCAGACCCCTCTCCTTGACAGATTCGAAAATCAGGCATATATTTAGGCCCGCTTAACTATTCAGGAGCCTAATCTATGCCGAACGCTGACCCCTTTACCGATGCCCTGCACGAATGGATCGAGAGCTTCATGCATCACTCGATGCGCAATTTCATTCTCTATGCCAAGGAGAAGGGCCTTTCCATGTCGCAGATCGGCGCCCTGTTCCACCTCCACCGCATGGGAACCTGCGGCGTCTCCGACATCGGTGATGACCTGGGGGTGACCAGCGCCGCCGCCAGCCAGATGCTTGAGCGCCTGGTCCAGCAGGAGCTGATCACCCGCTCCGAGGATCCCAACGACCGGCGCGGCAAACAGATCATCCTGACCGACAGGGGCCAGCAGACCGTCCGCCAGGCCATCCTGGCCCGCCAGCACTGGCTCGACCAGCTGGCCGCCAGCCTGACCCCCGGAGAAAAGCAACAGGTGTTGACCGCCCTGCAGATCCTGACCGCCAGATCCAGCCAGCTCGGCGACGGCCCCAACTGACCCGCGAGGAACAGGAAAGGTCGGGCCCGATCTGACAGCCTGGGCGGCCGTGCCGCGCCGTCCCAACCCTGTCTGGCGCCAATTTCAACGCGAAGAAAGCACACAAGTTCACAAGGACATTCCCAACCATGCTGCGTATCTTGAAATACCTGAAACCCTATCTGGTCTTGATCCTGCTGTCCATCGGCCTGCTGTTTGTCCAGGCCAATGCCGACCTGGCGCTGCCTGACTACCTGTCCAGGATCGTCAACATCGGCATCCAGCAGGGCGGTGTGGAAGGCGCCGTCCCGGAAGCCATCCGCCAGGTCCAGATGGACCGCCTGCTGCTCTTCTTGGGCGCCGACGACCGGGCCGCCGTGCTCGACGCCTACACCCTGGTGGACGACCGTTCGCCGGGCTATGCAGCCTACCGCGAGCAGTATCCCGCCCTGGATGGCGCGGCCGTCTATGTGCGCAAGCCGCTCTCGCCGGAGGAACTCGAGCGCCTTGGCCCGATCATGGGCAAGGGGCTGGTGGTGACCTCGTTCCTCGAGCAGTTAATGAGCGACCCGGCCCAGGCGCAGGCCCTGGCCCAGGCCATGGGCTTCGACCTGTCGGCCCTCCCGGCGGGCATGGATCTGTACAGCCTGCTGCAGAACCTCCCTGCCCAACAGATGGAGATGCTCAGCGCCCGCATCAACGAGAACTTCGATGCCCTCGGTGAGAGCATGATCGTCCAGATGGCGGTCGGGGCCGTCAAGGCGGAATATGATGCTCTGGGCATGAATACCGACGCCCTCCAGAGTGCTTACCTCCTGCACACCGGTGGCCAGATGCTGCTGGTGACTTTGCTCTCGGTGGCCTGTACGATCGCCGTGGCCTATCTGTCGGCCAAGACCGCCGCCGGGCTGGCGCGTGACCTGCGCCGCAAGGTCTTCACCCGGGTCGAGGATTTCTCCAGCGCCGAGTTCGACCAGTTCTCGACCGCCTCGCTGATCACCCGTTCGACCAACGACATCACCCAGGTCCAGATGGTGGTCATCATGCTCGTGCGGATGGTCTTCTATGCCCCGATCATCGGCATCGGCGGGATCATCCGCGCCCTGGGCAAGGACACTTCCATGTGGTGGATCATCGCCCTGGCAGTCGGTATCCTGCTGACCATGATCCTGATCGTCTACGTGATCGCCCTGCCCAAGTTCAAGAGCATCCAGCGCCTGATCGACCGCCTCAACCTGGTCATGCGCGAGAATCTGTCGGGCATGATGGTCATCCGGGCCTTCAATCGCCAGGATTTCGAGCTGGAGCGCTTCGACCGGGCCAACCAGGACCTGACCGGCACGATGCTGTTCGTCAACCGCATCATGGTGATCATGATGCCGCTGATCATGCTGATCATGAACGGCCTGGCGATCCTGATCATCTGGGTCGGTTCCCACCAGGTGGCGCAGGCCAACATGCAGGTCGGCGACATGATGGCCTTCCTGCAGTACGCCATCCAGATCGTCTTCGCCTTCCTGATGATGTCGATCATGTTCATCATCCTGCCGCGCGCCTCGGTATCTGCCGGCCGCATCGCCGACGTGCTGGAGACCGAGCCCACGATCAAGGACCCCCAGGAACCGAAGCAGTTCGCCGTGCCCTTCAAGGGGACGATCGAGTTCCGCAAAGTCTCCTTCCGTTACCCGGGCGCTGATACGGACGTGCTCCATGACATCAATTTCACCATCCAGCCCGGGCAGACGACGGCCTTTATCGGCTCGACCGGCTCGGGCAAGTCGACACTCGTCAACCTGATCCCGCGCTTCTATGACGTCACCGCCGGCGCCATCCTGGTCAACGGCATGGATGTCCGCCAGGTCAGGCAACACGACCTGCGGGCCAGGATCGGTTACGTCCCACAGAAGGGCACCCTGTTTTCGGGAACGATCGCGAGCAACCTGCGCTATGCCGACGAGCAGGCCAGCGAAGAGCTCCTCAAGGAAGCCGCCGGGATCGCCCAGGTCGGCGAGTTCATCGACTCCAGGCCCGAAGGGCTCGAAGCGGAGATCTCCCAGGGTGGGATGAACGTCTCCGGCGGGCAGAAGCAGCGCCTCGCCATCGCCCGCGCCCTGGTGGCCAGACCGCCGATCTTCATCTTCGACGACAGCTTCTCGGCCCTGGATTTCAAGACGGACGCGGCTTTGCGCCGGGCGCTGCAGGAAAAGACCGCCGAAAGTGCCCTGCTGATCGTAACCCAGCGCGTATCGACGATCAAGAACGCCGAACAGATCATCGTCCTTGATGAGGGCAAGGTGGTCGGTATGGGAACTCACCAGGCGCTGATGCAGGACTGTGAAACCTATCGCGAAATCGCCCTGTCACAGTTGAGCAAGGAGGAACTGGCATGAGCGAGCACAACCGACCCGCCCAGTCCAGCAGCAGTGCGCCGAGACGGCAGGGGGGCCCGTTCGGCGGCAGCCACGGCCCGATGGGGATGATGCGCCAGGGCGAGAAAGCCCGCGACTTCAAAGGCACGCTCGCCAGACTGCTCCAGTACCTCGGCACCTACCGCTGGCTGATCCTGATCATGCTGCTGTTCGCGGCCGCTTCCACAGTGTTCTCGATCGTCGGTCCCAAGATCCTGGGCAAGGCCACCACCCGCCTGTTCGAAGGCATGCTGGGCATGATCGCCGGCAGCGGTTCGATCGACTTCGAATATATCGGCCAGATCCTGCTGCTCACCGGCGGGCTGTACCTGGTTTCGACGATCTTCAGCTACATCCAGGGCTGGATCATGACCGACATCTCCATGAAGGTCACCTACCGCTTCCGCAAGGATCTCTCCGAGAAGATCAACCGCATGCCGCTCAAGTATTTCGACGGCACCAACCACGGCGAGATCCTCTCCCGCCTGACCAACGACGTCGACACGGTCAGCCAGACCCTCAACCAGAGCCTGACCCAGATCATCACTTCGGTGACGACGGTGGTTGGCATCCTGGTCATGATGTTCTCGATCAACTGGCTGATGACCCTGGCGGCGCTGGGCATCATCCCGATCTCGCTGGCCTTCGTCAGGGTGGTGGTCAAACGCTCACAGGTATACTTCAAACAGCAACAGGACTACCTGGGCCATGTCAACGGCCATGTCGAGGAGATGTTCGGCGGCCACATCGTGATGAAGGCCTTCAATGGCGAAGCGCGCTCGATCGCCAAGTTCGACGAATCCAATGACCCGCTCTACGAAGCCGCCTGGAAGTCCCAGTTCCTCTCCGGACTGATGATGCCGGTGATGACTTTCATCGGCAATCTGGGCTACGTGGCGGTCAGCCTGCTCGGCGGTTACCTGGCGATCAGGAACGCCATCACGGTCGGCGACATCCAGGCTTTCATCCAGTATGTGCGCTCGTTCACCCACCCCATTGCCCAGCTGGCCAACATCTCCAACATCCTGCAGCAGACCGCCGCGGCCGCCGAGCGGGTCTTCGAATTCCTGGCCGAGGGCGAGGAAATCGCCGAAACACCCGACCCAAGCACTCCCGATGGCGAAGGCCGCGTCGAGTTCAAGGACGTCCGCTTCGGCTACGACCCGGAGAAGATCGTCATCAACAACTTCTCGGCCAAGATCAAGCCCGGCCAGCGGATCGCCATTGTCGGCCCGACCGGCGCCGGCAAGACCACCATGGTCAAGCTGCTGATGCGCTTCTACGACGTCAACCAGGGCGCCATCCTGGTTGACGGGCACGACGTGCGCACCTTCCGCCGCGCCGACCTGCGCTGCATGTTCGGGATGGTACTGCAGGACACCTGGCTCTTCAACGGCACCATCATGGAGAACATCCGCTACGGCCGTCCCGGCGTAAGCGACGAGGAGGTCTACGCCGCCGCCAAGGCTGCCCACGTGGATCACTTCATCCACACCCTGCCCGAGGGCTACAACATGGTGCTCAATGAGGAAACCAGCAACATCTCCCAGGGCCAGAAACAGCTCCTGACCATCGCCCGCGCCTTCCTGATCGATCCGGAGATGCTGATCCTGGACGAGGCGACCAGCTCGGTCGACACCCGCACCGAGATCCTGATCCAGCGGGCCATGGACCGGCTGATGAAGGGCCGCACCAGTTTCATCATCGCCCACCGCCTGTCGACCATCCGCGACGCCGACCTGATCCTGGTCATGGACAAAGGCGACATCGTCGAACAGGGTTCCCACAAGGAACTCCTGGCCCGCAAGGGCTTCTATGCCGAACTGTACAACAGCCAGTTCGAAAACGGGCGAGCCAGCCCGGCCCAATAAAGTGCCTTCTTTCTCGAGAGGACACCACCGGCAGGATCTCCTGCCGGTGGATGCTTTCCTGCCGGTTGCAGACGGCATGCCGCTGTTATTCTGCCAGCAGGTCCTGCTCTTCAGGGTGGCGCTGGATGTAGGCGGCGACGAACGAACACAAGGGCACGACACTCAGGCCCTGGGCCCGGGCGTAGGCCAGCCCGGCAGCGGCCAGCCGGGAACCGAGCCCCTGTCCGCCCAGTGCTTCTGGAACGCTGGTGTGCGTAAAGACGATCTCGCTGTCATGCAGCTGGTACTCCAGCACTGCCAGGAGGCCCTCGCTCTCGATCTCGAAGCGCCCGGCCTGCGGATTGTGAATGACGTTCCATTCTGGGGAGTCGCGCATGGTGGCTACCTTTCGGGTGGTGTTCAGGCTGGCCGCTGGCGGGCCAGGTCGAGGGTCTCCACGGCGTGACGCAGGTGCGGGATGACAATGCTGCCCCCAACCACCAGAGCCACGTTGAAGGCTTCCACCAGCGCCTCATCCGTCCAGCCAGCCTCGACACATTGCAGGATGTGGTAGTCGATGCAGTCGTTGCAGCGCAGCACCATCGACGCCACCAGCCCGAGCAATTCCTTCTCCCTGGCAGACAGGGCCCCGTCGGTGTAGGCCATGCTGTCCAGGTTGAAGAAACGTTTGATGCCCAGGTGATCGATCGACAGAATGCGCTCGTTCATGCGGGCGCGGTAGGCTTCGAAATCGTCCAGGCGAGACATTCTTCCTCCATTTCTCGCCATTCTACCACTGACCGCCTGCCTCCGGATGGGTCCGGGGGGTTCCGCGCCGATCGTTGGGCGATTAAGCATTGACTCCTACCCGGCTTTTCTTTACAATACCATTGTGGACGATTCCTGTCTGGTTTTACGCGTTCCGTTGAGCTACCATGGGGGATTCTTCCGGCCCGACCATGACCCGCCGCAGCCCGGCCGGTTCACCCTGTCCTGAGGCATCACCTGCTGTGCATTTACCCTTACCGTAACGATCCTTCTGGAGGACCCATGACCCTGCCCTTCCCTTCCAGGCGTGCCCCGGCCTTCGCCGATGTCCCGGATGAAAAATGGAATGACTGGCGCTGGCAGTTGAGCCACCGTCTGAACAGTCTCGAGGATATCGAGAAAGTCATCCCCCTGACCGAGTCGGAGCGCAAGGCGCTCGGCTCGAGCGGCCTGTTCCGGGTCGACGTGACGCCCTACTTCATCTCCCTGATCGACCCCGATGACCCCGACGACCCGGTCCGCAAGCAGATCATCCCGACCGACCGCGAGATGGCGGCCTTCACCGCCATGATGGAAGATTCGCTGGCGGAGGATCGCCACTCACCCGTCCCGGGGCTGGTCCACCGCTACCCCGACCGGGTGCTGATGCTGGTCACCACCCAGTGCGCTTCCTACTGCCGCTACTGCACCCGGGCCCGCATCGTCGGCGACCCGGCGGCGACCTTCAAGCGTGATGAATTCGATATGCAGATCGACTACCTGAAACGCACCCCCCAGGTGCGGGATGTGCTGCTCTCGGGCGGCGACCCGCTGGTCCTGGCCCCCAAGGTCCTGGAGGAACTGCTGACCCGTCTGCGCGAGATCCCGCACATCGAGATCGTCCGCATCGGCTCGCGCGTCCCGGTCTTCATGCCGATGCGCGTCACCGACGAACTGTGTGAGACGCTGCAGCGCTTCCACCCGCTGTGGCTTAACATCCACGTCAATCACCCCAATGAGATCACCGCCGAACTGGCCGAGGCCGCCGACAAGCTGACCCGGGTCGGCATCCCGCTCGGCAACCAGTCGGTCCTGCTGGCGGGGGTCAATGACAATGTCCACATCCAGCGCAAACTGGTCCAGGACCTGGTGCGCATCCGCGTACGACCGTACTACCTGTACCAGTGCGACCTGGTGGAGGGCGCCGGTCACTTCCGCACCCCGGTGGCCAAGGGGATCGAGATCATGGAGGGCCTGCGCGGCCACACTTCCGGCTTCGCCGTGCCACAGTACATCGTCGACGCGCCCGGCGGAGGCGGCAAGATCCCGGTCGCACCCAACTACCTGCTGACCATGTCGGATCATAAGGTCGTGCTGCGCAACTATGAAGGCTATATCACCACCTACGAGGAGCCGACCGATTACACCCCGGCCATGGCCGCCAAGTACAAGGGCCTCAAGCGCCCCGAGCCCGGCCAGGAGGGTCTGACCGCCCTGCTGGATGGCGAGAAGATGTTCATCAAGTCGGAGGGTTTCGACGAGATTCACGACCGCCACGGCATCCAGCACCGGTTGAAGGACGAGTCAAAGTGGAAACCGCTCGGCATCGGGCCCGGGGAGGAGCAAGAGAAAGAATAATCGCCTCTGCGCAAGCTGTTCCCTCCCGACCTGCAGGCATGTCCCGATCCCGTGCGGACTTTTCCAGCCCGCACGGGATCGGCTTTTCTTTGCAGCCTGCCGGGCAGGATAGCGCAATAAGCATGGAAGGAATCCGGGTTGAGAAAAACGCTCACGAATCACCCGTGCCGAACCGCGCGACCTGCAGGCCATTCAGTATCGGCTAACCAGCCGGAGGGTAGCTGTGGAGCAGATCTCCTTCAACACAGCTCCCCAGTCTAACGCCAGGGTCTGGCCATGGGAGATTCGAGAACGGTTCTTGAGCGCCGGCAGGCAACTTTCCAGCAATTGTGGCAAGGCCGACGGAGCGGTCAAATGCCGGACATCCCTGACCTGGGTGATGTGATTCGAGGAACAAACCGTATTCTTCAGAAATATTTCGAAAGTATGGCGGTAAGTTCGCTCAAAAGACACATTCCGAGATCTTTTGTTTCTGAGAAACGCCACGATCTCAATATATAATGAGCCTATGCCCCCGTCCACAACCGCCTTCCTCCAGCGTTTACGTCAATTCGTCCAGGCAGAGGCGGCTGCCCAATGGCAAACGCTGAAACTTCAATGGTCACGCCCGTTACAGGAGCGGGTCGCAATGGGCTGGACCATTGAAGGGCTGCGGGTGGTTGGGTTTGACAAGGATATTGCCCGCCTGGCCTGTGCTACCAATAACTCGCGTTTTCGTGAGGGGGATTTGGTGGTTTTGCACCGCGGCAACCCCCAAGACGAAAATGCCTTGCATTTCGACCTGTTTTATGATGGGGAAACGGAACTCGAAGCCGGCCTGATTAAGGGCAATCCCTATTTCGTGAACGCCCAACCGGATGGCTGGATTCTCGACCAGGATTGGTTCGACTCCAGCCCGTTTTATCTCTCGGCGCTCGATACGGTGGCGGATTCACAGCGCGGGCGTTCCATCATTTTGCCACTTTTGCAGGGTTCGCTCACGCCCAAAGTGGACTTTGCCCGCTACGAACGCGCCAGGGAATTCCTGAACGGCACGCATCTCAACGAAAGCCAAAGAGAGTCGGTGGCGCAAGCGTATGCCACCGATTTGCTCCATCTGATTCAAGGGCCGCCTGGCACGGGCAAGACTCTCATGTTAGCGCACCTGGCGCAGTTGCTGGTACAGGATGGCCTGCGCGTGTTTGTCACCGCGCTCACACATCGCGCCATTCACAACGCACTCAACAAAATTCCGAAAGTGGATGAGAGCATCCCGGTCTGTAAAATCGGCGAGGAGCGCCACGTGGGCGATCTGCTGGTGCCCAACTTCGAGTCCTTCGATCAATCCCGTTTTGGAGAGAAGAGCGGGGGATATGTGGTCGGCGCGACGCCATTCGCGCTCCAATCCCAGCGGCTGGATAATGTCGAATTCGATGCAGTCTTGTTTGATGAAGCCTCGCAAATCACCCTGCCGCTAGCAATTATGGGCATGCTGGCCGGGAGCAAGTACATTTTTATCGGTGATGAGAATCAACTGCCGCCCATAACTGTTCTGGCTGCCGAGGAAGCCACCCAACCCTCGATTTTCTCTTTCCTGGCTGGACGCGGGCAGGAAACCACACTCAACATCACCTATCGGCTGAATGATATCCTGACTGTCTGGCCAAGCCAGACGTTCTACCGCAATGAACTCAAACCGAGCGCTGAAGCAGCAACCCGGCGATTGAATCTCTCCCCCGAGGCCACGCGCTGGGATTTTGTGCTGGACCCCACTTCCCCGGCGGTGTTTCTCGACCTGTGCCACAGCAACACGACCGTGCGCAGCCGCATCGAAGCCGAAGTGATCTGCGAACTGGTCCTGTCCCTGTTGACGCGCGAAGTGGCTCCGGAAGAAATAGGCGTTGTCGTGTCCTATCGCGCCCAGAGCCGTTTGATCCGTTCTTTGTTGCGGCGAATATTGATGGATGACGACGTCACCAAAAGGCTGGTGGTGGATACGGTGGAACGCATGCAGGGGCAGGAACGCGAGGTAATCCTGGTCTCGTTTGCCACCGCCAGCCCTCGATTCGCCGCCCGAATGGCCGACTTTCTGTTTCAGCCACAGCGCCTGAATGTGGCGGTCACACGCCCGCGCTCCAAGTTGATCCTGGTCGGTAGTCATCACATGCTAAAAGCCGATGACTATGACCCGGAACACAAAGAAACCATGGATCTGCTGCGTGACCTGATCGCCAGTTGCCAGCACATCACCGTCCCGAATGGAGATTTGAGTTAATCACCTGTGGCCCACATCCTGCCCGATACTCCTCCCCTGAGCCTGCCTGGCGAAGTCTTGCGCGTCTTTCGTGCACTCAAGGCTTTGCCGGATTCGTTTTTCATCTGGCATCATCTTGCCCCCTGGCAACTCGACGCGCCCGATTTTCTGATGATCACGCAAGATGACCGTGTGCTGTTGGTCAAGGTCAGTTCAGCAGCGGCCATCCAGGCGGCACCGGCAGCGCAATTCCTGCTGCTCGAAAGTGAACGTGCCCCATTGGGCCAGGCCGAAGCGCAGAGTTTGGCAAATTTCGTTGATGGGCTGAAACTACCGGATGGGCAGGCACTGGAAACGCTGGTCGTTTTTCCGAACATTACGGACGAACAGACGCAAGCCAGCCGCCTGGAACGGGGCAACGGCGACCCGGCTTGGGCAGGAAAGGAGTTGCTTAACCCGGATTCAGGCCTCGGATGGGATGCGTACTTTCCATCCACCCAAATGGATGCCCTCTGGCTGGAGAAAGTCCGCCAGCGCTTCACCCCCGAAATCGTTGTTCCCGCTGAAATGACCGTACACCCGCCTGTGGAACGCCGCCGCGATGCCGGGCTGACTGATTACTTGCTCGATTACGATCAGGAATGGGCAGTCAAGGCTGATTTGGATTTGCCGGCCGAGGGACATAACCTTACGGATGATTTCAGGTTGAACATTATCAATGGCGTTGCCGGAAGTGGTAAAACACTGATTTTGCTCTATCGCCTGCGGTTGCTCTACCATCTCTATCCAGAGAAACGTTTTCTGGTGCTGACCCATAACCGCCCACTGAGCCACGATATGCAGGGGCGCTTTGCACGGCTTGAAGGGCATTTGCCCCCTTCGGAGACTATCGAGTGGCGTACCTTCAACGGTTGGTGTTATCACCACTGGCCGAAACAGCCCGGGTGGGTTGAGCCGCTCACCCTGGCTGCCCGACAAAGGCTGATCGATGAGATCTGGCGCAAACATTTGGGCGATTCTTCCATCTCAGCGCAAATGTTCAAGAGTGAAATGGACTGGTTCAAAGACCAGATTCCGATGAATGGCAAGGCGTATCTTGCGGTTGATCGACGCGGGCGCGGCTTTGGGTTGAGCGTGGAACAGCGCAGGCGGGTCTATGCTGCTATCCTGGCTTACCAGCAATCGCTCGAAGCGCGGCACACGCTGGATTGGGGCGAAGTGCCCAGGCGCTTGTGGCAGTACAGCGAGAGCGGGCAGGTTCAGTTCCCGAAATACGATGTCGTGCTGGTGGATGAAGCCCAGTTTTTTGCCCCGCTGTGGGTACGGATGATCCAGAAGTTGCTCAACCCGAAAAATGGGCACCTGTTCCTGGTGGCCGATCCCACCCAGGGCTTTCTGGGGCGCGGCGCATCCTGGAAATCGTTCGGGCTGGAGGCGCGCGGGCGTACGCACCAACTGCTGCGCAGTTATCGCAGTACGCGCGAAATCATGCAGTTCGCCACCCTGCTCTACCGCCTGCGCCTGGCCGAAGAAAAAGACGACGATATCCTGGCCCCGGATTTGCTCAACATGCCCACGGGCGCCTTCCCGCAAATCATTTCCCTGACCAGCCCTCAGGACGAAATCGCACGCCTGGCCAATGAAGTGGCCGGTTTTGTCAGGCAGGGTTATCCGAAGAAGCACCTGCTTCTCCTGCATAGCGATGGCAACGGCGTGAAGTCGCTCATCATGGCAATCAACGAACGGCTGGGAAAAGATGCTGCCCGTGACCCAAAAACAGATTACCCCGGCGACTATGTGCGTGTGACCACACTTAACGCCGGGGCAGGGCTGGAAAGTCCGATCGTATTTCTTGCCGGCCTGCGGGAGATGCTCGAAGAAGAGCAATCCTTGCGGCTCTCGGATGACGAGCGCGAGACGCTCATCCGGGATAATACGCGAAAAATCTATATGGCCGTCACAAGAGCTGGACAGCGGCTGGTGCTGACCTGCGCTGGAGAATTCCCGGAAGCCTTGAAGACAGCCTTTGGCCAGATCTCCTGACCGGTTGATGCGCATCAGCATGCTGATACCAAGCATGACCTGGAATTGCCCTATCGAGAAATCGGCCTCATGACGTTTTAAAAGCGGGATTTTTTTCATATGCACATTCATATACGCATAAGGCAGTCTCCCTCTTGAGAGCAGTTTGCGTCTCAAGAGGGAGACTACCAAATGCCTGAATCGTGCTTTAAGAATTCAGCCCCAAACAGCATCTTGATCGACAACCATCCACCGATCCCCGCGACATTCGAAATGGGTATATTCCTCATGCTCTGACTTGGGTAAATATCATACCCTCCGCGTGGAAAGTGTTTGAGGTCATTTGCATCTTGACAAAAGCGCAAATATGATCTATTATACAGTTAGACTGTATACAGTTACGCTATACAAAGACACACTATCTACCAAAGAATAGGAACCAATGAACCTAAACAAATTTCTTCCGATGACGGAAACCACGTATTATATTCTCATCTCTCTACTTGAGCCGCTGCATGGCTACGGTATCATGTTGCGCGTCCAATCCTTAAGTAGCGGAAGCGTTGCAATCGCCCCGGGAACCATGTATGGGGCCTTGGAAAACTTGAAAAAGCATAACCTGATCGATCTGGTCGATGAAGATCACGAGAAACGTCGCAAGGTGTATGCGATTTCAGACTTAGGCCGCAAGGTTCTCTACCAGGAATACAAACGCATGCAGAATCTCGTTAACATCAGCACGCCAGTGCTAGAAAAGGAAAGCTAACCATGGAAAACCAATTTACAACTTTTAGATATTTCTGGTCGATTTCGAGCGAAGAGACCTGGTTAGAGCAGATGGCCCTGCGCGGCTGGCGGCTCAAGCAGGTTTCCCGCTTCGGCGCCTACACCTTTGATAAGACGGCCCCGGAGAAGCGTGTCTATAAAATCGATTATCGGACATTCCGTAGCCCACTCGACCAGGCAGAATACCTGAAACTCTTCGACGACAGCGGCTGGCAACCGGTGATGGATCAGGGCACGAACGGTGCCTACTACTTCTCCAGTGCATGTGAAGATGCCAGCCACGACATCTTCTCGGATGATGAGTCGCGCGCTCACCGCAACCTGCGCTACGCCAACCTGATGTTGTTTTCGTTAATCCCGGCTTTCTTACCACTGTTCATTTTATACATTACCGGGAGCATTCAGTTCACCAATGTTGGCTACCAGACCCCCGGGCTATGGGAGACGAGCAGTCTGGAGTTCATTGCCAAATTTCTGTTCGAGACGCCATTTGTGGTGGTACGCGCCGCCATTTACTTTCTGCCTCTGATCCCGATTGTGTTTGGCCTGTTTTTCTATCTGCGTTATTACATGCTATATCGGCAAGCCAAGAAACAGCAGGTATTCTAAAAACCAGGTTTATCATTTTGGATAAACCGGCGGCCGATGACTCAACCGCCGGTTTATCCTTAAATCTAAATTTCGAGTCTTCAAACCCCAGTTATCCGCTTGCTCTGTTTTTCTACCCAGCCAACCACAGATGAAAAGGATCGAACCTTCGAACTCCTTACTTATTTAACCCGATGTGCAAGTTTGGGATCGTGCAACAAGTCGAAGGCGAAAAGTCAACCCAAAAAACGGAAGAAGTCAACTCAGATTTAACCCGCCCTGGGAACAACACGGCGACACCTTCTAGCTGGATAATTTGGAAACTCGCGATTTCCGAACCCTGAAAGGAGATGTCGCCGTGGCTATGGTAACCGGTTGCCGCTCTGTAGGAGCGGGTAGTTTTGTCTGTGCCCAGGCGGGATGCCCGGAATGCCTGGATGCGCTCATGCGGGTGCACGAAGGGCTGGTCCAGGCGGTCGTGCGCACCCAGGGGATGGGGGGAGCCCTATGCGGAGTTGATCCAGGAGGGGCGGATAGAACGGCATCCCCCAAAAGGCCACCCTCCTCGGCGATACCCTCACCAGCATGCTCAACCTCGCCCGCTTCGTCCTCCAAGCTTCCCGAGCCGCTCTCCCCGCGCCGCCATGACCCGCTGACCGCTTCTGCTTGTCCCGGCCAGCCCCCGCACCCCTCCGACAGGCCTGTCTCCACGCGCCTGCTCCCCGCCCTGCATCCCCTCCTCGATCGATCCGGCCCACTCCAGATCTCGATCTCTGCTTCAACCTTCACCGATCGCCCGACTTGTTGCGCGCTCCTACCCCACTGGTTGCGCCAATTCGCTCTTTTCCTCACGCTTTTTCCCAAAATTCTCGTTCAACCCATCCTGCTCGACCTTTTCCCCTTTGTTCTCTTCCTCCTCCATATCCTACTTGTTGCACAATCCCCCGGATTTTCAGGCTTGACAGATGCCCCCCACCCGGCTATGATATCTCTTCGAACCATGTAACCGGTTACAGTGTTTTTGCCCGGTGAGCAGATTTCAGCATGCAAGGATCTCCCCAATGCCCCCTTCCCTGACCCTGGTCAAACCCAGGTACATCCCCCCCCTGGATGAAGGCTTCCGCCCGGCTGTGCTGGCCAACCGCCTCTTCCAGCAGCAGGTCGCCGAATCAGGCGTCGGCGTGCCGCTGGTCTTCGGCTTGGAGCGCAGCGACGGCGAACTGTCGCGCTTCGAGACCCACGTCTTCCCCGACGGCCATTCCCAGGCCGGGGCCAACCTGATGTACGCCGAACGGCTGGTCAAGTTCCTGCTCTGGCAGCGCGGCGGCTGGAAACTCCATGTCGGTGGGCCTCAACCGATCGCAGACCACCTCGCCCGGACCTATGCCCCCGATGGTGATCGCGCCTTCGACTACCACTTCATGGGCAAAACCATCTACGAACAGACCTTCACGGTCGTGCACTGTGCTCCCGAGCAGGTCCCGCCGGCCAAGGAGACCGGCAAGCCGCTCGGCCGTCACCTGGACGGCTGCCGGATCGGCTTCGACCTGGGCGCCTCCGACCGCAAGGTCTCCGCGGTCATCGACGGCGAGCCGGTCTACAGCGAGGAGGTGGTCTGGGAGCCACGCAAGAATTCGGACCCCGAGTACCACTACCGCGAGATCATGGCCGCCCTGCAGACCGCCGCGGCGAAGATGCCGCGCGTCGATGCCATCGGCGGCTCGTCGGCCGGGATCTACATTAACAACCGCCCAATGGTGGCCTCCCTGTTCCGCGGCGTCCCGCCGGAGCAATACCACAAGGTCCGCACTCTCTTCCTGCGCATCCGCGAGGAGCTGGGCGTGCCGCTCGAGATCATCAACGACGGCGACGTGACCGCCCTGGCCGGCTCGATGTCGCTGGAGGACAACGGCATCCTGGGCATCGCCCTCGGCTCGAGCGAGGCCGCCGGCTACGTCGACATGGACGGCCACATCATCACCTGGCTGAGCGAACTGGCCTTCTGCCCGGTCGACTACCAGCCGAATGCCCCCACTGACGAGTGGTCGCGCGACAGCGGCGTCGGGTCGCAGTACTTCTCCCAGCAGTGCGTCTTCCGCCTGGCACCGCGGGCCGGGATCGAGGTCCCGCAGGACGTGACCGACGCCGAGAAGCTCAAGGCCGTCCAGGAGCAGCTCGAAGCCGGGCACCAGGGCGCGCGCAAGATCTGGGAGTCGATGGGTCTCTACCTGGGCTATGCCATCGCTCACTACGCCGACTTTTACCCGGTCAGGCATGTTCTGATCCTGGGCCGCTGCACCTCCGGCCGCGGCGGGCAGTTGATCCTGGACGGGGCCCAGGCGGTCCTGCGCAGCGAGTTCCCCGAGCTGAATCACATTCACATCCAGCTGCCGGACGAGAAGAGCCGCCGGGTCGGTCAGTCGATCGCCGCCGCCAGCCTGCCGGTCATCGCAAAATAACCCCCGCAAAGCAGACCAGCCATCTCCTCCCATCCGGGAGGAGATTTTTGCCCGAGGGAAGAACCCGCAGTCACAGGATGTATAATTGAAGCAGTCCCAAGCGAAGCGGCGAACGCGCTTCACAGAACAGGTCTTTCCGTTATCGTCGATCTGCAATTCCCCTGGAGATGAATGCATGAAAATAGCCATCCTCGGCGCAGGATTCGGCGGCATGGCCGCCGCCTACGACCTGGCCAGGGCCAGCCATGAAGTCACCCTTTACGAAGCAGCCGACTTCGTTGGCGGGCTGGCCAGCGGCTTCAAAGAGCCCGGCTGGGACTGGTCGGTGGAGAAGTTCTACCACCACTGGTTTGCCAGCGACAGACATATGCTTGGCCTGATCGAGGAACTCGGCCTGCAGGAGGAAGTCCTTTTTCCGCGGCCCTACACCGTCCTGCTGCACAAGGACCGCTGGTACCCGTTCGATTCGATCCCCAGGGCATTGGCCTTCCCCGGCCTGGGCTGGGGGGTGAACAAGGTCCGCTTTGGGCTGGTCGGGCTGTACCTGCGCCTGACCAACAACTGGCGTGCCCTCGAAAAGGTCACCGCCGACGCCTGGATGCGCAGGTGGGCCGGGCCGAAGGTCTACCAGAAGATGTGGGAGCCCCTGCTGATCGGCAAGTTCGGGCCATACTACAAGGACGTCAACATGGCCTGGATGTGGGCCCGTCTCAAGGCCCGCACCACCCGCCTGGGCACCTACCAGGGCGGCTTCCAGGCCTTCGCCGACCAGTTCGCCGAGATCCTGCGCGGGATGGGAGTAACGATCCTCCTGCAGACCCCGGTGACGCGCCTCGAGCGCGATCCGGAGCGCGGCGCGATCCACCTCGAGACCGCCGCCGGACCCGCGACCTGCGACCGGGCCCTGGTCACCCTGTCCCCCGAGGTGACCGCCCGCCTGGTCCCGTCCCTGCCCGATGACTACCTGCGCGGCCTGCGCAACCTCAAGTCGATGGGCGCGGTGGTGATGATCCTGTCCCTGAAACACCAGCTCTCCGAGCAAGGCTATTACTGGTTCAACCTGCCCAAGGACGCCGGCTACCCCTGCCTGGCGCTGGTCGAGCACACCAACTACGTCTCGCCCGAGCATTTCGGCGGCGACCATATCGTCTACATGGGTGACTATCTTGATCCCGGCCACGAGTACTTCCGCCTGGGCCAGGAGGAGCTGCTCGAGAAGTTCCAGCCGGTCCTGAAGAGATTCAACCCGCTGTTCGAGCCGGGCTGGGTCAAGAAGACCTGGCTGTTCCGCACCAACTACGCCCAGCCCGTGCCACTGCTGAACCACTCGCAGAACATCCCCCCGATCCAGACACCGGTCGAAGGGCTGTACTTCGCCTCGATGAGCCAGGTCTACCCCTGGGATCGGGGGACCAACTTTGCAGTCGAGATCGGCCGCCGGGCGGCAAGGTTGATGCTGGAACACTGAGCTGATCCGCTCATGGGTAGGCAGTTCAACAAAATCTGGAACATAAACTTCGTTCGGAGGAACAACATGTCTCGCCTCAGCATTCGCCTGCAACTCCTGCTCGTTTTCATGGTTCTCTTCACGATCGCCTTCGCCGGTGTGTTTCTGTGGTTCCATCGATTCGCCACCGAACTGGCCATGGACTACCTGCGCCAGAGCCTGATGACCGCCGCCGAGACGGCCGCCAGCCTGATCGACGCCGACGAACTGATCCAGGTCTACGAGACCGGCGTGGAGGAGGATGCCCAGTACAATCACATCGCCGAACAACTGCGCACCGTGCGCGATGGGAATGCCCTCATCGCGTCCGTCTATACCATGGTGCGCGCATCCGATCCCAATGAGCTCATCTTCGTCGTCGAGGGGCACGAGGTCGCAAGTGAGCGTGCCCACCTGGGCGATTCGTACGACGCCAGCACCTACCCGGAGATGCTGCAGGGCTTCGACGGCCCGGCCGCGGATACCAACTACGAGGAGGACGAGTACGGGAACTGGCTCTCAGGCTATGCCCCGATCAGGGACGCGACCGGGACCAGCGTGGCCATCGTCGGGGTGGACATGACCGCTGAGGATGTGATCGACGTCCAGAACGGGGTCCGGAATGCGAGCATCCTGGCCTTCGCGATGGCTTACGGCGCGGTCTTCCTGGGAGCCTATTTCCTTTCCGGGACGATCACCCGTTCCCTGAGTCTCATCACCAGGGCTGCCCAGGTCCTGGAGGACGACGAGCCCTTCGACCCCGCGCAACTGGAGCAGGTGGCCAGCGGCTCCGACGAGATCGGTCAGCTGGCCCGGGTCTTCAGCCGCATGGCGATCCAGATCCAGGCGCGTGAGAACCAGTTGAAGCAGCAGGTGACTGCCTTGCACATCGAGATCGACGAGATCAAACGCCAGGCCCAGGTCGCGCAGATCACGGAAAATACCGATTTTGAAGACCTGCGCAGCCGGGCGCGCGAACTGCGCCGCCGCCGGGAGGAGGAGGCCCCCAACAAGGATTAAACCGTCTGGCCTGCGCAGCGCCGGGCAGGTCAGCGATTAGGACCTGATGGAAACTCCCCCGCCAAGGCTGCGGGGGCAGTTCGTGGACTCCCTATTCCCCGCAAACCTGCCTGAGCACACCTCCCAGGACCACCACCGCCCGGGCGTACTCATCCAGCGACAGGTGCTCGTCGGGCGTGTGATCGAGCTCCGAGTCGCCCGGGCCGTAGACGGCCAGCGGGCAGCCCCAGGCCGGGCCGACCACGTTCAGGTCAGCGGTGCCGGTCTTGAAGACGAAACCAGGCTTGCCGCCCGCAGCCCGGATGGAGGCCAGGAAGGCCCGTACCAGGGGAGTGTTCTTCCCGGCGGCGTAGGCCGGCAGGGAGTGCCCCAGCGGCTCGAGTTCGACCTCCCCGATCAATCTCTTCAGTTCAGCGTACCAGGCCGCCGGCGGCAGATCGGGCGGCAGGCGCACGCCGATCCGCAGGCGGGTCCACTGTTCGAAGCCATCCTCGCCCGAGTCCAGGCCGCGCAGGGTCGGGAGAACCCGTTCAAAGGCCCGCCCTCGGCCGGCGTTGAAGTCCCCGGCCCAGGCGGCGATCCGGTTCCAAACCGCCACGCCGGCCTCGCAGGCAGACTCCTGCCCGCTGGCAGTGTGACTCATCAGCCGGCGGACGGTGACTGCGGCCCAGGCCACGCCCTTGTAGCCCAGCGTGACCCGCTCCCAGCCCGACGGTTCACCAACGATGGCGTAGTCCGGCCGGTAAAGCCGGGCGACATGGCGGGCCCCGAGCGAGTCGCGCTCCTCATCGACCGCCCCGATGACGACGACCTGCCAGCCGGGGAGCGGCCCCAGCCCGGCTGCGGCGTCAACCATACAGGCCAGAGGCCCCTTGGCGTCGACCGCGCCGCGGCCATACAGGATCCCGTCTTCCACCCGGGGCGGGATCTCGCCCGCAACGGTATCGATGTGTCCGAGCAGGAGGATCTGTCGCGGCCCCTCCCCCAGCACGCCGACAGCGTTGCCGGCCTCATCGACGAAGGCGCGCCCAAAGCCCAGAGTCCGCATCCGTTCGACGAGGACCTCCACCACCGGCCCTTCGGCGCCCGACGGGCTGTAGCATGCGACCAGCTGGAACAGGGTTTCGGGAGTTTCCATGCTCTACCTTCGAGCACCCTTGTCCATGCGCTGGACGATCTGCGGGGCGGAGGTCGGGGCGTTGGCTGTGCGGACCAGGTGGAAATCCTGCTCAGCGATGCTCAGCAGCAGGTCGGCAGCTGAGATGTCGCCGTTCAGCTGGCCGATGCTCTCCTTGAAGCGGGCGGTCACCTGGCGGGCGGCATCTTCATCTACGTCGAAGTAGTTGATCTGCTTGAGGTAGTAATGGACCACGTTCCAGCCCGAGAGCGGGCCGAGCAGGATGTCCTGCTCGCTGACCCCGAACAGGTCCAGGGGGTGGGCCTCGTAGGCGGCCGAGTCGCGCAGGATGGCGCCCTGGTGGACCCCGGCAGTATGGGTCCGGTTGGTCAGGCTGACCGGCTCCTTGGGCGGGACGAGGGTCCTGAGCTTGTCGGCCATGGTGACATTGATCGGGTAGGAACTGCGCAGGTTGTAGCCTTCCAGGTGGTCATACTGCCCGTCGATGAACAGGTTGAAAAGCAGGGCGGTCATCGAGGTGATCCCCGAGCGCTCGCCGATGCCCACCAGGGTCGTGTTCACATACTGGGCCCCGGCCAGGACCGCCTCGAGGGTGTTGACCAGGGCCAGGTTGCGGTCGTCGTGGAAATGCAGTTCGAGGGCGGTATGCGGGTAGCGCTGGCGCAGGGCCGCCACCCGGCTTCGGACCATGGCCGGGGTCGCCACGCCGACCGTGTCGGGCAGGCCCAGCCGGTCGACAAATTCGACCAGCGGGTCGTAGACCTGAAAGAGGGTGTCAAGCGGGGTGCGGAAGGCGTCCTCGCCACTGAAGCGCAGGATCAGGTCGGGGTGCGCGCGGCGCACCTCGGCCAGCAGGCTGCCGGCGCTTTTGACGATCTCGGCCGGGGTCTTGCCGTGGTTGAAGGCCTGTGACTGGGGCGACGTGCCGAAATAGACATTCAGACCGTCAAAACCGGCGGAGATGGCCGCCTCGATGTCGACCGGGTGGCAGCGTACATGCGCCAGCAGGAAGGTATAGCCCTTCTGGACGATCAGCTCGTCGCGGGTCTCGCGCAGGGCCTGGATGTCCCCGGCCTCCCGGGCGCTGACATTGGGCGCGAACAACTCGACAAACTTGACCCCGTACAGGATCAGGGCCCGCAGCAGTTCCTGCTTGTCGTGCGTGGTGAAGTAATATTTATAGTGGTCGTGCAGCAGGGAGGTCTGCTGGCCCTCGCGCAACGAGGTGTCGACGATCTCCAGCGGGCGGGGGTGGTATTGGCGGAAATGGTCTTGCGGCATGTTCATCAGGCTCTATCCATTTGTCAGGAATTGATCCACACCGGGCTCGAAACGGCATCCGGCGCTTCGGGCCCCTGGTGGGGTTTCGTGGAGTCTAGTGCAGCACCTCGCCCAGGGCTGCGACGACCCGCTCGAGCTGCTCCTCGGTGATCACCAGCGGCGGCAGCAGGCGGATGACGGTCATCCCGGCCGGCAGGGCCAGGATGCCGCGTTCGGCCAGCGCCGCCAGACAGGGTGCCACCTTCTGCTTCAGCTCGACCCCGGCGATCAAGCCCAGGCCGCGCACTTCGCGGACCAGCGGAGACTCGATCGCCTGCAGTTGCGCCTGCAGGCGCCCTCCCAGGACAGCCGCCCGTTCAGGCAGGCGCTGTTCCTCCATAACATCCAGGGTCGCCAGGGCAGCCGCGCAAGCGACCGGGTTGCCGCCGAAGGTCGAGCCGTGGCTGCCGATCGGGATCTCGCCGACCCGCTCCCCGAGCAGGGTGGCGCCCATCGGCAGCCCGCCGGCCATCGACTTGGCCAGACACAGGATGTCGGGCTGCAGGTCATGGTGCTGGTAGGCGAACAGCTTCCCGGTCCGGCCGTAACCGGTCTGGATCTCGTCCAGGATCAGCAGGGCCCCCCGCTGGCGGCAGAGTTCCTGGGCGCCGCGCAGGTACTCGGCCGTCCCCGGGTAGACCCCGCCCTCGCCCTGGACCGGCTCGAGGATCACCGCGGCGGTCTGCTCGGTCACGGCCCCGGCCAGTTTTTCCAGATTGTTGTAGGGCACGTGGCTGAAGCCGGGCACCAGCGGTTCAAAGCCGGCGTGGTATTTCTTGTTGCCGGTCGCCGTCAGGGCCCCGAAGGTCCGCCCGTGAAAGCTGCGCAGGGCGGCCACGATCCCACTCCGCCCGGTGGCCACACGGGCGAACTTGAGCGCCGTCTCGACCGCCTCGGCACCGGAGTTCGACAGGAACATGCGCCGCATTCCGGTCAGGGCCGCAAGGCGGCTGACCAGTTCTGCCCGCCGGTCATTGTAGAACATCTCGGTGCAAGCGATCAGGGTCCCGGCCTGGGCGCTGACCGCCCGGACGATCGCCGGGTGGACGTGGCCAACGTTGGCCGAGCCCTGCCCACCGACGCAGTCGATGTACTCGCGACCGTCGCGGTCGAAGACCAGGGCCCCCGCCCCCCGGACAAGGGCGATCTCGCGTTTCCCGTAGACGCCGGAATTGTGCTGGCTTTCAGTGCCAATAATGTCGAACATGGTTGCACCTCGTTTGATCTGTACGCTGGTCGAAGATCGAACCAGCAAGTGGATGTTCTCCCTTTCACGGCATCCATTCTGGACTGCGATCGCCAACCCTGCAGGCAGAACGTGCCGCGGCTGATCGCGAGAGCAGGCTCCGGCATTCCCGCATTCAGGTGTTTCGCTCGCTGAAATGCGCCTGCAGGCTGCGGTACTGCAGGTCCTTCTGGCGCAGGGCCTGGATGGCCGATACGGCCGCCATGGCCGCCGAGAGGGTCGTCAGCAGGGGAATGCCCATGACCGTGGCCGCAGCCCGGATCTCGGCCCCGTCCGAGTGGGCCTGCGGGCCGAGCGGGGTGTTGAGGATCAACTGCACCGCCCCGCCCCGGATCAAGTCGACGGTATGCGGCGAACCGTCGGCCCTCTTCTTGACCATCCGCACCGGCAGCCCGACCTTCTCGAAGAAGGTCGCCGTTCCGGGGGTGGCGTATAGAGCAAAGCCCAAGCGGTGCAGGTCACGGGCGATCTTCAGCCCAGCGCTCTTGTCGTAGTCGTTGACGCTGATCAGCACCGCACCTTCGAGCGGCAGGCCCATCCCGGCCGCCAGCTGCGACTTGGCGAAGGCGTGGCCGAAGTGGGCGGCGTGCCCCATCACCTCGCCGGTCGAGCGCATCTCGGGCCCCAAGATGGCATCCGAGCCAGGCAGTTTCTTGAACGGCAGGACAGCCTCCTTGACGAAGAATCCATCGAGGCGCGGCTCCTCCAGCACGCCCAGTTCCTCGAGCGTCTTCCCGGCCATCACCTGGGAGGCCACCCGGGCCAGGTTCAATCCGGTGGCCTTGCTGGCATACGGGACCGTCCGTGAGGCCCGCGGGTTGACCTCCAGCACGCAGACCACCTCATCGCGCATCGCGAACTGGACGTTCATCAGCCCGCAGACCTCCAGGGCCAGTCCCAGCCGTTGGGTGTACTCGCGCATGATCGCCTGGTGATAGGCGCTGACCTTGAAGGGCGGCAGGACGCAGGCCGCGTCGCCCGAATGGACCCCGGCCTCCTCGATGTGCTGCATGACCGCCCCGATCACCACCCGTTTGCCATCGGCGACAGCATCGACGTCGATCTCGAAGGCGTCTTCCATGAACCTGTCGATCAGGATCGGCTGTCCCGGGGCGGCCTCGATGGCCTTCTCGATGAAGCCGTCCAGGTGGTCCTCGCTGGCCACCAGGGCCATCGCCCGCCCGCCGAGCACGAACGACGGCCGCACCAGGACCGGGTAGCCGATCCGCCGGGCGACCTGGCGGGCTTCGGCCTGCGAGCGGGCGATCCCATTTTCAGGCTGGGGGATGTCCAGTTCAGCCAGCAGCCTGGCGAAGGCCTCGCGGTCCTCCGAGAGCTGGATGGCGTGGGGCGAGGTGCCCAGGATGCGCACCCCGGCCGCCTCCAGCCCGGCCGCCAGGTTGAGCGGGGTCTGCCCGCCAAACTGGACGATCACGCCCTGCGGATGCTCGCACTCGATCACATTCAAAACGTGCTCGAGGGTCAACGGCTCGAAATACAGCCGGTCGGCAGTGTCGTAGTCGGTCGAGACGGTTTCGGGATTGCAGTTGAGCATGATCGTCTCGTAGCCCATCTGTGACAGGGCGAAGGCCGCCTGGCAGCAGCAGTAATCGAACTCAATGCCCTGCCCGATGCGGTTGGGACCCCCGCCCAGGATCAGGATCTTGGGCTGGCCTGTCGGCTCGGCCTCATCTTCCATTTCATAAGCCGAATACAGGTAAGGAGTCCGGGCCTCGAACTCGGCTGCGCAGGTGTCCACCCGCTGGAAGGTCGGCAGGACGCCCAGATCCCGGCGCAGCAGGCGGACCTGGAGGGCTGTCTTGCCAAGCAGGCGGGCCAGGTGCGAGTCGGCCAGGCCGGCCTGCTTGGCCGCCCGCAGCAGGCCGGAGGAGATGTCCTGCTTCCCGGCAATCTCGGCCTCCAGGGCGGCGATCTCCCCCATCTGGGCCAGAAACCACAGGTCGTAGCCGGTCGTGGCGGCCAGGTCCGCCAGCGAGGTCCCTGCCCGGATGGTGCGGTAGACCCGGAACAGGCGGTCGGCGGTCGGTGTACGCAGGTCGGCAAAGGCCGGGAAATCGGCCGGGGCGGATTTGTGCGGACCCGAGCCGTCCAGGGCATCGACGCCGATCTCGAGCGACTGGACCGCCTTAATGAGCGCCTCGGGGAAGGTCCGCCCGAGGGCCATCACCTCGCCGACCGATTTCATCTGCGGGCCGAGGGTCGGGTCGACGCCGGGAAACTTCTCGAAGGCCCAGCGCGGGATCTTGACCACCACGTAGTCCAGTGACGGCTCGAAGGCGGCCCGGGTCTCTCCGGTGATGTCGTTGGTGATCTCGTCGAGGGTGTAGCCGACCGCCACCAGGGCGGCCAGCTTGGCGATCGGGAAACCGGTCGCCTTGGAGGCCAGCGACGACGAGCGGCTGACGCGTGGGTTCATCTCGATCACCAGCGCCCGCCCGGTCTGCGGGTCGACGGCGAACTGGACGTTCGAGCCGCCGGTTTCGACCCCCACGGCCGACATCACCCGCCGGGCCAGATCGCGCAGGACCTGGTACTCGCGATCGGTCAGGGTCTGAGCCGGGGCAACGGTGATGCTGTCGCCGGTGTGAATGCCCATGGCGTCCAGGTTCTCGATCGAGCAGACCACCACGAAGTTGTCGGCGCGATCGCGCATCACCTCCAACTCGTATTCCTTCCAGCCCAGGACCGATTCCTCAACCCAGGCCTGGCCAATGGGGCTCTCGGCGATCGCCCTGCGGACGGCCTCGGCCAGTTCGCCGGGCTGGTGGACCCAGGCCGCCCCGCTGCCGCCCAGGGCGAAGGAGGCCCGTACCAGCAGCGGGTAGCCGGCCGCGGCGGCCAGGGCCTCGGCCTCGACCAGGGTGTGGGCCGGTCCACCCGAGGGCACCGGCAGCCCGGCCGCGCGCATCTTCCTGCAGAACAGGTCGCGGTCCTCGGCGGCCTGAATGGCATCCAGGTTGGCGCCGATCAGTTTGACGCCGTACTTCTCGAGCACACCGTTCTCGCTCAGCGCCAGAGCCAGGTTGAGCCCGGTCTGACCGCCAACGGTCGGCAGCATGGCATCCGGTCGCTCCTGGGCGATGATCGCCTCCAGGGCCTCAGGGGTCAGCGGCTCGATGTAGGTGGCATCGGCGATCTCGGGGTCGGTCATGATCGTGGCCGGATTGGAGTTGACCAGCACGACCCGGTAGCCCTGGGCCCGCAGGGCCCTGACCGCCTGGGTGCCGGAATAGTCGAATTCGGCTGCCTGGCCGATCACGATCGGCCCGGAGCCGGGCACGAGGATGGTCTGGATATCGGTTCGTTTGGGCATGGCTCTCAGCCGGCTTTCTCTGCCACGGCCAGGAAGAGCGAGTAGACCCGCCCGTTCTTCATCATTTCGAAGCAGTTGTCGAAGTGGATCCGGGCGAACCCGCTCCTGCGCAGCAATCGACGCAGCCCCTTCCGGTCGAAGCCGTTGTGACCGGCGAAACCGGGATCGGCGTGGAAGGAGCCGTCTTCCCGGTCCAGGTCGGCGATGCACAGGAATCCCGGCCTGCGCAGCAGGCTATAGAATTTTCCCAGGATAGCCGCTGGATCCAGAATGTGGTGCAGGGTCATCAGGGAATAGACCAGGTCGAAGCGCAGTTCCGGGAGCGGATCAACGGA
Source organism: Anaerolineales bacterium (assembly GCA_016934715.1). Lineage (GTDB taxonomy): Bacteria > Chloroflexota > Anaerolineae > Anaerolineales > Villigracilaceae > JAFGSI01. The sequence goes on from JAFGSI010000007.1 coordinate 66,136, forward strand.
CAGGTCAAGCTGCAGCGGGCGCATGTTCGCCACCGCGTGGAGGGCAACCTTTTCGGCCAGGACCGCCAGCATCCCGGCCGAGCTGTCTGCCAGGGTGATCGACCCCAGATCGGCCTGCAGGGCGAAGGAGAGCAGCCCGGTCCCGCAGCCGTATTCGAGGGCCGCCATCTGCCTGCCCAGCGGGATCCGGGTCCGGATGGCCGCGGCGACCGCTTTCGCCCGGGCACGCTTCTGCGGGTCGCAGTCCCAATCACGAGCGCGCAGGTCGAAATCAACCATGGCGGGCCGCGCGGATGTCGGTGAAGAATGCGCCAAACAGGTCATGGGCATCGTGCGGACCCGGAGCCGCTTCCGGGTGGAACTGGACGCTTCGGACAGGTTTATCCTTCAAGCGCAGGCCTTCCAGCGAACCGTCGTTCAGGCTCAGGTAGGTGATCTCGACTTTCTCCAAATCCAGGTCTTCGGCGGCGACGCAGTAGTTGTGGTTCTGGGCGGTGATCAGCACCCTGCCCGAGCCCAGGTGCTGGACCGGGTGGTTGCCGCCGTGGTGGCCGAACTTGAGCCGCAACGTCCGGGCGCCCAGGGCCCGCCCGATCAGCTGGTGGCCCAGGCAAATGCCCAGGACCGGCAGCCCGGAGGCGAGCAGTTGCTTTACTGCCGTCACTGCGTAGGGCAAGCCAGCCGGGTCGCCGGGGCCGTTGGACAGGAAGACCCCGTCCGGATCCAGGGCCAGAACCTGCTCCGCCGGTGTGGCCCCCGGGACGACGATCACCCGCCCGCCGCAACTGGCCAGGTGGCGCAGGATGTTGCGCTTGATCCCGAAGTCGTACGCCACCACGCGCACCTGCCCGCCGGGGCGCCGTTTCGCCGATCCGCCGACCCACCTGTCGCCCCCATCTCCTAGCCACGGATACTGCGCCGCACAGGTCACCTCCTTCACCATATCGCGCCCGTCCAGGCCGGGCCAGTCGCGGGCCATCGCGAGCAGTTGTTCCGGTGGGGTGCCGCAGGTTGACAGGGCTGCTTTCTGGGTCCCGCCGTCGCGCAGTTTGCGGGTCAGGGCCCGCGTGTCCACGCCGTGGATGCCCGGGACGCCATGCCCGGCCAGCCAGTCAGAAAGCGTGCTGCTGGCGCGCCAGCTGGAGACCGCCGGGCTGAGAGCCCGCACCACTGCCGCCGAGGCCTGGGGGGCGGCTGATTCGTCGTCCTCGAGGTTGATGCCCACATTGCCGATGTGGGCGACCGTGAAAAGCACCCCCTGGCCGCGGTAGGAGGGGTCGGTGAGGATCTCCTGGTAGCCGGTCATGCTGGTGTTGAAGACCAGCTCGAAGACCACGTCCGCCGCAGCGCCGAAAGCCTGTCCGGAGAGGGTGGTGCCATCTTCGAGTACCAAAGTCGCGGTCATCTGCGCCTGCCTCCTTTCGAGAATCGGGCGATTATAGCACATCGGTCCGCGGTTGACTAGACAATTACCCAATCGTGGTCCCCTCTCCGGCCAGGGCCTGCGAGATCGGGGCTGCGACCCGCCCGTCGGCGATGACCACCCGCCCGACGCCGCCCTCCAGAGCCTCCTGGGCACCCAGGATCTTCTTCTTCATCCGTCCCTGGGCGGCTTCCAGGGCCATCGGCAGATGGCCGGCCGTCAACTGCCTGAGGAGCGTGCTCTCATCGGGGAAGTTCTTCATCAACCCCGGCACGGCGGTCAACAGGACCAGGGTCCCGGCCCGCAGCGCTGCGGCGACCATCGCCGCGGCCCGGTCGGCGTCCACGTTGAGGGCCTCACCCTTCTGGCTGACCGCCAGCGGGGCGATCACCGGAAGGTAGCCGCTGTCCAGCAGGATCTGCAGCAGGCCAACGTTGACGGTTTCGATCTTGCCGGTGTAGTCGTCGCGAATGATCTTGCGCTTGCCACCATCGACGCTCTGGATGGTGTCTTTACGGGTCGCCTCCAGCAGGCGCCCGTCCAGACCGCTCAGGCCGAGGGCGTTGACGCCCAGGCCCTGCAGTTGCTCGACCAGCAGGGTGTTGATCTTGCCGTTGACGGCCATGGCGAAGATCGTGAGCGTCCCGCGATCGGTGTAGCGCGAGGTGTACCCCGACGGCGAGGTGATGAAGCGGGGTGGCGCTCCGAGGGCCTCGCCCAGGGCATTGGCCTCTGCCGAGCCGCCGTGCACCAGGACCAGTTTGTGCCCCCCTGCGAGCAGGCCAACGGCGTCGGCGCAGATGGCCGAAAAGTCGACGCCCTGAGTCCCACCCAGTTTGACGACAGTGATCGATTCGTTCATGTTCTCTCCACGCTGCGCGCGGCATCCTGGCCAAAGGGGATCGGGCCCGAAGCCGCCTGCGCGTTTTTCCTAAATCGGATGTAAACCGGCAAATCCCAGGCCGGTCATTTCGTCCAGGCCGAGCATCAGGTTCAGGCACTGCACGGCCGTGCCGGCGGCGCCCTTCATAAGGTTGTCAATGGCGCACATCGAGACGACGTGGCCGCTGGATTCGTCCAGGTCGAAGCCCAGGTCGGCGTAGTTCGACCCGGCCAGGATCTTGGGCTCGGGGACCCGGTAGATGCCACGCTGTTCGCGCACGACTCGAAGAAAGGGGTTCTCCGCCGCCAGCGGGCGGTAGGCCTGCCACAGATCCTTGAGCGCCACGCCCGGCTTGACGATGGCATGGGCCGTCGCCAGGACGCCGCGCACCAGGTCGACCGAGGTCATCGTCAGGGTCACGTCCCGCAGCCCGAGTTCCTGGATCACCTCGGCGGTATGGCGGTGGCCGAAGGCCGAAAAGGTGCGGATGACGTTGGCCCGCTCGGGGTGGTGCGAACCGGGATTGCCGTCTGCGCCGCTTTCCGCGGAGCCGACCTTGATCTCGACGATCACCGGGCTCCCCACCGCGATCAGGTCCGCCTGGACCAGGGGCAGGAGCGCCAGGTTGGCGGCGGTGGCATTGCAGCCCACCCCGCTGACGTAATCGGCCGCGGCCAGTTCCCGGCGGTGCAGTTCGGGCAGTCCGTAGACGAATTTCGAGAGCCAGTTCGGGGCAGCGTGCGGCTGGCCGTACCACTGCCGGTAGGCTTCAGGATCGCGCAGGCGGAAGTCGGCCGAAAGGTCGACGATCTTCCCGGCCAGGGCGGCGTAAGCCTCGATGTTGTGCTGGGCCTGTCCATGGGGCAGGGCCAGGAACAGGGCCTCGACCGGTTCGAGGGCGGCCGGATCGCTGAACTTGAGCTGGGTCCGTTTGCGCAGGTTGGGATGGACCTGGTAGACATATTCGCCCAGGTGGGCGCGCGAGGTCGCCTGGGCGACCTGTACCTGCGGGTGGTCGAGCAGGATGCGCAGCAGTTCGCCCCCGGCGTAGCCCGAAGCGCCGACAATGGATGCGCGGATCATGCAGCCTCCTTCTGCCGTTCTCTGGCAATCTCGATGACGTAGTTGACGATCTCCCCGGCGATGTCGATGCCGGTCAGCGGCTGGACAGTGTGGAATTCCATGGTGTGGTTGATCTCGTTGACGAGCAGGCCCTTGTGGGGATGCTCGACCAGGTCCACGGCCAGGACCCCGCCACCGACGGCCTGGGCTGCCTGCAGGCAGATCCCTTCGATCTCGGGCGTCAGCGGGCAGGTCTCGCCCGCCCCACCGCGGGCCGTATTGGTGATCCAGTGCTCTGACTTGCGGTAGATGGCCGCCAGCACCCGGCCGCCGATGACCACACCGCGAATGTCACGGCCCGGCTTGCTGATGAATTCCTGGATGTAGAACACCGAGTGCTGCACCGAGCCCAGGGTGGCCTTGTGCTCCAGGATGGCCTCGGCGGCGTCGCGGTCGTTGATCTTGGCCAGCAGACGGCCCCACGAACCGACCACCGGCTTGAGCACCACCGGGTAGCCGAAGGCATCGATCGCCTGCAGGGCCGCTTCGGGCGTGAAGGCCAGGGCGTTGTGCGGCTGGGGAACGCTGGCCCGGGCCAGCAGGGCACTGGTGGTCAGCTTGTCGCCGCAGGCCTCGGCCACGGCAGCCGTGTTGACGGTCGGAACACCCAGGGCATTGAGGACCCGCAGGGCGTACAGGCCGCTGGTGTAACTGATGCTGCGCTCGAGCACAGCATCGTACTGTCTCCAGGGGGCGGGCACCTCGAGGTCGAAGTGGATCAGGCGGTCGTCGAGGCGGTCATATTCGACGCCGCGCTTCTCCAGCGAGCCGAAGATCCACTTCTCCTCCACCCGCACGCGTGAGAACAGAACTCCGATGCGTAAGCGTGGTTGCATAGTTCGTCTCCGGAAGCCCGGCCTCTTGCGATGCCGGGCTTCCCACCTTCCTATTCGCCCCAGTCTTCCTGTTCCATCGGGGCCAGTTCGACGGCCGCCGGCTCGAGGCCGGTCACTTCCAGGTCGACCCCGCAATCGGGGCAGACAATGATCTCGCCGACCTCGATATCCTCGGTCAGTTCGATCTCAGCAGCACATTCAACACAGGCAACAGTTGCGGACATGATTCATTCTCCTTTTCCTTTTCTTAATTTAATTTTTGCGTTTTGGATCTGTTCCAGTACAGCCTGCGGCGCTGTCCCGCCGATGGCGCTCTTCTTCTCGACGCTCGCCAGCGGGTCGAAGACCGGCAGCAGGTCGGCCTCCAGCAAACCGAGGGCCTGCCAGTCTGCCTGACAGAGCTGATCCAGCCCGCAGCCTTTCTCCGCCGCTGCCCGGACGGCTTGCCCGGTCAGCCCATGGGCCTCGCGGAAGGGTACTCCCTTGCGGACCAGGTGCTCGGCCAGGTCGGTAGCCATCAGCGTCGGGTCGATCGCCGTCCGCATCCGCTCGGGGTGGACGGTCATCGTCCGCAGCGCCCCGGCCAGCACCGGCAGGATCGTCCGCAGCGTATCGGCGGCCGTGAAGACGGGCAGCTTGTCCTCCTGCAGGTCCTTGTCGTAGCTGGACGGGAGTCCTTTGAGGGTTACCAGCAGTCCGGTCAGCAGCCCGGTCAGGGAGCCGGACTTGCCTCGGGCCAGTTCGAACAGGTCGGGATTCTTCTTCTGCGGCATCAGGCTCGAGCCAGTGGCATAGGCATCGCTGAGTTCGAAGAAGCCGAACTCGGCAGTGGTGAAGAGCACCATGCTCTCCGACAGCCGGCTGAGATGGATCCCGCACAGGGCACTGCAGAACAGGAATTCGGCGGCGAAGTCACGATCGGAGACAGCATCGATGCTGTTCGGGGCGGGTTCGTCGAACCCAAGCGCTTCGGCCAGGGCCGTCCGATCGATCGGGAAGGCAGTCCCGGCCAGGGCCCCGCAGCCGAGCGGCAGAACCGCCGTCCGCTGGCGCAGATCGGCCAGGCGCTCCCGATCGCGCTGCAGCGGCCAGAAATGCGAGAGCAGCCAGTGGGCCAGCGTCACCGGCTGGGCGCGCTGCAGGTGGGTGTAGCCCGGCATCAGGGTCGCGGTGTGGGCCTCGGCCAGATCAAGCAGGGTGGATTGCAGCCCGCAGAGGGCCTCGTCCAGGGCCGGCAGGGCCTCCAGGACCCACATCCGGAAATCGGTCGCCACCTGGTCGTTGCGGCTGCGGCCGGTGTGGAGCTTGCCGGCCAGAGCGCCGGTCCGTTCACCCAACCGCCGCTCGACCGCGGTGTGGATGTCCTCGTCGCCTTCGGCGAAGACGAAGGTCCCGCCGTCGAATTCGGCGGCGATCGCCTCCAGACCGGAAGCGATCTGTTGATATTCCGCAGCGCTCAGCAGGCCAGCGTCCCGCAGGGCCGCCGCCCAGGCCTGGCTGCCGCCCACGTCCTGGGCGGCCAGGCGCCGGTCGAAGGGCAGCGAGGCATTGAGCGCCCAGGCAGCCGGATCCAGTTTGGCGTCGAAACGTCCTCCCCAGAGGGTCATTCTTGGTTCTCCTTCCATATTGAGCCTTGACCAGCCTTCGCGAGGATCAGTCGCGCTTGAAGCGCGAATAATCGGGCTTGGGCATATTGAGACCAAACACCGGAAGGTTGTTGAGGGCGCGCACCTTGAGCGCCAGCCCGAACAGGTGGATGAAGCCCTCGGCGTCGCTCTGGTCGTAGACGTCCTCCTGGCCAAAGGTGGCGAAATCCTCGCGGTACAGGCTGAAGGGCGATTTGCGTCCGGCCGGGATCAGGTTGCCCTTGTAGAGCTTGAGGCGCACCGTGCCGCTGACCGGGCCCTGGGTGGCATCGACGAAGGCGTCGATGGCCTCGCGCAGCGGGGTGAACCACAGGCCGTTGTAGAGCAGTTCGGCGTACTTGACTGCGATGATGTCCTTGAAATGCATCGTCTCGCGGTCGAGCACCAGGGACTCGAGTTCGTGGTGGGCCGCGTAGAGGATCGTCCCGCCGGGAGTCTCATAGACGCCGTGAGATTTCATCCCGACCAGGCGGTTCTCGACCAGATCGGCCCGCCCAATCCCGTGCGCCCCGCCGATGGCATTCAGGATGGAGACCAGCTGGGCCGGGGAGAGCTTCTCACCGTTGACGGAGACGGGGGTACCCGACTCGAAGGTGATCTCAACGTAGGCCGGCGTGTCGGGGGCATTCTCCGGCGAGGCGCTGATCTGGAACATGGCTTCCTCGGACTCGTTCCAGGGGTCTTCGAGCAGGCCGCCCTCATGGGACAGGTGCCACAAATTGGCGTCGCGGCTGTAGATCGACTTGACCGTCGCCGTGACCGGGATGTTGCGTTTGGCAGCGTAGGCAATGGCATCCTCACGCGAGCGGATATCCCACTCCCGCCAGGGCGCGATGACTTTCAGGCGCGGGTCAAGGGCCATGACGGTCAGCTCGAAGCGGACCTGGTCGTTGCCCTTGCCGGTCGCTCCGTGGGCGATGGCGTCCGCCCCGGTCTCGTGGGCCACGTCGACCAGGTGCTTGGCGATCAGCGGGCGGGCGACCGAGGTGCCCAGCAGGTAACGCCGTTCGTAGATCGCCCCGGCCCGCAGCATCGGGAACAGGTAGTCGGCCGCGAACTCCTCCTTCAGGTCGCGGATGATCAGCTGGCTGGCGCCGCTCTTGAGCGCCTTGTCCTCCAGGCCGCTCAGGTCTTCGCCCTGGCCGACGTCAGCGCAGAAGCAGACCACCTCACAGCCGTACTGCTCCTTGAGCCAGGGGACGATCACGGATGTGTCCAGGCCGCCCGAATAGGCCAGGACGACTTTCTTGACGTGTGGTTTTGGTTTGGGTTTCATACATGCCTCCTGAAAAGTGTGCTTGCGGGTGCCCAACAAAAAAGACCGCCCTCCAGGGAAGGAGGGCGGTCTTGGTAACCGGGTCTGGTCGCGTGCGTCAGGCTAGAAACATCTCACCGATGCGCGAAAACCCATCCTTCCCTGGCGGGTGGTGGGCTTTGGGCGACGGGCGCGGGGTAAACAGGTCGGGAACATATTGGGCCGAAGTTTACTCGTCTAGACGGCTTTTGTCAAGGCAATCGAACAAATTGGGTGCGCCTGGGCAGTGGAAATCCAGTCCGCTTTATGATACAGTATAGAGGGGGAAACAAAGGGTTATCTCGATCGGTACGAAAGGAGGTGACTCATGACAGCCGCAAAGAAGAAGCAGCCGTTCCATGTCTTATTCGCCGACGACGGGTCGGAGCACGCCCGTGCCGGCCTGGCCCTGCTGGGCGACCTGCCGCTGCCGTCCAACAGCAGCGTCACGATCCTGCGGGCTTTCGCCTCGACCCAGGCAGCCGAACTGGCGCGTCTGGAGGAGGCACTCAACCAGAACTGCGCCTGGCTGCGCAACAAGGGCCTGCAGGCCAAGCCCGAACTCCTGCTGGGGCCCCCGGCTGAAAAGGTGATCGCACATGCTGAACAGCACCAGCCCGACCTGATCGTGGTCGGCGCCAAGGGACTGCGGGCCACCTTCGGGATCCTGCTCGGCGGGGTGGCCCAGCAGGTGGTCGAATATGTTTGCTGCCCGGTCCTGGTCGTGCGGGCCCCCTACAAAGGCCTGAAACAGGTCCTGCTGGTCACCGACGGGTCGCCGTTCAGCCAGCATTCGATCCGGTACCTGGGCGAATTTCCACTGCCCTACGATACCCGCCTGGAAGTGATGCACGTTCTGCCGCCGCCACCCCTGCCGGTCCTGATCACCGACGGGGTCCACGGCGGGATGATCCTCACCGAACCGATCCAGCTCTCGGAGGACGAAGCCCGCCAGCGCGCCCAGGAGGAAGCCGAAGGCCAGAAACTGCTCGACCACACAGTGGCCGCCCTGAAGGGGCTGGGGCTGGAAACCAGCAGCCTCCTCAAACGCGGCGACGCGGCGACCGAGATCATCGAATACGTCAAGAAAGAGCAAGTGGACCTGATCGTCACCGGCTCGCGCGGCCTGAGCCAGGTCAAATCCTGGCTGCTGGGCAGCGTCTCACGCAAACTGGTCCACTATTCGGACTGCTCGGTCCTGGTCGTACGCAACCCGCAGACGGATTGAAGCGGAGCGAAAAAAACCGGCCCGGAACGATCCCGGGCCGGCCAGGGTTCAGGCAGGTCGGTGGCGCAATCACAGCACAAAGCCCGATTTCGGGGGCGCACAGCCCTTCTCCACCAAGACAGGCGCCGAACAGGGAAGCGGGGAGGCGAAGAGCGGCGGCAGGGCCACCCTGGGAGCCAGGACGGGAGGCCAGGCCGGCTTGCGACGCTGCAGGCGGATCAGGGGGCGGGGCAGATGGATCAGGATCATGATCGTTCCTCCTCAAGTCCGTTCTATGAATGTTTACGCAGATCATTCCGAAAAGTTGTTGCCGCCCGACCACGGTCATGGAATATCCCGCCCAAGGGGACAGGGCTGGCCGGACAGGCCTGAGAGGCACGCGAGCGCTGTGGACCAGCGTGGTGGTGAACTCGAACGGGAATTGTACGCGGCCCGGAACCACCTGCCCCTGCCGACAAGACCCGCCTGAAAGAGGCGCACCGCCGGTTCCCCCGGGCACTTGTGCCGTGCGTGGCTTGAAGGCCCGGCGCATGGTTGCGGCTGAGACCATTCCCCCCTCGCAGCGCGGAAGCCCCCGGATCAATCCCCCTGCGAAGGATGTCAGGCAATTGTTATGCTCGCCTGGGGGAAAAACCGTACAATGAATCAGGAGTAGCCTGCACCGGATGCCGTCGAAGGGTCTGGGTGCGGAATTTAATTTTCGGTCTCTCGACCTTACATTCAAAGGTCGACTCGCTGGGTTGAAGCTGAAATAGTGGCGCAACGGCAAGATCGCGCTTGCGGGCGTACTGGATCCAATCCTGGCCCGGCCGAAAGAGGCTCCTGTCAACCCGGTCGGTGCGGTTCATCGGTCCAGTTGTCTTCTCGGCGATGACCCATACCCCCTGGCAGAGCATCCCTGGAGACGCCAGACAAGCGGCCAGCAATAGCGCAGACAACTGCCCATTCCGACCCGTGACAATTCTGGCCACCCGCATCGCCAGGGTAACCCTATGTCTTCGATCTTCCCCCTGCAGCATCTGCTGCAACGCTTTCAGCACTTTTGTGTATGCTGTTTCGCGATCCGTCAGAGGGGTTGCGCCTCGTTTTCGGGATCCGCAACCCGGGGAATCCCTGGACCGGATCTTTCCCTTTGAAATGTACGGTAGGGAATTTTCGGTTAGAATAAGTCTTAACAGATGACAACGACACGCACCAGCCGGTTTCCCGAAGTCCTGAACAAGGTCTTGCAGATCATCGTCCTGGCCTACCAGGGCGTGGCTCTGATGGCCTTCCTGGTCGTACCCTTCCTGGCCAGCCGCTGGCTGAGCCAGCCCTTCCCGGGCGCCTTCATCGAGCAGACGCTGATGGTCAACGAGATCAGGCCTTCCGACCCAGCAGCCTGGCCGCTGCTTGTCCAGGTGGGTGGCTTCGGCTACCAGCTGACCGAGATCGCCGGGACGCCCGTCTCCAGTTCGGGCGACATCCGCAGCGTGCTGGATGGCTTCGTCGCCGGCGAGACCGTCGCCATCACGGTGCGCACGCCCGAGGGCGGGCTGGAGACCCATGCCATCACCCTCGGCCGGCTGCCCCAGGCCGACCGGATGAGTTTCCTCTACATCCCCTACGTCATCGGTATCATCTATATGGGCATGAGCCTGTGGATCTACGGTATGCGGCGGACCGAATCGGCCGGGCGGGCCTTTGCCCTCTTCGCCACCTCCACCGCCCTGGCCCTGGGGACCCTGTTCGACTTATGGACCACCCACAGCCTGTCGCTCTTCTGGACCCTGTCCCTGGCGATGGCCGGCGGGGCCCTGATCGACCTGGCCCTGGCCTTCCCGCAGGAAGTCCGCCTGGTGACCCGCTTGCCCTACCTGCGCTGGATCGGCTACCTGATCGCCCTGGGGCTGGCGGGGTACGCCGCCACGACCGTCTACGATCTGGCCCATCCCCTGGCCTACCAGATGGGTTGGCGTTGGATCTTCCTCTTCGACGGCGCGGCGATCATCTTCTTCGCCGGGATGCTGATCTACCGCAGCCTTGGATCGTCCTCGCCGATCGTCCGCACCCAGGCCCGCACCATCCTGGCCGGGATGCTGTTTTCCTTTCTTGGAATTGCCGTCTGGTTCCTGGTCTCGCCAGGCCAGGAGTACCCCCTCAACCCCTACCTCACCCTCCTGCCGCTGAGCCTCTTCCCATTCGTCACCGGCTACACCATTCTGCGCTACCGCATCATCCACACCGACTACCTGGTGCGTCGGGGCGTGCTGTACGCCACCCTGACCATCCTGGCGGTCGGCGGGTACGCCCTGCTGGTCAGCGCCTTGAGCCTGATCTTCGGTGAGTCGCTCCGGGCCAACAGCCCGCTGCTGATCGGGCTGATCGTCTTCGTTCTGGCGGTGGCGCTCAATCCCTTCCGCAACCGCCTGCAGCAGGCCATCGACGCGGTCTTCTTCCGTGGGGAAGCCGCCTACCAGCAGCGGGTTGAGAATGTGACCCGCGAGCTGACCAACATCATCAACCTGGGCTCGATCCTGCACATCCTGCGCGAACACATCACCAGCAGCCTGCTCCCCACCCAGTTGCACATCTTCATCTACGACCCGCTCAACGACCAGTACGGCGCCTCCTACGGTGAGTCCGAGCAGCCAACCAGCGACCTGCTCTTCACGGCCGGAAGCGCCCTGGTCCAGACCCTGAGCAGGGAGCGCCTGCCGCTGTTCTTCGATCCCCTGATCGCCCCGGCGAACCTGGCCCCCGACCTGCCCCGCCTGACCCTGCTGGGAGCCCGCTTGTTCGTGCCCCTGCCCGGCGGCGAGCGCCTGCTCGGCTGGCTGGCCCTCGGTCCGCGCCGCTCGGGGGAAAATTACAGCAGCCAGGACATCAAGTTCCTCGACCTGATCGGCCGCCAGGCGGCGATCGCCATTGACCGGGCCCAGGTGATCTTCAACCTGGAACGCCGGGTGCGTGAGATGAACATCCTGTCGCGCGTGGCCAGCGGCGTCAATGTCACCGTGACCTTCGACGATGTGCTCGAACTGATCTTTGCCCAGACCGACCAGGTCCTGCCGGTCGACGACCTGCACATCACCCTGCATAACAAAGAAAACGACTTCTTCTTCTACGCCTTCTGCCTGGAGCAGGACGACCGCGTCCCGGGACGGGAGAACCTCCCCATGCCACCGACGGTGGGATTGAACCCGGAGGTCATCCGCGGCCGGCGGGCGATCCTGACCAACGACTACGCCCGCGAGTGCCAGAAGCGCGGCGTCAGCGCGGCCAACGAGGGCATCTTCGCCTGGATGAGCGTCCCGATGAACGCCGGGGCCGAGACGATCGGGGCCCTGAGCATCGGCAGCCGCGACCCGAGCGTCAGCTATACCCCGGGCCAACAGGAACTCCTGCAGGCCATCGCCGAGCAGGCCGCCGGCGCCATCGTCAAGGCCCGCCTGCTGCAGGAATCGGAACGCCGCACCCGCCAGCTGACCTACCTGAACGAGATCACCCGCCAGCTGACCGGGACCCTCGAGACCGAGCCCCTGCTGCACAACATCCTCGAAAGCGCCATCGCCATCCTCAACTGCGAAGCCGGGACCCTGTTCATGGTCGACGAGCAGACCGATGAACTGGTCTTCACAGTCGTGATCAGCCCGGTCGCCGAAGACCTGATCGGGTCTCGCCTGGCCCCCGGGACCGGGATCGTCGGCGAGGCCGTTCAAACCCGCCGCCCGGTGATCTCGAACAATGTGCTGAACAATCAATCCTGGTCTGCCTCGACCGACGAGAAGACCGGATTCGTGACCAAGAATCTCCTGGCCGTGCCGCTGCAGGTCAAGGAGCGCGTCATTGGCGTGCTGGAGGTCATCAACCGCAAGGACAATCTGCCCTTTGAGGAAGAGGACCAGAACCTGCTGCAGGCCTTCGCCAGCCAGGCCGCAGTCGCCATCGAGAATGCCCGCCTGTATACCCTGACCGATCAGGAGCTCAACGCCCGCGTGGAGGAACTCTCGGTCATGCAACGCATCGATCGCGAACTCAACGCCAGCCTGGAAGTCGAGCGGGCCATGCGCATCACCCTCGACTGGGCCATGCGCCAGTCGGCCGCCGACGCCGGCCTGATCGGCGTGACCGAGGAAAGGGGTCTGCGCCTGATGGCCCAGCAGGGGTACGATGCCCTGGTCGAGACGTATAAGGACCAGCCCCTGCCGCTCGAACAGACCGCCCTGCGCACCGCCGTCGACACCGGCCAGCCGCAGCAGGTGGTGCTGGAAGAGAACCAGCGCGGCCTGCTCGCCGAAGCCCGCAGCCAGATCGTCATCCCGATCCGCCGGGAGGCCAGCGTCATCGGCCTGATCCTGGTCGAGAGCATCTCCCCCGATTCGCAGCCTGCCAACGCACTGGCCTTCATGACCCGCCTGAGCGACCATGCCGCCATCGCGATCGCCAACGCCCAGCTCTACAACGAAGTTCAAAGCGCCAATGTGGCCAAAAGCGAGTTCGTCTCCTTCGTGGCCCACGAACTCAAGAACCCGATGACCTCCATCAAGGGCTACACTGACCTGCTGGCCAAGGGCGCCGTCGGCGAGATCAACGACATGCAATCCAACTTCCTGGGAACCATCCTGTCCAACGTCGAACGCATGGCCACCCTGGTCACCGACCTGAACGACAACTCGAAGATCGAGGCCGGAGTCCTGCGCCTGGAGTTCAAGGGAGTGGAACTGGCCACCGCCATCGACGAAGTGGTCCGCTCGGTCAGGCGCCAGATGGACGAGAAGAAACAGGCCGTCAACATCAAGCTGTCCAAGGACCTGCCGCGCATCTGGGCCGACCCGATCCGCCTGGCCCAGATCCTGACCAACTTTGTCAGCAATGCGCACAAGTACACGCCCGAAGGCGGCATCATCACCATCGGCGCCGAACAGGCCAGCAACCAGTGGGATCCGGATGGCGCCGAACAGGTGGCCCACATCTGGGTCCAGGACAACGGCATCGGCATCAGCCTGGAGGATCAGCACAAGATCTTCCAGAAATTCTTCCGCTCCGACGACCAGAAGGCCCGCGAGGCCCCCGGCACCGGCCTGGGCCTCAACATCACCAAGAGCTTGATCGAGATGATGGGCGGCACGGTCTGGTTCGAGAGCGAGTTCCGCCTGGGGACGACCTTCCACTTCACCGTACCGGTGGCGGAAGAAGAATGAAAAAACCCGGCGAAGGGATTGCCCTGACCGGGCAGGGATCCCTCCCGCCGGGGCAGCAGCACCCGCCGGGATCGTGCCAGGATCTGGACCTTCGCCAGGCTTTTCTAGAGGATAACCCATGAGCCTCAATGCAGCAGTCGGCCAGGCACGCGCCCTCGATGGGCGTGAAGCCGGTTTACAGGCTGCCCACCAGGCGCTCAACCTGCTGGGCAGCGGCGCCCCGATCCTCGGGGTCGTAATCTCCTCCTACCAGTACGATCCTCAGCAGGTGGTCAATGGCGTCGCCAGCCTGACCGGCAACACCCCCCTGATCGGATTCAGTACCCCGGCCGGGATGACCTCCGAAGGGCTGCACTCGCATGCCGTCGTGGTGGCCCTGCTGGCCGCCAGCGACGCCCGTGCCGAGGTCCAGTGGCTGGCCGGCTACACCCAGGGCAGCCGCGAAGTGTCGCAACAATTATCAGACCTGGTCGCCAAGAAGATCAAGCAGCCGACCCTGCTCTTCGCCGACGGCTTCAATGCCGATGCCGAACAACTGTGCGCCAACCTGCCTCCCGGGGCGATTGTCGCCGGGGGTCTCTCCAGCGGCGACCTGCACGCCGGGAATGCCTACCAGATCGGCGGGAGCCAGTCCGGCGCGGGCGGCCTGGCCGTCGCCCGCCTGGAAGGTCAGGTGCGGGTCGGGATCGGATTCGCTCACGGCTGGCAGCCGGTGGGCGCCCACTTCCGGGTGACCCGTTCGCGCGGCTTCTGGGTCCGAACCCTGGACGGGCGCCCGGCTTCGGAGGCCTACGCCCACCTGTTCGGCTATCCGACCCGCGAATGGGCCTTCCCGCCGCTCAACTTCCTGGCCCGGCTCTACCCGCTCGGCATCGAGCAGCCGGACAAGAGCCTGGTCCTGCGCACCCCCCTGCGGGTCGAGGCCGACGGCTCATTCCGGATGAACGCCACGGTCGGCGATGGCGCCGATGCCTACCTTATGGTCGGCAGCCTGAGCACCTGCCGGGAGGCCGCCCAGGCTGCGGCCGGCGATGCTCTGGCCGCCCTGCAGGGGGCCCGCCCGGTCCTGGCGCTGGTCATCTCCGACCTGGCCTGGCAGATGCTCTACGAGGCCCAGCCGGGCGCCGACGTGGCCGCCGTCCAGGAGACCCTGGGGATCGATGTGCCGGTCGCCGGCGGCTACACCCTCGGCCAGATCGTCCCTGGCGGGGAGGCGACGCCCCGCTTCCTCAATCAGCACATGGTGGTGATCGTCTTCGGGGATCCCCGGGAAAGTTAACTGCCCGGGCGGCAGGATCCCTGCCGCCCGGAAAGTCCCACATCTGTCTGGAGAAGAAAACCAGGAAAGAATACTCCGCTCCGGGATCGACGCATCCCGGAGCGGGTCTGCATTGTTTAAACCGGCAGCACGACCTGCGGCAGATCCTTGATCGCCTCGGCGATCGCTTCGGCAGGATGTTCGTAGTCCACCAGCTTCCCGGACAGGTAGGCCTCAAAGGCGCTCATGTCGAAGTGCCCGTGGCCGGACAGGTTGAAGACGATCACCCGCTTCTCGCCCTTTTGCTTGGCATCCAGGGCCTCGTCGATGGCCGTCCGGATGGCGTGAGCCGACTCGGGCGCCGGGATGATCCCTTCGGAGCGGGCGAACTTGATCGCCGCTTCGAAGGTCGCCAGCTGCGGCACGGCGACGGCCTCGATCAATCCGGCGTCACATAAGGCCGACAGGCTGGGAGCCATGCCGTGATACCGCAGGCCTCCGGCATGTATGCCAGCCGGGACGAAGGTGTGCCCGAGGGTGTGCATCTTGACGACCGGCGCCATCTTGGCCGTATCGCCATAGTCGAAGGTATAGGAACCCTTGGTGATCGAGGGAGTGGCGGTCGGTTCGACAGCCACCAGGCGGGTGCGCTGGCCGTCCTTGAGGTTCTGGCGCAGGAACGGGTAGGCCAGGCCGGCGAAATTCGAACCGCCACCCACGCAACCGATGACCACGTCGGGGTATTCCCCGGCCATGTCCATCTGCATGAGGGCCTCTTCCCCGATGACCGTCTGGTGCATCAGGACGTGGTTGAGCACCGAGCCCAGGCTGTATTTCTTTACCCCGCCCGAAGTGGCGGCGACTTCGACCGCCTCGGAGATGGCGATGCCCAGCGAACCGGGATTGTCGGGGTCCTTGGCCAGCAGGGCCTTGCCGTATTGGGTCCGGTCGGTCGGGCTGGCGTAGACCTTGGCCCCGAAGGTCTCCATGAAGACCCGCCGGTAGGGCTTCTGCTGGTATGAGATCTTGACCATGTAGACTTCCAGGTCCAGATCGAAGAAATTGCAGGCCATCGACAGGGCCGAGCCCCACTGCCCGGCGCCGGTCTCGGTCGTGATCGCCTTGGTCCCGGCTGCCTTGTTGTAATAGGCCTGGGCGATGGCCGTATTGGGTTTGTGGCTGCCGGCAGGGGAGACCGACTCGTTCTTGTAATAGATGTGCGCCGGCGTATCGAGCATCTTCTCCAGGCGGCGGGCCCGGATGAGCGGGGTCGGCCGGTAGAGCTTGTAGATCTCCCGAACCGGCTCGGGGATGTCAATGTAGGCCTCCGAACTGATCTCCTGCAGGATCAGTTCCATCGGGAAGAGCACCGACAGGAAGTCAGGGGTTACCGGCTCGAGGGTCTGCGGATGCAGAACCGGGGCAGGCGCCACCGGGCTGTCGGCCAGGATGTTGTACCAGGCTTTCGGCAGGTCAGATTCATTGAGGATGAAGCGGGTCTGGTCGGACATGATGGATCTCCTTTTTGGATGAATGATTCGGTGTTGCATTGCTGAGGAACAGGGCCGGGGCTTGCACCCCCCCTTCCAGGCGGGTGGACAAGGGCGGCTGTCTCACGGGATCAGTGCCGGCGCAGCGGGCCCCGACCCGGACTCGGCCAGCCGTTCAGCGAAGACCTCCGCCGCCGGCCGTTCCAGCCGCTCGCTGCACAGTTCCCCGGGCCGGAGCTGCATGCCACCCAGGAAATATTCCTGCATGGGGAAAAGCCCTTCCCGTGGAGGTCTCCGGGGTTCCAGGACCACTTCGAGTTTGGGGATCGCTTCCATTTTTCCGTTCTCCTTTGACCTGCCTTGGACCTGCCGGGAACAAAAAAGCGTCCGTCCACATGGGACGGACGCTTGGTCCGCGGTGCCACCCAAGTTAGGCCGCAATCCGTTTACAAAAAACCCCGTGTTGATGCACGGGGATTACTTGCCAGCCTCACTCTTGTCGGATACGCTCTCGTCCGAGAGTTATATCCTGGCCCGATAACGGGGGCTCCCGGCGAGAGCTAGTCGGCGGTCGGCTGCCTTTCACCCTGCAACTCCGAGGTCCATTCTGCGCTACCGTACAGGCAGGATTTCCACCATCCACCTGCTCTCTGGGCCGCCGTGCGGCGCATACTCGTCCTCTTCGACGTCGTTCAATATTATGTTGGGCCGAATTATACGCACTTTGGCCGGGTTGTCAAGACAATTTCCAGCCAATTTCCTGAAGGGTCCATTCGTCTACCTGCATGCACTCCACCCGGGGCGGACCAACGAGTTGCCAGACTCAGGTTATAATACCTGCAATGATCGAGCTTACCATCCCCGGGCGCGGCATCCTGCAGCTGCAGCACCTGGTGCTGGACGTCAATGGCACGCTGGCAGTGGACGGAGCCCTGCTCGATGGGGTGGCCAGGCGCATCTCGTCCTTGCGCGACCGGCTCGAGGTCCATTTGTTGACTGCCGACACACACGGCCGCCAGGCCGAGATCGACCGTCAGTTGAATCGGCAGGCCGTGCGCATTCAGCCCGGAAACGAGGCCGCCCAGAAGGCCGCCTATGTCCGCAGCCTGGGGGCCGAGACGGTAGCCGCCGTCGGCCAGGGCGCCAACGACGCCGGGATGCTGAAGGCCGCCGGGCTGGGCATCTGCATCTTCTCCCCCGAAGGCACCGCCGCGGCTGCCCTGCAGACTGCCGACCTGGTGGCCCCCGACATCTTCTCCGCCCTGGATCTGCTGGACAAACCCTTGCGCATCGTGGCGAGTTTACGAACATGAGCCTCTCCGATAACCCCATCCCGCCTGAAGGCGCTTCTGTGGAGCGTGAACCGATCCGCCTGCCGCAGCCGGCCCGCCGGCGGCGCTCCCGCCGGTATATCATCTTTCCCGGTGACGACGAACGCGCCGAACTGCTCGGGCGCCTGGCCCGCCGGGCCTTCCCTTCCGTGGAATTCTTCCTCTTTTCCTTTCTCGGCGGCACCGTCCTGGGAGCCGCTTACCTGCTCGACGCCCAGAGCCTGCTCCTGCTGGGTGCCCTGCTGGCCCCGCTGATGACCCCCTGGGTCGGGCTGGCCCTGGGGACCATGACCGGCAACTGGCGGCTCTTCGGCCTGACCCTGGCCGGACTGCTGGTGGGGGGCCTGCTGGTCTTCGTCACCGGGTTCACCTCCGGGTTGGCGGCGCGCATCTGGATGCCCCTGCCGCTCTTCCAGGCCAACATCCACTCCCACCTGTGGTGGCCGAACCTGTTCGTCCTGGTCGTCGGGGCGGTGCTGCTGGTGATCTCCTTTGTCCGCTCGGAGGACAAGCCGATCCTGCCCAGCGTGATGGTGACCTATGAACTCTACCTGCCCTTGAGCGCGGCTGCCTTCGGCCTGGGCTCCGGAGCGGAGCGCATCTGGCCCGACGGCCTGCTGGTCTTCCTGGTCCACCTGGCCCTGGCGACCCTGGCCGGCGTGATCACCTTCGCCATCCTGCATTTCCGCCCGTACCAGGCCAGCGGTTACCTCCTGGGGATCGGGGTCCTGCTCGCCACCCTGGCCGTACTGGTCATGCTGACCGGCCTGGCATCGTACCTCGTATACGGTCCCCCGCCCACCGCCACACCGACGATCATCCCGCTGCCATCGGTCACGCCCCTGCCCGAGGAACTGACCCCCTCCGCGACCCCCACCCGGACTCCGACCTCCACGTCGACCCTGCGCCCAACCCTCGCCCGCACCGACACTCCCCCACCGCAGGCCACGCCGGTCTACGCCCGCATCTACTCCCCCACCGGAGGAGGGGCATTGATCCGCTCCGAACCCGGCGGCGGGACGGTGGTCCAGTCGTTGATCAACGACACGCTGGTCGAGGTGCTGCCAGAGACCCAGGAAGCCAATAATGCCACCTGGGTGCACATCCGCACGGCTGAGGGAGTCGAGGGCTGGATCCTGCTGAACGTGCTCATCACCGCCACGCCCTCCCCATAACCGCCCCTTCCCATCCGCACCGCAGGAGACCGTTGCAGGCCTCCTGCCAGATGCCAATTCATCCCGGAGAGAGTTCATGACCATCCATTTTGGAACCGACGGCTGGAGAGCCGTCATCTCAGACACGTTTACCTTCGGCAATCTGCGCATGTTGACCCAGGCCATCGCCGATGCAGTCGCCTCGGAAGACTGGACCAAGGCAGACAACGGTGATGCGCACCCCGACCCGCGCAAGGTGGTCGTCGGCTACGACACCCGCTTCCTGTCCGACCGCTATGCCGGCGAGGTGGCCCGCGTGCTGGTCGCCAACGGCTTCAGCGTCCACCTGGCGCAGGCTGACGCCCCGACCCCGGCGATCTCCTTCGCCGTCAAGAACCTGAACGCGGCCGCCGGGGTGATGATCACCGCCTCGCACAACGCCCCGCGCTACAACGGCGTCAAGCTCAAGGCCGCCTACGGCGGGTCGGCGCTCCCCGAGCAGTGTCACCGGGTGGAGGTCTACCTGAACGACAACGAGGAGCAGGCCCGGGGACCGAACCTGATGGACTTCGACCTGGCCCGTCAGCAGGGTCTGATCCAGAAGTTCAACCCCCTGCCGGCCTATCTTGACCACCTGCGCACCCTGATCGACTGCGACCTGATCGCCGACAACCCCCAGCGCTTCGTGGTCGACTCGATGCACGGCTCAGGACGCGGGGTGATCAAGTCCTTCCTGCAGGGGACGGGCTGCGAGATCACCGAGGTGCGCGGCGAGATGAACCCCGGCTTCGGCAGCATCCACCCCGAGCCGATCGCCAAGTACCTGGGCGCACTGTCCGGGGCGATCGGCACCGGGATGGGAGATTTCGGCGTGGCCACTGACGGCGACGGCGACCGGATCGGTGCCATGGATGGGCACGGGAACTTCGTCGACCCGCACAAGATCATGGCCCTGGCACTGCGCTACCTGGTCGAGAAACGCGGCTGGAGCGGCGCGGTGGTGCGAACCGTCTCGACCACCCGCATGATCGACCGCTTGTGCCAGCGCTACGGCCTGACCCTCTACGAGACACCGGTCGGGTTCAATCACATCGCGGATTACATGATGACCCAGGACGTACTGCTGGGCGGTGAAGAGTCGGGCGGCATCTCGTTCAAAGGCCATCTCCCCGAGGGCGATGGCCCACTGATGGGCCTGCTGCTGGTCGAGATCATCGCCGCGGCCCACCAATCACTCCACGCCCTGGTCGATGAGCTGCTGGCCGAGGTCGGGCCGGCATTCTACGAGCGCAGCGACCTGCGCCTGAGCCGCCCGGTGGCCAAGGCCGAGATGACCAGGCACCTGAGCGAGAACGCCCCGGCTGAGATCGGCGGACAGAAGGTCCTGGAAGTCAGCAACCGTGACGGGGTCAAGTACATCCTGGCTGACGATTCCTGGCTGCTCATCCGGCCCTCCGGTACCGAACCGGTGCTGCGGGTCTATGCCGAAGGTCGCAGCCAGGAGATGGTCAAGAACCTGCTCGGCTTCGGCGAGAAGGTCGCAGCCAGCGCCACGTAATCCAGAAAGGCCGCGGGAAGTTGCCGCGGCCTTCCGCTTTCCTTCCCCATGGCCAGACACCCATCCTACCCGCTCGCCATCCTGGAAGCCCTGATCGTCAACCTGGTCTGGGCCTCCTCTTTCATCTTCGTCAAGATCGCGTTGGACGATCTCGGCCCGTTGACCATCGGCGGCCTGCGCTACTTCCTGGGCTTCCTGGTCCTGCTGCCGTTCCTGCTGGGCAGGGGCCGCCCGCGATCCCTGAGCGCGCGCACCTGGGGACGCCTGTTCCTGCTCGGCCTGTGCGCCTACACGCTCGGCAACGGGGCCACCTTTTGGGCACTGCAATACCTGTCCCCCACCACCGTCTCGTTCCTGATGGGCATGGTCACCCTGCTGATCCTGCTCGGCGGAGTGGTCTGGCTGCGGGAGGTCCCCTCCTGGCTGCAGACCGCCGGTATCGTGGCGACCCTGGCCGGGACGGGGCTGTTCTTCTCGACCGGCCTGCGCGCCGGGGAACCGCTCGGGATCGCGATCCTGTCCATCGGGCTGCTGGCTTTCACCCTGTTCGGGCTGCTCGGGCGGTCGGCAGCTCGCGACCGGGAAGTGGATACCCTGGCCCTGACCGCTGTCCCGTTGGCCTTTGGCGGCGGCCTGCTGCTGCTGATCGCCCTGCCGCTGGAGGGCCTGCCGCGCGCCTCCCCCGCGACCTGGGGGCTGGTGGCCTGGCTGGCGGTGGTCAATACCGCCCTGGGATACCTCCTTTACAATCACGCCCTGCAGGTGCTGAACGCCTTCCAGATGAACGTCCTGCTGAATCTGTCCCCGATCTGGACCGCCCTGATGAGCGCCGGTCTGTTCGACGAGCACCTGACCGGCGGACAGTGGGCCGGCATGCTGGCCGTCATCCTCGGGGTGGGGTTGGTCCAGCAGCGGCGCCAGGTCCCAGCCAAAGCAATCGAATAAAAACGCGGGCCCCCGATCGGGGACCCGCGTGTGGACGACATCGATCTCCTATTTGGCCGGCACGGCGCGCAACCGGCGGGCAAGCAGGATGACGGCCACCAGCACGACCGCCGCGATGACCAGGAATTGCAGGTTGATGGTATCTCCAAAACCGGTATCCGGCAGGAGCGTACCCGTGGGCGTTAACTGAGCGATCGCCACCTGGGTTCGCAGGGCGGCCATGGTTGCGGTGAGCGGCAGGACGTCGGGGGTTGGCGTGCTGGTCGGCATGGCTACCACCGGTGTCGCTGTGGAGGTCGCTTCCAGCGTGGTCGTGGCTTCGAGGGTCGGCGTCCAGAGCTGGGCTTCGGAAGTAGCTGTCTGCCCGAGCGCAACAGCCTGATTGGTGGCGACGATAGCGGTCGCCGAGGCTTCCGCGTCGCTGATCCCCTGCCCCGGCAGGAGACCGGTGAAGTAAACAACTGCCAGGCAGATCAGGATCAGGAAAACCAGCCCCGCCATGATCCCAGCCACGATCAGGAAGGTGCGATTATTTGACTCTTCGGGCGGTAAACCGCCAGCATCATTCAGGTTGAAATCATTCCCTTCGTCTAGAGACATCGCTTCCTCCTCGCTCGAATTATATCATCCCACAACCTCAAGATTGGCTAGTGGGACCAGGATTTGTTCACCATTTTCCAGCTTGACCTGGGCGGCCGGGACACGCACGCCGCTGGGCAGGCTGGTCAGGCCGGGCTGCAGGGTCAGCAGGGTTCCGATCTCACCGAGGTGGGGCTGGCGGCACAGGCGCACATGCTGATCGGGAGCAAAGACTTCCGAGTCACGCGGGGCAGGCGGATCCTGGGTCGACGGCAGAGGGATGAACACCTCCGGCCGGGTACCCTTGTGGCGGTCATAGGACACGGCCGCCAGCGTGGTCTCGCGCTTGGAGTTGGTCGTCAGGAGCTTGTAGGCCACATTGTTCATTGGGCGCTGGCCGAACCCATCGATGACCAGGATCGGAAAAGGAGCCTGCTGCGCCAAAGGGATCAGTGCCGGAGCCAGACTCGCCAATAGCAGGCCGCGGATCGGCAGTTCGGCGCCCGTCCGGATGACACGCGCATCCCCGCAGTAACCGGCCAGCAGCACCGAGCCGCGCAGGCTGACGTCGACCCGGCTGGCCTCCAGGGTCTCATCGGGCTGGCTCAGGATGGGCAGCATCAGTCCAGTGTCGAGGCGGCCATTCCCCCACACCCCCTGCACCAGGGCTCCCCGGAAGGTGATCTCGGCCCCCCGTTCGGGGATCAGGCGGGTCACCACCCCCGGCATGCCAGCCTGCAATTCATACAGGCTCTCGCCTACCTCGATCAGCACCTGGCCGCCGCCCGATAGCATCACCCGCCCGTCGGCCGGGGATTTCAGGATCTGCGGCATCAGCCCCGTACTGTGGGCAATGGTTTGATTGACCGTCACCCGGTCCCCAGATTTGACCTGGATCATCGCCTCGACCGCCTCGGCCGGGAGGCGGAACGCGCGCGCCACGTCCAGGAGCACGTGCTTCTGCCCGATGGTCGTTTCGGCGATCACGTCGGTGGGGCCGACCTTCTGGTCCATGCGGGCGATCAGCCGCCCGGGGGTCGGCAGCAGGCGTTCCCGGCAGACGGTCGTCAGGGGCAGGATGTGGGTTACCGGTGCGAGCATGCGAATCCTAGCCTCCCAGGGTCCATAACCACTTCTTGATGATTTCGCGCCTGCGGACCTGATCGGCCGGGAAGCGCAACGGGCGGCCGCGGGCGTCGATCACCACGCCCAGCACGGCCCCGGTCACCGGAATGCCGCCTTCCGGCGCCCGCCCCGGACCGAAGCCAATATCGGCGCGCTGCTGCGGACGGATGAAGAGCTGGCCGTCCTGGCCGGGGGCCAGGGGCAGCAGTTCCATGGCACCCTGCTTGACGCTGACCCGGGTCTCGTTCCCGTCAGCGGTGACCAGCCGGACATCCAGGATCTGGGTTCCCAGCTTGACCGAGACAACCGGGGCAACGACCGTCGCCAGACGCAGGAAGGCACCCGCCTCGATCACCTGGACCGGCAGGAGCGGGTTGCGTCCAGCCGCCGCGCCCAGAGCCGGCAGCAGGTTGTTCTGGTCGAGGAACATGGCCACCACACCCACCGGCTGGACGGCATCCAGCAGCATGAGCAGGCTCTGGCCCAGGGTCGGAGCCTGGGTCAGGGCCGCCCCCCCGCCCAGGATCAGGTCGAAATAGGGCATCAACTGCGAGGACGGGCGGGAAGCCCCGGAGGGGAAATCCTTGGCGGCGGTCTTGACCGCCAGGTGAAGCGCCTGGCGGGCGAGGCCCTGTTCGATGGCCAGGTCCTCCGCGATCACCGGGACGCTGGCCGGGTAGATCGCCTTGGTAAGCAGATAGGCCTGGACGGTCTCCGCGGGGATATCGAGCGGGATCCAGCGCAGGATGTCTTCCATGCTCGTGTAGCGCAGGAAGTTGGCCATCCCCTCGCCCAGGCCCAGCTGTGGGTAGACGCTCATCGCCAGTTGGCCACCAAACCCGGCGATCACGCTGGTCGAAGCGGCGCCGATGTCCACGCCGAGAATGCCGAACTGCGAGTCCTGGCTCAGGAAACGGATAATCCGCCCGCAGGCGTAGGCGGTCGGGACCAGCAAATTGGCCGCCCAGGAGTTCAATTCTTCCAGCCCGGCCATCTGGGTGCGCCGGATCTGGGCATACAGGTCAGCCAGAACGCGCTGGGCGGGCTGGAGGTCCTCGACCTCAAGAGTCGGGCGCAGGTTGGGGCTGATGTGCAGGGAGGCCGTCAGCGATTCGAGGCTCGACTTGACCTCCCGGGCCAATTTCTTGTTCCCGGCGAAGAGCACCGCCGGACGCTTGTCCTTCGGCATCAGGTAACAGGCCAGGCCGACCAACTCGAGCAGGCTCTGCACCGAGCGGGTCGCCCCGCCGTCGGTCCCGCCGGCGATCAGGATCAGTTCCGGGTTGCCCTGAAGCAGGCTGTCGATCTGTTCGTCGGACCGGCGCCGATCGTTCATTCCAAGCGCCTCGACCGGCAGGGTATACGTCGAACGGGCCAGACGCTGGACGCTCTCCAGGGAGACATCCGAGAGCAGCCCGACGATGGCCGTCCGGATCGCCGGCCCGGCAGAGAGCGAGGCGGCGAAGGTGTCCACGCCCATGCCTTCCTGGATCGGCATGATCAGGCGGTGCTCGTTGGTCAGGAAGGTCCGTCCAGTGACGGTCTGCAGGTTTTCGATCGCCCACCGGACCCCTTCGCTGACGTCGCGGAACGGGGCCGCAGCGGTGCTGGGGGCCTGGCCGGAAGCCACGAAGCGGTAATGCCCTTCGACCACGTCGAAGAACATCGCACGGGTTGTCACCGTACCGACATCTACGGCCAGGAGGGAGTCAGCATCGACCAGTGAGGCAGGCATAAGCATCTAAAAGAGCGATCGGATTGAAGCCAGGCGCTCGATGAGCGCCGAGAGGGCCGCGGCATAGACCCCGGCGAAGATCACGCCAAAGGTGATTGCCACAAAGATCTGTCCAATCCAGCCCAGGGCTGCCACGAACCGGCTGCGGCGGGTGTCACCGGCTCTGGCCCTGGCACCGAAATGAAAATAGATCAGGGTGGTCACCGTACCGATCAACATGAAGATGGCGGCGATCAGGTATTCGAGTCCGTATGGCTGGTCGTAATCGATCGTGAAGGCATCTGTTGCAGCCGCAAATTGCGGGAAGAGCGTTCCCAGCAAAGCGCCGCCGATCGCGACTGCCGCTCCCACACCGACCATCAGGGCGATCGACAGGCTGCCCATGCGGGAGGTGCGCGGCGTCATCTTGCCCAGCAGGAGCGCGCCCAAAAGGAGTGCAAAAGCCGCCAGGGCCCGCTCTTCCCAGTTGCCATTCAGCAGGGGATGGATCAGGCGTGGCAGGATCACATGCTGCCAGGCGACCGCGGTGGCATACCCCGCCGCCACCCCGACGAAGAGGTAGATGGCGATCCGAAAGAGGGGATTGTCGCCCAGCAGGTAGCTCAAGACCATGAGGGTGAGCAGGAAACTGATCAAGCCGGCGACGAGTTCCGTGGAGGCGGTCATGCTACGCTTCTTCCTCGACATTCGGCTGGCGGTCGCGCATTGCACCCACTGCGCTCCAGAGCATGCCGACCAGGATGGCGATCACGCCCAGAAGAAGGCCGATACTGAACGCGCTCCAGTACTGGTGGGCCAGGCCCGGGCGCCCGATGATCCCTTCGTACACACTGCCGCCCGCCAGGCCGATTACCAGGCCGTCGATCTGTTGCGAGTCGAAATACGGCCAGAGCAACGGCTCGGCCTGGGCCGAGGCCACCACGACCAACGGCGTGCCTTCCAGATAGGCTCCGGCCTGTTCGATCCAGGCCCGGGCCGAGTCGGCCTCGCTGGTCAGGACAACGACCAGGACAAAATCATCCAGGCTGTCAACCCCCAGCAACGGAGGCTGTTGCCAGGGATCGCTGCCGCCCACCCCGGTCGGGAAGGCTGCCTGCGGGTCCAAGGCGAAGGACAGGACCCCGGTCGGACCGCCGGCCAGGTAGCCCAGGTTGAGGTACTGCTCCCCCGGCCGAAGGCCGTAGGCAAGCTGGGTCGTGTTCACAAAGTGTTCGGTCAGGGCCGGCCCGGCGGAAGAGGTGGAGACGAAGGTCAGCCGGTGGCTGCTGTAGAGCAACTGGTCGACCAGCGGCGCAGCGGCGGCCTCCATTTCTCCCACAAAGGCCGGCTGATAGTCCACCACAACCAGGACAGCCGAACCCTGCGGCAGGCTGCCGACCACGTTGAAGGCCGCCAGGGTCCCGCCCGGGTCCACGACCCGCGCCGGGACGACCTGCATCCCCGACACCGCCACCACCAAGACGACCAGGCCCAAGACCAGGGAGACCAGCCAACGCAGGAAACGGCCCGACAGATCCAGCTTGCCAGCCGCCACCGGACGGGCCTTGTTCTCACCGGAAACCATATTTTCCAGGTGAGCGGCATAACGCTGCTGGGTGTCATTGACCTGCAGCTTGATCGAATAGGGCGGCGGCTTGCGCAATGCGCCCAGGCCTGGCCCGGCTGGCAGGACACCCCGCAGGCCCGCCAGCGGACCCTGTTGCTCGGTCTCCTGATCTTCCTCGGAGATGGCGGGGGTGGCAGCCGTGACGACGGCTTCGACCGGGCGCATGGCCTGGACCCACGAAGGCAGGTCGGCAGGCTGGAGCGACTCGGGAGGCACAGCGGCTCCAGCTGCAGTGCCCGCTGGATGGCCGTCTTCCGGCTTGAGCGTCGAGAGCCAGTCGGGAGTATCCATCGAAAAGACCGGTCCGCCCAACTGCTCCTCGGCGCCGCCTTCCTCCATGACAAAGGCCGGAGCGCTCTCCACGGGCAGACCGGAAGCTGCCGGGGTCTCATCAACCGGTTGCTCCCCCGGGAACCCGGCAGGAATGGCCTCCGGTTCGGAGACGCCTGCCTGCGGCGCAAACAGCGGGGCGGCCGAGGCTTCCGCCGGGACCTCGGCCTGGGTCGTCAGGCCCTTCAACCAATCCGGGGACTCCCCCGGTTCGGCAGCCGCGGGCGGCTCTTCACCCCTGGCCAGCCAGGCCGGTACGGACTCGGCCGGCTCGCCGGGCATGCCCTCCTCGGCCACCTGGGTTGTCAGCCGCGACAACCAGTCCGGCGCCTGGCCGGAGGGGTCGGCAACTTCCGGCCCGGCCTCGGCCGCGCCAGGCACCTCGCCGGCCCCGGTCAGCCAGTCGGGGGCCGCCTCGGAGGCGGGTTCGGCCGCTGCGGCTGTCTCGCCCCCCCCGACCAGTTCGGACAGCCAGTCGGGGGCTGCCCCGGAGGCGGGTTCGGCTGCTGCGGCTGTCTCCGCCCCCCCACCCAGTTCGGACAGCCAGTCGGGTGCTGCCCCGGAGGCGGGTTCGGCCGCTGCGGCCGTCTCCGTCCCTCCGCCCAGATCGGACAACCAGTCAGGCATTTCGGTCGGAGCGGGCTGTTCCACGCCCGCCTGCAGAGGCTGCTCTTCGAGCTTGGATAGCCAGTCGGGCGCCTCCGGGGAGATGCCCGGAGCGACGGAAGTCTGCGGGACTTCGATTTCGGCCTGGGGAGGCTGTTCATCGATCTTGGAGAGCCAATCCGGAATCCCTTCCGAGGCGGGTGCCGCAGCAGGAGCGGCGGCCTGGTCGGAAGGAACCCCTTCCAGCCACTGCGACAGGTCCTCTCCACCGTCGGTCGCGAAGGGGGTTCCCAGGCCTGCTTCTGCCGGTTCGGCGGCACCCGTTTGCAAACCCTGCAGCCAGTCGGGCAATCCTTCCGCAGCCGGTCCACCGGGGTCGACTTCCAGATTGCCCGAGGCGATCTCATACTGGGGCTCAGTACTCCCTTCCTGGGGAGCAGCTCCCAGACGATCGAGGAGGTTGGCTTCGACCAGCGGGCGCGAGATCGGCTCTTCCGCCGCAGGGACGCCGGCGTCCGCATCCGCGCGTTCGCCCCGGATGCCCGTCAGCCAATCAGGAAGCTTTTCTTCCTCATCATCTGCGGACTGAGCGCCCAGGCCCGCCAGCAGGTCGGCCGGTTTTTCGGCAGAAGGCGCCCCCCCTGGGAGAGCCGTCAGTGGCAGATCCTGTTCAGGCGGGAAACTGGGTTCGTCTGCAGCGGGCGGCGAATCGCCTGCCCGCAGCGAGCGCAGCCAGGGCGGCAGGGCCTTTTCCAGTTCAGCGGTATTCTTCTTGGTGGGTTCCTCACCGGCATGGATCGGGCCCTCCCCAAGGGCGGCCCGCTCGAGCTCCGTGGTCACCTTCTTGACCGGCTCGTCCCCCGCCTGGATCGGCGCGGCCTCAGCGGATGGCGGAGCGATCAGTGGCTTGAGGCGCGCCTGGCAGAACTGGCAGGTATCCAGTTCATCCGGGTTGCTCTTCCCACACAGGGGACAACGGATCTCGGCCATCACTTACCCCCGTAGGGACGATCGGCGCCCAGCAGGATCCGCAGCCCGGCAGTCAACGTGCCCAGCGCCACGCCGATCAGGATGCCGCGCGCCCCCCCGGCCGCGAACACCTGGACGAGGTAGGGGCGCAGCATGTTCCCCAGGACGGGCACTTCCCCAAGCAGGGGCAGTGTCAGCATGCCGATCAACGACAGCAGGGCAGTTGCCAGAAAGACGATCGAGAAGAGGTTCATGCGATGGCGCAGCATGCGGATGCTGGCCACCGTCAGGCTGACGGTCAGCAGAGCCATCAGGCTGGCCTCGACCGGCAACTGGATCGTGCTGAAGATCAACACGGGTAGCTCCGCCGTTGGACCAAAGAATGCACTGACAAAGAAGGTCAACAACAGGGCAAAGACCAGGAACAGGCCGTAAATGCCGCCCTTCTGCTTCTTGCGGATCTTGGTGATATGCACCGAGAGCAGGTTGATCGTCCCGACGAAGACGGCGAAGCCGGCAAGGATGACCGCCACCTGCACCAGGTAGTAGCGCAGGTCGAACAGGAGCTGCACCGAAAAGAAGTAGCCCAGCAGGACCAGGATGCCTGCCGCCATCGCAATGACGGTTGAGAACAAGCCTCGCATTCTCACGGCGCAGCCAACCCCTGGAAGATTTTCAGAACGGCGCCCACCACCAGCAGGAGGACGATCCCCCAGCGCAACAGGTCCTGCACCAGCAGGCTGGATTTGTGCAACGGGCCGGCATCCAGGTAGGCGCCGGCGGAATAGAGTTCTTCGCCGATCAGGAAATCGGTCCCGCTGGCATAGATGACGGCCTGGGCCGGCAGGTTGTCACTGGCCGCCAGGGTGTAGACCGAGCGGCGCTCGGCAATGTCGGTCAGCAGGCCGACCTCGACGCCGAAGCTGCCCAGCAACACGTTTGCCGAGACATTCTCGTCGGCCACGACCGGCAGGAGCCCGGCTGCATAGGAAAAGGGGGTCAGGCCGGTCAATCGACCGGAGGTCGGGTCGTAAGGGGTGCCCGCGGCGGCGGTCTGATTGGCAGCCTGGAGCGTGGCCTGCGACAGGATTGCCAGGCTGGCCTCGCCCGCAGTGGCAACCGGCGGCTGGTCGCTGGCCAGGGTCAGGTCGGCCAGGCGGCGCAGGGTGCTCAGGCCAACCAGGGCTGAGGCGCTCTGCGGGGTGACGATGCCGCCGTTCCCCAGCGAGACATGCAGGCAGCTGCCATCTTCGACCGCCCGCCCCACAGCATCCTGCAGGCGCTCGAAAACCGGAATGGTACGGAATAAGGGGGGAGACTTGCGCCGCAGCGCCGAGAGAGCCAGCATCAACCCGGTACTGACCAGGACCACGGCAAAGCCGGTCACGCCAAGCCAGAAGGTCGTCATGCGGAGCCTTCCTCTCGCAGGAACGAAGCGAACAGATGCACCTCTCCATCGTCTTCGAGCAAATGTGCCAGCGCGGTGAGGTGGTCATCAGACAGTGCCGGACGCAACAACGGACCTCCGAAGTAGAGCGCCTGGGCGCCCAGAACCGCCAGCGGGCCGGCCGCCTCCAAAAACCAGACAGCCATATTCTCCAGCCCTCGGCGGCGGAGAAACTCGGCCCAGGCTGGCCAGGGATGGCGCATCTCAGGGGTCAGGTCGATTTTCATCTTGGACTTCGTTCCTACCCAGTATAGCACAACTTGCATGCGTGCGTAGAACAGATGAACGCCGGGCAACGCTCTTTCACCACAGAGCATGCACCGGGCCCGGCAGACCGGATCGTTCCCGGGCGATCTGCTCCTGTCGTGGGGGGATCGGCGCGTCGTGCGCCAACCCACCATTTCCTGGCGAACGCCGAGCGTACCGCTTTGATTTTAAATCCTCCCGCGCGGCAGGTCAAGGAACGCATATAGTATAATGCAGACGAAATCTTCCCATGCACAGGATTCACCCACGGGGTGTCAGACATGATTTACGGTAAACGCATCCGCCTGCGTGCCGACGAGCGGACAGACATTCCCCAGTTCACCACCTGGCTGAACGACCCGGAAGTCCGCCAACACCTCGGCCACTACCTACCCTTCTCCCTGGCCGCCGAAGAACAGTGGTATGAGGGCATGCTCAAGCGCCCGCGCGAGGAGCAGCCCCTGGCGATCGAGATCCGCGACCCTGCCTCCGCCGACGGCTGGCGCCTGATCGGCAACTGCGGTTTCATGAACCTCGACTGGATCCACCGCCAGGGGGAGATCGGGCTCTTTCTCGGCGAGAAGACCTGCTGGAATCAGGGCTACGGGACCGAGGTCATGCAACTGCTGCTGCGCCATGGCTTCGAAACCCTCAACCTGAACCGCATCTCCCTGCGAGTCGACGAAGACAACCTGCGCGGCATCCACGTATATGAAAAGGTCGGTTTCGTCCACGAGGGCCGCTTCCGCCAGGCGGTTTACAAGGACGGCAAGTATCAAGATGTGCTCTCCATGAGCATCCTGCGCTCGGAATGGAATCCGGAAGAATAGGTCTGGTCACATGGCACTGTCGCACGAGATGAAGATCTACGGAGGCATCAAGCTTTACACCGGGACTGCCTCTCCTGAACTGGCGCTCAAAGTCGCCGAGTACCTGGGGGAGACCCTGTGTGAACGGGACATCATCGAATTTCCCAATGAAAACCTGTTCGTCAAGTTGCGCACCAGCGTGCGCGGCCAGGACGTGTACGTCATCCAGCACACCGCCGCGCCGGTGCACCGCAATCTGATGGAACTGCTGATCCTGCTCCAGACCCTGCACCTGGACTCGGCAGCCCGCGTCACCGCGGTCGTGCCGTACCTGTGCTACGGGCGCTCCGACAAGAAGGACCAGCCGCGCGTGCCGATCACCGCCCGCCTGGTGGCCGACATGATCGAGAGCGCCGGCGCCGACCGCTACATGACCCTCGACCCGCATTCCTTCCAGGTCCAGGGCTTCTTCTCGATCCCCGGCGACGTGCTCAACGCCCAGTACTTGTTGATCACCCATGTCAACCAGCACCTGCGCGCCCAGTTGCACGATCCGGTGGTAGTGACCGTCGACCTGGGCTACGCCAAGAAAGGCCGCAACTTCGCCGCCGGGATCGATGCCCCGATCGCCTTCATCGAGAAGCGCCGCCTCGCCAACGACGCCAAGGCTCAGGCCCTGACCATCATCGGTGACGTCGAGGACCGCGACGTGGTCCTGGTCGATGATGAGGTAGACACCGGCGGCTCGATCATCCAGGCCGTCAACCTGGTCAAGGAAAATGGCGCCCGGCGGGTCTACGTGGCATTCATCCACCCGATCTTCTCGGTCAATGCCGCCGAACGGCTGGCCGCCCTGCCGGTCAGCGAGTACATCACCACCGACAGCGTCCCGCTCTCCCCGGAGAAACGCGCCGTCCTCGGCGACCGGCTGACGGTCCAGAGCGTCGCGCCGTTGATCGGCGAGGTCATCCGCCGCGCCCACGAAGGGCGCAGCGTCGGGCAGTTGTTCAACGAGTAGACTCTTATTCTATTCCCTACAAAAGGAGACTTTTCATGAAAGGCAACCCCAAAGTCATCGACCGATTGAATTTCATGCTGGCCGACGAGCTGACGGCCATCAGCCAGTACATGGTGCACTCCGAGATGTGCGCCGACTGGGGCTACGAAAAACTCCACGGAACCACTGAGAAGCGCGCCATCGACGAGATGAAGCATGCCGAAATGCTGATCGGGCGCATCCTGTTCCTGGAGGGCAAGCCGGTTGTCAGCAACCTGAACAAGATGCACATCGGCGATTCGGTCCAGGCCCAGCTGCAGAACGACCAGGAATCCGAGACCGGTGCCGTCAAGGAATACAACTCCGCCATCAAAGAGGCCGTCGAGCTGGGCGACAACGGATCCCGCGAACTGTTCGAGTCGATTCTCAAGGACGAGGAGGCACACCTCGACTGGCTTGAAGCCCAGCTCGGCCAGATCGAACAGATGGGCCTGCAGATCTACCTCACCGAACAGCTTCACGACTAGGTTCATCCCCGGGCCTTCCAGCAAACCGGCTTCACCAACGACTGACATGCCCGAACTGCCCGAAGTCGAGACCTTCGCCCGTACCCTGCGTCCGGCGCTGATCGGCAAGACGATCCTGTCGGCCGAACTGCGCTGGAAGCGCACCCTGGCCAGCCCTTCGCCGGTCAAATTCAGGCGCCAGGTGGCCGGGCAGCAGATCGGCGAGATCGGCCGGCGGGCCAAATTCCTCGATCTGCAGCTCGACGACTTTCACCTGGTCATCCACCTGCGCATGAGCGGCGACCTGCTCGTCGTCCTGGGCGGCTACCAGCCGGCCAGGCACGACCACCTGCTGCTGCACCTGTCGGACGATGCCACCCTGGTCTTCAGTGACCCGCGCAAGTTCGGGCGCGTCTGGCTGACCGCCAATCCGGCCGCCCTCTTCCAGGACCTGGGCCCCGAACCGCTCTCCGAGGCCTTCCACGCCGACTGGTTGTACACCGCCCTGCAGACCCATCGCCGCCAGCTCAAGCCGCTCCTGCTCGACCAGACCTTCGTCGCCGGCCTGGGCAACATCTATGCCGACGAGGCATTGCATTTGGCCGGGCTGCATCCACTGCGGATTTCAAGTACAATTACCGAACAGGAAGCCGGACGCCTGCACTATGCCATCCGGCGTGCCTTGCTGGATGGCATCTCGCACAACGGGGCCAGCATCGATTGGGCCTACCGGGGTGGGGACTTTCAGAATCATTTTCACGTCTACGGGCGGGCCGGAGAAGCCTGTCATGCCTGCGGGACGGCGATCGAGCGCATCGTCGTCGGCCAGCGCAGCACGCATTTTTGTCCACTGTGTCAGAAATCAGGATAAGGCCTATGCAATTCTTCAGCAGCCCGCTCTTCTACATCTTAATCGGCTTTGGCGTCGGCATCCTGCTCGGCAAGACCGACACGCTGTTCATGTCATCACGCAAAAACCGCAAGGAAACCGAAAAGATCAAGGATCTTGAAGCCCAGGTCGCGGCCCTGGAGGACCAGCTCTCCAGCCGGGCTGCCGGGCCGGAGCCCGCCCTGAAAGTCTATCAGGATGAAGCCAACCAGTGGCGGCTGGACCTGGACGGGGCCAGCCCGGCCCCCGAGGCCATCCAATCCGAGCAGCGCCGCCGGCTGATCGCCATCCTGACCGTCCTGCGTCCCTGGGTGGAGGCCGGGCCCGCCGCCCCGGCACCCCAACGCGCCCCTGCCTCCGCCCCGGTCCGGCCGCAGCCGGCACCCGTCCCGCTGGCCCAGGCCGCCCCTGTGCCCCATCCGGCGGAGGAGCCCGATGAATCATCTCCCGGCCCGAAGAGCATCGTGCGCCAGATCGACGAGGTCCTGCAGCGACGCCTGGCCGGCACCCCGCTGGGGATGCGCGGCGTGCGCCTGACCGAATCGCTCTCCGGCGGGGTTACCGTCTGGATCGGGAGCGAGAAATACGACGGCGTCGATGCCGTCACGGACCCGGAGGTCAAGGGTGCCATCCGGGCGGCCATCTCCGAATGGGAGACGCGCCCGCAATAAGGAACATGCGTGGGGCGGGCCGGCAACCCGCCCTACAGATTCTTCACCAGGTACAATTCCCCCCGTTCATACCCCCGTTCGAGATAATAGCCATGCGTGCCCACCGCGGCGATGACCGCTATGCGGCGGAAGCCGCGCCGCCAAGCGATGGCCTCCCCCTCGGCCAGCAACCGCCTCCCAAGACCGGCGTGCTGGGCCGCGCCTTCCTGCTCGGCTCCCACCTGCAACGATTGCCCATAGACATGCACCTCGCGCACCAGGGCAGCCCCATCCAGGTCGGCCAGGCCGGTGGCCGGCGAGCCCGCTCCCGGCAGTGACAGGCGCAGGAAGCCGGCGATCCGCCCCTCGGGCGTGGTAAAGGACAGGAAGTGCTCCTCGGCCCGGTCGGGGCGGTAGACCAGGTCGTCCAAATGCAGGGCCGCCGGATCGACCTTCCCGCCGCGCACCTCCCGGCAGCGGATGCAGTTGCAGCGCGTTTCCCGGCGGGCCAGCTCAACCTGGACATCCTGGCGCAGGCTGGTGCGCTTGTTGCCCGCGACCACGTGCGGCGAGGGAATGTCGCGGATGACCCGGTTGACCCGGCAGTACTGCGGGATCGATGGCTTGACGTCGGCCACCAGGTCGATCAGGGTCTCGGTCGTGTAAGGCTGGTACTCGCCGCGCTGCCAGACCGCGTGGAGCGGGGCATTCTCAAGCAGTTGGGTCGGATAGATCTTGATCTCGTCCGGGCAGATGCCTTCCCACAGGCGGGCGAAGTCGGCCCGGTCAGAGTCGGGCGTCGCCCCGAGCAGGTTGGGCATCCAGTGCAGGACGATCTTGAAACCCCCGGCCCGCAGCAGGGCCACCGCCCGGCGCAGGTCAGCGACGGTGTGGCCGCGCTTGTTCAGGCGCAGGATCTCGTCGTCCAGGCTCTGGGCTCCCAGCTGAACCTTGGTCACGCCCAGCTGGCGCAGCCAGGCCAGCTGGGCGGGGGAGATCTCATCCGGGCGGGTCTCGACCACCAGGCCCACGTTGCGGTGCAGGGCGGATTCGTTCAAGCGCTGGGCACTGCCCAGAGAATGCAGCGTGGAAACCACTGAGTCGGCTGCGTTTCTGTGCGGTTCTTCCTCGCGCGCTCCAGAGCCGGCCCCGTTCAGGGCCTCGAAACAGCGCAGGATGAACCACGCCTGGTAGTCGCGCCGGTACGAGGAAAAGGTTCCTCCCAGGACGAGCAGTTCGACCTTGTCGGTCGGGTGGCCGACCGCCGTCAGGGCCTCCAGCCGGGAGGCTACCTGCCGGTAGGGATCGAAGTCGTTCTCGACGGCCCGCATGGCCCCCGGCTCATCGGGCAGGTAAGACTTGGGCATGCGCACATCGTCGGGGCAGAAGATGCACTGGCCCGGGCAGGGATAGGGTTTGGTCAGAACCGTGACGGTGGTTACGCCCGAGAGGGTCCGCACCGGCTTGAGGCGGATGCGGGCCAGCAGGCCGGGATCAGGGTCCCACTCACCCGAGTCGACCAGCTCGCGGTAGGCCGCCACCAGGGCCGACTTATTCAGGTGCCCCTCCGCCAGGGGATGCCGGCGCACCGCCTCGGCCACCGGCATGCCGTCGCGCACCGCCTCCAGGATCAGGCGTGCCAGGGCCAGCTTTTCAGGAGTCAGGCTGCGCAGTTCGATAAAGCGGTTCTTTTTCACCACGGATGCACACACAGAAACACAGATATAATGGAGGTATGAAGGCGCAAACAGCTGTCCGGCTGCTCAACTTGAATAAGCAATTCTACCAGACCTTCGGGCGGGAGTTCTCGTCGACGCGCCAGCGTCTCCAACCAGGGGTTCTGCGCATGCTGGATGGACTGGGCGGCGATGAGGCCCTCCTCGATCTGGGCTGCGGCAATGGAGAACTGACGCGCGAACTGATGCGCCGCGGCCATCGCGGCCGCTACACCGGCCTGGATTTCAGCCTGCCCTTGCTGGAAGTGGCCCGCCAGGGCTGGGAGGACCTGCCTGCCACCTTCATCCGCGCCGACCTGACCACCCCCAGCTGGGAGAAAAGGGTCACCGCCGCGCTGAATCAACCCTATGACTGGGTGGTGGCGTTCGCGGTCCTGCACCATATTCCGGGCAGCGCCATGCGCCAGAAAATCCTGTCGAAGGCCCGTAATCTTCTGAAGGATGGCGGGCTGTTCATCCACTCCAACTGGCAGTTCCTGAACAGCGAAAAGCTCCTGGCCCGGGTCCAACCGTGGAGCCAGGCCGGACTGGACGAAGCTGAGATCGACCCTGGCGACTACCTGCTCGACTGGCGCTCGGGCGGGCGCGGCCTGCGCTATGTCCACCATTTCGATGAGGCCGAGCTGTCGGCCCTGGCCGCCGCGACCGGCTTCCGGGTCCGGGAAAGCTTCCTCTCCGACGGGGACAACGATCGCCTGGGCCTGTACCAGGTCTGGGAGGCGATCGGATGAAGACCAAAGAAGAGATCGTCACCAACTGGCTGCCGCGCTACACCGGTGTGGCGCTCAAAGATTTCAGCCGTTATCTGCTGCTGGTCAACTTCAGCGACTACCTGGCCTGCTTCGCGGAGATGCACGGCGTGCCGGTCCGGGGGCAGGACAAGCCCATGCCCAGCGCCAGCGCCGACGGGATCACGATCGTCAACTTCGGGATGGGCTCGGCCAACGCCGCCACGATCATGGACCTGCTCTCGGCGGTCAAACCCCGGGCGGCCCTGTTCCTGGGCAAGTGCGGCGGGCTGAAGGAAAAGAACCAGATCGGTGACCTGATCCTGCCGATCGCCGCCATCCGCGGCGAGGGCACGTCGAATGACTACTTTCCTCCGGAGGTCCCGGCTCTGCCGGCCTTCAACCTGCAGAAGGCCGTCTCGACCACCATCCGCAACCACGGGCGCGACTACTGGACCGGGACGGTCTACTCGACCAACCGGCGGGTCTGGGAGCACGACGAGGCCTTCAAGGACTATCTGCGCCGCATCCGCTGCATGGCGATCGACATGGAGACCGCCACCCTGTTCATCACCGGCTTCCACAACAAGATCCCGTCCGGGGCCCTGCTGCTGGTCTCCGATCAGCCGATGGAACCGGAGGGCGTCAAGACGGCCGAGTCGGACCGCAAGGTGACCCGCGAGTACGCCGAGCTGCACCTGCGGATCGGGATC
The DNA here is from genome assembly GCA_016934715.1 of Anaerolineales bacterium. Classification (GTDB taxonomy): domain Bacteria; phylum Chloroflexota; class Anaerolineae; order Anaerolineales; family Villigracilaceae; genus JAFGSI01. Next base: position 103,158 of record JAFGSI010000007.1, read on the forward strand.
GACTCGCTCAAGGAGATCATCAACGACGGCCTGACCGTCAAGCATCTGCGATTCTAGCCGGCCGCCGTGACTTGCCTCCGGGCTGCAAAAAAACAGCCAACAGGACCGGCTCAGTTCCAGGAAGCAGACCGATGAACCCGATCCAAGATCTCTCCACCCGCGACCTGGTCGGCAAGACCGTCCTGGAGGTCGGCAGCGGACGCGGCGACACCACGCGCAACCTGGTCAGCCTGCTGGCCGGTAAACCCGGCGCGCGCCTGATCGCCACCGACCTGTCCGACGATCATTTCGCCCGCCTGGGCGCTGAGTTCGCCGGCAGCGGGGTGCAGGTCGATTTTCTCCGCACCGAGGCCCAGAACTTGATCGGCGTCCCGGACGGCTCGGTTGACTACCTGGTCTGCAATTACACCCTGTGCGCGGTCGAGGCCCGGGCAGGCTCGACCCTGCAAGCCCTGGGCCGTTTTCACGAAACACTGCGCACCCGCGGCGAGATCTTCATCGAGGAGGAGTTCCCGATCGACGTCGCGGCGAACCCGGCTCAAAAGGTTTGGGCGGAAAAATGGCGCCTCCTCAAGGCGGCGACGGAGCTTACCGGCGGGGCTCCCTTCCATGAGTTCGCCCCTGAGGAACTGGCCGAACTGGTCCGGCGGGTTGGATTCATCAACATCCAGTGGGCCGCTGACAGCAGTTTTCTTCCCGAACCACATGCCCTGCAATTCTTCCACGCCCGCCTGGAGCGCCTGATGGCAGCCTTTCCCTCGCCGCGACTGCGGGACGGGTTCGCCTCTTCGGCCGTGGTGCTGGACGAAATGGCATCCCGGGCCGGCGGCATGGAAATCCCTTTTTACCGCCTTACTGCCCACAAAAGCAGGGGCACCGCCTCCCTGCATGCAACCTTCGATCCCCATCCGCATTCCGAGGAGGAATCATGCTCATCGCCATCACCCGCAAGGTCAGCCGTTCGATCGTCAACTGCGAACTGACCCACCTGGAACGCACCCCGATCGACCTGGAGAACGCCCGCCGCCAGCACGCCAACTATGAACAGGCGCTGGCCGACCTGGGCGTCCGGGTCATGGCGCTGTCCGAGGAACCGGACCTGCCCGATTCGGTCTTCGTGGAAGACACCGCCATCGTCCTGGACGAGTGTGCCATCCTGACCCGACCCGGGGCCGACTCGCGCAAGCCGGAGGTCGAGTCGATCGGCCGGGCGCTGGGCCCCTATCGGACCCTGCATCGGATCAGCGCCCCCGGCACCCTGGACGGCGGTGATGTGCTGACGGTCGGCAAGACGATCTTCGTCGGCCTGACCGGGCGCAGTAACCAGGCCGCCATCGACCAGATGCAGGCCTTCCTGGCACCGCACGGCTACCAGGTCCGAGGTGTGCCGGTCCGCGGCTGCCTGCATCTCAAGTCGGCGGTCACCCAGGTAGCGGAGAATACCCTGCTGATCAACCCGGCCTGGGGGAACAGAACCGATTTTCCCGGCCTGCAGTTCATCGAGGTCGACCCGTCCGAGCCCGGCGGCGCCAATGTCCTGCTGGTCGGGGGGACAGCGGTCTACCAGCCGGCCTACCCGCGCACCCTGGCCCGGCTGGAGGCGGCCGGCATACAACCGGTCCTGGTCGATGCCTCCGAACTGGCCAAAGCCGAAGGCGCCCTGACCTGCTGCAGCCTGATCTTCCAGGTCGACTAGGGAAATCACGAATGGAACCCAAAAATCAGGTCCTGGGGAGGCAATTTAAGGTCCAGACCCTGACGGCGGTGCTCCTGCTGGCACTGGCCGCGCTGGCGACGATCGTCCTGTACGACGCCAACCGCCCAGCTGAAAGCAACCGGTCGACGACGGAACTCCTGCTCCCTGCAGCCACGCCGACCTGTGACGAGTGTGAAGTGACCGCCACGCTGATGAGTGCCCAGGTCACTGCCGTCGCTGCCATACGGGGAACGCCAGAAGACAGGCCGGTCGTGCGGGCAGTGATGTTCTGGAAAGTCGGCTGTCACCACTGTGAAATGACCCTCTCGGTCATCCTGCCGCCGCTCCAGGAATATTACGGCAGCCAGTTCGAACTGCTGCTGGTCCAGGTGATCAGCATGGAAGACGTGGAGGCCTTCTTTCGCATGGCGGCTTCCTTCGGGATCGAGCAGAACGTGGCCGGGGTGCCCTTCCTGGTGGTCGGGGAGCGGGTCCTGATCGGCCAGCAGGTGATCTCCGCCGACCTGCCCGGCCTGATCGAAGCCGGCCTGGCCCTGGGCGGGGTCGACCTGCCCGCCAACCAGGTCCTGGCCGAAATCCTGGCCGCCCGGGCCCCCGTCCCGACCTTCGCTCTGCCCGCTGGAAGGACCGGAACTCCCGCCCGCCAGGAGCCGGTCGCCGAGGTCGCTGCGGCCGCCATCGAACCGCTCTCGGACGCATCGCCCGAGTCCATGGAGGGCTTCGGACTGGGAGTGGTGGTGCTGGGCCTGCTGACCGTCTCCCTGGCCTACAGCCTGCCGGCCGCCATCGGGACCCGCCTGCCGGTCGCGCGCCGCGTATGGGTCGACGGGACCCTGCCCCTGCTGGCAGTGACCGGGATCGGCGTGGCCATCTACCTGGCCCACGCCAAGATCACTTCCTCAGAGGTCGTCTGCCGCCTGGTCAGCGGCTGTGATGTGGTCCAGGCCAGCCCCTACGCTCTGCTGTTCGGCTGGCTGCCCCTGGGCGTGGCCGGTGCCCTCGGCTACCTGCTGATCCTGACCGCCTGGTGGGTCGCCCGCCGGGGGGGAACCAGGATTCAGGGCCCCGCCAGCCTGGCCGCATTCGGCATGGCGGTCTTTGGCGTCCTGTTCTCGATCTACCTGACTTCCCTCGAACTCTACCTCATCCGGGCCGTCTGCCAGTGGTGCCTGACCTCGGCGATCCTGATGGCCCTGCTCCTGCCGCTGACTCTGCCCAACCTGCGCAGATGGCTTGATCCCGGGCCGGCGAGGTGATCGGCCCTGGCCCGCCGACCGACCAGCCCGCCAAGGATCGAAAAGCGGGCGCCGGAGACTGCCGGCGCCCGCTTTTTTGCACCCGTACAAAACAGTCATCCTACCACAACATTCAGGCTGGCGTTCTCCTTGGCGGCGTACATCGCCTGGTCGGCACGGTTGATCAGGGCATGCAGGCTGGGAGTCCCCCTATCGATCGTCGCCACCCCAATGCTCAGGTAGACCGTCAACGGGCCGGCCTCGGTCTCGATCGGCGTATTGCTGACGTTCCTCTGCAACCGCTCGGCAATCTGGATCGCGGCCGCCTGGCCGGTCTGGGGCAGCAGGATCGAGAACTCCTCGCCCCCGTAGCGGCCCAGCGCGTCGCTGTCTCGCAGGCTGGCCGACATCCGCTGGCAGACGCTCTGCAGGACCGCGTCGCCGACCAGATGACCGTAACGATCATTGATCTGCTTGAAATGGTCCACATCCAGGATCATGATCGTCATCGGTTGCCTGGTTCGTTGGATCCGGTCAAATTCTTTCTCTGCCAGATCGAAGAAATATCGGCGATTATGGATCCCGGTCAACTCGTCGGTGTCCGCCAGCCGGCTGACCTCGGCCAGCAGGTTGGCATTCTGCATCGCAGCCGCCACCTGGCGAGCGAAGATCGACATCGCCGGCAGGTCGTCTTCGCGCAGGCCTTCTCCCCACAGCCACAGGATGCCGATCGTCTGTCCCTCGCTGACCAGCGGCAGGTGACAGACGGTCACGCCGACCGTGATGCCAATTAACTCCAGGATCCGGACGACGGCCCGCTGCGGGAAGGTCTGCAGGATGTGACTCGCCGTGGAAAACGGGTCAGCCAGGAAGACCAGCTTCTGGCCCTGACCGACGAAGGGCGCCAGCGATTCGGCCGGGATGGCATAGCCTTCGATTTTATTCCTGCTCAGGCGCTCGACCATCCGAAGCGCCCGGCGCGGCAGGGAGGTATAGTGGATCACGATCTCGCTCCCCTGGCCGGAATACAGCCCCAGCAGGCAGGTCAGGCCAAGCCTGCTCAACTCGCTGCCCAGGGTCTGCATGACGCCGGCCGGATCGGATTCGGAGGCCGCCTGCGCTCCAACCTGGACCAGGGCCTTGACCAGGGCATTCGAGCGCTCCATCTGGATGGTCTGGTAGCGCTCCGCCCGGGCTGTGCGCAGACGCTGGATGGAGGTCGACAGCTGTCCGGCCAGGATGCCCAGCAGCTCCTGGTCCTCGTGCGTAAAAGCGTTGAGTTCCATGCTCTCGGCGTCGAGCACACCGATGACCTTCTCCCCGACCCGCAGCGGGATGCACAGTTCGGACTGGATCAAGGGGTCCATGCTCACGTAGTCGGCCGCCAGGCTGACGTCAGGCAGGTAGCACATCTTCCCCGACCGGGCGACGGATCCGACCACCCCGATCCCAAGCGGGATGCGCATGAAAGCCTCTCGATTCCCCTGCCGGTAAGAGGAGTGCAGGTAGAGGTCCTGTCTGTGTTCGTCCAGCAACAGGGTGGCGAAGTAATCTGGAAACAGGCCCTCCCCGATCAGGTGGGTGGTGCGCTCGATGAGTTCGTCCTCGTCATCGGCCTCCGTGGCCGCCACGGCGATCGCGTGCAGGACGGCCAGCTCGCGCGCCCGGCGGCGTTCGGATGCCAGCAAACGGGTGTTCTGGATGACTACCGCCACCTGCCCGGCAAAGATCTCCATCAGACGGGCATCGTCCTCGCTGAACCCGCCGGGCTTGTTGGCTGCATAGATGGCCCCCTCCATGTGCTGCTTGGCATCCCACAAGGGAGCCACCAGCAACGAATGGATCCCCAACGAATCGGCCAGGCCGAGGAATTCGCCCGGGATCTCCTCCAAGCGGTTGGCCCGAAAGACCCGCCGCGCACTTCCAAAAGCCCGCACGACCAGCTCGTAGGGGAACTGCAGGGCCTGAAGAAGCTCATCGCCCAGTCCACAGCCAGGGATCTGGCTCTGGATGACGCCCCGGGCCGCATCGTGGAGGCCGATCATGCAGATTTCAGCCTCCACCAGGCCGGCCAGGATCTCTGTCAGCAGGGCATAGATCTGGCGGTTGTCGCTGTGGATGGTGAAGGTCTGTGAGATCATATGCAGGCCAGCCAGTTCGCGCACCCGCTGGCGAGCTTCCTCCAGCAGGACCACCTGGGTCATGACCAGCGAAATCTGACTGGCGGCCAGTTCGGCACGGGCGATCTCTTCGGGCGTGAAGGAACGGGCCACATCATAGCTCACGATGACGGCGCCCAGCCTGCGTCCACCAGCGATCAGTGGCATCGCCAGCGCGGAGACGCCGGGCAGCTCCTCGGCCAGTGGGGGACTGCTGTGCGGCGTATTCGCGAGATCTTCGATCGCCAGCGTTTGCCCGGCCTCCAGCACCGCGCTGGTCAGGCTGCGTTCATCGGGCATCACCCGGAGTGGAGGATCGGAATCAGCCCCCGCGCCATCGGCGCGGGTGGCGACTGGCTGGCGGCGGGTTTCATCCCAGCGGGTGACAAAACAATGGTCTGCGGAGAACAATGCCCCCACCCGCTGGGCAATCATGCGGGTCATCGAGGACATGTCCTCGGATTCCAGCGCGGCCCGCACGATGGTGTTCAGGCGGGTCATGAAATCGATATACTCGCCCTGGCTCTGGGTCAAGCGGTGGCTCAGGGAAAAGGCTTCCCGTCGCTGCCGGGCCACCTCCCGACTGTGCCCGATCGCAATCACCAGGGCTGCGGTCACGACCAGACCGGAGAACCATTCCAGCGGGATGTCGCCGATGGCCTCGCCCCACAAGAACCTGCGCAGCAAGAAATCGGCGAGGATCACCACCAGTGTGGCTGCGATCCCGCCCCAACCGCCGTAGAGCCAGGCAGCCGCGATCACCGGCAGAAGGAGCAGCACTGCGACCGCCGCGCCAATCCAATGCCGCAAGAACACGACCAGAACAATGAGGACCACCAAGATCCCCAGGCGGATGATCGGACGAGACCGGTGCGGTTGTGGTTCAGGTGTGGGTGACATAGGGTAGATCAGTCGATCCTGACCGGCATTTCCGTTCCTGTTGCCCTTCACCAATGCCAGGGGTGGTAGGCCAGGAGCAGGCCTACAACTGCTGTTCCCCCGGGCAGATCGTCCAACGGTGCCCGGGGCAAGCCAGCCAGTCAGCTGCCCGCAGGTGAAGACATCAAACGCTTGTATCGAAAAGGACGGGGAGGGCCGTCGGCCGCTGGCCCCCCCCAAGATCTTCGGCTACTCCATAATGGAAAAAAATCCAAATCAAAGTGCCCCCGGGCAGGGAGAGACTCCGATTGGGGTACAGGGGTACACAAAGGATCGCAACACGATAAGTGTAGTATGAAGTTCGCTTTTCAACTACTTACAGGGACATTACAAGTTTACCAGGCCGGGATCCATCACGTACTGCCACCAGTTGTTGGCCACGCCGTTGGTCCGTCCGGCGACCTTGGGAAGGTGCGCGAGCCACCACTTGTGATGGGCCTGAATGTCACCTCCGCCCCAATCCTTCAGGTTGACCTCGCGAACATCGTTCTGGAATTTCGGGAAGTTCAACCAATCGTAACAGTTGCTCATCACCTTGCGGGCATTCTTCCAGTCGTATTCCCGCTCGCTGTTGGGTGCGAAATGGATCGTCCCGACTTCCGCCTTGCCGGGGGCGCGCTTGTCGTAGCGTGAGAAACGGGAGTAGAGATTCGCCTCCCCGGATGTCTTCTCGAAGACCTTGGTCAGAACCGATTCGGCCCGATGGCCGAAGGCTTCCAGCATCTCGCCAATTCCGCGCTCGACGGAAAACCCCATCACCACGAACTTGCGGCTGCATCCACCGGTCCCGGAGAGCGGGGGAGCATTGCACCAGAAAGCCCCTGCCCCGCCCATGGTCGACTCGTAGAAACCGGCGTGCGGGAAACTGAAGATCCAGACCTCGTCGAACTCGCGCTTGACGACCCGCGGCAGGACATTGAGGCCGGTCAGGATGGCCAGGTAGTCCACCCCCTCCGGCTTGTACGGCTGGCCGCCGCGCAGCACGTTCATGTAAGAGGTCGGACCGTAGCGAAACCCGTCTGTCTTGGCCGGGAATTCGTTCAAGGCAACCCTCTCGACGATCTCGTAGCGGGCGACCCCACTGCTGGCCTCGAGGATCTCCTGGGTAAAACCAGCGACCAGATCGTCCGGGCGCTGCCACTGCATCTTCCGGGTAAGCGTCTCGCCGCTGACCGGGTCCATGACCGGGTCATAGATCACCAGCAGGACCCGATTGGTGACGATCCGCACCGGCTCATTCAGGTTGTCAGGCAGGCCGACCGGCTGGAGCGGAGCCGGGTCCGGCTGCCTGGCACCCCCCAGAACACGCCTCAAAAAACCGACCAGGCCGGCCAGGGATCTTCTGGAATTGCCTGAAGATGTGCTCATAAACTTCCTCTCTTTCTGCCTAGGGGACCGCGCCGGCGTAATAGATCTTGTTGCCCACGCACAGGAAGATCGCCCGGTTGGGGCTGATCGCCATCGCCACGGCAGGAGAACGGAACTGTGTCCGTACCTGGTCAACAGTGGCCCGGAACTGGGCCTGCAGGGTCAGCGAATCGGTGTGGGGATTGAAGCGGTAGACCGCCTGGGTCAGCGGCTCGAGCAGATACAGCGACGGATCGGGGGGCGAGGCAAAGGTCATCTGGCTGAAGATCGCATCGGTGATGACCAGGCCGGGCTGGTGGCCAGGGCGCTCGTCGATGAAGGTCGCCGGGTCGGAACAGCGTGTTCGGGCCACGTCCAGGCGGCTGAGGGTACAGACGGTCACATGTCCGTCCTGGAAGAGCAGGTACAGGTCGTCGCCGTTGGCGGCCAGGTCGATCACCGAACCCATGTCGTGGGGCACGTATTCGCCGAAGAAGATCATCGGCAAGTCGGTGAATTCACCCAGGTTGCCGGTATAGACCCATACCGCGTTGCCAGGCGGGTCGAGCAGGTACAGGTTGCGGCCGTCAATGTCGAGCGTGAACCCGCTGACGCCCCGCCAGCCCAGTTCAGGCGGGACCAGCGGGACCGCCGCAGGCTCGGACCCCACAGTACAGTACAGCAGGGTGCCGTTGGCGTCCATCGCCAGCACGTCGGCGTTGCGCAGATTGATCGCCGGCAAGGCCGCCAGGTCGATCAAGGTCCCAACCTGGATGCCGTTGTATGTGCCCGGCTCGCATTTAAAATACGGGTCGACCTCAAAGCCCTGATTGGTCATCAGGGCGTGCATGACATTACCACGCGTGCTGTTGAGCAGGAACAGGGCATCCTCGGTTGCCACCATGCGGCTGACCTGGACCGTGTCGCTCAATGCCCCGACCACCTGGCGGAAGTCCAGGCGGATAATGCCATCCAGCCCGTCGAGGGCCGCCTGGGCCTCACGCCGCAAGGACTGCGATTCGGTCGTCAGCTGGTAGCCATCGGCCCGGTCGAGATAGAACAGGCAGCTTTCCCAGGCGTGGCGCACGACCGCCATGTCGCTCTGACCGATCGCCCCCACCGCCGACTGGACGGCCAGTTGATAGTTCTGCTCATACTGGGACTGCTTGCCGATGCGCACATAGACCGTGCCCGCCAACACCACCACCACCAGCGGGACGGCAATGGCAACGATCGTCATGAAGACCCGCAACGCCTGGCCGTTCCCCTCCGCGCCGGGCAGCAGCCGCGGCAGGAAGCGACCCAACCCTTCTGAGAGGCGCTCGCCGAAGGTCCGCAGACCGTGCAGCGAACGAGCCAGGCCGCGAAAGATGCCCCGGCGCTGCAGACGCAGGCGGGGTGCCCTGGCCTGGCGTTCGATCTCAGGCAGGTCCGAGGTCGAACGCGGGGCCACGAAACGGCCGCCCCCCGGGGGACGCTGCGCCGGAGGCATGGTCTGGGAGGGTTGCACAGCTGCGCTCGGGGGCGAGCCAGGTGGCATCCCGGATTGGGCTGCCGCCTCCCCGGCCGGTTCCTCGCGTCCTGCCACCAGGCGGGCAAAGCGGCTCGCCGGGCGGGACTGCGGCGGGATCGGTCCGCTCCCCGGGCGGGACACGGGCTGTGCCACCGGCATCTCGACCGCCGGCTTCATCGCTTGGAGCACGTTGAGCTGGCCCTTGCCCGCCACCGCCTGGATCAAGACCGCGTTCAGGTCATCTTCGCTGGCCGCCAGCAGCTTGCGCCGCGTGGCTTCCATTCCGATCGGACCCTTATCGGCCTGCAGAGCCGGCTGCCAGCCGGACGGCAGTTGGGAACACAGGATCAACTGGTCGCCGGGATGCAGTGCGACCTGGGTGAAATGCAGTGGCGTCATCTGGCCGAACCCCAGCCCGCGGCCCGACATCTGGTCGTCGTGGATCTGGACCACCTCACCGGCTTTCAGGTGGAAGGCATGGGTCGGCCCGCTCTGGGCGATCACGAACTGCGACCCGCGCAACACCGCGAAGATCAGTCGGCCGGCCTGGTATTGGCCCGTGCCGCTGGCCTTCATGTTGCGCTCCACCAGGAACTGGTTGAGGATGTCGACGGTTGTCCGCACGGCAGCCGTCAACGAACCGGGCTGCTGGTAGAAACGCTCCGCCAGTTGCGATATGACCTGGTTGTATTCGCCGGAGGTGAAGGGGGTGCTGCCCGCAAGCGTCAGGTAGATGATCGCGTAATCGTTTTCCCGGCCGCGGGCGCAGCGCTTTGGTGGCGTGCAGGCCAGCAGACCCGGCAGTTGGGGCCATTCTTGCCCCTTGACGCGGTTAAACGGCAGCAGATGCAGGTCGTATTCGGCAACCACGGTACCATTATACTGGTAAAATGGACGGGCCAAAAGTGAATGAACAAATGCGCCCATCACCACCTCCCATGGAATTCATCCTGATCTCAGACTTCTCCTCTATCGACGCCGCCGAATGGAACGGCCTGCTGGCCGAAGCGGTCACCGACGCGCCCTTCCTGCGCCACGAGTACCTGCGGACCTGGTGGGAGACGCGCGGCGGCGGGGAATGGCCCGAGTCGGCCAAACTGGCCATCGTTGCGGCCCATCGCGACGGGCACCTGGCCGGGATCGCCCCCCTGTTTAGCACCCCCAACCGAGAAGGCGATCCGTCCCTGCTGCTCCTGGGCAGCATCGAGATCTCCGATTACCTCGACCTGATCGCCGCCCCCGCCGATCTGGCCGACTTCGTCGCCGGGCTGCTTGACTTCCTGCCTGGCCTGCCCTACCAATGGAATCTGCTCGACCTGCATGTCGTGCCCGAGTCCTCCCCGACCCTGGCCGCCCTGCAGGATGAGGCCGCCCGCCGCGGCTGGGCCTGCGACCTGCAGCCGGAATACCACGCCCCTTCGATCCCCCTGCCCGGCGACTTCGAGACCTACCTGGCCGGGATCGACAAGAAACAGCGCCACGAGATCCGCCGCAAGATGCGCCGGGCCGAGGAGAGCGGGCGGGCCGTGCACTGGTACATCGTCAGCGATGCCGGGACCCTGGAGGCAGAGATCGAGGCCTTCCTGGACCTGATGGCCCACGACCCCGAGAAGGCCACCTTCCTGACCGCGAGCATGCGCACGCAGATGCGCCTGGCCTGCCAGGCCGCCTTCGAAGGCGGCTGGCTGCAGTTAGCCTTCATGGAAGTCGACGGTCAGAAGGCCGCCGGCTACCTGAACTTCGATTACGCTGACCGGATCTGGGTCTACAACTCCGGCCTGGACCGGGCCTTCATGGATCTCTCTCCCGGCTGGGTCCTGCTCGGTTACCTGCTGCAGTGGGCCAACGACGAGAAACGGGCCGAGTTCGACTTCATGCGCGGCGACGAGGAGTACAAGTACCGCTTCGGCGCCGTCGACCGGATCGTCGTCCGGGCCAGGGTCAGCCGCTGACATCCTTGACCGTTCTCCAACCCTCGTGATACACTACACCCGTTCGAAAATCTGACGAAAGGAGGCGCACTTCATGGTTCCAGGTCTGCTCAAATTCCAGCCCGTTCGCACCGCCAACGGCGGGGATGTTCTGCCTGCGCGGAGTGCGCCAGCTCGCATGTAGGTTACACGCAGTAACTTGCGGCCACGGAGCACTCCCCGCCCGTGGCCGTTTCCTTCCCCCCAGGCGGCCATGGGCAAACCCCGTGGCCCTTTCATTTACCCCGTCCCTTCCCCCTGATTTCGAAAGGCGCTGGGGAGGCATGGGGGCAGGAAGAGAGAAGAGATGAGCATCGACACTCCCCTGTTCGCCGGAAACCTGGTCCGCCTCGGGCCAATCGACCACGAGAAAGACCCCGAGGCCGTTTCGCGCTGGACCCACGACAGCGGGTTCATGCGCATGATGTACACCGACCCAGCCCGCCCGCTCTCGGCCTGGCAGATCAAGAAGAAACTGGAGCAGGAACTGGAAAAGTTCCTCGAAGAGGACAAGAACACCTTCCACTTCCGCATCCGCACCCTGAGCGACGACCGCCTGGTCGGCTTCGCCGAACTGGCCGGGATCTCGTGGACGAACAGGATCGGCACCATCCGCCTGGGAATTGGCGACGCCGAGGACCGCCGCAAGGGCTACGGGAGGGAGACCGTTGGCCTGTTGCTCCGTTATGCCTATGACGAACTCAACCTGTACCGGCTGACGGCGGTCATCCCGGACTACAACACCCCGGCCCAGGCCCTCTTCACCGGCTTCGGTTTCGTCGAGGAAGTCCGCCGCCGCCAGGCGCTGGAACGCGACTGCCAGCGCTGGGACCTGGTTCACTACGGCCTGCTGACCGATGAATGGAAAGAGATGCAGAAATGATCACCGACCTGTACCGCGGCGACCTGGTCCGCCTGACAGCCGAGGACCCGGAAACGCTAGCCAGACTGTTCTCGCAATGGTCGGCTGACAGCGAATACTTGCGCCTGCTCGACTGGGACCCCGCCCGCCGCTTCTCGGTCAAGGGCACACAGAAATGGCTCGAGAAGAACAGCGAAGACGAACACTGCCACGTTTTCGCCATCCGCACCCTGATAGGCGACCAGATCATCGGCGAAATCGGCCTGGACGGCATCCGCTGGACGCACGGCGACTGCTTCGTCGGCATCGGCCTGGGCGAACGCGAGTTCTGGGGCAAAGGCTACGGAACAGATGCGATGAAGATCATTCTAGGCTACGCCTTCGGCGAGTTGAACCTGGAGCGGGTCACACTGGATGTCTTCGAGTACAACCAGCGCGGCGTGCGCTCCTACGAAAAAGCCGGTTTCGTGCACGAGGGCCGCGAGCGACAGTTGCTCCTGCGCGAAGGCCGCCGCTGGGACGTCCTCTACATGGGTATCCTGCGCAGCGAGTGGCAGGAACAACAGAAAAGGAATCGAGAGAGACCATGAGAAATCCGATCACGGTTCCCGGGGCGCCCAAGATCCCCGGGCTGACCTTCCGCCGTTTCCGCGGCGAGGCCGATTATCCGCATATGGCTGCCTTGATCGCAGCCTGCAAGGTCGCTGATAACGTGGAACGCTCCACCACTGTCGAAGACATTGCCCGCACCTACCGCTACCTGGAGAACTGCGACCCGGCGACTGACATGCTCTTCGCGGAGATCGACGGCCAGCTGATCGCCTACGGGCGCATTTTCTGGCACGACCTGGCTGAAGGGATCCGCCTGTACCACATCATCGGCTTCCTGCACCCCGACTGGCGCCACAAGGGCCTCGCCACGGCCATGTGGAAATTCGCCGAACGGCGCGGCCGGGAGATCGCCGCCGAACACCCGCCGGGCCGGCCCAAGTACTTCCAGTGCGAGCCCTTCGACTCGGAGAAGGACATGGTCGCCCTGCTGGAGAAACAGGGCTACGAACCCGTGCGCTATGAGATCTACATGACCCGCGACCTGAGCAAGCCCTTCCCCGAGACGCCCCTGCCGGAGGGGCTGGAGGTCCGCCCGGTGGTCGCGGCGGACCTGTGGCCGATCTACCATGCCACCAACGAAGCCTTTCGCGACCACTGGGGGATCCGTGATATGAGTGAAGAGGAATACAGGGAATGGATGGAAGCCCCCACCTTCCAGCCAGCATTGTGGAAGGTGGCCTGGGATGGCGACCAGATGGCCAGCGTGGTGCACAACTTCGTCGACGAGAAGGAAAACGAAGAATATGGGCGCAAGCGCGGCTACACCGAAGGTATCGCCACCCGCCGTCCGTGGCGCAAGCGCGGTCTGGCGCGCGCCCTGCTCATCCAGAGCATGAGGATGTTCAAGGAGATGGGCATGACCGAGACCGCCCTGAGCACCGATGCGCAGAACCTGTCCGGATCCTTACGGCTTTATGAGGGCGTCGGGTACAAGAAAGTCAAACAACAGACCATCTACCGCAAACGGCTTGAATAAACCTGGACCGGAAGCGACCAGGCAGGTGGGTGCGCTCCGTGGTGGACCCGCCCGAAGAGCCCAAGAGATCACTTCCAGAGCGGTTTGCCTGCCACGCTTACCGAACCTATCGAGTAAAATAGTGCCAGGATCGCCTGTTTCCCCTTAGAAAGGAGCCTGCCATGCAACTCCGCTGCACCTACTGCCAGACCATGTTCGCCCTGAGCCGTGACGAGATGCTCGCCGCCCTGGAGCACCTGACGGCCGAAAAGCTCAAGTATTACGACGCCCACTGCCCAAAATGCCGGCGTGCCAATCGCGTCGAGCAGTTCAAACTGCAGATGGCCTATCCCAACTGGAAAGCCGATCTGAAGGCCATGGCCAAGGAGACCTCCACGGAAGCGACACCCGCCAGGCCGGCCGCCGCAGCCAAGTCCGCCGGCGGCAAGACCTCGGCCTACAAGGCCCCTGCCGGAGCAAGCGCGGGCAGCCAGGCCAAAACCCCGGCCAAGTCCTCCGCCAAGACCCCTGCCACGGCCTCCTCGAAGGGCAAGGGTCCCACCCCGGCGAAGAAACCGACCGGCAGCGCGGCCAAGACGCCCGGAACCACGTCAACGAAGCCGAAGACAGGAACCAAGACCAAATGACCCTCAAGGCCGTTTATTTCGACTTCGGTGGGGTAATTGCCCGCACCGAGTTCCAGGCCCCACGCCAGCATCTGGCCGAGCGGCTGGGCCTGGAATATGAAGATCTGCTGCGGATCATCTTCGACTCCAAGACTGCCGCCCAGGCCACCGTCGGCAAGATCGACGAGGAGGAGCACTGGGCTGCCACCTTGAAGGCCCTCAACCTGCCCGCTGACGGGCGTCAGGCCCTGGTGGACGAGTTCTTCGGCGGTGACGTGGTCGATCGCCAGTTGATCACGTACATGCGCAGCCTGCGCCCGCAGTACAAGGTCGGCCTGATCAGCAACGCCTGGTCAGGGCTGCGGGGCTACATCGCCAGCCAGGGTTTCGCCGACGCCTTCGACCATATGATCATTTCGGCCGAGGTCGGCCTGGCCAAGCCCGGTGCGGCGATCTTCGAACTGGCCCTTGAGAAGCTGGAAGTCCAGCCTGCCGAGGCCGTCTTCCTGGATGACTTCGCCGAGAACATCGCCGGCGCCCGGTCTGTCGGCATGCAGGCCATCCACTTCCAGCAGCCCGAAACCGCCCTGGCCGAACTGGAACAAATCCTCAACCAACCATGACCTTTTCCCGTTCGCTGGAGGATGGCCCTCTGATACAGGTCAAACATGAAAATCGATTTGAAGAGTCGTCCCGTCCTGCGCGATCTGGGCGACGGTTTGATTCTCTGCCGTTCGATCGCTGCTGACGCGGCCGGGCTGGCAGAATTCAACGCCCGCATCCACAGCGACAAAGGCTTCGACAAGCCTGACGAGCGCATCGCCGCCTGGACCCGCGACCTGCTCACCCACCCCCACCCGACCTTCTCTCCCGAGGACTTCACCCTGGTGGTTGAGGCGGCCTCGGGCAAGATCATCTCCTCGCTGAACCTGATCTCGCAGACCTGGGCCTACGCCGGCGTTCCCTTTCCTGCCGGCCGGCCCGAGCTGGTCGGGACCCTGCCCGAATACCGCAACCGCGGCCTGGTGCGGGTCCAGTTCGACGAGATCCACAAGTGGAGCGCCGAACGCGGCGAACAGGTCCTGGGGATCACCGGCATCCCTTTCTACTACAAGCTGTTCGGCTACGAGATGGGCCTGGAACTGGGCGGCGGGCGGGTCGGCTTTGAAGCCCAGCTGCCGAAATTGAAGGACGGCGAGCAAGAACCCTTCTTCATCCGCCCGGCGGCGGAAGCCGATATCCCCTTCCTGATGGAAGTTTATGCCCTCGCCTGCCAGCGGCGCCTGGTGACCTGCATCCGGGACGAAGGGATCTGGCGCTATGATCTGAGCGGCCAGAGCAAGAAGAACGTCATCCGCCACGAGATCCGCATCATCGCCCGACCGGATGGCGAGCCGGTCGGCTACCTGACCCACCCCTGGTTCAACTGGGACGCCGGTCTGGTAGCCCAGAACTACGAACTCAGGCCTGGCATCTCCTGGCTGGAGGTCACCCCTTCGGTGGCGCGCTACCTGTGGGCCGCCGGCGGGCAGAAGGCCACCAGGGAAAATCCGCGCAGCGCCTTCGGCTTCTGGTTCGGGACCGAGCACCCTTCCTACGCAGTCTTTCGCGATCGCCTGCCGCGAGTTCGCGACCCGTATGCCTGGTACGTGCGCGTCCCTGATCTGCCCAGGTTCATGGACACCATTGCCCCGGTCCTCGAACGGCGCCTGGCCGGATCGCCGATCGTCGGCTACACCGGGGAGACCCGGATCAGCTTTTACCGTTCTGGCCTGAAGCTGGTCTTCGAGAAAGGCCAACTGACTGGCGCCGAGGCCTGGCAGCCCGCCCCCTCCGATCAGGGCACGGCCGCCTTCCCCGACCTGTCCTTCCTGCAGCTGGTCTTCGGCTACCGGTCCTTCGAGGAGCTCGAACAGTCCTACGCCGACTGCTGGTACCGCGACGACGAGGCCCGCCTGCTGTTGGACACGCTCTTCCCGAAACAGGCCTCCTCGGTCATGTTCGTGAGCTGATCGAACGACTGGGCGCGGGACTCAAGGATCTGCTTCGCGAAACGTCCCGCGCTGAGCGCTGCGATCGGCCAGCAGCGCGCCAACCGGACATTTCTGACTGCCAGCCGTGGGCTCCTCTTCCGGATGACCGCGCCGGGCTTCAAGCCAACCAGACCGGAAGACCACGATACCTTGCAGCACATGGGCGAAACCTTCCGCAAGGACCAGCAGACCATCCGCCTGCGCCCGATCGGGCGCCTGATGCTGGTTATCGCCGCCGCGCGCGCGGCCTTCGCCTGGTCGCCTTCCCTGGGTCTGGCACTCGGCCTGTCCCGGGTCATATCCAGCCTGCGCGAGCTGGCCGCTCCCGGATGGCTGCCCGGATGAATCAGCGCCTCGATCCGGACGTGCGTGCCACCGTGCCCGCGATGATCGGACAGGTCGATGCCGTCGGCCAGATCACCGGCGGGCTGGCAAAAAATCTTTCTGGGCCGGCGGCATTTTCGCTGTGCGGTGAGCTGCCGACCCCGGCAATTGCTTGTCCTCCGCCGCGCCGAAAGGCACAGCAATCGAGTAGAATTAAGATCAACCTGGAGATGACTCCATGAAATTCGAACCCGCCCTCGACAAGTCCGCCCTGCTCAAGAGCCTCAGCCGGGTGTATGGCTATCCTGCAGGGGAGCTGACCTTCATCCCCGCCGGCGAGGTCGGCTGCCACTACCGCCTCGACTGCCAGGACGGCCGGCGTTTCTTTGTCACCCTGCTGTCCGGGGGACGCCTGGCCCGTCTCAGCCGTGAGCGCCTCGACTTCACCCTGACCCTGACCCGGACCCTCGTCGACCGCGACCTGTTCCCATTCCTGGCCGCCCCGCAGCGCACCAAGGCCGGGGCCCTGTTCTCCAGTTTCCAGGACCAGCCGCTGATCGTTCGTGAGTACATCGAAGGGCGGCCCCTGGGGGAGCCGTGGCCACCCGCGCCCGAACTCCTGGCCAGACTGGGCGCGCTGACGGCCCTCCTGCACCGCAGCACGCCCGAACTCGGGCTGGAGGTCCCCTACGTCGAGGAATTCAACATCCCCTTCAAAGGCGCCCTGTTCAAGAGCCTGGCCCAGCTGGAGAAGGTCAACGACGATCACCGCCCGGGACAGCAGGCCCTGCGCGACCTGATCCGCCCGCGGGTGGACCGGATCCTGGAACTGCTGGCCCGCCTGCAGCAGCTGGCCGACCAGGGCCGCGACCTGCACCCGGCCATGGTGCTGGTCCACACCGACATGCACGGGGGCAACCTGCTGCAGACCCCGCAAGGCGATGTGTACGTCGTCGACTGGGAGGGCGCCATGCTGGCCCCGGCCGAGCACGACCTGTTCATCTTTGCCGGGGAGGGCTTCTCCACCCTGCTGGCCGAATACCGGCGCGCCGCCGGGAACATCCGGCTGCATTCTGATCTCTTCGGCTTCTACTTCTACCGCCGCAACCTGGAAGATACCACCGACTTCCTGGTCCGCATCCTGCATGAAAACACGACCCACGAAGAGGACCAGTACGACCTGGAACTGCTCCTGCAGGACTGCCTGGCCGGCTGGCCGCAGCTCGAGGCCGGTATCGACGCGATCCGGGAACAGCTGTAAGGACTTTTCGAGGCGGATGCTCCGCGGCCGGCAGGACGGGATGCAGCCGTGACACGCAGGCCCTTCCGGCCTGCGTGTCACGGCTGCCGGTCCTTCCTTTCGTCAACAGAATCCATCTGAGGTTTCAGACAACTGTGGGCACCCTGTACCTGGTCGCAACCCCGATCGGCAACCTGGAAGACCTGAGCCCGCGCGCCGTGCGGACCCTGCGGGAGGCGCGCCTGATCGCTGCCGAGGACACTCGCGTGAGCCGCAAGCTGCTGACTCACTTCGCCATCCACACTCCCCTGACGAGCTACTACGAGCACAACAAACTGACCAAGCTGGAAGTCATCCTGGCTGCCCTGGAGGAGGGTGACGTAGCCCTGGTCTCGGACGCCGGGACGCCGGCGATCAACGACCCGGGCTACGAGCTGGTCCGGGCGGCGCTGCAAGCCGGACACACGGTGACTCCCATCCCGGGTCCCTCGGCACCGCTGGCTGCCCTGGCCGCCTCGGGCCTGCCGACCGACGCCTTCCTGTACCTGGGCTACCTGCCGCGCAAATCGTCCGAGCGGCGCGAAGTCGCCAGACAGGTTGCCGGCCTGGCCTATACGCTGATCTTCCTCGAATCCCCGCACCGCCTGCTGGCCGCCCTGGGAGACCTGGAGGTTGAACTGGGTGACCGCCGGATTGCCGTGGCACGTGAACTGACCAAGGTCCACGAACAGATCTGGCGCGGCACGATCGCCGGGGCGCGCGATTTTTTCGAACAACACGAGCCGCGCGGCGAGTTCACCCTGGTGGTCGAAGGAAAACTAAAAAAGGAAAAACCAAAATGGGCTCAGGAACGGGTGCTGATCGCCATCAAGTTCGGCAAGAAACTGGGCGAATCCCCGTCGGCGTTGGCCAAACGGATCGCCCAGGAATCCGGCTGGGAGCGCCGGGAGGTATACCGGTTGATCAAGCAATAAGGCCGGGTGCCCATCGGCCTGGGCAAACCGCCCGAGACCTTGCCCACCAGCATCAGGCAAGGATACCTGATCACATTTCGTTGCCAGACCAGGAATGAACCCCTATCACAGAGAGGCCACTCCCATGAACCTTGACGATTTTTCCTCCTTCAAGAAGATCGATCCCCAGGACATGCTGGCGGAGATCGACAACTTGCCACAGCAACTGGAAAAGGCCTGGCAGCTGGGTCAGAGCCTGCCCCTGGCCGAGAACGGGATCCTCCGCCGGGTGATCATCGCCGGAATGGGCGGCTCGGCGATCGGCGGCGACCTTCTCATGGCCTATGCCCTGGACTCCTGTCCCCTGCCTGTCGCCGTCCATCGCGATTACGGCCTGCCGGCCTTTGCCGACGGGCCCGAGACTCTGGTGATCGCCTCCTCACATTCCGGGAATACCGAGGAGACTCTCGACGCCTTCGAGGCCGCATCGGAGGCCGGCTGCACCCTGCTGGCCGTCTGCACCGGCGGGCAACTGGCCGAGCGGGCTGCGGCCGCCGGCGTGCCGGTCTGGAAGTTCGAGCATGCCGGGCAGCCGCGCGCCGCGATCGGATTCTCGTTCGGGCTGCTGCTGGCGGCCTTCACCCGCCTGGGCCTGATTCCCGACCCGGCCGAGGAACTGGCCGAGGCCCTGATCGCCATGAAGGTCCAGCAGGCCAGCCTGCGGGCCGAGATCCCGGTGGCCGAGAACCCGGCCAAGCGCCTGGCAGGGCAGCTGGTCGGGCGCTGGATCAACGTCTATGCGGCCGGGATCCTGGCACCAGTCGCCCGGCGCTGGAAGGGACAGGTCAACGAACTGGCCAAGGCAGGGGCCAGCTTCGAGATCCTCCCCGAGGCAGACCACAACGCCCTGGCCGGGCTGGAAAATCCCGAGGTCCAGATGCAGACCGCCACGGTCTTCCTGCGCTCACCGTCCGACCACCTCCGCAATGCTCTGCGCCTCGACCTGACCCGCCAGGGATTCATGCTCCAGGGCCTGAACACCGACACCTTCACCGCTGGCGGCGAGTCGGCCCTGGCACACATCTGGACGACACTGCACTTCGGCGACTACATGGCCTACTACCTGGCGATGGCCTACAAGGCCGACCCGACCCCGGTCACGGCCCTGCAGGACTTCAAGGCCGCCATGAAGGCGGCCGGATAAGCGTATCGGGGGAGCGGTCGGCAACAGCCGGCCGCTTTGATCTTCAGGCCGCACCTTGTCCAGGCCTGCTGCGGGATTTTACAGAAGGCGGTCAGGGTGTCGGTGTGGGGTAATCCGTCGGTGGTGGACCGATGATGGCAAAAGATGCCTGGGCGCTCATGTCATTCGGGCTGGTGACCACAAGCAGGACCGAGTAATTTCCGCAATCCGCCCTCCAGGCATCGGAAGAAAGCGCCCATGTTCCGGCTGAGGCAAAGACCAGCATCTCATCAGCAGAGATGGTGGTCCTATCGCCGCTGATTTCCCAGTGATACACAACCGTCACCGGCCCGCTGACCGTGATCGTGAACGGGAAAGAGACCACATTCGGGCCGCCACAGACCGGCGAGTCCGGCACCACCGCCGAGACGGTCACATTGGTCACTACCGGCATTGGCGTCGGGGTGCGGGTGTCCGTCGGGGTGCGGGTCGGGGTCCGGGTGTTGGTCGGGGTGCGCGTGTACGTCGGGGTGCGCGTGTACGTCGGCGTACGGGTGTTGGTCGGGGTGCGCGTGTATGTCGGCGTGCGCGTCGGGGTCCGGGTATAGGTCGGGGTGCGCGTGTTGGTCGGCGTGCGCGTGTTGGTCGGCGTGCGCGTGTTGGTCGGCGTGCGCGTGTTGGTCGGCGTACGGGTATCCGTCGGCGTGCGGGTCGGCGTGCGGGTATAGGTCGGGGTGCGCGTGTTGGTCGGGGTGCGCGTGTTGGTCGG
>JAFGSI010000065.1 GCA_016934715.1 Anaerolineales bacterium
CAGCAGGAAGTAGCCGATCAAGGCCAGGGCAGTGATGGCCAGCCCTGTCCATATGGAGGCAAAGGAAAGCAACAAACCCATTGCCATCCAGCCGACCATGACGAACAGGATGATGAACATGGCCAGCTGTTTGCCGTCCGATGGCCCGGCGACGCCAATTGCGGCGAGGCAGTAAAGGAACAGGATCAGCCAGAACCAGGCGATCCGTTTGCCGGTCTTGGTGGTCGATGGGCTGCGGACGTGGAGGCTCATCCGAGCGCCGAAGATCGCTGAAAGCAGCCCGCCAAGAATATCCACGACCATCCAGATCGGTCCGGCAGTCTCCTCCGGAAAGAAGTGACTTGACAGGAAGCCCACCAGCCAGACTGCGCCCCAGATGAGCAGGAAGACATAGGCGCCACTACTGGAGATCACACGGCGGGTTTTATGGACCATCGTCTGGATGGCAGCCAGGGCTTCTTCAGCTTCGGTAGGTGAGATGTTCATCTTGCACTCCTTAGGGTTTCGACTATTGCAGAGCACTCTATATTGCAGAGCATTCTACGATAAAGTAACGATACTGTCAAGAGGTGACGAATGGCGATTTCCAGGCCTTGAACAAGGGGAGCAGCTGCCAAAAAACACCCTGGGGTGATCGGATTCGACCACCTCAGGGTGTTGCTTCGTGGAGCTAAGCGCAGGTTGGTTTATGAAATGCAGCAGTTCGGGATACCCGATCGCAGGAACTTGTTCCTGCATGCCAAAATTGGGATTGCCTGCAATCGGGAACCGCGCCTACCGGTTTGTCAGTGACTCGATCAACTGCTCGAACACCTCGAAGGGCTGGGCACCGATGACCGGCGTCCCATTGATGATGAAGGTCGGCGTGCTGCGCACACCGATGGAAGATGAAAAGGCGGCCTGTTCCTGGACCAGGGAAGTGTACCTGCCGCTGTCCAGGCATGCATTGAAGGCCTCGGTGTCCAGGCCGAGGGCCCCGGCAAAGCTTTTCAAGTTCTCGATCTCGAAGGCACCCCGGTTTTCTCCGTTCTGGTTGGCGAATAGATAGTCATGGTACAGCCAGAAGAATTCCTCGCCCTGCTCGCCGGCGCACTCGCTGGCTTCCGCTGCCCAGAAGGATTCCTGTCCCAGAAAAGCGAAGTGGATAAATCCTCTCCTGACCAGTCCGGTCTGCACGTACAATTCGTCGATCTGGCGACCCGCGCCAGTGGCAAAATGCCCGCAGAAGGGTCACTGGAAGTCGCTGAATTCGAGGAACGTCACCGGTGCGTCTGGATTCCCCTGAAAATGGCGGACTTCCGCCATGGCCATGGCCATCAGCTGGGTGTTGGGTGTCGGGACCTGGCTGCCCGGGGTGGGCGTGGCCGTCGGCTGGGCGATCACCGTGGCGGCCGCGGTTGAAGTGGATGTGGGCTCGAGGCTGCGCTCCATGACTGGTCGACCGTAGTAGCCGGCGAACAGGCCGACCAGCAGGGCGATCACGCCAACGATTGGCGTGGCCCATGATTGGATCCGGACCACGATCGCGGCGCGTTCCTCGGATTGGGATTCGTTAGCTGGTTGCATAAATCTCTCCTGGACTGCGAAGGATAAAGGTCGTATATCGGACAAATATACTCCATTTGCGTGTGTTTGCCTATCCCCCGCGCAACGAACCGTCTGGCAGGGTCCTGGAAAAGGGCCGGTGGTAAAAATACCCCCCGAATTTGTTGTACAATTTACCCAGAGGTGATCCGATGGATATTCGCGAAATCCAAGATGTGCAGCACTCCCTGCGCAGTCTGCTGACACACTATCAGGTTTCCGACTGGCGGCGCAGCCTGGGTCAGGTGTTGAATACGCTCATTCCCTACATGGCCTTGTGGGCCTTGATGGTCCTCAGCCTGCGGGTCTCTTACTGGCTGACCCTGGCCCTGGCCCTTCCGACGGCCGGGTTCATGGTGCGAACCTTCATTATTTTCCACGACTGCGGGCATGGCTCGTTCTTCGCTTCCAAGAAGGCCAATACCGTAGTTGGGATCCTCACCGGCATCCTGACCTTCACGCCCTGGACGCGCTGGTGGCACGACCATGCCATCCATCACGCCACATCCGGGGACCTCGACCGGCGCGGGGTCGGGGACGTGTACACCATGACGGTCGCGGAGTACCTGGCTGCCCCGAGGTGGAAGAAGATCGGCTACCGGTTGATGCGCAATCCCTTCAACCTGTTCGTCATCGGGGCGCCGATCGTCTTCGCCGTCGTCCAGCGCATTCCGCTGCGCGGCAGCGGCAAGCGCGAGCGGGCCAGCGTCTGGTGGACCAACCTGGCACTGGTCGTGTTGATCGGCCTGCTGATCTGGCTGGTCGGCTGGGAGGCCTTTTTGCTGGTCCAGATACCGGTCTTCTGGCTGGGAACGGCGGCCGGTGTCTGGCTGTTCTACATGCAGCACCAGTTCGAGGGGGTCTACTGGGAGCGGCATGAAAAATGGAATTTTTTCGCGGCCGGGTTGATGGGCTGTTCGTACTACAGGCTGCCCCGCCTGCTGCAGTGGTTCACCGGCAGCATCGGATTCCACCACATCCATCACGTCAGCGCCAGGATCCCCAATTACCGGCTGGAGGCCTGCTACCGGGAGAACCCCGTTCTCCAGGGTCCGGCCACTCTGACACTTCTGTCCAGCTTGAAGTCGCTGCGCCTGCGCCTGTATGACGAGGCGACACACCAACTGGTCGGTTGGGAGGTCTTGAAACGCTCCCGTTACACGCATGCCGCAACCTGAACGATACAAACCCTGCAGGGTCTGTGTGATTGATCAAGCTTTGTGGTTGGGGGATAAGCAGGCAGGAGAACACGCGCCGTCTGCGGCGGGGGCCGGTACCCGGCCTTGTCTATCAGGATGGTTGCCTATCAGGACGCTTGCGGGATGATCTCATCCATGATCGGGAAGGCGCTGGCGTTGGTGAACTACTGGAACAGCGAGGCGACCACTCTGAGCATCACCCCGGCCCCGAAGATCACCAAGTTTTTGCCCTTATTGTTCTAGGCGACCATGAGGAAGATGCTCTCCTGGTCGTCGTTTCTCATGCTGTTCACAGATTTCCCACTTCCCCGTAGAGCTTTCGGTGCACGATCGACAGTGCCCGCACCTGTTCGGCGGCATGGTACGACGAACGGACCAGCGGGGCGGCCTCAACCCACTTGAAGCCGATCTGGCGCCCGAAGTCGTGCAGCTCCTTGAACTCCTCGAGGGTGTAATAGCGGGCGATTGGCAGGTGCTTCTTGCTCGGCTGCAGGTATTGACCCAGGGTCAGGATGTCCACGCCCCAGGCGCGCTGGTCGCGCATCACGGCCTTGACCTCTTCGATATCCTCGCCCAGCCCGAGCATGATGCCCGACTTGGTCAGCACCTCGGGGTCGAGTTTCCTGGCATTGGTCAGGGTGGCCGCCGCCCAGGCGTAGTTATCCTGCGGCTGGACCTGCTTGAAAAGGCGCGGTACGGTCTCGACGTTGTGGTTGAGGATCTCGGGCCGGGCGTCCATGACGATCTTGAGCGCCTCCAGTGAGCCCTTGAAGTCGGGGATCAGCACCTCGATCGAGCAGCCTGGCAGCAGTTCGCGGATCCTGCGGATGACCATGGCGAAGATCGGTGCTCCTCCGTCGCGGCGTTCGTCGCGGTTGACCGAGGTGATCACGGCATGTTTCAGGTTCATCGCCTTGACTGCCTGGGCAACGCGCTCCGGTTCGAACCAGTCGAGTGCCTCCGGGCGGCCGTGCTTGATGTCGCAGAAGCCGCACGAGCGGGTGCAGACGTCGCCGAGCATCAGGAAGGTCGCTGTGCCCGAGCCCCAGCACTCACCCATGTTGGGGCACATGGCCTCCTCGCAGACGGTGTGCAGAGATTTGGAACGCATCAGCGTCACCAGGTTCTCATAGGCCTCGCCGCTCGGGGCGCGCACCTTGATCCACTCCGGACGACGAAGCGGGGCCGTGTTCACTTTTTCAGGGTTGACCCGTTCGCGGGTCGGGGGAACAGACATGGGGCCTCTTTGCGCCGGGCGAGGCAGGGCTCGCCCCTGGGGTTATTTTTTCTTTACCTTTAAACGTAACCCTTCGACTCGGACGACCTCGACCCGGTCGCCCTTGCGGATCTTGGTGGACTCCTCGACGACTTCGGCGGTCCACAGTTCGCCCGCCGCCTGGACCTGTCCGCGCGGGTCGAGTGGAGTGACGGCGGTCCCGGTCACGCCGATCAGGGCTTCCTGCCCGGTGCGGATGCGGCCCTTCTGGGCTTTGATCGCAAAGCCAACGATGACCCCGAAACTGGCCCCGATCACCACTGCCACTGCCACGACCAGCGGGATCGAGACCCGCTGGAAGGATGGTGTGGCCGGCGAATTGAACAGCACCAGCGCCCCGACGACGAACGAGGCGATGCCCGCCACTGTCAGGCCGCCGTGGGTTGGGGCCTTGATATCCAGGATGAACAGGACGAAGGCGATCACGATAAAGATGATCCCGAACCAGTTGACCGGCAGGAAACCCAGCCCGTAGGCAGCCAGGGCCAGACAGACCACGCCGATGAACCCGGCCACCCAACCGCCGGGGCTGGAGATCTCGATCAGGATGGCCTGCACGCCGACGCTGAGCAGCAGGAAGACGATGTTGGCGTTGGTCAGTACCTGCAGAAGTTCCTCGATAAAGGACATTGCCAGCCGTTCGGTCTGGATGCCGGTCATTTCCAGGATGACCGGCTGGTCGTAGACCAGTACGCTGAAGCCGTCCAGTTGGGTGTACAGGTCGTCCAGGTCTGCGGCGACGAAGTCTACCAGCCCGACTTCCAGGGCCTCGTGGGCCGATACAGCCCGGGCGTCGATGATCATCGCCTCGGCCAGTTCGCGGGCCTCGACGGGCCGGTTGACGGTCAGGGAACGGACCAGGGCGGTCATCGCTTCCTTGACCTTGGTTTCCATCGTTTCGTTCAGGTCCTCGCCCTCGCCGCTGACCGGGCTGGCCGCGCCGATGGCCGTCTCGGGGGCCATGGCGGCGGCATGTCCGGCCAGGGTGATGATCGCTCCGGCCGAGGCAGCCCAGCCGCCGCGCGGTGTTACGTAGACTACCACCGGGATATGACTGGCGCGGATCGCCTCGACCATGTTCTGCATGGTGTCGAGCGAGCCGCCAGGCGTGTTCAATTGCAGGACAACCAGATCCACGTCCTGTACTGTGGCGACTTCCAGACCGCGCTTCAGGTAAGCCTCCACCGAGGGCATGATCGCGTCGTCGATGGTCAGCACCAGGGCGGTGGGGGCGGCCTGGTCGCTGCCAGCTGCACTGGCCTGGATCGGCTGCAGGACGAAGAGCGCCAGAAAGGTCAGCGAGAGGAGGATGCGGAAGGTTTTCATTTATTTCTCCTGGGCGTTATTATAAACCGGATTGGCCCCAGTTCTTGTCCGCAGCCCAATCCTGTACTATACTCCCCTGTACTTCATCGTTGGACGAGGAATCGGATGCGCATTATCGACCCCCAATGGATTCGGCTGGCTGAAGGCTATCAGGACCTGCAGATCCTGCAGGACCGGCTTGAGGTCGAATTTGGCAGGGCTCTGCAGGTTGGCCAGAAGCGCAAGCACAGGCGCGAGATGACCGAATGGCAGCGCAAGCGGCTGATCTTCTTTGTCACCGCGGTGCTGGCGGTGCTGGCTCTGATCGCCCTGTGCGTCTCGACCTTTTTTTTCCGCGATGCGCTGTGTGTCCTGGCCTGGTGGACGATGACTGTCCTGTGCATCCTGGTGGCGACCGGGGTAGCCCTGCGGGCCTACATTCGCGAGATGGTCAGCGGGCGTCCGGCGCTGAGGTCGGTGCGAGTCGATACCTACGGGCTGGCGAAAAAGTGGTGGGCCAGCCTGGCGCCTCGGGAGGCAAGCCTGGTCACAACTGCTGCCGGCCAGTTCGCGGACTTCCTGACCCTGCTCAACCGCCTCCTGCCCGATTCGTGGCTGACCGTGAGCGGCCTGCCGGCCTCCGGACAGGGGCCTGGCAACCTCGACCTGCTGCTGGTCGGCCCATCGGGGATCTGGCTCCTGGCGGTCAAATCCTGGCCTGGCACGATCTTCAAACAGCATGGCGTCTGGAAGCAGGTCCAGGCGGCACGCGGCAAGATGGGCAAGAAGCAGACCAAGGAGACGGTCATCGAGCCGCCTCCTGATGACGAGTGGCTGGACCTGGCCCGGGAGATCGTCCGGACCCTGCAGCAGGCTCTTCCCCCCGGGATCCTGCCATCCGACCTCGACCCGGCTGACCTGGTCCAGGGCGGGCTGGTCTTCGCGCATCCCGGGGTGCAGGTAACCAAGGCCAATATCCAGGGGCACACCGCTGCCTACGGCCTGCCGGATCCATGGCTGGAGCGTCTGCGGACGACCAAGCCGCTGGTCGGGTTCAGCCTCCCGGTCCGTATGCAGGTGCTGGATGCGCTGATCGCGAGGGCCGTGCCTGCCAAGAAGCAAGGCAAGTCAGCGAAAGCCGAGGCCGAGCGGGTGTATCAGGAGACTGCCGCCGCGCTGCGTGGGGAAGTGGAGAGACTGGTCAAGTGATCTGCGCTTGACCGTCTGTCTGCCTCACGGTAGAATCACATTCCATGCGGGCGTCGCCAAGTGGTAAGGCATCAGCCTTCCAAGCTGATATTCGTGGGTTCGAATCCCATCGCCCGCTCAGTCGTAAGCGGTCAGCCATCAGCATCAAGCCATCGGCTGCTGAGCGCTGACCGCTGATGGCTCTCCGGGCCCGTAGCTCAGTGGTTAGAGCAGACGACTCATAATCG
>JAFGSI010000008.1 GCA_016934715.1 Anaerolineales bacterium
CATCGTATCTACGCATTGCAGCCGCCCACTTATCAACCACCTTCTCGTTATACAGTGGAAAAGAATTTCCAAATGGGAACTCTCGCGGGATGACCTCATTTTTTCCCAAGATGCCGGAACGATAGAGGGCCTGACGCTGTCGGCGAAGTAATTTACAAACCTGTGCGGTTGTATAGCCAGCTACCTTGACCATACTATGTATTATGACATTTAGTGTTCAGCCCTGTCAACAAGTCTATAACAACAAAATCCTTACAGACTTTTAAAGTGGTCGGTCTCGAAGTTAATGTCACATGTTCTCATGATCAAGTAGGGAGCGGCGGTTAATCGAAGTACTGTTCAGTCGTCATGGATGGCTACACTACCAAACATGAAATTGTGTTATCAGGAGCAGTGACCGGCTGGCACACAGGTCGTTTTCTCAATGGTGCACCGAGCTTGATGTTTTGGCGGACCGGGATACCTGTAGGCACCGCCAATTTTCGCTCCGTAAAGGACGCATGTGGGTTAGATTCTAACTGACCGGGTATCCACGCCAGTCGGTACACTGTAGAAGCGCGGTTGGCATGGAGATCGAACATACACATTGTGCTGGATTGGATGTTCATAAGTAGCTCGACAATGTTAGATTAGAAAATGCGATCTGGTTTTACCGCATCAAAGCCTGTTTCAGACGCAAAGATCAGCTAACGTACACTACGTTTTCTGGGCATGAAAACCTCAAAATGTAGTCGTTTTCAGAACACTCGTTCGAATTCAACATTGTCGAGGTAGTCGTGAAAAAATAACTTCCCTACTTTAGCGGCATTTATGGGCAAAAAGTGGTTGGAAAAACGGAAGCTATTCTTACACAAGTCCTAAGAAGACAGCGGTTTCGGCGATCATAGTTCCGGATGGGCAGGGTAAGCTGCGGAAGGAAGTCCGGCCTTTCGGCACCATGACGGCTGAGTTGCTGGGTCTGTCGGATTGGCTGCTGAGTTTTGGTGTCAGCCACGTGGCGATGGAAAGCCTGGGGGAATACTGGAAGCCGATCCACAACATTCTGGAAGAGTATCATCTAGTTAGTAAATTGGGGGCAGCGCGTGGCTGTCCCCATTTTATTGAGATGATACGTGCGGAAGTTATTTTACACTACTGCCAGAATATTCCGAGCCGCATTTACGTCCCGGTCAAGGACCAAACCGCAATCAGAGCAAGATGGAACCTACCGGGGCCATTTTACAGCCGGGCGGCTGTTCTTCCAGCGTGCCCGGCTGGTGTCGGGGATGAAGTTGATCCGCGAACTGCTGGATCATGAGATCATCATGGCCACCTACCACGAACACTACCAGAGTCTCGCACCCGGAACCATCTCGGCAACCCAGGCGGCGATCAAGAAGGTCCATGCCGGTGCCAAATGCCTGGGCTGGGTCAGGGGGCCCTGCCCCATCGAAAACGATCTCCGCGAACAGATGGGGATCCATTACCGCCCACCGCGCTACGGATACCACCCGCGGGATGCGATCCGGATCGTCGAATATTTGGTTGCCCATGGATCGCACTGCGCCCTGGCGGCCAAGATCGCCCTCTACTGCGGCCTTCGGATCAGTGAGATCGCCGGCCTCGCCGGAGAGAACCTGGACCGGGAGTCTCGCAAGCTGCATTTCAGCGGCAAGAATGGCCGCTACCGTGAAGTTCCCATCCCGAAGGATCTGCTGGATGAACTCATCCGGAAATCCGGGTATTTCTTCACCCCCAGCCGCTCCTAGCGTGACCATTTCCGCAGGGAGGTCGAGAAGGCGGCCAGGATGCTCGAGATCGATGACCGCGGTGTACACCGCCTGCGAGCAACCTATGCCCAGCTGGTCTACACCAAGTGCAGATTGTCCGGACAGGATGACACTGCCGCTCGGATGGCTGTCTCGCAACTTCTCGGCCACAACCGCAAAAGGGTCACCTTCCATTACATCCCTGAATGCAACGACTGGGAGACATACCGGGGCTATGTCGATCCTGCGGACGATCACTTCCGCACGCTTTGAGCCCACTCTGCCGCAGAGGTCAAAAGGCACGGCAGGCCGCGGCTGTACGACCGGAAGAACCCGCGGACTGCCTGTTTTCCGCCGGGTTTATTTCTGGTATGATTCAGGCATGGATACACAAGCCTTCAAGATCGAACGCAACAGCCAGGTCCTGGTTGAACTGGTGGATGCCTCCGGGGAGGCCGAACAGCGCCAGTTCACCCTGGTCGCCTCCGAACAGGCCGACCTGCGCTCCGGCCTGCTGGACGAAATGGCCCCGCTGGGGCAGGCCCTGCTGGGCCGCTGCGCCGGAGAGGTCCTGCCCTACCGGCAGGGCGATCTGCGCCAGGTGCGCATCCTGCGGGTCGAACAAGGGGAGGATTCTGTCTCGGCCGAGGCGGCCGAGAAACGCCGGGCGGCCGTCCAGCAGGCCGAAGCCCAGTCCGAGATCACCAGCCAGATGATCTTCGCCAATGCCAGCGGCAGCAAGTGGGGTGCCTACGACGTGGACCTGGACCATCTGCTCCAGGATGACGAACAAGACAAAGACGAGAAAGCATAAAAACATGAACCCGGTTCGCAGGCAGGAACCGGGTTCACACTTTTAACAGATGGACAGGCAAAGCGAGTGATCCGCCGCTCAACAGCCCTTCTCGTCGAGGAGGGTGACCTGGTCGGTCGTGGCGGTCGGGATGATGCACAGGAAGACGAAGTCCTCCTCGCCGATGTTGGTGTACCAGTGTGGGACCCCGGCGGGGATGAAGACAACGTCCCCGGCCCGGACCTCGAACTCGTCCGCGTCGATCGCGATCCGGGCGTGACCCTCAAGAACGTACTGCCCGTGCTCGACCGTGTTGGTATGGTTGGGCATCCCACCGCCGGGCTTCATCGTGAAGCGCCGGATGGCGAAGTTGGGCGCCTCCTGTTCCGATAAAAGCACCTGCAGGCTGGTGGAATCCCCGGCCGCCACTTCGCTGGCCGGGACATCGCGGGCATGTTTTACAGGCATGATTTCCTCCTCATGAATTACGGCATCGGTTATCGTGGTCTTCCTGTGCATTCGCGGGACGCGGGTCTCTGTTCATCCGGGCCGGGGAATCCGATCTGCGCTCGTCCGTGCCGCGTCCGTAGAACTGTCAGGAGGTTGAGAACACCTGATCACCGGTGACCTGCCCGGCCTCCACCTTCCAGACGGATCCCTTCTCGACAAACTGCGGGTCGAAGAGGGTCAGGTCAGTGGTGGTCAGCAGGGCCTGCTCGATCCTCTCCATCGCCGCCAGCAGGTCGCTGCGGCGCTGAACGTCCAGCTCGGCCAGGACCTCATCGAGCAACAGGACCGGCCAGTGGCCGGTGCGCTGTTTCAGCCACTCGACTTCGGCCAGTTTGAGCGCCAGTAGGGCCGTGCGCACCTGACCGCGCGAGCCGTAGTCGCCCAGGTCAATGGCGTCGGCCAGGAAGCGCAGGTCGTCGCGATGCGGGCCGATCGTGGTCACCCCGCGGGCGATCTCTTCGGGGCGGATCTGTCCCAGGCGCTGCAGGAATCCACTGCGGATCGAGGCCTCATCCAGCCCGCTGCGGTCGACCGGGGCCTCGATCCGCAGGGCCAACTGCCCGTTGGGACGCGGCAGGGGGTCATAGGCCGGCTGGTAGCTCAGGCGCAGGACCTCCTTCCCGTGAGTCAGGTCGCGGTGGATGCGGGCTGCCTGGATCTCGATCTCGTGGACGGCCCGGATGCGGGCAGAGACGATCTCCGCCCCGGCGCGGCTGAGAGTCTCGTCCCAGTAGTCCAGTTGGGCCTGGTCGCCGCCGCGCTCGTGGAGGGTCTTAAGCAGGGCATTGCGCTGGGCCAACGCCTGGGTGTAAGTGCTCAGGGATCTGGCATAGCCAGGGACGGCCTGGGCCAGGGCCAGGTTCAGGTAACGGCGGCGTTCGTCCGGACCGCCTTCGATGATCTGTGCCATCTGGGGGACGAAAAAAACGGCGTTGAAATGCCCGACCGCCTCCGCCAGCGGTCGCTTGACCCCGTCGAGCAGGACCTCCTTGCGCAGGCGCTGGCCGGTGGCCCCCACCGGTTCGAGGATCAGCCGGACCTCGAGGCGGTGTGCAGCCGGTCCACGCTGGTACTCGGCCACCAACCGCCCGACGGCCAGGTCCTTACGGGCTTCGAGAAAATTGACCAGCTGGCGGTCGACGTGCGTTTGAAAGGAGGTGAAGGCTGCCAGGAAGTAGACCGCCTCCAGGATGCTGGTCTTGCCCTGGGCATTGCTGCCCACCAGCAGGACAACCCGCCGGGGCACATCCAGGTCCAGGCGGGCGAAGCTGCGAAAGTTGGTCAGAGAAAGATGGGTCAGGTGCATCAGGGTTCGTTGGAGCGACCCGATCGATCGCGCTTATACATTGTCTTCCACCGGCCCGGTCGGCTGCCAGACCCGGGTGGCCCGGTCGGTGTAAAGGATCCCGTCCAGGTGATCGATCTCGTGCTGAAAGATGCGCGCCAGCCAGCCCCTGGCCTTGACCTTCATCACCTGGCCGCGGCGGTTCTGGCCCTTGATGGTGATCTCCAGGCTGCGCTCCACCTCGCCCTGCAGCCCGGGGATCGAGAGGCAGGCCTCCAGGGCGAGTTCGGTCTCGGCCGAGACCTTCTTGATCTCGGGGTTGATCATGACGAAGAGCTTCTTGGGAGCTTCTTCCACCTGCTCCTCATTTTCGTCTTCATCCTCGGCGTATTCGACGACGATCACCCGCTCGGAGACGCCCACCTGCGGGGCAGCCAGCCCAACCCCGGGGGCCGCGCGCATGGTCTCGACCATGTCGTCCACCAGGGTTTGCAGGTCGGCATCGAAGCGGGTCACTGGCCTGGCCTTGCGGCGCAGAACCGGGGCGGGGAGGGTCGTAATGGATCGAATGCTCATAGGTGGTTACCGGTATGCGGAAAGGATCGGGAAATTATATCGCACCTTCATTAAGATCTTTTAAATCCTGCTCGTGGCGCAGTTCCTCCGAGTTCTGGTGGTAGGTGGCCAGCCAGGAGGCCATACGCTCGCGCTCGGCCGCCAACTCGGTCTGGCGCTTGGCTTCGATGCGGGCGATCCGCCGCTGGTCGATGTCCTGCTGGACTGCGGGCGGATCAAGTACGTCCTCAAAAATGAACTGGGTCCCGCCAACCGTGATGTAAACGTTGCCGAAGTTGAGCAGCACCTGCAGCAGGCCCTCGCGCTTGTATTCGGTGCTGAGGATGTTGTCCAGGGAGGCCGACTTGCGTTCCTCGCGGCCCAAGGGGGTGCGGTCAACGTCGAAGATCTGATCCTGCGTGACCTGGAACGTGTCATTGCGCCAGTCCACGTACTGGTAGAACCACCACACGAAAGCCAGGGATAAGAAGAACAGCAGCAGCACCAGGATCGTATCGGAGCGCAGACCGATCAGGCTCAACCGGTAGATGATCAGCCCCAGCAGGGCGATCAGCGCCAGCCCCGGCTGCCAGGTCTGGCGAAAAAGGACGTAGGGATGCTTGCGATAGGTGATCGTTCCCCCGGTCTCTTCGATGCGGATCCTGAACAGGTTGGCGATCATGATCCGCAGCACGTTCGACCTGGAGGGCAATGGCCGGACCGCCTCGGGCAACTGTACCGCCGGTTCGGACGCTTCCGGGTTGACCAGGCCCAGCTTGTCGCGGATCGAGCGTTTCATCGCCTCCACGTCAGCCTGGCGCGTCCCGGCCCGGGAGCGCGACCAGTGCTCCTCGATCAACCAGGCGGCCGGCTGAGGGCGGTGGACATTCTCGAAGGGGATCCGCCCGACGAAGGTACGCACGACCACGGTACCAAAATCCAGGATGCGACCGACCTCGCTTCTTTCGATCCCGACCGACAGGATGGTCGAAAGCGGGGCCTCGTGGCGGCTGTCGTATACGCCGATGACCTTCTCCAGCCAGATGACGCGCTGGTTGGTCACGATGTAATAATCATTGGTCCAGTCGAGCCACTTCCAGCCAGCCCAACCCAGGATCGCCAGCAGGGAGATCCCGGCCAGGAGCAGCGGCAGGACGGCATCCATCAACGTGAAGAAGAGCAGCGCGAAAAGAGGGATGATCAAGGCAAAGAACGGCCCGGCCAGCGACTGGTAAAGGATGATCGGATGCTTGCGGGCCAGGAAATAGATCACCTCTCCCGGACGCACCCATTTGAAGCGCGTCCGCCGGATCAGGCGCCGGCTCTCGACTGCGACCTCGAGATTGGGACGCAGCTTGGGAGCATCCTGCAGAAGTTTATTGAAAACGTTACGGGTGAACACCAGGAAGGTGGTCGCCTCGCGAGCGATGACGCTGGCCGTGCGGCGCCGATTCTTGAGCAAGGCCTCCTCGCCGAAGTAATCGCCAGCGATCAGGGTTCCCAGCGTATGGGAATGCTGGCCCTGGCGCAGAACGACATCCACCCTGCCCTGGTAGACCAGGAAAAAACTGTCCCCCTCATCGTCCTGCTTGACGATGACCTCCTGCTCGGTACAGCGGCGCTCGTCCAGATTCCTGGCGATGATGAGCAGTTGATCGTCCTCCAGGCCGTGGAAGATGTGCAGCCGTTTCAAGAAGGCAACCCGCTCGGGAATGTTGATCATAACCTCCTGATTTTAGCACGATTCGACCCGGGCCCCAGCACCCGGCCTGGGGTAGAATACCGGTCGACCACAAGTGCGGTTATAATTCTTGCGCCATTTCTTTTACGAAAAAGGAGCCAACATGGAATATCGTTATTTGGGCCGCTCCGGCCTGCAGGTCAGCGCCCTGTCCTTCGGGGCCTGGGTCACCGCCGGTCAGCAGGTCGATGAGACCGGTTTCAAGGAATGCATGATCGCCGCCTACGAGGCCGGGGTCAATTTCTTCGACAATGCCGAGATCTATGCCCGCGGCGAGGCGGAAACGATCATGGGCAACATCCTGCGCCAGACCGGCTGGGACCGGACTGGCGTGGTCATCTCGACCAAGTTCTACTGGGGCCTTCAGGATGGGCCCAACCAGCGCAACACGCTCAACCGCAAGCGCCTGCTGGAGGCCATCAACGGCTCGCTGCGCCGCCTGCAGCTCGACTACGTCGACCTGGTCTACTGCCACCGCGCCGACGCCAACACCCCGATCGAGGAGACCGTCTGGGCGATGCACGACATCATCCAACAGGGCAAGGCCCTTTACTGGGGCACCTCGGAATGGTCTGCCGACCAGATCGCCGAGGCCTGGCGGATCGCCGACCGGCGCAACCTGCACAAGCCGGTCGTCGAACAACCGCAGTACAACATGTTCCACCGCGACAAGGTCGAGCGTGAGTTCGCCCGCCTGTACCGCGACTACGGCCTTGGCCTGACCACCTGGAGTCCGCTGGCTTCCGGCCTGCTGACCGGCAAGTACAATGAAGGCATCCCCTCCGACAGCCGCGGGAACCTGGCAGGCTACGAATGGCTGCAGGGCCGCCTGACCGACCAGGAGCGCATCGCCCGGGTCCGTGAACTCCAGCCGATCGCCGCCGAACTGGGCTGTACGCTGGCCCAGATGGCCCTGGCCTGGTGCCTGAAGAATCCCAACCTCAGCTCGGTCATCACCGGGGCCAGCCGGGCCTCCCAGGTCCAGGAGAACATGCAGGCCCTGGAAACCGTCCCGGCCCTGACCGGCGAGGTGCTGGCCCGCATCGAAGCGGTGCTGGGCAACAAGCCCTCTAACGACAACGACTGAACATCCAGGGACCAAATCGGTTACAATCGGGCCCATGAAACGCTGGCAATTGTGGGTCGGTGTCCTGATCAGCGTCGGCTTCCTGTGGCTGGCCCTGCGCGGGCTGAAGCTGGGAGAGTTCTGGGAAGCGGTCAAGACCGCCAACTACTGGTGGATCCTGCCAGGGGTAGCGGTCTACTTCATCGCCGTATGGGTGCGGGCCTGGCGCTGGCACTACCTGCTCGGCCCGATCCGAAAGATCCCCACCCGCACGATGTTCCCGGTGACCTGCATCGGCTACATGGGCAACAACATCTACCCGGCCCGGGCCGGGGAGGTCCTGCGGGCGGTCGTCTTGAAGCGCAGGGAGGGCGTGCCGATCTCGGCCTCCCTGGCAACGATCATCGTCGAGCGCATCTTCGACGGGGTGGTCATGCTGGCCTTCGTTTTCATCAACCTGCCCGAGCTTGCCAGACTGGCTTCATCCGATTCGGGGTTCGTCGGCAACATCCAGGACCTGGCGCTGATCGGGACCGGGATCTTCCTCGGCGCGCTGGTGCTCTTCCTGCTGGCAGCCATGTTCCCTGCCTTCACCGCCGGGATCGGCCAGTGGTTCATCGAACATTTCCTGCCGAAGCGCTTCCGTGAGCGGACCGCCGGCATCATGCACAAGTTCCTGGACGGCCTGGCTTCGCTGCGCTCGCCGTTCAATGTGCTGATGGTCTTCCTGACCTCGGTCTTGATCTGGCTGCTTGAGACGGTCAAATACTGGTTCGTCATGCACGCTTTCACCTTCAGCGTCAGTTTCTTTGCCCTGATGCTCCTGAATGGCATCGCCAATTTGGCCACCACCATCCCCTCCGCCCCCGGATATATTGGGACCTGGGAGGCGGTCACCAAGGCCGTCCTGGTCGCCTACGAGGTTCCCGGGGCTGAAGCGCTGGGCTACGCGGTCGTCCTGCACGTGGCGCTCTGGCTGCCGATCACCGTTCTGGGAGCCTGGTACATGGCCCGCGAGGGCCTCAAGTGGAGCGATGCGCTCAGGGGCGAGGCCAGGGATCCTGGCGGCCCCGAACAACCCGCCGCCCCTGCACCCTGATCGCCGCCCGGAGCGATCCTTCCAAGGAGATTCGCATGAAATTCACCCTCCCGACCGCCGAACTGTTCGTCCCCGACGGCCAGCCGGAAGAGGCCGCCCTGGCCCGCACCACCCACCTGGCCATCGCCGCCCACCAGGACGACATCGAGATCATGGCCGCCGCGCCGATCCTGGAATGCTTCCAGCAGGCGGACAAATGGTTCACCGGCGTGGTGGTCACCGATGGCCGCGGCTCGCCGCGCGACGACCTGTACAGGGATTACTCCGACGAGGACATGCGCCTGGTGCGCTTCAAGGAGCAGAAGAAGGCGGCTGTCGTGGGTGAGTTCGCCGCCCAGGTGCTGCTCGACCACCCCAGCAGGACCATCAAGGACGCCTCCCGCCGGGAAGCGGTGGAGGACCTGCTCGACCTGCTCAAGGCGACCCGCCCGCAGGTCGTCTACACCCACAACCTGGCCGACAAGCATGATACCCATGTCGCCGTGGCGCTGCGGGTCATCGCCGCCCTGCGGGGCCTGCCGCAGGCCGAACGGCCCGCACGGCTGTACGGCTGCGAGGTCTGGCGCGACCTGGACTGGACCGTCGACACCGACAAGGTCCCCTTCGACACCTCGGCCCACGAGAACC
This sequence comes from Anaerolineales bacterium, assembly GCA_016934715.1. GTDB lineage: Bacteria > Chloroflexota > Anaerolineae > Anaerolineales > Villigracilaceae > JAFGSI01. The sequence goes on from JAFGSI010000008.1 coordinate 9,425, forward strand.
TGCAGGCCGCCCTGCTGGGCGTGTTCGACTCGCAGATCGCCGGGGGCAAGCGCTACGACCTGGCCTCGATGGGCCGCCGGCGGGCCAACGCCACCTACTTCGCCTCGCACGGCACCGACGATACCCGCGGGTTGACCTACGGTCTCGACCTGACTCCCCTGATCCAGGACCCCGGCCTGGAGGTCAGTGACTATGTCCAGGGATTCGTCCAGCGCTTCGCCGACGACGTTCGGGACCGCCTGCAGCGGATGGGTGACCAAGAAAAAAGCGCAAGATAGGATCTTGCGCCTTCCCACCAAAGGAAACTCCTGGTTATGGCATGCCATAACCAGGAGAATTTGTTTTTGCAGGGGAGGAAATTAAGCGGTCGGGGGGATCGCCTCGTTGGAGACGAGCGCTTCTTCCTTGGGAGCCTTCGGTTTGCGCAGGGTCAGCACACCGACCACGATCGGGATGGCTACGAAGATGAGCCCGCCGCACAGGGCACCCACGCCGGCGAAGAAGGCCGTATTCGGGTCGCTGCTGCCGCCGACGTCGATGGCGGCGCCGGGGATGAAACTGATGATGGCCGAGAGACCGCCCCAGCAGACACTGCCCAGACCCGGGCAGCCGCACAGGAGCGCCGTGGCGACCGTGGCGATGATGGCGCCGGTCTTCTTGCTGTTTTTCTTCTCAGGCTCGGGGACTACGTTTAGGTCTTCCATAGGATGTTCCTCCTCAAAAGCGTTCTGACGAATGTTATTCGCCTACCAGTATACCGGTGAAAGCGACTTTATGCAAGTGCGCTAACTGCGTAAAACCGCGCCGAGTTCCTGCTCCAGGCGGCGCAGGATGCGTGTCCGGATCCCGGCCACGTCCCTGTCCGTGAGGGTCTTGTCGGGGGCCTGGTAGGTGATGCTGTAGGCCAGGCTCTTCCTGCCCTTCCCCACCTTCTCCCCGCGGTAGACGTCGAACAGGCGCACCTCGGCAACCACCCGGCCGCCGGTCTGGCGGATCAGTTCGGCGACCCGCTCGCCGGGCAGGTCCTCATTCACCACCAGGGCCAGGTCTTCAAGCACCGGCGGATACTCGGGTACGGGGGCGGTCGCATACAGGGACGGCATCTGTTCGAGCAGGGCGTCCAGGTCAAGGTCGGCGGCCAGGATCGGGGTCCCGGCGGCGGCCACCGGCCAGTCATAGCCTTCCCGGACCAGCGGATGCAATTCGCCGAAAACGCCGATCTGGCGCTCGCCCGCCAGGACCCGGGCACACTTCCCGGGATGGAAACCGGGATGTGCAACGGGTTCGTGGCGGACCGCGGGCAGGTGCAGCCCGTCGAACAGCCCGTCCAGGATGCCCTTCAGGTCGTAGAAGTCCATCGCCGCGGTATCCGCTGGCTGCCAGGAGGGCAGGCTGCGCGGCCCGCACAGGACGATCGCCAGGCGCTGGAATTCGTCCGGGAGACCGCCGGGATCCTCCGATCCCAGGAAGATCGGGCCGATCTCGAACAGCGCCAGGCGGGCGCGGAAGCGGGCATTCCACTCGGCGTTCTCGAGCACGCTGGCCAGGACACTGTGGCGCATGACCGCCTTGTCGCTCGAGATCGGGTTGGTCAGGCGGAGATAGGGTTTGTCATCGGCGGGCGTATCGGGCCGCAGGCGGCGGGCCTCGCGCTCGGGCGTGGTCAGGCGGTAGTTCTTGACCTCCTGCAGGCCCAGGTACACCAGCAGGTCACGCAGGCGCTCCTCCTTGTCCAGAAGCGGGTTGCCGACCTGCAGCGGGAGCTCGTCGGCCATGCGCGTCTCGGGGAGGTTGTCGTAGCCGTAGATCCGGGCGACCTCCTCGACCAGGTCGGCCACCCCGGTGATGCCAGGGCCAATGTCCAGGCGGTGGTCGGGGGTTGTGGCGCGCACGGTCTCGCCGTCCAGCGCGACCTTGAACTCCAACCGGACGAGGGCCTCGGCGATCTGCGCCGCGCTGAGCTCGATCCCCAGCCAGCGCTTGACATCGGCCGGTGTGACCTCCACGGTCGGGTCAACCGGCGGAAGCGGGTAATTGTCGATCAGGCCTCTGGCCACCACTCCACCGGCCCACCGGCGCATCAGTTCCAGCCCCAGGTAGACACCGCGCTCGGCCATCGCCGGGTGGACGCCGCGCGAGAATCGATAGGAGGCCTCGGACGGAAGGTTCTGGGCCTGGGCCGTCTTGCGAATGTTGATAAAGTTCCAGGCCGCGCCCTCGAGCAGGATGTTGGTCGTCTTTTCGCTGATCTCCGACTCGAGTCCGCCCATCACCCCGGCGATCGACAGCGCCCCGGCTGCATCGCAGACCAGCACGGTCTTCTCGTCCAGAATTCGCTCGACGTCGTCGAGGGTGGTCAATTTCTCGCCCGCCCTGGCCGTACGGGTGATGATCTTGAGCTTGCCCGCCGTGCCACCGGCCCGACCTGCGAGCACATCATAGTCGAAGGCGTGCAGGGGTTGGCCGCTCTCAAGCATGGCGTAGTTGGTGGCGTCGACGACGTTGTTGATCGGCCGCATCCCGGCCAGCTTCAGGCGCAGCTGGACCCGGTACGGGCTGGGGCGGAGCGTGATGCCCCGCACGAGCCCCAAGACGAAGCGCGGGTTCAGCTCGGGCCGGGTGATCTCGATGACAGCCTCGAAGGGCTCACCCTCGGCCGTGACACTGACCTCCGGCGTGCGCAGCGGCTTGCCCAGGATCGCCGCCACCTCGCGCGCCACGCCCAGCATGCTGGCGCAGCGGGCGAAGGACGGCAGGATCGAGACCTCCAACACGGCATCGCCGATGTAGTCGGCCAGCGCGGCGCCCAGCGGGGCATCGTCGTCAAAGAGGATGATGCCCTCGTGCTCATCGCTGATGCCGAGCTCCTTCTCCGAGCAGGCCATCGAATACGATTCCACGCCGCGGATCTTGGCCCGCTTGAGGGTCACCAGCTGCGCGCCCTCGGCGTGGCCGTCGTAGATCTGGGCGCCTTCCATGGCATAGGCCACCTTGAGCGGTTTGGGCAGCGGTCCCTTGCCCTTGAATGCGAACAGGTTGGGCGCCCCGGTCAGCACGATGTGTTCCTGCTGGCCGTCGTTGAGCTTGCACAGCACCAGCCGGTCGGCATTGGGGTGCGGCATGACCTCGCTGACCTCGGCCACGACGATCTTCTCGCGGTCCCACTCGAAGCCGCTGATCTTGGCGTCGGCCTTGCGGGCATGACCGCTGGCTCCCATCTGGGCCAGCGTCCCCGACATCGGCAGGCCGACGTAGTGGATCTGCTCCACCTCCAGCCCGGCCAGGGTCATCTGGTAGGCCAGCTCGGGAATCGGCACGTCGATATCGACGAATTCTTTCAACCAGGAAATGGGTACTTTCATTACATGCTCCTAGAACTGCTCGAGGAAACGCAGGTCATTCTGATAGAAATAGCGGATGTCTTCGATGCGGTGACGCAGCATGGTCATGCGCTGCGGGCCGAGGCCGAAGGCGAAACCGGTGTAGCGCTGCGGGTCGTAGCCGCCGTTCTGCAGGACCACCGGGTGGACCATGCCGCAGCCGCCGATCTCCAGCCAGCCCGAGCCCTTGCAGACCGTGCAGCCTTTGCCCGCGCACAGGAAGCACTCGACGTCAAATTCGGCCGACGGCTCGGTGAACGGGAAGTAGGAGGCCCGGAAGCGGGTGCGGGTCTCCTGGCCGAACATGCGGCGGGCGAAATCGGCCAGGGTACCCTTCAGGTCACCGAAGGTGATCCCCGGTCCGACCGCCAGGCCCTCGATCTGCTCGAACTGGGTCTCGTGGCGGTTGGTGATCTGCTCGTAGCGGTAGCAGACGCCCGGCAGGACGATCCGCACCGGGGGCGGGTTCTCCGGGTTACCGGCCACGAAGTGGCGCATGGCATGGATCTGCCCGGGCGAGGTGTGCGTGCGCAGGACGATCGGATTGTCCCCGCGGCCCTCCGCCTCGACAAAGTAGGTGTCCTGCATGTCGCGCGCCGGGTGCCCGACCGGGAAATTGAGCAGCTGGTAGTTGTACTCGTCGCTTTCGACCTCGTGCGAGCGGAAGATCTGGAAGCCCATTTCGCCAAAGATGCGGTAAAGCTCACGCATCGTCTGCGAATCAGGGTGCAGGCGTCCCATCGGGATGCGCCGCCCAGGCAGGGTCACGTCGAGCCGCTCGCCTTCCAGCGAGCGCTTCAGGCTGGCCGCCCGCAGCGTCCCGGACCGTTCGGCCAGCGCCGCTTCGAGGGCATTCTTCACCTGGTTGGCCTTCTGCCCAACCGCCGGACGCTGCTCCCTGGACAATCCACCCAACCCGCTGAAGACCTCCATCAGGGCCGACGAACGCCCCAGGTGGGTCACGCGCCAGGCCTCCAGGGCAGCCTCGTCCGCGACCGAGTCCAGCGCTTCCAGGGCAGCCCCCTGGATCTGGTTCAATTTTTCCAGCATACGAACCTCCCAAAGAATTCCTTGATCCACCTGCGTGGATCTTCGTGGTTAAAAACAAGCTCCCGTCCACACTGGGACGGGAACTGACGCAGTCCCGCGGTACCACCCACGTTGGCCTCACGGCCCACTCGCTGCCGACCATCATCGGCTCCCCGGGTAACGGCGGGGTGACGGCTCAGACTACTGGTTGCGGGCACAGCCTGTCTGTGCCCCAACGGTTCCCCTGAGCAGCTCGGGAGGGAACTTCGGCCAGCTGCTACCGGAGACGGGTTCCAGTCTCTGCCCGTCTCTCCCTGGCGGCGTTTGCCGGTCTACTTTCCTCCGTCCTGGCCTTTATAAAGGGTTGGTTTGTGACGCCTATTATCCCCGATTTCAAAAGGATGTCAAGGGGTGGGATCGACGGGATTGCACGCCAAAGACCGCTGCGCTCCGAAATCAAAGGCTTTGATCCGCAAGGCAAGGCATTCCTGCAACCGAAGACCTGAACCCGTACATCAGGCGGCAGATCGGATCGGAAAACCGCACGGAAAACGACGCACAGCCGCCTCGAACCTGAAAAACTCGCTGAGGCGCTTCCATGAGCCGCGCAAGGAAAACCGGCACCGAGGGTACCCAGACTTGTTCAAGCAGTGGAATGCCAGTCTCCCAGGATACTTCCATTGTTGTGGGGTCTATGGGCTGCCCAGCCCCGGCTCCCGGCGACAGCGGCGCGTTTTGCCAAGGTGCGCGATAATACCAGATGCGTTCTGTTCACCCGCCGCTGCGCCTGCGCCAAGCCGTGGGCGGTGTATGGAATAGGAGAACTCTCTGACACTCCCCAAGCCTAAAGGCAGGGTGAGTGTCAGATATGAGGAGGTAAGAAATGCATAACCACTCTACCCAGAACGACAAGAATCGGGGAAAGATAGTTCTGGCTATCATCATAACCCTGGCCTTTGTTCTGACAATGATTTACTGGGGCATGATCAGGTTGTTCCAGCTGCAGGGGCTGCCGCGCTATTTCACGCAGCTCGGGCTATACCTGGTTCTTATTTTGCTGGCGTGGTGGGGAAATAGGCAAGAGCATATTTCCCTGCCCGTTACGAAACGGTTCATTGTGGAAACATTGGCGGTTTCGTTGGTCGGGTGGTTGTTTTTCGTGCTTCTCATCCACCTGCTTGGGCTGGCCCAACTCTCGAATGAGATTTTAGCCTTGCAGGAGACCCCCGCCTGGAAAATAGGATTGCAGATTCTGAGCACCTGGTTATTCGTAGGCATCGGGGAGGAAGTGCTCTTCCGTGGCTATTTCCTGAAAGCATTTTGGCAGCACTTCACGATCGAGCCCAGCCAAAAGCGGATGGTCAGAGCTATACTCCTTTCCAGCGTAATCTTCTCCCTCTGGCATCTCCCGATCCGAATAGCCTGGATCCTCTCCGGAGAGATGGATTGGATCACATTGCCTGTAAGCCTGCTGGTGTTGTTCCTGCTGGGACTGGGATTTGCCTACCTGTACGTCCGATCGGACAATCTCCTCCTGGTAGGACTGGTGCATGGTCTGATGGACTATCCATTGGTGGGAAAGAGTTCGCAAATGGCCCCAGTTATCCTGGTGGTCGCCATCATCTGCGTAGAGATCATCCGCCTGATCCGAAAGAAGAAAGCCCAAGGGATGCAGCAATAGGAGCTAAAACCGCCCAACCCCGGCTCCAGCGGACGGGCGGGGCTTCGCCGCTGTGGAGATGCATTACGCTCGAAGTGGCACGAAACTGATCGTGGCATCTGGTCCGTTCCGCCGTCGCGGATGGGCCAACTCGTTGGGTGGCTCTTCCTATGGAAGAGATGAAATCGGAGAATATGATGGTTGTCGAAAAGAGTAAAGCTTTCCTGGGTGTCATCATTCTTGAAAGCTTGTGTGATCAGAGTATCATGCAAGGCGTTACCGTTCTTAAAGAGTCAGATATTCAAGCCCCACCCGATGATCCATATCCGATCTGGAGTTGCCGCCTTGTTCGCATTCTCGCAACAGATATGGAGCCCTTCGCCAACCGATTAGCAGCCAACATGAAGGAAGATTTCTACAACCACTTTGTAGATGACCGCACCCTGGTTGTTGTTTTCAAGGGGAGGTATTTCTTTTTAGATAAGCGAGATAAGACTACCTGGGTAGATATGATTCATTATGGCGAAACTGTCAGAGTGAGTTCGCAATGGACAACCACCATTCCAGTGGAAGAGGAAACATTACTCTGACACTCCCCCTGCCTTCGCTGCCCTGCTGACCTGCTGGCCTGCACCAGCACGGGCAGGCGGGGAAAGTGTCAGAGTTTATCAGACTGTCCAGGCTCAACATCGGGGGCTTTGTTGAGGAGAGCCAAGAGTTTTCCTCGACTATCAGGTATGGCTCGTTTTTCAAGATATTCAATTGTGGATATTGAAGCAATTTTCTCTGCTACTGCCAGCACGATAGATTGATTGACAGAAATGCCCTCTTCCTGGGCCAATTCTTTCAAGGATTATGGAATGGTTTAGGTAGACGTAAGCTTAGAGCACTCATCTCACACCTCGTTGATGATAAAAGGAATTCTTTTGACGAAATTGCTTTTATGCCGAACTTCTCAATGCATCTAAAATCAGACAGTAAGGGAAAAGGCAGACGGCCTGCAACTGCTGGAGCCTCAATCTTCAGCCTGGCCGGGTTCATCAACGGGGCCTCTTGCAAGCGTTGGGCAGCTTCCGATGTCAGGGGAAAGGTGCCCAGCTATAGTCTCCGCAAAAAAGCGATTGGCTTTTTACACTTACTGTAATAATGGTATTGTGTTATCTTAATTCTTGTGCTATACTCTAGTTGTATGGAATTCGACTTCGCGGACTCCTTCCTGGAAGATGCTTATTACAACCCTGCGGCTTCCATTGGACATGGCCCTGTGGTTGATAAAGGATTCAGAAAAGGAATAGGCAAAATCAAGGCGGCGATAAACGAACTCGATCTTCGGGCGCTGAAAGGGCTGCACTACCACAAATTAGACGGAGCGCGAAGCCATCAACATGCATTAAATATAACGGATCAGTGGAGGCTTATTGTAGAACGTAGTGAAATAGATGGACGAACGAAACTAACGATTATTTCAGTTGAGGACTACCACTAATGGAGATGGAGGAGCGCATGGGAGAACGAAGGCCCGCTGAAGTTTTTCATCCGGGAGAACACCTGCTTGACGAACTGAATGCGCGCGGCTGGACACAGACTGAGTTTGCGGAGATCATCAGTCGGCCTGTTCGGTTGGTCAATGAGATTATTAATGGGAAACGGGGAATTACGCCCGAAACCGCTAGAGGGTTTGGTGCAGCACTCGGCACCAGTCCCGAATTCTGGATGAACCTTGATATTGCGTATCATCTGTGGAAGACAGATGAAGATGTATCCCCAATCGAACATCGGGCGAAAATGAGAAACTCGTACCCGATTCGAGACCTGGTTCTTCGGGGTTGGATTCGGCCTTCTGAGGATACACAGGTTGTAGAAAGTCAATTGTTAAGGTTTTTTGAGGTTAACTCCTTGGATGAGCGACCCAAATTGGCGATCGCCGCAGTCCCCAAGCGCTCTGGCTCTGAGTCCGAGCGAGAGGATTTAACCCCAATACAAATCGCTTGGCTTTACAGAGTAAAGCATATTGCAGCTGCCATGCAAGTTCCTAATTACTCGAAAAAAAACCTAAAGAACGCGCTAATAAAGATGATGGCCTTTAGAGAAAATCCCGAGGAAATAAGGCACGTTCCTCAATTACTGGAAAATTGTGGGGTTCGTTTTGTGATTGTCGAGACTTTACCATCATCCAAGATTGATGGAGTAACTTTCTGGCTGAACAATTACTCTCCAGTGATAGGTATGTCTCTCAGGTTTGACAGGATTGACAATTTCTGGTTTGTGCTCCGTCACGAAATCGAGCATGTTCTGAACGAGCATGGTAAAGAAGCTGTAATTGTAGACTCGGATCTTGTTACGGCATCGATGGAGCCAGAGAATTTATCAGAAGATGAAAAGGTTGCAAATTTAGCAGCCGCTGAGTTTTGTATATCACAAGAGGAGTTAGAAAACTTCATAGCCGGAGTATCTCCGCTTTTCTCTCGCGCAAGAGTATTAGCTTTTGCTCGGAAACAAGGAGTTCACCCAGGCTTGGTTGTTGGGCAACTTCAAAGACATCTCAAACGCTATGATCTCTTCCGCCCAATGCTTGTCTCTGTAAAAAACATAATCACACCAGTCGCGATGACAGACGGGTATGGACATGTTCTTCCAACGGAGTCGTGAATATAAAACTTTCGAGTTCCAATCAATGATACCAACCTTGATGAGGCGCCACGTTTAGAGCGAAGGGCTGCGATGACAATGTTATTGTCAATCACAGTGACTGGGATGATCATGGCAATATGCTTTGGTAATATCAACTCTGAAATCAAGATGTGGTTTGAAAGAAGAGTGCTACTGATTTTTGCACAACGAAAGTCCCAATGCCTGTTTTGAGTAGTATCCAGATATTGTCAAAAAAACCAATTTTTCGGCCCGATTACGCCAGAGATGGTGGCCGGTTTGTGCGCCAGAAAAACGGATAGAAGGACATTACCGGATTCCGCCGGAAGGCCCCGGCTCCAGCGGACGGGCAGGGCTTCGCCCTTCCCGGGGGTATGCGACGAGAAATTTCGATCCACGTATTTCAGAGCATGCCGCAGGGTTTCCCGCCCGCCGGTAAGCCAAACCGTTGACTCCACTCAGATTGAGTGGAGTCAACGGTTTTTTGAGGCGGCTTCTCTTTGGATCTGTTGCAGCATCCCGTCAGCGGATGCCGCTGTCGAAGGCGACCGTCAGTTCGGTCAGGCGCCCCTGGAGGACCTGGAATTCCTGCGGCAGTCCGATCGGGTAGGGACCGGTGACGACCGGCTGGAGGATGTAGAAACCGGGTTCGAGCGAGATCGTGAAGTTGCCGTCCGAATCCGTGGTGAACCGCTTGACCTCCTCCAGGTTGTTATCCAGGATCGCGAAAGTGGCCTGGTAAGGATTCTGCTCGAAACAATCGGTCAGGACCTGGTCCCCCGAGCATTCCAGCAGCAGGGCCTGGCCGGTGATCCCGGTCTGCGGGCCCCGGTTGAGAAGCAATACAACTGCCGCCACCAGCAGGACGACCAGCAGGACAAACAGATAGATCTTCACTCTTGCGTTCATGCAATCTCTCCAAGGTTGGGGGTTCAGGGACGGTTGAGGCCCCAGATGATGCGCAGGCCGTCGAGGGTCAGCCAGGGGGCGATGATCCCAATGACGCTGGTCTCCCTGGCAACGACTTCGGCCAGCCCGCCGGTGGCGATGACCTTCATCTCCGGGCCGAGCTCCTCCCGGAAACGGGTCACCATCCCCTCGACCATCGCTACGTAGCCGAACAGCAGCCCGGCCTGCATGGCGTGGACGGTGTTGCGCCCGATGACCGACGGCGGACGCTGCAGGTCGATGTGCGGCAGCTTGGCCGCCCGGGTGAAGAGCGCCTCTGCCGCCAGGTTGATCCCGGCGGTGATCGCCCCACCCAGGTACTCGCCATCCCGGGTCACGGCATTGAAGGTCGTCGCCGTGCCGAAGTCGATCACGCAGGCCGGACCCCCATACAGGGTCTGGACGGCTACCGCGTCAGCCACCCGGTCAGCGCCGACCTGTTTGGGATCCTCGTAGCGGATGCGGACCCCGGTCTTGACCCCGGTGTCGACCACCAGCGGGTCCTGGTCGAGGTACTCGCGGCAGGCCAGCACCACCCGCCTGGTCAGCGGCGGGACGACCGAGGCCAGGCAGACGCCCTCCAGGCACTCGGTCACGCAGCCGGCCCGCTGGAGCAATCCGAGCAGCTGCAGGCCGTATTCGTCGGGCATACGGGCATGGTCGGTGGCCAGGCGCCAGTGATGGGCGAGTTTCTCGCCGTCGTACAGGCCGATGGTGACGTTGGTGTTGCCAACATCGATGGTAAGCAGCATGGGCTTATTATAACGCTTCAGGAAGCGCCCTGACCACTGGAAGGGACGTCGTGCAGGTCGATGATCACGTGCATCTTGTGCCCTATGCCGAAACCGAAAGCGACCTGTTCTTGAAGACCATCATCCCGAGCCGCAAGCACTTGCAGGGAGGAACATAAATGAGCGCCTTGAACCTGCAACCGGATGAACTCGAATTGCTGGCCTCCTATGAAAACGAGGAGTGGCAGTCGGGGAATACCGCCAAAGAACAGGCCGCTGCGCGGGCCACTTTCCTTAAAGACAAACGCGTCAACATCCGCACCTCCGAGAAGGACCTGTTCGACCTATAAAAGCGTGCCCTGCGAGAAGGGATCCCCTATCAGACCTTGATCACATGCATCCTGCCCAAGGATGTCTCCGGCATGCTGACCGAAAGATGGGCGTTGCCGGCGGTCATTTCAGGAGCATGGAGCTGGAATCCGTGCTCTTCCAGATACGTGCACCCCCAGCCACGGGCCGCGCAACAGGTCTCAAGCCGCTGCTCCGGGCGCTTCAACCCCGCATGCAGGCGCTCCCGCGCTTCTCAGCGCGCCGCCTCGACGATCTCGGCGATCAGGTCATAGCGATTGAACTGCGGCATCAGGTAGACGCCCTGCCCCCAGGCTTTGACCGCCTCGATCAATTGGACCGCCAGTTCCACGCCGACCCGGGCCGCCGAGTCCCCGGCGGCTTCCATCCGCCGGCGGACGTCCTCGGGGATGAAGACCCCCGGGACCTCGTGGTGCAGGAAGGTGGCGTGCCGGGCGCTGACCAGCGGCAGGATGCCGATCAGCACCGGCCGGTCGAGCGGACCGTTGGCGGAAGTGTATTCCTCCAGAAAGACCCGGGCCGCTGCGGGATCATAGATCGGCTGGGTCAGGAAGAAATCCGCCCCGGCGCGCGCCTTGCGGCGCAGGTTCTTGAACTCGGCCTCCCGGTCCTGGGCCGCCAGGTTGAGCGCCGCCCCGACGAAGAAGGCGGTGGGCTGACCGATCGAGGTGCCCGAGTGGTCAAGGCCGGTATTGAAGCCCTGTTTGATCAGCTTGATCAGGCCGGACGGGACCAGGTCGTAGTTGTCGGTCGCCTCGGGATAGTCCCCGATCGAGGTCGGGTCCCCCATGACGACGAAGATGTTGCGCAGGCCCAGGGCGTGAGCGGCCAGCAGATCGCCCTGGACGCGCAGCAGGTTGCGGCCGCGGGTCGGAAAGTGCAGCGTGGTCTCGACCCCCACCTGGCGCTGGACCACGTCACAGACCGCCCAGGCCGACATGCGCATGCGCGCCATCGGGCTGTCGGCAACGTTGATCACGTCAGCGCCGGCCTCGGCCAGCAGGCTGGCCCCGGCGATCAGCTTGTGGGTCGAGAGGCCGCGCGGGGGGTCCATTTCGACCGAGATGACGAATTTGCCTTCGGCCAGCTTCTGGGCCAGCCGGGAGGGCAATTCGGACTCGGTGGATTCAGCCGCCTCCGGAGTTTCAGCCGCCTGCAGGACCTGCATCCTGCAGCCGTCCGGGTTGGCATCCAGGGCCTGGCGCATGGCAGCAATGTGCTGGGGGGTCGTCCCGCAGCAGCCGCCGATGATCCGGGCCCCGGCCTCGCAGAAGGCCAGGGCGTAGTCTCCGAAGTAGTCGGCGTCGGCCGGGTACATGATCCGCCCGCCAACCTGCTCGGGCCAGCCAGCGTTGGGCTTGACCCACAGCTTCGCCTCCGGCAGGGTCAGGCGCATCTGCTTGAGCAGCCGCAGCAGCTGGGCCGGACCGCCCGAACAGTTGGCCCCGATCACGTCAGCCCCGGCCTCGCTCAGCATGCGGGCGGTCTTCTCGGGCGAGTCACCCAGCAGGGTGCGGTCGTCGCGCGTGAAGGTCACCGTGGCCACCACCGGAACACTCGCCCCGACGAGGCGCGCCGCGGCGATCGCCTCGCGGATCTCGTACAGGTCACTGATCGTTTCGACCACGATCAGGTCGACGCCAGCCTCGACCAGCGCGGCCGCCTGTTCGGCGAAGGCCGCCCGGGCCTGCTCCGGCTGGACGCGGCCGAAGGGCGCAATCCGCACGCCCAGGGGCCCGATGTCACCGGCGATGAGCACCTCCCGGAAGGAGGCGGCCACCGCCCGGCGGGCCAGTTCGACCCCCGCCCGGTTGATCTCGGCCAGGCGCTGCTCGAGGCCGTGCTTGGCCAGCTTGTAGCGGTTGGCGCCGAAGGTGTTGGTCAGGACGATCTGCGCCCCGGCCTCGATATACTCGCGGTGCACGTCGGCGACCACCGCCGGCTGGGTCAAGTTGAGCTCGTCGAAGCAGCGGTCAAAGTCGATCCCCCGGGCATGCAGCAGGGTCCCCATGGCCCCGTCAGCGACCAGCGGGGTGAGAGAAGACTCGAGCAGCGACAGGAAGTTTCCGCTCATGAGGATTCCTTTCTTACCCGGCAAAGACTACCTGATCTCACGAACCCGGTTGTGCTCGTCGACCAGCACGATGGTCGGGACCCAGGCTTCGGGCAGCGGCTCGAGGACCTGGGCAAAGGCCATGATGATGATGTGATCCCCGGAATGGAGCAGGCGCGCCGCCGCCCCGTTGGGCTGGACCTCGCCGGAACCGGGTTCCCCGGCGATGAGGTAGGTCTCCAGGCGGGCGCCGTTCTCGACATCGACAACCTGGACCAGCTCGAACTCGCGCATTCCGGCAGCCTCCAGCAGGTCACGATCGACCTTCAGGCTGCCTTCGTAGTGAACGTCGCCGCTGGTCACCACGGCGCGGTGGATCTTCGCTCTGAGCAGGGTGCGCTGGATCGTCATGCCTGTGGATCCTCATCTACCGGTACCGGCCAGGAACTTCCCGGCCGATCATTTTTTCGTCAGCTGGTCCACCCGGGAGCCGCCGATGGCATAGTACTTGGCCTGGCTGTGGTGGACCACGATGGCGGCCGTCGACTGCTCGGGCACCAGCTGGAAGGCCGAGGTCAGGCTCATGCCAAGTTCCGCTTCGGCCGGCAGCAGGTCGAAGACCTTGCGGTGATCCTCGAGCTCCGGAATGGCCGGGTAGCCCCAAGAATAGCGTTTACCCTGATCTTCGGGGAGCCCCAGTTCGCGCAGCACGTGACGGTGCAGGTATTCGGCAGTCGCCTCGGCGGTCTGGACGGCCAGGCCGTGGATGAAGTAGCCTTCCGAATAATCCCCGGCCGCCTGCAGCTGGTCGAACTTCTCGGTGGCAGCCAGCCCGACGGTCACGACCTGGAAGGCGACCACGTCCATCTGCCCGCTATCAAGCGGGGCGAAGTAATCGGCCAGGCAGAGCAGGTCGCCGCTGGTCTGGCGTGGGAAGGAAAAGCGGGTCAGCGGCGCGGGCGATCGGCCGCCGAGGCTGGCCGGATCGTAGATGATCAGATCATCCCCGTCGGCCTGGCAGGGGAAGAAGCCGTAAACGGCCTGCGGTTTGAGCCAGCCGTCCTTGAGGGCCTCCTTCTGCATCTTCGCCAGACGGGTCTCGAACTCGGCCTGCATTTTCTGCCACTCCTCGCCGTGAGCGTTCTTGGCGCCCCACGAGAGGCGGAAGAGCTCATTCTTCGAAAGGTGCTTGAAGACGATCTCGAGCGGCATGTCCCGGACGACGCGCGGCCCAAGCTTTTCGGGCAGCGGGATCGGAGCCGGGGAGACGTTCGAGCGCGCCCCGCTTGCGACCGGCGCGGCCGGGGTGACGCGCCCGGCCTCCAAATCCGCCTCACGGCGAATGCGCGCGAGCAGTTCGGGACGGCGCGAGTCGTCGATCAGGGCATCCATCGTCTCCAGCCCCTCGAAGGCATCCTTGCAGTAGTACACGCCCGGCTCGTAGGCCGTGCCATCCTCGGTGAACAGGATCCGGCGTCCGAAGCGGCGGTTGATCGCCGCCCCGCCGATCAGGACCGGGGTTTTCAGCCCGCGGTTCTGCAGTTCGTTGACGATCAACGGCATCTGCTTGCTGGTGCTGACCAGCAGGGCGCTCAGGCCGATGGCGGTGGCCTTGACCTCGATCGCCTTGGCAATGATCGCCTCGGCCGGGATCTGCTTCCCCAGGTCGACGACCGTGTAGCCGTTGTTGGCCAGGATCGTCTTGACCAGGTTCTTGCCGATGTCGTGCACATCGCCGTAGACGGTAGCCAGCACGACCGTGCCCTTGGTCACACCTTCGGCCTTCTCCAGGTAGGTTTCGAGATGGGCGACGGACTTCTTCATCACCTCGGCCGACTGGAGCACGAAGGGCAGGATCAACTCCCCCGCCCCGAACTTGTCGCCGACCTCCTTCATCGCCGGCAGCAGGACCGTATTCAGGGCCGCCACGGCGGCTTCGTGACGGGACCCGCCTGCGGCGGTAATGATCTCGTCGATGTCGGCCTCGACCCCCTCCTTGTGCCGGTGGACAATGCGCCAGTGCAGGCGCTCGGCAGCGTTCATCCCGGCGGTCGGGTCGACCGGGGCCTGGTCGCTGGAAGCCTGGGCCTTGGCGGCCTCGAAATGGTTGATGTAGCGCTGCAGGGCATCGGGTCGGCGGTTGAAGATCAGATCTTCCGAAAGCTCGACCACCTCGGCCGGGATGTCAGCGTAGGGGGTGATGTGCTGCGGATTGACGATCGCCGCGTCCAGGCCAGCCTGGACGGCATGGTAGAGCATGACCGAATTGAGCACCGGGCGGGCGTTGGGCGCCAGGCCGAAGGACAGGTTGCTGACCCCCAGCGAACACAGCACGCCTGGCAGCTCCTTCTTGATCAGGCGGATGCCCTCCAGGGTCTGGATGGCCGAATCGATGTATTCCTCATCGCCGGTCGCGAGGGTGAAGGTCAGGGTGTCGAACAACAGGGCGGAGGGATCCAGGCCGTGTTCTTCGACCGCAATGGCATGGATCTTGCGGGCCACTTCGAGCTTGCGCTCGGCGGTCTTGGCCATGCCCTGCTCGTCAATGGTCAGCACGATCACAGCGGCGTTAAGCTGCTTGGCCAGGGCAAAGATCTTGTCAGCCTTGGCCCGCCCGCCCTCAAGGTGGGTCGAGTTGATCAGGCAGCGCCCGGGGGCGGTCTTGAGGGCCAGTTCGAGCACCGGCACCTCGGTGGTGTCGATCACCAGCGGCGCCTCGACCCCGGCAGCCAGTTTCCTGACCGTCCGCCGCATCAGCTCGTCCTCGTCGGGGCGTTCGGTGACGGCGGTCGAGATGTCGATGGCATGGGCGCCGAACTCGACCTGCTTGCGGGCGATCTCCAGGATGGCATCGTAGTCCTCGGCCATCAGTAGCTCCTTGAACTTCTTGCTGCCCTGGGCATTGCAGCGCTCGCCGATCAGGAACGGTGCCGGGTCCTGGATCAGGGACACGGACTGGGTGGCGGAGGCCAGGCGCGGGGTCGCTCCGCTGGGCCGGGCCGGGGTCGGGTGACCCTTGAGCTTCTCGACCAGCAGCTTGAGGTGCTCGGGCGTCGTGCCGCAGCAGCCGCCGACCACATTGATGTTGTTCTTGGTGACGAAGGTGAAGAGCTCCTCGGCGAACGGCCTGGGCTCGAGCGGGTAGACCGCCTGGCCGTCAACGTTGAGCGGCAGGCCGGCGTTGGGAATGCAGGAAACCGGCAGGGTAGCCTGCTCGCCGAGAAGGCGGATCGGGTCGCGCATGTGCTCGGGCCCGGTCGAGCAGTTCAGGCCGATAACGTCGATCGGCAGGGCCTCCAGGATCGTCAGGGCGGCGTTGATATCAGTGCCGAGCAGCATCCGCCCGCTGGTGTCGAGGGTGACCTGGACCTGCAGCGGAAGCCAGACCCCGCTCGCCTCAAAGGCCTGCTGGAGCCCAACGATGGCGGCCTTGACTTCGAGAATGTCCTGGGAGGTCTCGATCAGCAGCAGGTCGACCCCGCCCTGGATCAGGCCGGTGGCCTGCTCACGGAAGATCTCGGCCAGTTCGTCAAAGGAGATGTTCGACATCTCGGGGTCCTCGGCGGAGGGCAGTTTGCCTGTAGGGCCGATCGACCCGGCCACGAAGCGGGGATGATCAGGTGTGGCAAATTCATCCGCCAGGCGGCGGGCCAGGGCCGCGGCGGCCTGGTTGATCTCGACCGTCCGCTCACCCAGGCCGTAATCGCCCAGGGTCAGGCGGTTGGAACGGAAGGTGTCGGTCTCGATCACATCGACACCGACCTCGAGGAACGAACGGTGGACGGCCTCGACCGCCTGCGGGTACGAAATGACCAGGTAGTCATTGCAGCCGTTGTACTGCTCGCCGCCGAAGTTCTCGGCGGTCAGGTTCTGTCTCTGCAGGCTGGTGCCCATCGCCCCGTCGAAGACGAGCACTTTTTGGGCCAGGGCATCCAGGTAGCGGCGGTTGGTGTATTTGCGGGTCATGGGATCTCCTTGTTTTCATGTTCGCGCGGATGAACGCGGACGGTTTCTGGGTGACAAAAACGCCTCCCTGTCACAGAGAGGCTGCACATGCTGAATGTGTTCTCTCATCTTCCAGGCCTGGGCGGCTCATGCGCCGCCCTTCCTGCCGGAATTGGCACCCTGTTAGTGTTCAGCACGGGTTGACGGCTGACCGCTACCGGGTTGCCGAGGCTTCGCAGGGCCGGTCCCTCCGCCTCTCTGGATGAGTCCAGTCAATTGTCGCCGGGAGTCTATCACAGGGACGGAAAACTGTCAAAGGGGGCATTGCCTCAAATAGTATCGTCAAGCCAACCATGGTCGCTGTTTCCCGGCGAAACTCAGTAGCCGTGTAAGAAAAACTTCCCTACTTTTTACGAGAAACATTCGGCCAAGAAACGGAAGTTTTTTTACACAAGTCCTTAGTGATCCGTTTCCGTTGCGGTGTCTGACCTCGAGGCGCCCCGGTGAAACTGACCGGTTCGGCATAGGAGAAACCAAATTCATCTTCCAATACGATCTCGGCGCCGAGCCGCCGCGCTTTTTTTATCCTGGACCAATCCTGCTTCAACCAAGCCCGGATCCGTTCTTCATCCCGCTCGATGGCGCGAGGGTCAGGCTTTTGCACACTCCAGCCCATTTCATGGAGTAAGAGGCTGATATAATCGCGATGGTAACTCACTCCAAACTCGCGTTCGATCACCTGCTTTATTCGGGCTTGGGCCCACTGTTCGGTCGGAAAGCCAGCTGCCAACGTCCCGGCTCGAGCTTTTCGACCAGCGCTTGTCGGGCGGTTGCATCCAATTTTGATGGTCGGCCCGAGGTAGTGCGAGGCTGCAAGGCGTCTGGACCGGCTTGTTCCAGGTTTCGCTTCCACTGGCTAACAGCCGCTTCACCGATCTTCACCGATTTTTGGATTTGTCAATAATCACAAGTCAACCTGGGTGAAATTGTATGAAAAAAACCCTTCCCCTGATCATCTTGGTCACCACTATCGTCATGCTATCTAGCTGCAGCCCGCCTGACACGCCCACCCAGCGCACTGTCCATCCTCTACCGCTGGCAAATGTCACCTGCAACGAGCTCTCTTTTTACATGGACCCTGCCTTGGGCAGCGGCTACGAGTGTGAGACTGTGCCCGAAAGGGGCAGCTCTGACATACCAATGGATGTCTTCATCTACCCTGCCCACACTGGGCTAACCATTCAGACCTACCCGCTGACCTACACGCAGTTCCCACCCCAAATAAGAATCTACCCGGTGAATCGCTTCAGCGAGTTGCTCCCGGAGGTCCTTCCGCGCCGCGTATCTGACCTGGAAAGGCTCATCTCCAGCGGCACCTGGAGCAGCGGAGAACTGCCCTTCCTGCCGCCGCTCCCCATGGTACAGACATTCTTCAGCCATGAAACCGTGATATCGTTCAATGGCGGACAAGGCGTGCGTTTCATCACTGAATATAACGAGTCCAGCCACCCGATCAGTAACAGGACCATCTTCTACACTTTCCAGGGCCTCACCGATGATGGGATGTATTGGGTGGCAGTCACCCTTCCAATCAGCAGCCCCATCCTGCCTGCGGATGCGGACTTTCACACGCTGCCGGAAGGTTATACCAGCGAGAGTTGGTTTCAGGACTACAGCTCCTATGTCAGCGATGTGAAAGACGTGCTTGAAGCGCAGACGCCTGATTCGTTCTTCCCCACCATAAACCGCCTAGACAGCCTCATAAGAAGCATCACAGTAAGGCAGTGATGCTCGCCTTTTGTAAATTACCATCAAGTAAGATAAACCGCCCGAAGAGATGTTGCGCGATAATTCGGGTGTCGGGCCATCGAAGTCCCGTCCTACCGTCCGTCGCTGAGCCAACCGGTTGGCTGGCCACCAATAAACAGTTTCAATGAAAATCTCCGATCGAAAGGGCTTTGCAAATGTTCGCATCCTTAACAACAATCGAAATCGCATTACTACTTGTGTTGCCTTTAATTATTTTTTTCCAGCGAAGTTCGTGGAAAATGAAAGAATATGTATTTCTAATCCCAATCATTTATGTCATTTGGTATTTTTCGTATGCCTTTCTTCATGAGATATGTCATCTATCTGCTGCAATCATCCTTGGGAAAAGGGTTTACGCTTATCAATTGATCCCATATTTTTGGAAAGGTGAGACAGGGGTGGGGTACGTTAATTCCGAATACAATCAACTCACAGTGCTGATGCCCTATATCAAGGATATAGTTTTCTCTGTTATAGGAGCCATCCTCGTGATGAAAAAAATAACCAAGAAACCATTTATTACCGGACTCGCACTTACAATTTTGGTTTTTAGTTCGCTATTTGATATTACCAACAACTACCTGATTTATGTAACGCAATCCATAAATGACTTCAGGGCTTTTAGCAATCTGACAAATAGTTCAAGCGCACATTTTGTTGGAATATTGTTTGTAGCAATCACCTTAATATCTACGCTATTGACATTAAAGCAAGGCAAAAATTACCCTGACGCGATTGCAGTGAGAAAGTCTTAATAGGTCGCAGCTTGCGGCGGCATCTTTTGGGCAGTGAGTCTTGCGTTCATGAAGCCGGTCAACACCGGCTGCAGGCGACAGCGGCTTGCGCCTCAGCCAGACCGTTGGGCGGCAGTTTGGGAAATGAATTCCGCTATGGATGATCTCCTCAGAAGTTGGAATATTGGCAGGATCACTGAGGTCAAGCCAATAGATTCCTATTGGGGAAAGGCACGCCTTGTCAAAACGGTTGATGGGCATTGCTTTATCCTGAAAGAGAAGCTTGATCTGTCACAGAGCGAGCAGGAATCCAGCCTTCTATCAAGTTTGGCGGAGGTGGGCGCTCCCGTTGCAGTACCTGTCCGCACTGTTGATGCGATGTGGTATGCCTCAAACGATCACAAGATCTTCTGCCTTTATCCCAGACTCACTGGAAAGATTGTGGCAGATCATTATGCAGGCAACGCCACGGCTCGGGCACAGGCGTTGGGTCGGGCCATTGGTTTCTTGCATACATGCTTCCTAAAATGTGATGGCTTAAGCGGCTACAAGGATATGCAGCTCATGCAACAGATTCGAGACTGGGCCATTCCGCACATCCAAGAGCACGAAACCATCGTTGATGCAGACCGAATAGAGAAAATCTGGCGAGCAGCGGAAGAGGAAATGGGCCCACTCTACGCCGAGCTTCCGAGACAATTAATCCATCGAGACCTACATCCAGCCAATATCCTGTTTGATTCCAGCAGGCTGACGGGGTTCGTTGATTTCGAAATGGTCATGAGGGGACCTCGGATTTTCGATGTGTGTTACTGCGGAACCAGCCTTCTGGTCAGTGGATTCCCAGACAAGATACAGATGTGGCCCGCCCTCTTCCAATCGCTCGTGGACGGCTATCAAGGAGTCTGTCCGCTCACCTCTTCCGAGTTGTTGGCTACCTATGGTACATTGGTAGCAATTGAGATTCTGTTTGCAGCCTTCAGCCTGGAAACCCAAGATGAAGGAGCAGCAAGGTGTAACGTCAGTGTTTTGAATTGGTTGTCTGCGAACAGAGAACTCATATTCGCTTGACATCTCGAAGATCAGCGTTGTATTGGAACAGCGCCGAACATCGGCTACAGCGGACAGGGCTGCACCCTGAGAGTCTGCGGCGCTTTTCGAGAAAAGGCGCGATCATTCAGGCAAGTCCCGTCCCGCCGCTGAGCCATTCCGCTGGGCGGCGTAACTCCGGCATAAATACGTAATCAGGAAAAGCAACACACTAAACTTGGAGACAAAAAATGGACGAAACGAAAATGGAACAAACGACGGCGGCAGTGCCTCAATTGAGTCTATGGGGTATCCTGTGGATGTTCACCTGGCCCGCACTCTGGTACCTTTTCTTGATTTACGGGCTTGGACAGTTATTTATTCCAGCAGGGGGCACGACCCCCACCTGGTATTTTCTCTTTGTTCTGGCCGTGGGAACTGGGGCAGAACTGATTGCCGGGTTGGTGTTATTGCGGCGCGAAGGCTATCCCTTGACCCTGGTCGGGCTGCGTGATCGCATCCGCCTATATTGGCCAAAGGGGTGGAAGACTTGGGGTTTGGCGGTTTTGTTGCTTATTCTTGGGATCGTGCTCAGCATGCTGATGGGGCCGGTTTCTAAGGCACTGGCGGGGGTGCCGGGCTTTGTCCCTCCCGCCTGGTGGCCTGCCGCCTCCAATCCTACCATTCAGGTGGAGAGTATGTCCGATGTGTTCCCTGATATCAATCTGAGGGGCAATGTCCTGTTCTTATTGGCCTTTTTTAGTATTGGGCTGGTAGGCAACATTTTTGGCGAAGGAATCTATTACCGTGGGTACTTGCTCCCTCGCATGCACGGCGTTTTTGGCCGCTGGGCCTGGGTGGCGAATGGCGTTTTATTCACGCTCAAGCATGTTTACCAACGTTGGCTCTATCCCGGCATCTTGGTGGGAGGTCTTTTTTTTGCGTTTGCCGCTGGGCCCATGGGGAGCCTCCCGCTGGCCATGGTTTTCCATTGGGCGGGCAATTTCTTTCTACTCCTGATCATGCTAACAATGGCTGTATTTGGCATCGGGTAAACAGATCGATCGCCTTCTCATCACAGCACATTAATGTGCGCAAGGCAGCCCAACAAGCGCGTGCAGTCCGACGTCGTTCCGCAGCCTGGTGCCGGGGCGAAACTTGGTTATGTAACGCACTTTAAAATTGAAGTGCACTTCGGGAAAGTCGCGGCGCGGCTGACGCACAGGGCGTTGGGCGGCTCGCATATTTGAATAATCATTCCTGTGGAGGACAATGTGAGTCTATCAGATAAGTTGATGAAACAAGGAGGCAAGCCTTCTGGATCGCTGGGCAGGCTGATTGGTTACTTGATGAACTTAAGCCATAAGAATATTTACCATTGGGGACTCAAGAATATTTCGTTTGGAAACAATTCAAAAGCTCTTGATATTGGCTGTGGTGGAGGAGAAGTAATCAAGTTGCTCGCCACAAAAATGCCAGAGGGAAAAGTGTACGGAATCGATCACTCTCCGGAAATGGTAAATCTCTCCAAGAGGGTTAACAAGTCTTTGCTAGAGAATAATCGTGTCGAAATCAATCACGGCTCTGTTTCATCCTTGCCCTATCAAGACAACATGTTTGAGATAGTGACGGCTTTTGAAACGATACAGTTCTGGAATGATTTGAACAACGACCTAAAGGAAGTCAAGCGGGTTTTGAAGGCATCGGGTATGCTATTGATAGTTAACAGGTATCCTGACTTACAAGGGAAGGACGCTGGCTGGGCCGAAGTTTTGCAAATTCATTCTTCAGAAGAATATCAAGAACAACTCAGTGCGGTGGGTTTTGTTGACATTTCAATAGATGAAAAATCCAATCCAGGTTGGATTTTGGTTTTATCGAGAAAACCGTAACGCAACAAAAAAGAGATGCCTCAACCGGTAGCCAACCAATGGATCCACATCCTGCATCCTTGTTTGAACCAGGCCCTGGCGAACTTGGGCGAGAAACCAGCCCGGAATGCTGCGGATCTGCACTTGACGTCTTCAAAAGGGCAACTTTTCTTCCAGGATGGCACAGAGCGGCCCATTCAGAGACCCAAAGACCTCGAAATCCAG
Source organism: Anaerolineales bacterium (assembly GCA_016934715.1). Classification (GTDB taxonomy): domain Bacteria; phylum Chloroflexota; class Anaerolineae; order Anaerolineales; family Villigracilaceae; genus JAFGSI01. Next base: position 31,857 of record JAFGSI010000008.1, read on the forward strand.
AAAACTTTCTACAGTGGCAAGAAAAAACGCCATTGTATCAAGAACAATCTGTTGGTCAATCACCAGGCCAAGATCCTCGGGCGCACTCCCAGCCGCGAAGGCATGAAGCATGACAAGAAAATCGCCGATGAAACCAACCTGATCTTGCCCTCCGGGAGCAGCCTGTGTCAGGATACCAGTTTTCAGGGTTTTGCTTTGGCGGGTGTGACCACGATCCACCCCATGAAGAAACCGCGTGGGAGAGACCTCTCACCAGAGCAAGTGGTGTCGAGCGCTATCGGATTGTCAAAGATCAACTCCGAGTCCGGAAAGGTGATTTTCGAGATCGGGTCATGGAAACCTGCTGCGGTTTGCATAATTTCCGCTTGAACTTCAGACCGGGCATTACAGGTCCGATTTTTCTAAACCGTGATAACGTCTGTTCAAGACGGTGTTTTGGAATGAACAACAACCTTGGAAAATCGAAAGCCCGCTAACGCGGCTCCACCTGACCACCTTCGTTGTGGGTATGCAGCGGTCCATTGGCAGAAAAAGTGATCTTCAGGCAGTCTTGTCCTGCTATCCCGGCGGCGGGTGAGCCACACCGTTAGACGCTTTCGTTATGCCCCAAAAATCAGCAGCATCATTCTCTGGGAGAAAACATGAAGGCAAATCGAGGACCACTTTTCTTGATCGTCATTTTTGTCTTTTTCGCCATGGCAGGAATTCTTTTCTATGGGTTGTGGAAACTGGGGGTCGGAGAATGGACATTCCTGGCGAGTATCGTTTGTATCATCACAGGTATAGCAGCCTTGCTATCTGCATTGGCTCGATTGGAGAATAAAAAGGCAAAGACTTCGGATAGGAGGATCAGGTTGCTGCTTAACCTCTTCCTTGCTTTTGCGGCCGCGGCAGCTCTGTTCTTGGGTCTCGGGAAAACGGGTGTGGGAGAGTGGGCATATTTGGTTTCCATGGCGTTTTCTGCCCTCTTTGTGCTTGCTCCACCAGCCTGGTTTATCATCCAGCCGGACCTTGCTATTACGGCATTCAATATGCTGACCGGCAGCGCCAATGCACCTGACGATTGGAAGGCACTACACCCCATCCGCAGAACCATTGTTTATGTGGGAACGGTCATCTGTTTGGCCGTTGGTATCCTGCTATTGCTATCTGTATTCATTACGCTTTCATCAAGATAAAATATTTCCATGCGCGAATTTCTTATTCCATGAGTGCGTCTAACATCGGCGGCAGCCCTCTTCGGAGATGCTTCGCGACAGACAGGGCTGCGCCCTGGGAGTCCGCGGCGCTCTCCAAGAAATGGCGCGATAATTCAGGCACCTCGCCCCCATCCGCCCTGCCGCTGAGCCAACCCGTTGGGTGCACAGAACGCAGCTTTATAAAGGATAAGGAGAATATGCTAAAGCGTATTTTACTCATCTGGTTCGTCGCTAATTTCGCTATCGCAGGCCTTTTTGCCTTACTCACTGGTGGCTGGTATCTCCGTTTGTCAACGTTCGCGGGAATAGCAGCTGAATTGGGTCTAGTCATGCTTCCCAACCTGCTTTTCCCCATCCTTCTTTTGCGTTATGGATGGCCCGCGCCAGTAAGCGATCTTCGCCAAGCATTAGGGTGGCAATGGAAAGGCTGGCGTCCAATCTTCATCGGCTTAATCGCTTTTGCTATTTATCGAATCCTGTCGTTTTTCTTATCCAATATTTTAGGGCCGAGCATTCCATACAACCTGCCCGGCAGTGAAGGTGGCTCGATTGGCGGTCTGGCGGGAATATTGGCTTTGCTTTTTTTTATCGGTTTTGTTGTCATCACTGTTATGAGCGAAGAAACCATGTTTCGCGGATTGATTCAAACTCAGACCAGCCAATCCTATGGCGTTTGGGTAGGTGTTTTGCTTACAATGGTTCTGTTCGGTCTACGGCATTTACCGGCTGACATTTTCTATGCCCATATCTGGAACGCTACACCACGTATGTGGTTAGCCAGACATGTTGATTTATATCTGGGCGCAATTCTGTTAAGTTTGGCCCGATACTTCGGTCGAAGCACTTATGCATCGGCTACAATGCATTCCTTGATATTCATGCTGATCTTGGTCCAGGGGTTTATCTGATAATCTGTGCGCCCAACACCAGCCTCAGTCAGACAGCGGCTCCGCCGCTACCGCTGAGCCAACCCGTTGGGCCGTTCAGGTCAGGGGGCATCAATTCCCGAGAGGAGATTTGGAGTGAAAACTGTCGGAATGATTGGCGGAATTGCACCGGAGTCGACTGTTCAATTCTACCGCTTGTTGATTGCGGCGTACCGAGAGCGCCAACAGGACGGCAGTTATCCACTCATTCTCATCAACAGCATTGATATGAAAGCCATGCTCGACCTGGTTGGCACGAACAACCTGATCGGCTTGACGACTTACCTGGCCAGCGAAACCGAGAAACTGGCCCGGGCAGGAGCGGATTTTGCATTGTTCGCATCCAATACGCCGCACATCGTCTTTGACGATGTGCAACGACAGACTTCTATCAACTTGCTCAGCATAGTCAAAGCAACTTGCGATTCGGCACGCGGCCTGGGCTTGAAGCGGGTGGGGTTATTGGGCACCCGCTTCACTATGCAAGGACAATTCTATGCAGATGTATTCTCGCAGCAGGGTATCAGGGTAGTGGTTCCCAATCCAGAGGAGCAAGAATATGTCCACAACAAGTATATGAGCGAATTGGTCGCGGGTATCTTTCTGCCCGAAACGCGAGACAAGGTGTTGGCTATTGCCAATCGGTTGCAGGAGCAGGACAAGATAGACGGTTTGGTGTTCGGTGGGACCGAATTGCCATTGCTCTTTCGCGATCTTGAGGAGAGCGCAATTCCTTTTCTGGATACCACGAAGATCCACGTGGAAGCTGCGTTAGAGCAGATGCTTTCGTAGAGAACGGCCCAACACCGGCTGCAGCCCCCTTCGGGGATGTTTCGCGACGGACAGGGCTGCGCCATACCGTTCTGCCGCTCGGAAAGTCCAGCCTGGCAGCAAAAAAGTGGAACGTAGAGACCGGTGGATCAAGTGACGGAACAATGCCCACGGTAATTACCTTTCTCAAGCCCACAATAGTCAAGATGGTTTTTCTGGCGGAATGGGCTTTGTTCATCTTGATTACTGCGGCCAGAGGTGATCTGAAAACGAACCACCAAGCTCTGGTAGCTGGTTATCCTTTGATCTTCTTTTATCTCGTTGCTTGTGCTCTAGCCGCTTTGAACCAGCACATTCGGCAGATCGCTAAAAGTTGGAGGCTATTCGTGTTCGGTGGCGGCTTGTTCGCAGTAGACCAAATTATCAAGACGCTCATCATTGCGCTTGTTCCTTATCAGTCATCCCTTCCAATCGTAAATAACTGGCTACATCTGGCTCACGAGCACAATTCTCACGGATCCTGGATTGCCAGTGTATTCAATGTGCAATCTGTTTGCGTCTTTAACTTGATGCAATGGGGCCTGGCGATCCCAATTCTCTTTTTAGCGATCCTTTGCCACCGTTACTACATCACGAACCATCGTCAGAGTATATGGGTAGACGTGGCCCTCCTCGGCGTACTCTCCGGATACGCAAGTTGGATATGTGATATGTCTCTCCGCGGGTACATCATTGACTTCATCAACTTGCCTGGCCTGGTCACCGCCGACCTTAAGGATATCTTGATCACCATTGGCGTCGCGGCCCTGTTCGCGGAGGCGCTGGATAACCCCCAACTATCTTGGCGTTGGGGGGGATGGCAGAAAGAAAGAGATGATTTGATTCGATTGGTTAAAGGTCTGTACAGTTTCGCCGGTCAAGAGGTACATGAAGTTTGGCAAGCAATGATGCGTAAGCTCAGATGAGGTGGGCTGCTCCCTGAGTAGCATTCAAGCACAACAACGACTTGCACACCGACCGCCTTCGGCACGGATTCGCATCCGCCTTAAGGCAGCAAAGGCTATGGTTCTTGAAAAGAGTCTTGCCAGAGTCGGCGGCGGGTGGAGCGGGGCGTTAGGCCGCGCACCACCAACCTTGATGAGGTGACTACTCCCCACGCCGAAAGGCGGGAGCTTCTAGGGCGTAGCCCAGGGATTGGTGCCCCAATCCCAAAATATGGATCACGGCGTTTTGGTCTCGATCGATTTGGAGACGACAGACCGGACAGGAATGCCCACGAACCGAAAGAGACTTCTCGACCAGCGTTCCGCAACCAGCGCATCTCTTGGATGTGTTGCGTGGAGCAACCCATACGACCACCCGACCAGCATTCTCCGCTTTGTACGTGGTGGACTGTATCCATTGGTTCCAGGCTGCATCC
>JAFGSI010000066.1 GCA_016934715.1 Anaerolineales bacterium
CAGGCTGGGGAGTGGGTGCCGGTGCAGGCTGGGGAGTGGGTGCCGGTGCAGGCTGGGGAGTGGGTGCTGGCACAGGCTGGGGAGTGGGTGCCGGTGCAGGCTGGGGCTCTGGTCCTGGCTCAGGTGCGGGCCTCTCCGTGCTCTCGACATACCAGGCGGCCACGTAGCCCTCGACTCCAGATGGGGTTCGGATCCGCAGCCACTGGTCCTGGATCCCGATCTTCGGCAGGACGACGGCCTCTGGTTCGAGGCAGAGCAACGGGGTCCCGGACGATTCGACCGACAGGGTGAGGGAGCCGGTATTCGGCTCCGAGCGGACCCGCAGGCCAAGGGTCACGCTGGCCGGGATGCGCACATACAGGCCCTCACTCGGGGCGGGGATGGGAGCGGGCCCGGTCCCGGTGGCTTCGTACCAGACTGCAGCGGTGATGACTTGTTCCAGCGGTCGCCCACTGGCGTAGCGTTCGCCGAGCGTGACGGCGCGGCTGTCGGGTGGAAAGGGCCAGGGGTCGAGCATCCGATAGTCGTTACCCTGTCTGGCATACAGGACCACCCAGTGGTTCTGCAGGCCGGCGGCGGGCGAGGAGTCAATCTCGACGACGATCGCCTGCCCGGCATCCAGGGATGAATTGATAGTATCCAAGGGAGCCGGCTGGTCGCGGCAGATGACGATCCGACGGAAGATGATCTTGGGGAAGGCCCGCGATAACCCACCCCAGACGACCAGCCCGCCGAGGAAGCCGTTGCCCGGGCCCATGTCGCGCAGCTTCTTGTTCAGGGTGGAGGGCGTTTCGTCGAAGCTGTAGCCGTTGACCAGCATCGCCAGGCAGGTCAGGGCACAGCCGTCGCTGCCGATGGTGATCGAATTGTCGAAGCCGAGGGTTTCGGCCTTCCACAGCGGGTCGCGCTGGGAGAGATTTTTCGGAGTGAACGCCATGAAAACCGCCTCTTTCTAGCAAGTTGCAGATGCTGGACCCATTATAGGGAATGCGGGCCGGATGTGCAAGTGATTCCCGGAAGGATGCTCGCGCCGGATGCGGTTGGGAGATTACCTGCCAGGATGGGTTTACCTGTATCGGGAGAGATTTCCGCGTTTTGTTCCTGAACTGGCAGATACGTTTTGGAGAACGGAAAGTGTGGCCCCCCATGCAGGTAAAAAATTCCCGGCCTCATGTTGAGGCCGGGAACCTGAGGGTTGGCTCGGAATTCAGTCCAATTTCCCGGTGGAGATGGCCATCTTGATCTCGCCGATGGCCTTGGTGATCTGGATCTCGCGCGGGCAGGCCAGGGTGCAGTTGAAGATCGTGTGGCAGCGGTGGACGCCGAAGATCTCGTTGAGGATCTTCAGGCGCTCACCGGCGGCCTGATCGCGGCTGTCAAAAATGAAGCGGTGAGCGCTGACGATCGCGGCCGGGCCGACGTATTTCTCGTTGGCCCAGAACGACGGGCAGGAGGTCGTGCAGCAGGCGCACAGGATGCACTTGGTGGTGTCGTCGAACAGGGCCCGGTCTTCGGGACTCTGGTAGCGTTCCTTCTCCGGGACCGGGTCATCGTTGACCAGCCAGGGTTTGATCGACTTGTAGTGTTCGAAGAATGGCTCCATGTCGACGATCAGATCCTTGATCACCCGCAGTCCGAGGATCGGCTCAACGGTGATCTTGGTCCCAACCTCGTGGACCAGGGTCTTGCAGGCCAGGCGGTTCAGGCCGTTGATGCGCATCGCGTCGGAGCCGCAGATGCCGTGGGCGCACGAGCGGCGGAACGACAGGGTTCCGTCCTGGTAGCCCTTGACCTTTTCGAGCAGGTCCAGGACCCGGTCGGTATCGACTGCCTCCAGCCTGTAGGTCTTGTAGGAAGGTTTCCGGTCCTTTTCAGGGTTGTAGCGGAAGATTTTGATCGTGACTTCCATGGTGGCCTCCTAGTAGGTCCTGACTTTGGGCTCGAAGCGAGTGATGACCACCGGCTTGTACTTCAGTTCGACCTTGCCCCTTTCATCGACGAAGGCAAAGGTGTGCTTGAGCCATCGCTTGTCGTCGCGCTGGGGGAAGTCCTCGCGCGAGTGCCCGCCCCGGCTCTCGGTCCGGGCCAGGGCCGAGACGGTGGTGACTTCAGCCAGGTCGAGCAGGTTACCCAGTTCCCAGACGTTCATCATTTCCAGGTTGAAGATCTTGCCGGTGTCGGTCACGCCGACGTGTTTGAAACGTTCCTTCAATTCCCGGACTGTCTCCAGGGCGGCCTGCATGCCCTCCCTGGTGCGGAAGACGCCCATCCCATCGAACATGACCTTCTTCATCTCGGTGGCGATGTCAAAGGCGTTGTCCTTGCCGTCCGCCTGGAAGATGCGCTCAAACTGGAGGCGCGCGAAGGCGGCCGGGTCGGGGGGCAGGTGCCTGTACTCGGCGCTGGTGGCGAACTCGGCCGCGCGCAGGCCGGCGTGCTTGCCGAAGACGACCAGGTCGAGCAATGAGTTGGTTCCCAAACGGTTTGCCCCGTGCACCGAGACGCAAGCCACCTCGCCGGCAGCGTACAGCCCGGGGACGATCTTGCCCTTCTCATTCGCAAGGGCCTCGCCGTACTTGTTGGTCGGGATGCCGCCCATAGCGTAATGGGCCGTTGGCTGGATCGGCATCGGTTGGGTGATTGGGTCAACGCCCAGGTAGACCCGGCAGAAGTCAACGATGTCGGGCAGCCTGGCCAGGATCTGCTCACCAGTGACCGTGTAGGGGGCGCCGGCAGGGGTCTTGCGCCCGTCGATGGCGGCGTACTTGTTGACCTGCTCGGGCCGCACATCGAGGTAGACATAGTTCTGGCCATTGACACCGTTGCCGTCGCGGATCTCCAGGTAAATGGCCCGGCTGGTGACGTCGCGCGAGGCCAGGTCCTTGACGGTCGGGGCGTAACGCTCCATGAAACGTTCGCCCTTGCCGTTGATCAAAACGCCGCCCTCACCACGCACGCCCTCGGTGATCAGGATGCCGAGCTTGTAGATTCCGGTCGGGTGGAACTGAAAGAACTCCATGTCCTCCAGCGGCAGGCCGTGACGAAGGGTGATCGCCGGGCCGTCGCCGGTGAAGGCGTAGGCGTTGGAGGTGATCTCCCAGATGCGCCCGTGGCCGCCGGTGGCCAGGATGACCGCCTTGGCGTGGAAGATGTGCGTCTCGCCGCTGGCGATTTCGACCGCTATGGCGCCGGCCGCCGCCCCGTCGACCAGGATCAGGTCGACGACCTGGAATTCATCGTAGAAGGTGACGTTGTTCTTCAGGCACTGCTGGTAGAGGGTCTGCAGGATCATGTGCCCTGTGCGGTCGGCGGCGTGGCAAGCCCGCCGGACCGGCTTGCCGGTCAGGTTGTTGGTGTGCCCGCCGAAGGGGCGCTGTGAGATCTTGCCGTCGGGAGTGCGGTCGAAGGGCAGGCCCATGTGTTCGAGTTCGTAGACTGCCTGGAGGGCCTCCTCGCACATGAACTCGATCGCATCCTGGTCGCCCAAGTAGTCGGAGCCCTTGACCGTGTCATAGGTATGCCACTCGGGGTGGTCTTCCTCGATATTGCCCAGCGCGGCACCGATGCCGCCCTGGGCGGTGCCGGTGTGCGAGCGGGTCGGGTAGAGCTTGCTGATCACGGCTGTCTTGGCGGTCTTGGATGCGTACAGACCGGCCATCAGGCCCGCACCGCCTGCACCGACAACCAGAACTTCGAATTGATGTGTTTGCATGTCGATGCTCCTAGGATGTCCAGACGATGTAGATTCCGATGGCGATCATGGCGACGGTGAGCAATAGAACCAGAATGCGCAGGATGCGGCGGACCTGGGCATTGGAAAGGTAGTCCTCGATGACGCTCAGCAGACCGTGCAGGCCGTGGGAGGTGGCGAACAGGATGAAGGTACAACCAGTCAACTTCCAGAAAAGGGTCGACCAGGGGGTCAGGTCGGGCACATTGGTGCTGAGCACGTGGTTGGGGTTGGTGTTGAAGGTCCAGCGGATCAGGTCGGCCATGTTCATCTGGGTGCGGGCGCCCATCAACAAGGCCCCGACGACGGCGATCAGCACCAGCAGGTACATCACCAAAGCCGAGACCCGGGTGAAGAGCCACATGAAGGTTTCGAAATCGAAGCCGCGATTGCGCAGCGAGACGGTTCGGGATTTGGTTTCCATGCTGCCTCCTAACCTGCCTGCGCGGCGGTCACGATGGCGTAAACGGCCAGGCCGTAGATGGGCAGGAAGACCGCCCATTCCAGCCAGATGGCCTCACGCTGGTGCTCGATCAACTTCGGCCACAGGTCAAGGATCACGATCCGCAGGCCGTTGACGGCGTGGAACAGGGCGCAGAAGAAGACCACGATCTGGAAGGCCCAGTGTTTGTAAATATCGTTCAGCAACTGGCCGAGATCACCGCCGAAATAGGATGCCAGGATGTGGGTGGCCACGAAGACGACGATCCCCAGGCCGCCGATGCGGTGCAGGATGTAGGTCAACATCGGACCCTTGCCCTGGTAGCTCAGGCCTGCGGCCAGGCTGACATTTCTTTTCAGACCCATCTACGCCTCCTTCAGAAAAATTATTTCGGGACCTCACTATTATCCCATCCCCAAAACCACCAGGGAAAGTGACAATACTCATGGATTATTCAAGTCAGACATCCTCAAGCGGGTGAAGCGCCGGGGACCTTCTGGATGCCTCGCAGGGCGAGAATGGAGAGCAGGGCGATCAGGCCGTATATTCCCATCAGGAGCATGTAGCTCATGTTGTCGGCGATCGAGCCGCCGATGTAGGCGCCGATCGCCCCAGCCCCGGCCCCGGCGATGTTCTGGATTCCCAGATAGCGCCCGGCCTGTTCTTTGGGTACGATCTCGGTCCCCAGGGCCCAGTTGGACGAATAGAAGAAACCGACCCCGCCCCCGACCAGGCAGGCGCCGAGGTAGATCAGGGTCATGTTCGGGGCGATTATGATCACGGCCGCGCCCAGTGCCACGGCGATCCCGCTGATTGCGATCAGCAGCTTCTTGCCCAGCCGGTCGGCCAGCCAGCCGCCAGGGATGGCCGTCGCCAGGATGAAGATCCCAACGAACATGATGATCTTCGCTGCCGGTCCGGCGGCCTGTTCCCCTGCCAGTTCGGGGAATTTCTCTTGCAGGAAGAAGACCATGAAGCCGGCCATGTTGGTCGCTGCGACCAGGAAGGCCAGCCGGTTGACCACCCACCAGACGAAGGAACTGTGATTCTTGATCTCGTCGCCGATGCTGATGCTCACACTCATCCAGACCCCGGCGAGTACGGCCACAGCCATCCCGGCCAGCCCGGCCAGCCCGACCAGCACCAAGGCCGTGGACGGCGCCACATTGCCGGCCAGAGCGATCACTCCGTTGACCGCTGCCCCGGCTCCCAGGATCAGGAGTGTGAACAGACCGGTCATCAGGATCAGGCGCAGGAAGGGTGTCCAGTCAAGGGGCGGGAGTTCCTGTTCCAGTGGTTGTTCCGGGACGAACAGGGTGATCAACATGCAGACCAGCAGGACCGCTACCAGGGCGATCAGACCGGCCCACAAGTCCCCGCCTCCCACCAGCTTGCCGATCACGAACGAGACGAAGATCAGCGGCACCGGCAGTTCCAGGGCCGCCTTGATCCCCGAGAAGAGGCCTTTCTTCTCATCTGGAACCAGGTCGGGGATCAGGGCCTGGGTGGCGGCATGCGAACTGTTGGCGCCCATCATCGAGAAGATCATCAGGGCGAACAGGACCCAGTAGCCGGTCATCCCATCCAGCCCGGCAACGAAGCCGACCGCCAGCAGGATGCCGGTCTCGAACAGCACCCCGAAGAGGATGAACGGGCGGCGGCGGCCCCAGCGGGACCTGCTGTGGTCGGAGAGCATGCCCATCAGGGCCTGGAAGAGAAGGGCTGCCATCAGGGTCCACAGCCTCAGAATGCCCACATAGGTTCCCTTGGTGGCTTCCCCGACGAACTGCTGCACCAGCAGGGGGATGATCAGCGGGGTCAGGGTCTGGGAGCGGGTGGTCAGGGCGAACCAGTTGATGTTGATGGTGATGTAATCGTGCCAGTGCAGGGGTCGGTTCACAGTTTTCTCCTTGTCGGGTGATCGTTCTTTCAGGAAGGGTGCGAAACGTCTTGGGGAACGCCTCCCGGTGTGTCTCGCGGAGCAGGCTCACTGGTAAGGGCGACGGATTACCACTTATCGCTCTGCTGCGGCCGGTCGAGGCTCACCTGCTCGCCGGTCGCCATCAGGGTATAGCGGCGGATTGGGGTGGCGGTGAAGCGGACCTGATTCTGGTCAGCCCAGGCGGCCAGGGCGTCCAGTTCCCGGATCCCGGTCTCCATGGCACTGCCTTCGCGCTGCCCGTAGCGATAGGTGAAGTAATACGGGTTTTCGCCTTCAAGGTAGGCCAGGATTCGCCCGGTCGCCGCCCGGACCACCTGCGGGGCGGGGCCGTCGGCCAGGTGCATCAGGGCAGCAACGTCGATGTTCAAATTCGCCTGGAAATTGTTGATCAATGTCCAGCGGTGGATGAACTTGCTCAGGGCGGCCCCGTGCCTGAGCATCAGCCTGTCTGGGATCGGGATCGACGCAGCGGACCGATCGCGGGCATCCAGTTGCAGTTCGAACTGCTCATCGCGGATCGCCTCTTCCTGTCCCTGGTCTTCGAGCGGGATGAGTGCCCAAATGGCGGCCATGATCTGATCCGCGGCCTCCTGCAGGTGGACCTTGGTTGGCCTGCCCGGCGGGACTTCGACTGGTGGCAGCATTTCCCCGATATTCATCTTGAGGATTGGGCGTTTGAGGGTCAACAATTGTCGCAGAACGCCCCGCATCGACCCGAACCCGACTGGCACGACCGGGGCCCGGCCGTGGTAGCTCAGCCAGGCCACCCCGGTGTGCGCCCGGCGGATGGACGGCTCCCAGATGCCGCCCTCCGGGAAGACGCCCAAAACTCCGCCCTGGTGGAGCACATCCAGGCCGGCCTGCATCGCGGACCGGCTGGTATTGCCTCGAAAGACCGGGATGATGCCGTAGGTCTGCACGAAGAATCTGATCAGGCTCTCGTGGGGGATGTCGATCGAGCCCATGTACTCGACCTGGCGCGGCGTGTAGAGGGTCATCATGACCACTTCCATGGCTGCGGTATGATTGCCGGCCACGATCAGTGGTCCGCGGCGGGGGAAATGCTGCCTCCCGGAGACCCGGGGGTCCGTCAGCAGGGGCATCAGCATTCGCCCACCCAAACGGATGGCATTCCGGTACAGACTGCGGCGCGGGTAGGGGAACGAGTGTTTTCTCTCCATGGGGTCTATATAGTATATACCAGCTTCGCGAGGGGGTATGGTTTGCCAGGCGGTTGGACATGATCGAAAGAGAATCCGCTGCAAGCAAAGCGCAACCATTGGGTTAGGGCTGTCCCAAGAAGCCTGGTCGCTTTCGTGGCTGGGGAGTGTTAC
>JAFGSI010000067.1 GCA_016934715.1 Anaerolineales bacterium
ACGCCGATCCCGGAACATGCCGCTCCCGTTGGGGGGGCGACCCCCCTGGAGGAGGTCTTCCCCGAGGAAAGGCTGCGATCCATTCTCGGCGCGCCGCCAGCCCCGGGGACCGGGGTGCACCTGCCTGCATCCGAAACCCAGGATGAGGTCTCGCAGGCGTTCGACTGGATGGCGGACCAGCCGCAGCCCGCCGCGCCAGTCTCTGCCGGCGCGACCGTCCAGGCGCCTGAGGTCGCTGCGGGCTTTGCCCAGCAACACCTGGCCCTATTGGGAAGCCTGCTGGCGCGGCCTTTGACAGGCTCCGAGATAGCGGTATTGGGTCAGGTCTGGAGCAGTGTCGCCAATCCTGGCGACCTCGCCCGACTCGCAGCGGGGAACAGCCGCCGTCTCTTCAACAACCACCGCAATCGTTTCTGGCGGGCCGTGCGTCAGGACCCGGCTGCGCGGCAGTTGCTGACCGATGCCGGTTTCAGCTTCGGCCCCGGGCTGACCAGCGCGCCGACCTACCTGCTGCCCAATGGAAATCGGGTTCAGGTGACGATCGACCACATCGTCGAGCGCCAGACCGACCCCGGGCGGGCCCTGGATCCAGGCAACCTGCGCCTGTCTTTCCGGCGCGAGAACACGGTCGTCCTGCGTCTGCTGCACCAGTTGGATCCATTCCAGAGGCATCCTTGAAATGGGAGGTCCATGGGGAGCGTATCGGGATTTCCGTTTCAGGAGCGAATCGAGCCGATGGGAACACAGTTGTGGCCAGGCATGAAGGCACTCTCCAGGCAGCCTGCGAGCCACTGCATGGATGGGACCAAGTACGGATGCGTTAATTGGTAGATGGAGAAGGAGCGACCATGCGGGATTATCTGAATCAGACAACCAGGCCAGTTCAGCCCATTTCCCATTCCTCGGGATTGTCGCAACGCGCCGGTGTCGATCTGAACTCGCTGGACACGATTCCCTCGATCGTCCGCAACGTGCTCCGGGCTCCCGGCAGGCCGCTGGAAGAGAAGACACGTGCTGCCCTGGAGCCGCATTTCGGCCACGAATTCGGCCAGGTGCAGATCCACACCGATGCGGCCGCGGCCGATGCAGCCCGGACCGTCCATGCTCTGGCATTCACTGTTGGGAAGGATATTGTCTTTGGAAGGGATCAGTATGCGCCCACTACAAGAGCAGGCCGCGGCCTGCTCGCCCATGAACTGGCACACGTTGTCCAGCAAGGCGCGAAACCCCCGGCCTTTGGCGCGGCGCTTACGCTTGGCGGCTGTTCTGAACCGGCCGAGGCGGCCGCCGTCCGGGCGGCGGAGGCAGTTCTGGGGGGAATGCCGGTTCCGGCCCTCGGGACCAGTGTCCCGACCCTGCAGCGCCAAACAACGCCCATGGCGACCCTGGAGGATTTCGATCGCAGCGCGCCGCCAATCCCGGCCGACGTTCCGCTGCCTTCGGAGGAGCTTCTGGGCGCTTTACGGGACCACGACTACCAACGCTTCTTCCGGCGGTTGGATTCGCTGTCGTTGGCCGAACGCTTCCTCGTCGAGGAAGAACCAGACACCATGCATGCAATTCAGAACATCATGCCCCCGCGCGTGTTCTGGAGAGTCCAGCTTACCCTGCGCTTTGGAACCAGTCTTCCCTCGCATGTTGTCCGGCTACGTTCGCTCATCTACGGGCGGCATGCCCGGGAGATCATCAACCTGCTGCGCGCCTATCCGGCCCTGACCAACGAAAGCCAGGTGCCAGGGGTGGCCTTCCTGCTGGCCAGCATCTACGAAGGGACCCCGGAATATGAAGAGATCGTAGACGTGGCCACCCAGCCGGTCTGGTCCGAGCGCAGGCGCATCTCTTCCGCCGAGGAGGCGCACTATGAGCGCGATCCAGGAACAGGCCATTATTCCATCACCCGGTATACGAATCAGCTCCGTTACACCCTGGCCCGTACTGCCCAGGAGCTGCGCGTCATCGTCCGCATCCGTTTCGTGGAACCTGCCAACCCTGAAGAGCCCTGCGATTCGCCGAGCGACCGGAGTGCCTATGTGCCCGAATCCAGATTGGCGGATTGGCGGACCGGGATCGACAGCATCTGGAATAACCGTTTTGTGGCGGCGAATGGCGCCAGCCGTCTGCGGATCATCTTCCAGCCTTTCTTCGATAACAATGACCCCAATCCCAATATCGTAATCACGTATGTAAACAGCCCCGATTACCAGCGTTCTTACGAAACGTGCTGGTGGAGCGGGGCGAACGGCCGGACCATCGCCCACGAGTTCGGACACATGCTCGGCAACCCGGATGAATACAACCTGCCCGGCCGGATCTCCGAGATCTCCGCCCCGGTCTGTTATCCCAGCGGGCGGGGCTGCATTGTCCTGAGCCCACAGGATGAGCTTCGCAACACGGTCGAAGGACTCACCGGCGAGGAGCGGCCAGCGCAAGTGGGCGGACATGACCTGCCGACGATCATGGGTTCGGGCAGGACCGTGGCACCGCGCCATGTCTTGCCGATCCTGGAATGGTACAACGCCAACATGCTCCCGGCGGATGAGGCGCCCTACGCGCTCGAACGGGTGTGACGCACCCAGCTGCCTCGAAGAAAGAGTGAATTGGAATGATAAGTTGCACACGCATGCCTACCACAGACCGCACGCGCCAGTCTTTTCCGGCAGCCTCCACGCTGACCCAACAGGCCAGGCCCCTGGCTTCACAACGCGTCACCCTCCTTCCGCAGCGGATCCTCTTCGGGGAGCAGGACCCGATCCATGCCCCCCTGATCAGGGATTACCGGCGCAGCGCCGGACTGCCTCCGGGCGGGGTCGACGAGTTCGGCAACCGGGTGGGGCCGTCCGACGCCGAACTGAAGTATTCCGGTCTCCTGACCGCTGGCAGCCCGGCCTCTCCGGCGGCTCGCTGGCTCGCCCCGGTCATCAATGCCCGCAATGCGGCCGAAGCCTACTACCGCTCGACGCCGCTCATCGATCCTCCCGGAGGCCTGACCACCCAGTTCATCAACGCCGCCGAGATCCACTCCAACCATGATGTCGAGGCGGCCATCCCCAGCCCGACCGTCCAGAGCCGGGTGGACGGCGCGACGACCTACTGCTGGTTCAGTCAGCCGATCAGCGTCACCGGCCACACGCGCATGGATATCTTCTCGGCGGGCCCGTGGAACTACGTGATCAGCCGGGCCCAGGCCGGCACCAAGTTCTCGTGGAATGCTGCCTGCACATCCGGGACGGGGGATGTCACCATCCACGTCGACGGAAGGCCGGATGATGCCGGCCTGGAATCCTACGTCCGGCAGGGCGAAGCCGAGCACAACACCGACTCCGAACAGGCCTTCAACAACACCATCGCCCGCTACGCCGCCAATGTCAACCAGCATGTTGGCGATAACCCCTCGACGCGTGTCTCCGGTCCCAACCTGGTCGCCTGCCACCGCTCCCTGGATGCGCTGGCGAACCGGAGCCTGCTGACCGACTTCGCCATCCAGTTAAACGCTGCCACGGACCGGCGGCATGCTGGCGGCCGGCACAGCGCCGGCATCACCGGGCTGACGATCTCCCCGGATTGCTCGCGGGTCACAGTCATCATGGAAGCCGGAACGCTCTGACCCCTGGAGGTACGAAACCATGTCTTCCTCCCCCATCTCCCCCCGTCTGATCAAAGGCGCCATCATCGGCATCGATGTTGCCAACCCGCTGGCCAGCGTGACCATCTTCCAGTACAACCCCGACACGCTGACCCGCAGCCTGCAGGCCCAGACCAGCGGCGGCGAGGGGGGCGGCCGTTCCGAGCCGCAGCGCCTGAAGGGCCCGCCGACCGAGAACATCCGCCTGGAGGTCGAGATCGACGCCACCGACCAGCTCGAGAGCGAGGGCCCGGCCAGGGGCGTGGGCATCCATCCCCAGCTGGCCGCCCTGGAGATGCTGCTCTACCCCAAGCTGCAGTCGGTCATCACCAACAGCGCCCTGCTGGCGACCGGGATGATCGAGATCGTGCCGGTCGAAGGTCCGTTTACCCTGTTCATCTGGGGGCCGCAGCGGGTCCTGCCGGTCCGCCTGACCGAGTTCTCGGTCACCGAGGAGGCCCACGATACCCTGCTCAACCCGATCCGGGCCAAGGTCGCCCTCGGCATGCGGGTCCTGAACTACAACGACTTTCCCGTGACCCATCCTGGCTTCTCCATGTTCCTGGTCCACCAGGGTGTCAAGGAGGCCATGGCCGTGGTTGGCAGTGTGGGCAATGTCGCTTCGTTTGGTCTGAGCCTGATGTGAGGTGATGATGTTCGATCCGAACAGCCGTTACGCCAAGATCCCGACCGCCTCGCTGACCGAGCCGGGCGGTCGCGAGATCGTCTACGTCCGCCGCCGCTTCCTGCCGCGCGCGGATGACCTGGCCACCCTGGTCGAGCTGACCGTGACCCAGGGTGACCGCCTGGACCTGGCTTGCGCCCGCGCCCTCGGTGACCCGGAGCAGTTCTGGCGGGCCTGCGATGCCAGCAACGCCATGCACCCATCTGAACTGACCGGGCAGAGCAGCCAGACGATCCGGTTCCCGATCCCGCAGCCGCAATGAATGCACTCGGTATCCGCCTGACCCTGATGATCGGCCCGAGCGTGCCGATCCTGGCGCCGCCGCTCTACCTGGAGAACCTGCAGTCGCTGCAGGTGACCCACTCAGACAGCGGCCGCTCGGGATTCCAGATCACCTTCCAGGCCGGGCGTCCCGGGCCTGCCAGCATGATGGACTATCCGCTCCTGGCGCTGCCGCTGCTCAAGGTCTTCAACCGGGTGGTCCTGATCGTGACCCTCAACGCCGTGCCGCGGGTGTTGATGGATGGCATCATCACCAACCAGCAGCTCTCCCCTGGCGACCAGCCCGGGACCGGCACGGTCACCGTCACCGGCGAGGACGTCTCAGTGATGATGGACATGGAGGAGAAGAACGTCGAGCATCCGGCCCAGCCGGAGCTGGCGATCGCCAACAAGATCATCGCCAGCTATGCCCAGTACGGCCTGCTCCCGATCGTCCTGCCGCCGGCGGCGATGGAAGTGCCACTGCCGATCGAGCGCATCCCGGCCCAGCGCGGCACCGATCTGGCCTATCTCCAGGAGATGGCCGGGCGGCACGGCTACGTCTTCTACATCACGCCGGGGCCGGCCCCGCTCTCCAACACGGCCTACTGGGGCCCGCCGGTGCGGGTCGGGCTGCCCCAGCCGGCCCTGTCGGTCAACCTGGGACCGCAGACCAATGTCAGCTCGATCAATTTTCAAAACAACGGCCTGGCCCCGACCCTGGTTGCCGGCCAGCTGCAGGACCGCCAGACCAACCAGAGCGTGCCGGTGCAGACCTTCGCCAGCACGCGCCCGCCGCTCTCCAGCCTGCCGGCGGTGATCGCCAACCAGCCCAACGTGCGCACCCGCCGCTTCCAGGGCAGCGGCCTGAACATCGTCCAGTCGTTCGGCCGGGCCCAGGCCCAGACCGACGCCTCCACCGACGACACCCTGACCGTCAGCGGCGAGCTGGACGCCGTCCGTTACGGGGCGCTCCTCCAGGCCCGCAGCCTGGTTGGCCTGCGCGGGGTGGGTTTCACCTTCGACGGTTTCTATTACGTCAAAAGCGTCACCCACAACCTCAGCCGCGGCGATTACCGGCAGAGTTTCACCCTGACCCGCGAGGGCACCGGCGCCATCAGCCCGGCGGTTGCGCCATAACTGGAAGGAAGTCATGACACAATATTTCGGCAAGTACCGTGGCAAAGTGGAGAACAACATCGACCCGTTGATGCTGGGCCGCGTGCAGGTCAGCGTCCCGGCGGTGCTCGGCGAGGGCAGCCTGAGTTGGGCCATGCCCTGTGTGCCGTATGCCGGCAGCGGGGTGGGCTTCTTTCTGATCCCGCCCACGGAGGCCAATGTGTGGGTTGAGTTCGAGGGCGGCGACATCGATGCCCCCATCTGGAGCGGCTGCTTCTGGGGCCTCGGCGAAGTCCCGGCTGCTCCGGCCATTCCTCAGATGAAGGTCATCAAGGTGGATGGCATCAGCCTGACCTTGAGCGAACTGCCCGGCGCCGGCGGGGTGACCCTGGAGGTCTCGCCGCCGGTGGTGGCCCTGCCGCTCAAGATGACCTTCGATTCGATGGGCGTCAAGGTCGAAGCCGGTCCGCTGGGTACGCTCGAACTCACCCCGGCCGGGGTCAAGATCAACAACGGCGCCCTGGAGGTGACCTGATGCCCGGCTTCCTGCTCCACGTCGGCGCGACGGTAATCTGCGGCCACGCCGGGCAGGCGCAGCCAACGGTGTCCGATCCGCGCGTCAAGGTGGCCGGCCAGCCGGTGACCACCCAGAGCGCCCCTTACATGGTTGCCGGCTGCCCGTTCACCACCCCGGCGGGCGTGCCCCTGCCGTGTGTCACCGGGCAGTGGGTGACCGGCGCCCTGCGGGTCAAGGCCGGCGGGCAGCCCGTCCTGCTGCAGGACAGCCAGGCGATCACCATTCCCAACGGCGTGCCCCTGACCGTGGTGGTCACCCAGCCGCGCGTCAAAGGAATGTGAAGAGAAGAGGTCAGCATGCAGATCGATTATCCCCATCATATCGCCCGGGACGGGCGCACCGCCCAGACCGGCACGGACGATCACATCCGTGACCTGATCGAGCAGGTGCTGTTCACCAACCCCGGCGAACGAGTCAACCGCCCGACCTTTGGCTGCGGCCTGCTCCAGATGGTCTTTGGACCGAACAGCCCCGAGCTGGCCAGCGCCACCCAGTTCCTGGTCCAGAGCGCCCTCCAGCAGTGGCTCGGCGAGCTGATCCAGGTTGAGGCGGTCGAGGTCGAGAGCCTGGACACGACCCTGCGCGTCGACATCGCCTATCTCGTGCGCCGCACGCAGGAAAAACAGCAGGCGCAGTTCCTACGGCAGGTGTGAGATGGGAACCCAGTATTTCTGTGCCAACGAGAATCGCCGCGATGCCGTCCGCTTCACCAGTGCGGCCGGCGGCACCCCGCTCCTGAACGGGATCGACTATCTGGAGGTGACCTCCACCGACCAGAAGACGCTGGCGGTCCACTTCATCCACAATCTGCCCGGCCAGGCGGAAGGCTTTCCCGCCGCGCCTGTGTTGAGCGAGCGCAACTTCGTCATCACCGGCGGCGTGCGCATCACGGATATAAACGTGGAATCCTACAGCACCACCGGCAACCGCATCACCCTGACCGTCAACCAGGCTGGCGATTATTCCACCTACTTCCTGCGGCTGGTCACCGGCGAGGAGGACGAACTGCCCCCGACCGGGTTCGACCCCCAGCTGGCCGGGGTGCCGTTCTCGTTCAAGATCGAGTGCCCGAGCGACTTCGACTGCCAGGTCGAGCCGCTCTGCCCGCCCGAGAATCTGCCTGCTCCGCTGATCGATTACCTGGCCAGGGATTATGCCAGTTTTCGCCGCCTGATGCTTGACCGGCTCTCGGTGAGCATGCCGGACTGGCGCGAGCGCAACCCGGCCGACATGCAGGTGGCCCTGGTCGAGGCGGTCGCCTACCTCGGCGACCATTTAAGCTACTACCAGGATGCCGTTGCCACGGAGGCCTACCTGGGCACAGCCCGCCAGCGGGTCTCGCTGCGCCGCCACGCCCGCCTGCTTGACTACGCCATGCACGATGGCTGCAACGCCCGGGCCTGGGTCCATTTCGAGGTCGCGCCGGGTAGTGCCGTCGACGGAGCGCTCCTGCCGGCCGGCACGCCCCTGCTGACCCGCGGCCTGCAGGAGGCCAGCCGGGTCGACCCGGCGGAACTGGCCGAGGTCCTGGGTGTGGAAACCCCGCTGGTCTTCGAAACCCTGCATGCCCTCCCGCTGAACAGCCAGCACAATGAGATCCATTTTTATACCTGGGACGATAGCGAGTGCTGCCTGCCGCGCGGCGCCACGCGCGCCACCCTGTTCAACGACCCGCTGCTCGCCCTGCAGGCTGGCGACGTGCTGGTCTTTGAAGAGGTGGCCGGCCCGGCCACCGGCGTCCCCGCGGACGCGGACCCGGCCCACCGCCATGCCGTGCGCCTGACAGGCGTCGTGAAGGAGGACAGCCACGGAGACCCGCTCGTCGATCCGCTGCACGGGACCCCGATCGTCGAGATCGCCTGGGACTCGCGGGATGCCCTGCCGTTCCCACTGTGCATCTCGGCCGAGATCGACACCCCGGCCGGGCGGGACCTGTTCGGGGACCTGAGCGTGGCGCGCGGCAACATCGTCCTGGCCGACCACGGCCAGACGATCTCCGCCGAGGCGCTTGGGGCGATCGGCCGCGATGCAGCCGGGAAGCTGGTCCGCCCGGCGCTGGGCGAGGGGCCGGTCACGCAGCAGGGATACGCCCGCGACCGCTTCGGCGAACTGGTGCGCGACGACGAGAACCGGCCGGTGGTCTTCGACCCGCAGGCCCCGGCTGTGACGGCCTTCTCCTGGCAGATGGGCGATGCCCTGCCGGCCGTCGAACTGGTCGAGAACGGTGACCCCAGCCGCCCCTGGCTGGCCCGCCGCGATCTGCTCGCCAGCAGCCGCTTCGACCGTCACTTCGTGGTCGAACTGGACAATGCCGGCCGTTCGCGCCTGCGTTTCGGGGACGGCTTTCATGCCTCGCTGCCCAAGCCCGATTCGATCTTTGCAGCCCGCTACCGGATCGGCAACGGCGCGGCCGGCAACGTCGGGGCGGAGGCCATCCGTCGGGTGGTGCTTGCCGACGCCGGCATCACCCGGGTTCGCAACCCCCTGCCGGCCCGCGGCGGGCGGGACCCTGAATCGCTCGAGCAGGTGCGCCAGTACGCCCCGCAGGCTTTCCGCACCCAGGAGCGGGCCGTCACCGCCGCCGACTACGCGGCGGTCTCCGAACGCCACCCCGAGGTCCAGAAGGCTGCCGCCAGCCTGCGCTGGACCGGCAGCTGGTACACGGCCTTCCTCACCATCGATCGGGCCGGCGGCCGGCCGGTCGACGCCGGCTTCGAGCAGGAACTGCGCGCCTTCCTGGAGCGCTTCCGCCTGGCCGGGCAGGACATCGAGGTCGACGCCCCTCATTTCGTTCCCCTGGAACTGGTCATGACCGTGTGCGTCCAACCGGGCTACTATCGTGACCAGGTCAAGGCTGACCTGCTGGCGGTCTTCAGCAACCGTGACCTGCCCGACGGGCGGCGGGGCTTCTTCCACCCCGACAACTTCACCTTCGGCCAGCCGGTCTACCTGAGTCAGGTGATCGCCCTGGTGATGGGCGTCCCCGGCGTGCAGTGGGTCGATGCCCAGGACGCCCCCGGCAAGCCCAACCGCTTCCGCCGCTGGGGCCAGGACTCCCGGAATGAGTTTGACGAAGGGATGATCGCCTTCGAGCGCCTGGAGATCGCTCGCCTGGATAACGACCCGAGCCTGCCCGAGAACGGGAAACTGGATTTCATCATGGAAGGTGGACTGTGAGCGACATCTTGGACACTTCCCTCGACACCTGCGGCTGCTGTGCCGCCGACCCCGCACCCGAACCGGTCTACAACCGACCCGGCCTGCCGGCTCTGGCCTACCGCCGCGGGACCTACGCCACGATCCTGCGCCGGATGCTGCGCCAGATCGGTCTGTTCACCCTGCAGGATGGGAATTTTGCCGGGACGCGGCCGCTGGCCGCCCTGACCACCCGCCAGCTTGACGACGCCTCGCTGGCCCTGCTGGACGCCGGCGCCGTGGTGGCCGACGTGCTGACCTTCTACCAGGAGCGCATCGCCAACGAGGGCTTCCTGCGCACGGCCACCGAACGCCGCTCGATCCTCGAGATGGCGCGTGCCATCGGCTACGAGCTCAGCCCGGGTGTGGCCGCCGCGACCACCCTGGCCTTCACCGTCGAGGATGCGCTGGGCGCTCCCGGCGTGGCCGAGATCCCGGCCGGGACCCGGGTCCAGAGCATCCCGCCCCAGGGCAAGCTGCCCCAGACCTTCGAGACCGGCGTGAAGATCACGGCCCGCAAGGAGTGGAACGCCCTGCGGCCGCGCTCTCTCCAGCCTCAGGACCTGACCCTGGGGGTCAATGAGATCTACCTGAGCGGGATGGACAGCGGCCTGCACGCGGGCGACGTGGTGATCGTCTCATCATCCATCTATCACGACGCCGCTCACGTCACGGCGGTCGCATTCGACCAGGCCAGGAAGCTCACCCGGGTCAGCCTTGATCGGACCACCAGCTCCCTCGGCGGCGTTCCGGGCGCTTCCTCGGTCGTGATCTGGGGCGATCAGAGGATCCCCTTTGATGCCACGGCCATCCGCCAGGAGATCCTCGACAAGACCTGGCAGGACTCCGACCTGGGGGCCTTCCTGCAGGCCAATCAGTGGGACCCCTGGGCCCTGGTCGCGTACCTGCAGGAGTACCGTTCCAACAACCCGGAGGTGGTCGGCCAGGCCTATCGCCTCAAGACCCGACTGGGGATCTTCGGGGACAATGCCCCCATGTACACCTCCCTGCCGGTCAGCCAGCGCTTCGGCGAATGGGCCTACACGGATCCCCTGCATTCGTACACCAAGGAGTTCAAGGCAGCCGCCTATCCCTACTCGTGGGAAGACAGGTATATCCACACAGATTCGCAGGGAACCGCCCTGGGCGGGGACCGATTCTATCTCAACCGCTCGGTCCCGGCCGTCTCGGCTGGCGGGTTCGTCGTGCTCAAGAACGCGGCCGGCTTCGGGGTCTACCCGATCACCGCCGTCAGCGAGACCAGCCTGTCGGACTACGGGATGAGCGCCAAGGTCACCGGCCTGACCGTCACGGTCCCGTTCGATGCCCCGGCCCTGACCAGTTACAAGGTCCGGGAAACCACGGCCTACGTGGAGAGCGAGAAGCTTGCGCCGGCCGAGAAACCGCTGACGGCCGGCCTGGCCGCCGGCACGACCGAGATCGAACTGGACGGCTTCTTCTTCGGCCTGCAGGTCGGGGGAGCGGTCCTCCTGACCGGCGAACGATCCGATGCCCGGGGCCAGATCCACAGCGAGGTCCTGACCATCAAGGCGATCGTGCACGATCACGGCCTGACGAGCCTGACCTTCACGAGCGGACCGCAATACCCCTACCTGCGCGAGACGGTCAGCCTGAACGCCAACAGCGTCCGGGCCACCCACGGCGAGACGGTCCGGGAGGTGCTCGGCAGCGGGGACGGTGCGCGGGCCCACCAGAGGTTCACGCTCAAGAAACCGCCCCTGACCTACGTCGCGGCAGCCACGCCGGGCGGTTCGGCCAGCACCCTGCAGCTGCGCCTCAACAACCTGCTCTGGCAGGAGGCCGCCTCGCTCTACGGCCTGGGCCCGAATGATCAGCAGTACATCGCCCGCAACGACGATGACGGGAAGACCCACATCCAGATCGGGGACGGTCTGCGCGGTGCCCGCCTGCCGACCGGCGAGGAGAATGTCACCGCTGTCTATCGCAGCGGAATCGGCCTGGAAGGCCAGGTGCAGGCTGGCAGCCTAACCCTGCTGCCGTCCCGGCCGCTGGGCGTGCGCGGCGTCACCAACCCGCTGGCTGCCAGCGGGGCCGACGACCCCGAAACGATGCGCACTGCCCGCCAGAATGCCCCGCTCACCGTCCGGACCCTCGACCGGATCGTCTCCCGCCAGGACTACGAGGATTTCGCCAGCGCCTTCGCGGGGGTCGGCAAAGCCCAGGCCGTCGACCTGTGGAGTGGGGAGCACCACCTGGTCCACGTGACCATCGCCGGGGCCGACGGGCAGCCGGTCACGGATGAAAAGTTCTTCGAGAACTTCATCGATGCCCTGGACGCTGTGCGTGATCCCAGCCAGCTGGTCAGGGTCGATACCTTCGATCGCCTGACCTTCGACCTGTCGGCCAATGTGGCAGTTGACGACCGCTATCTCAGCGAGGCGGTCTTCAGCGAGGTCCGCACTGCTTTGGAGCAGGCCTTCTCGTTCGAACAGCGCTCCTTCGGCCAGCCGGTCACGGCAGCCCGGGTGGTCACCGAGATCCAGAAGGTGGCCGGGGTGGTGTACGTCGACCTCGATTCGCTCTATCTGGCGGGCACCAGCATCGTTCTCGATCCGATCCTGGCCAGCCGGGTGGCGCATGTCTCCGCCGGCCTCATCCTGCGGGCCCAGCTGCTGTTGATCAATCCGCTCGGCATTTCGCTCCAGGAGGTGCAGGAATGACTACCTCTTCCGACCGTCTTTACCAGCTCCTGCCGGCCATCTACCGCATCCGGGATGCGGAGCAGGGCGAACCGCTGCGGGCCCTGCTGGGCATCCTCGACGCGCAACTGGCGGCTGTGGAGGCTGACATCACCGGCCTGTACGAGAACTGGTTCGTCGAGACCAGCGATGAATGGGTCGTGCCCTACCTCGGGGACCTGCTTGGTGTGCGCGGCCTGAACACCCTGCCGGAAACCAGTTTCAGCCAGCGGGCCTACGTGGCCAACACCCTGTTCTACCGCCGCCGCAAGGGCACCGCCCATGTGCTGGAGGTCCTGGCCGGCGACGTCACCGGCTGGCCGGCCCAGGGGATCGAGTATTTCGAACTGCTCCAGACGACCCAGTATCTCAACCACCTGCGACCCTTCAACACGACCCCCGACCTGCGCGACACGAATCGTCTGAACCTGCTCGAGACGCCCTTCGACAGCCTGCCGCACAGCGCCGACGTGCGTTCGATCCACAACCGCCGCGGCCGGCACAACCTCCCCAACCTCGGCATCTTCCTGTGGCGTTTGCAGAACTACCCACTGCTCGCGGCCACTGCCCGGCAGGCCGGAGCCCCCAACGCCCACGGCTACCATTTCAGCCCGCTGGGCAACCCGGCGCCGCTCTTCAACGCCCCGGCTGGTCCCGGGGCGCCGGAGGAGCAGCGGGTCCCGGCCCCGATCCGGCCGCTGGACTTCCAGCTGGACCTGGAGGCCTACCAGGACCAGTACGCCTCGGCCGCCAGCCCGCCCGGGAACAGCCGCTATTACGGTCCCGAACGCAGCCTGCAGATCATCTCCGGCAATACGCCAATCCCTCCGGGGGATGTCCTGTGCAAGGACCTGCGCGATTGGGCCCGGCCTCCGGCCGGCAAGGTGGCCGTGGACGTGCGCCTGGGGCGGATGACCTTCGCGGCGGGCGAGGAGCCGGCCACCAGCCCGGTCGTGGCGTATCACTACGGCTTCAGCGCCGACATCGGCGGCGGTCCCTACGACCGGCGCCAGCGCATCCGCGAGATCAGGCTGCCGGTCAAGGAGTTCCCGGTGGGGGCGGGCAAGACCCACGCCGACCTGGCCGCGGCCCTGACGGCCTGGGAGAACGACCTGCCGGTCAACAAGCCGCCGGCCGTGATCCGCATCTACGACAGCGCCACCTATACCGCCCATCTGAGCATTGCCCTGCCCGCTGAGGGCATGCTGGTGATCGACTGCGAGAACGGTGAGCGTCCAACCCTGATCGGGGCCTCCCCCCTGACGATCACCTCGGCCGCCGCCAGTTCTGACCAGGTGGCCGAGGTGACCCTGAGCGGGTTGGTCCTCGAGGGCCACCTTGCGGTCAGCGGTAAGCTGGCCCTGACCCTGACCGACTGCACCCTGATCCCCGGCCGCAAACTTGACCAGGACGGCTACCCTGAAGAGCCCGCCCAGGCCAGCCTGGTCGTCAGCGGGGCCGACCTGGTCGACACCTCGCTCATCATCCGGCGCAGCATCGTCGGGCCGCTCGAACTGCCGGAGGCCTGCCGGGAACTGATCGTCAGCGACACTTTGGTCGTCGCCCCGCTGGCGCGTGATGCGGCCGAACCCTCGCGGGCGGCGATCGCCGCCGGGGCTAGCGGCGCGAACTCCGGCCCGGCGGCGAGCCTCGAGCGGGTCACCGTCTTTGGAACGGTCCACGTCAGGCAGCTCGACCTGGCCTCGGAGGTCATTTTCGTCCATCCCGTCACCGCCGACCGACGGCAGGTGGGCTGCGCCCGCTTCAGTTACATCCCGGAAGGATCGCACACCCCGCGCCGCTACCGTTGCCAGCCCGACCTGGCGATCGCGGCCCGCCAGCAGGAGCTTGACCCGCTGCCGGTTCCCCCCGGGGAGGTCGCCGGGATCGTCCTGCGCCTGCGCCCGCAGTTCACCAGCCTGCGCTACGGCCAGGCGGCCTTCGCCCAGCTGGCCGCCGCCTGCGCCGGGGAGATCAAGACCGGCGCCGAGGACGGCGCCGAGATGGGCGCCTTCAGCCTGTTGAAGCAGCCCCAGCGCCTGGCGAACATGCGGGTGGCTCTGGATGAGTACCTGCGCTTCGGTCTCGTAGCCGGGATCTTCCTTGTCACCTAGCCATCCTTCCAGACCGGATGACGATGCAATAAAAGGAGAAGACCATGAAAGGCGATTTTTCCCGTTTGACCTTTGATCCGCGCAAGCACTACCGCGGCGTCCTGATGCAGCAGGGCCGCGTTCAGCTCGACTCCGACTGGAACGAAAATTTGGAGTCCCTGCTGCATCGCATCGAGACCGAGGCGATCGATGTGATCGGCGCCTGCGGCGTCCCGATCCACGAGGCTGCCTTCGGGGTGGTGACCGACTTTGCCACGCTCTCCCAGGAGGAGCGCGACCTGCTCACCGAGCTGGGCCTGGATGCACTCGACCCCGGCGACTTCTACCTGACCCGCGGCCGGGCCTACCTGGACGGCATCCTGGTCGAGAACGACAAGACCCTGCCGTTCAGCCAGCAGCCGGCGGTCCTGCCGCAGGGCGGCGGGGCGATCGACGCGGAGGGCATCTTCCTGCTCTACCTGGATGTCTGGCTGCGGCACCTGACGGCCCTCGAAGACCCGGCGATCCGCGAGGTGGCCCTGGGCGGTCCCGACACGACCACCCGCAGCCAGGTGGTCTGGCAGGCCGTTCTGGAGCAGGTCGGGGAGGTTGGCGAGCCGCTCACCTGCGCGGACGACCTGAGCCCCTGGCCCGATCCGAGCACCGGCATGCTGCGCGCCCGCACCCATCCGGAGGACGTGCCCACCGACCCGTGTTCGGTCGCCCCGGGAGCGGGCTACAAACGCCTCGAGAACCAGCTCTACCGGGTCGAGATCCACAAGGGCAGTGGGGCAGCCGGCGGCCCGACCTTCAAATGGTCGCGCGACAACGGCTCGGTGGTGGTGGCTGTCTCGCAGTTCGCCGTCGACGGTGCCACTACCAAGATCCGCACGACCAGCCTGGGCCGCGACGACGTGCTCGGCCTGCACGAGAACGACTGGGTCGAGGTGCTCGACGACGCCACCGAACTGGCTGGCCAGCCGGGTACGCTGGTCAAGATCACCAGGATCGACCCGGACAACATCCTGACCCTTTCGGGATCCGTGACCGGTTACGACCTCAACGGCCACCCCAGGGTCCGGCGCTGGGACTCGGAGGGCGAGACGCTGGTCAGCATTCCGGCGGAGAACGACGGTTATCTCAAGCTGGAAGGCGGCGTGGAGATCAAGTTCACCCTGGGCAGTTTCCGCACCGGCGACTACTGGCTGATCCCGGCCCGCACCGTTCCCGGGCAGTTCGGGGAGATCGAGTGGCCGCAGCAGGGCACCGATCCGGCGGCCCGGCTGCCTTTGGGTATCCAGCATCATACCTGCAAGCTGGCCGTGATCACCGCCGAAATGGTTGGGGGTGTGATCACGATCACCAACGTGGACGACTGCCGCAGGCAGTTCCCCCCCCTGACCGAACTCCCGGCCGGTGGCAGGTGCTGCTGCTCGGTCTCGGTCGGCGAGGGCGGTGATTACCCGGACCTCCAGTCGGCGCTCGACGCCCGACCGGAAGCGATCGAGGCCTACCGGGTCTGCCTGCTGCCGGGGGCTCACCACCCGGCCGCGCCGGTCATCGTCGAAAACCAGCGTTCCTTGATCATCAGCGGCTGCGGCCCGCAGACCATGATCACTGGCTCCCCGGGCGAACCGGTTCTCAAGGTCCACGATTCACGCCAGGTTCGGATCGAGAACCTGTGGATCTCCGCCTCGGCCCGCGAGGGGGCGATCCTGTTCGGCAGCAGCCGAGAGGTCGCCGTCTCCAATTGCTGGGTGCGCAACCGGGTCCTTGCCGAAGACGAGGGGCGCCTCGCGGAATTGGAGGAGGAACTGGAAAAATTCGAGCGGCTGCCCGCACCCGTGATCGTGGTGGACGACTGCGAAGAGGTCGAGATCCATGACAATCTCCTCCAGGGTTTTCCGGCCATCCAGGCCGACGGACAGGAGCTCACCATCCTGCGCAACCGCATTCGCGGCGGCGGGATCCGGGTCAGCCCGCCGTCCTTGCTCGTGCGGATCGAGGACAACACGATCCTCAGGGGCATGGGCCCGGGGATCCAGCTCGGCGGGGGTGACAAGGATATCAACGATTACCAGGCGGTCCGGGAACGGACCAGGGAAGAAGGCAGGGGGGCTGATTATCGGGATGCCACCCGCGGACGCAATCCGTTGGCCGCGCTGCGCTTCGTGACCATCGCCGGCAACCTGATCGGCAGCATGCACGGCAGCGGCATCCTCACCGAGGAAAGCGTGGCCGGGACCGGCAAGCTGGGCGATGTGGAATTCTTGGAGATCCGTGACAACCAGATCATCGAGTGCTGTGAAGTGCCGGATGTGCTGCTCAGCGACCACACCCGTGTGGGCGGGGGCATCGCCCTGATCGGGGTCTTCAGCACCCGCATCCGCGACAACTTCATTGCTGCCAACGGCAGCGGGCACACACCGGCCTGCGGGATCTTCGTCCTGGACGGCAGTGGGGTTGACATCCTCGACAATACCGTCGTCGAGAATGGAGGACTGGAGAACACCCCCGAGCCCGACTCCTACCAGGCCGGGATCGCCGTCCAGTATGTCTTCGGCAACGCGCTCGAGCTTGGGGAACTCCAGGGAGGCGAACTGGGCTACCCGGCCCTGCGGGTGTGCGGCAACCAGGTGGTCTGCCCGGCCGGCCAGGCGTTGACCGTCACGGCCATGGGCGATGTGCTTGTCGAAGGCAACACGCTGGTCTCGCGCGCCACCCTGCACCAGCCCACCGACCCGCTCGATTTTGGGGAGAAGGCCGGCTGCGTGCATATCCTCGACCTCGGGCTGCCGATCTGGATGCAGGATATCGCCCTGCTCCTGACGATGCTTGCCAACCGCAGCACCCAGTTGCACTTTGAGGGCTTCCAGCAACTGGAGCAGGCCGAAATCGGGTTCCCCAACGGACGATTGATGTTCCACGACAACCAGGTGGTCTTCCGCAGCGCGCTGCTGGAGCAGGTCGAGAGCCTGGGCGAGCTGGACGACCAGTGGATGTCCCGGGCCTGGGAGCAGGCATTTCTCTCCACCCTGCTGATGTCCCTGGACGATGTCTCGCTGAGCGGGAGCCAGTTCCAGGCTGACGTTCCGGCGTATGCGCTGATCGGATGGCAGAAGGTCCTTGCCAAGGAAATCCCTCCTTCCGACCTGCTGGCGTATGCCCTTAAATTCATCCACGCGGCTTCGCTCGGGACCATCATCCGGGCGACGGGCAATGGCCTGACCGAGCGCCTGTATGCGAACAGCATTTCGTACGCCTCGAATGCCTCCCAGATGAATATCACCACCAGCAACGAGGCCACCCATGCATTTCTGACCGACGCACCCAAGCGGGTCGAAGAACACAACCTGAGCCTGACCACTTGAAATGGTCGAGGACCGGAAGAAGGATGATAGGATTGGAGGCAGTATGAAAACCAAGCAGAAATCTGTCGGTGGGATGCCTGCCGATCAAGTCGATCCGCAGCAGCTCCAGGAGGCGGCCGCGGGGATGCTGAGCAGGGCGGTGGGGGCCGGCGCACCGGCGCTGAAGACCTTCGCTGATCTGCAGCAGCGGCGGGCGACGCGCCTGAAGCAGTCGGCCAAGACGCTCAAGTCCAGGCTGGGCGCCGACCACCCGGCGGTCAAGGAGATCGAGGCCCTGGAGAAGTCGGCCAGCGGGATGAAGGCGCGGCTGGAGGCCCAGGCTGCCCGCATCAAGCGCTTGCCCTTGCTGCGCTCCCATGAATGGGTCGTATTCGGGACTGTCCTTGACCAGCAGGCTAAGCCAGCCGCTGGACTGACCGTGCGGGTCTTCGACCGTGACCGCAAGTACGACGACCTGCTTGGCGAAACCGAGACCGACGCCGACGGCCAATTCGCGGTGGTCTACCACGAGCGCGATTTCATGGAAGTCGGCGAGAACCTGGCGGAGCTGTACGTCATGGTCAGCGATTCGAGCGGGAAGACACTCTACTCGTCGAGAGACAACCTGCGCTATGAATCCGGCCGTTCGGAGTATTTTGCCATCCGGCTGGGAGAGAAACCAGCCGCAACCCGGAAGAAGCGCACGGCCCCCAAGGGCTGAGGGGGAGAATCGCTTCCTTCGGTGGACCCACCGGAAAAGCGGGAGGCCGCGCGCCGTCCCGCTTTTCGATCGCTCCGGTCCCCGGGTTTCGGGAAAAACCATTCCCTGGGATGGTGGCAAAGGCGGGGCGGCTGGGCAACCCGGAGGACAAGTGGATCTCAGCAGTTCTGCAGCCTGGCGCAGAAAGGCTGATCCGCTTCACAGTTCCTTGCTGCAGGCGCTGCGTCCAGAGTCTTCAGGGAATCAGAACGCCCACTCCGGGGAGGAGTGGGCGTTCTGCCCGGGGCGGGGACGGCGGGGGCCGATCAGGCCTGCCCGTCCCGATCGCGGAAGGATTGGGGCGATTCCCCGGTGATTTTTCTGAATACCCGGCTGAAATAGGCCTGGTCCTTGAATCCTACCTCACGGGCAATATTGCCGATGTTCTGGTTGGTATTGAGCAGAAGTGTTCTGGCCTGCAATACCCGGTAGCGATTGAGATAATCCCAGGGGGTCAGGCCCAGTTCACGGCTGAACACCCGGCTGAGGTAGTCTTCACTCACTCCGATCGCCGAGGCGATCTCCCAGCGCACAATGGCGTGGGCATAATTGGCATGCAGGAAGGCCAGCGCCCGTTTGACCAGTGCACTGGTCTGGGGGGGCAGCTCTTCGGTTCCCAAAAGGGCCCGAAAAATGGCCGACGCCGTTTCGCTCTCGCTGAAGAGCCCCTTGGATTGATAGGTGACATGGGCGTGGGATTCCAGGCGTTGCACGTCCTCCTGGCTGAGAGGTTTGTTGCTCAGGAAGATCACCGGCACCTGGCGCAGACGCGCCTCCTGGCGCATCCGGTCGAGCACGTCCATGCCGTCCAGCCCGGGCATCACGATGTCCAGCAGGACCAGCGCCGGCACTTCGGCCTGCATGGCGGCCAGGGCGGCTTCGCCGTTTTCGGCGGAGGTGATCGGCTGGTTGGGCAAGCCTTGTTCCACGATGGCGATGTGGTCGCGGCGTGCCTGGGGGTCATCATCCACGACCAGGATGCTTCCCGAGGTCTGGACCGGGCAGAGCGCCTCGATCATGTCGAGCAGGTTTTGCCCGTCCGGGGATTTGACCAGGAATCCGGTCAGGCCCATCCCTGAGTCCGGGATGCCAGGCTCCGGGGCGCGGCTTTGTCCAAAGAGGATGAAAGGGGTCTGGGCGAGCCGCGGGTAGTGGCGCAGGCGGCGGATCAGTCCCCAATCCTCGGGTTGGGCGGTTGCGAGGTCCCAGGCCAGGGCGACTGGCCGGGTATCCGCCAGGATCGATTCCAGATTGTCGCCCGCCCGCAGCAGGCGCGCTTCCAGGTTTTGGTTCAGGCACAGGTCACGGATCGCGGCAGCTGGTTCGCTGGAGGAGATGACCAGCAGCACCGGCTGGGTCTGGGGGGGGCCGATCGACTCCTTGTCCAGGGCAGGCAGGGGCAGGTGAACATGGAACGTGCTGCCTTTTCCGGTCTGGCTCTCGAGCGTCAGCGAGCCTCCATGCAGGGCGATCAGGTGACGGGTGATCGAGAGGCCCAGACCGATGCCTCCCGGGATGCGCCGGTCATCCTGGACGGTGATGAACGGCTCGAAGATGTGCTCCTGCTGGTCGGAGGGAATGCCAACGCCGGTGTCGCTGACCCACAGGTGCAACCTGGGCGGAGCGACTTCTGCGCCAAAGGTGATCTTGCCGTGCTGGGTGAATTTCCGGGCATTGCTGAGCAGGTTGAGCACGATCTGGCGTAGACGAACAGCATCGGCCCTGATCACGGGCAGGCGTTCGGGAAATTCGAGTTTCCATTCCACCGCCTGGGAAGCTGACTGGTCGGCCAGGCTGAAGAAGGCCTCTTCCAGCAAAGGACGGGGGTCGATCAGATCCAGGGCCAGGTCCAGTTCATCGATCTCGGCCCGCGAGAGGTCCAGCAGGTCGTTGATGACCCGCAGTTGGTGGGCCGCATTCTGCTGGATGTGCTGCAGGTCACTGCCGAGCGGCTCCGGGATTCCTGCGGGGTAGGGGGATGGGTCGCGCAGGGCGTTCTGGGTGTATCCCAGGATGATGTTCAGGGGGGTGCGGAGCTCATGGCTGACGTTGGCCAGCAGGCGGGTCTTGATGCGGTCGGCCTTTTCGGCGGTGATCCGCGCCTGTTGGATCTCCTGGAAGAGGTGGGCTCCCTGCAGCGCGCTGCTGAGATTGCTGCGCACCAGTTCGTAGACATCCCCTTCATGCGGGCCGATCTCGAACACCACATATCCGATCGATCGATCCTGGAAGAACAGCGGTTCGACGACCAGACAATACTGCCGGTCCTCCCTGAAGCACTGCGCCGGGAGCAGCTGGCGGGCGCGGAAGCGTTGTCCAGCCGGCTCGAGCGTCACCCTTCCCTGTTCGCTATAGGCCATCACCAACCGGGCGTATTCCAGGGATTCGGTCGGGTTTTCGTACAGGACCAGGGAGGCGCTCGGGATTCCCAGGCGCGGCAGGCGTTCTACCAGCACATCCGTCAACAGGGGAATATCGAACGTGGTCAGGAGTGCCTCGGCGGTCCGGCGCAGGTTTTCCGCCTGGCGTTCCGCCTGCCACTGCCAGTAGGCATGCGCACGCTGCACGGCCTCGCTGATCACCACCCGGGCCTGGGCGAAAAGCGATTCGAAATGCCCCTGCCCGGCTTCCGGGATCCCCGGCAGGGTCAGGCGCCGCAGGGCGGAGATCGCCCCGTGCCAGAGGTTGACATCGCTGTTCTCGCGCATCGCCCGATCCAGGATATCTTCCAGCGTGGGCAGGAAGGCTCCTCCGGAAGGGTGCTGCAGGTCTGCCAGGAAGGCATCGAAGACGGGCGCGATCCATGCGCCGATCCGTTCTGCGCTGATCTGGCTGTCTGCGGCCATCTCGACCAGGCAGTCTGACCGGGCAGCCTGCAGGCGTGCAGGGAGCTGGTCCAGGGGGCCGTCTCCAGCCAGGCCTGAATCGAGCACCATTCTTGCGGCCAGATCGACCGCCGCCGATGGGCAGCCGCACGACTGGCGGATGATCAGCCTGGAGGGCAGGGTCAGCAGGGCTGGGACCGCCTCGCCTTTCCACAGGGCCAGGAGGAGTTCAAGCGCCTTGGCACCCTGATCGTAGAAAGGCAGGTCCACCGTGGTGAGCGGCGGCGTCGCCAGCCGTTCTTCGATCGAGTTGTTAAAACCGGTCACGGCAACATCGCCGGGGATCTTGAAGCCGCGTTCCTGGAGCGTCTTGAGCCCCCAGACTGCCAGCAGATCGCTGACCGCTACGAGCGCCTGGAAGTCCAGGCCGGGACGCAGCCGGCGTTCATCGAGCAGGATCCGGATCGCCTCGGTGCCGGCCTCCCAGCGCAGCGGGCGGGTGACCAGTTCCGGGAGGAGAGGCAGGTTGTGGGCCTGGAGGGTATCCAGGTAGGCCCGATAGCGTTCCTGGGCGTAATAGTGTTCCTCGGGCCCCCGAATGAAGGCCAACCGCGTATAGCCATGGTCCTGGATGAGGTGCTCCAGCAGGGCCCGCATGCCATGATAGCTGTCCACTGAAACGGTCGGCGTCCCTTCCATGAACTGCGCCAGGCTGATCATGGGCAGGGTCTGGTAGCGCTGGTGGAAGAGGTTGATTTCGCTTGGGCCGAGAACACCCCCCAGGCTGGAGGCCCAGGTGACGAGCCCATCCAGGTACTCTTTCCCGGCCAGGTCGTAGATCACATTCCTCTGGGTCTCGAACGAGACCTGGCCACGCAGGCGTCCGCCGGGAAAGCAGATCAAATTGACGTTATTGCGATCGGCAGCATCGATCAAGCCAGGCCACAGGGCACGACTCGCGCCGGTATGAAGGCTGGCGAGCAAGAATCCAAAGACCGGCCGCTGGCTGCGGTCTTTCCGGGATCCGGCGCCGGCCCGGGTACGGCCTGCGGAATGGGCGTCCATGGTTCGGTTCACCTGTTTGGCAATCATACCCGATTTTTTCCCGGTGGGCATCCCCCCCCTTTGCAGGCGCGGTGGGCACAGAACGGTTTTGTCCAAGCACAGGCCGTCAAAATCCATGCGCCTGCATCTATAATCAAACCACATCACCTCATTTGGAGAGAGGGCGCGAAGGGTATGGATACTTCCCCAACTTCACCTCCGGCTTCAGCCGCAGCCCGCTGGAAATCTTTCGGTTCCCGGGAGCGCGAAAACCTGCGCAAGAGCCTGCGGAAATACCGCTGGTTGTACATCATGCTGATCCCACCACTGGCGTACTTCGTGGTCTTTCAATACGTCCCCTTGTGGAACGCCCAGATCGCATTCAAAGATTTCCGTCCCTTGCTGGGGGTCTGGGGGAGCCCATTTACAGGGTTCGATCACTTCATCACGTTCTTCCATTCCTACTACTTCAGCGAGTTGATCAGCAATACGCTGATCTTCAGTTTCCTGAAACTCTTTGTGGGCATCCCCCTGGCAGTCATCCTGGCACTGGCGCTCTACGAGACGATGTTCTTGCGTTTTCGGACGATCGTTCAAACGATCGCCTATCTGCCCCACTTTCTTTCCTGGGTGATCATGTTCGGTGTGCTGCTCATGCTGCTCTCGCCTGGGGAGGGCCTGATCAATGCGGTCATCAAAGCCAACGGGGGCAGGCCGATCGCCTTTCTGACCTCGCCTGAATGGTTCCGATTCGTGGTGGTCGCTTCCGATATCTGGAAGGAGACCGGTTGGAGCACGATCATCTACCTGGCCGCCCTGATGGCCATCGATCCGACGCTCTATGAGGCGGCCGCGGTCGACGGGGCCTCCCGTTTTCACCGCATCTGGTACATCTCGCTGCCCGGGATCCTGCCAGTCGTGGCTGTGATTACGATGCTGCGCCTGGGGCATATTTTGAACGCCGGGTTCAACCAGATCTTCATTCTGTACTCGCTGCCGGTCTACAGCGTGGGCGATATCATCGATACCTGGGTCTACCGGCAGGGCATCCTCGAGTTCCAGTTCAGCCTGGCGACAGCCGTCGGGTTGTTCAAAGGCGTGATCGGCCTGATCCTGGTGGTCGTTTCCAACCGCCTGGCCAGGCGGATCGGTGGCGCGGGTCTGTACTGAGAAGGAGCAGGAATGAGAATCCGTATCAAATCCTGGGACGATCTGGTCTTCCAAATCCTGGTCAATGGCTTCCTGCTCACCGTTCTCCTGGTGGTGACGATCCCGATCTGGCGTGTGTTCATCATGTCGATCACGCCACTGGCATGGGCCGAGGGGACTTCCCTGGGCCTCTGGATCCCTCCCGGGGAGTGGTCCAATGAAGCCTATAAACAACTGTTCAATCATCCGGCCTTCCTGCAGGCGGCGACCAACAGCGTCATCATCACGGTGGGCGGGACGGCGATCAACCTGTTTCTAACCGTTCCCCTGGCCTACGCGCTCTCCAACGAGAATCTGCCTGGGCGCAAGTTCTTGGTCACCTTCATCTTGATTCCCTTCTTGTTCCATGCCGGTCTGATCCCCACCTATCTTGTCGTCCAGAAGCTGGGCCTGGTCGATAACCTTCTGGCGGTCATGTTGCCGGGGGCGGTCAGCGTGTACAACACCCTGGTCATGAAGGGATTCTTTGAAGGCCTGCCCGAAGAGCTGAAAGAGGCCGCCCGCCTGGATGGGGCCAATGAGGTCCAGGTCCTCTGGCACGTGATCCTGCCGCTTTCAAAACCGATCCTGCTTACGATCGGCTTGTTCTATGCGGTTTCGCACTGGAACGAGTTCTTCAATCCGATCCTCTACTTGAATCGTGCGGATCTGCAGCCCCTGCCGGTCCTGCTGCGGAACATTCTCCTGGCGGCGAACATCAACGAGTATCTCGATTACGATGCCTTCGCCCGCGCACCGATCGCGGCCTTCAAGGCTGCCAGCGTATTCATCACCATGCTGCCGATGGTCATTGTCTACCCGTGGATCCAGCGTTACTTCACCAAGGGAACTCTTCTGGGGGCAGTCAAAGAGTAGGAAATTGAAAGGAGGCTCCAAGATCAAGATCCAGCGCACCCGGCAAGTATTCGACGCAAAGCCAACTGAATTTCAATTTATGTCCAAGAGAGGTCAAAATGAGTAAATCGCTTAGTAAATTCTTCCTGATCGCCGTAGCCGCGGCCATGATCCTGACCGCCTGCGGTCCTACGGCGACTCCAGAAGCGACTGAAGTCGCGGTCGAAACCGAGGCTCCGGCGGATGTCGTCACAGAAGAACCGACCCCGGTGCCGATGGAGCCGGCTGAACTCGAGATCTGGGTCAGCGGGCGCGTCAGTGAAGCGGGTCCGCCTCCCGAGGATTGGGTGGCTTACCAGATCATCCAGGATGAGTTGCTGATCGACCTGGAATTGGTCCTGCTCCCGTCGTCAGCGGGTGACCAGGATACCAAGATCAACACTGCCGCGGCAAGCAACTCGCTCCCCGACCTGTTCTTTGTCAGCCGCGACACCCTGTACGACCTGGTGCAGGTTGGCCTGGTCGCCCCGGTGGACGATCTGCTGCCATTGATGCCTGTTCGTACCGAGACGCATTACAGCGATCCGAACCGCAACGCTTTGGTGACCTTCGACGGCCAGATGTACGGCCTGCCGGACCCCGGTCAGATCCCGATGACGGACGGCCTGGTCATCCGCCAGGACTGGCTGGATGCCCTCGGCCTCCAGGCTCCCACCACGCTGGATGACTTCATGACGGTCGCCACCGCCTTCACCTTCGACGATCCCGACGGAAACGGTCAGGCTGACACCTACGGCTTCTGCGCCTTCATCGATGGCTCGGGGCTGAGCAACATGGGCCTGGGGCCGCGCTTCAACTTCATCTACGGTGCCTACGGGGTGGCCGGTGTCTGGAATCTCAACAGCGCCGATGAATTCGGTCTCAACGCCCGCGATCCCCGCTTTATGGAAGCGACCCAGTTCATCCGCAGCATGGTGGAAGCCGGCGTGATCGACCCGGACTGGCCGACCCTCAGCAAGGATGACTTCCGGGCTGGCTGGAAGCAGGGTCAATGCGGCATCATGAGCGAGAACTTCGCCGCCCTGGCCAACCGCTCGAACTACGCCGCTTTCGACGAGAACAATCCCGAAGGTGAGTGGGTTGTCATTCCGCCGCCGGTCGGTCCTTACGGCGACAGCTCCGAGGGCGTGATCATCCAGACGGCACGCATCTATGCCGTTTCGCAGCGGGCGATCGACGAGGGCAAAGGCCCGGCCATTGCCCGCCTGCTCGAATGGATGGCCACCGATGGTTATATGCTGATGGCCTTTGGCGAAGAGGGTGTCAACTTCAACCTGGACAACAACGGCTACATCACGTTGGAAGGGATTGATCCCGAGTTGGCCTGGAATACATCCGCCATGCAGCCCTTGACCCAGCTGGCCAACATGGTCTACATCTTCACGGATGTGGAACTGCAGGCCCGCTACCAGTCGCATACCAGCCTCAACGGCCGCACGATCGAACCCCTGGCCTTCCTGGCCGGATTCAGCGAGCAGCCCTGGACGGAGGCGACCGGTTCGGCGATCATCAACCCGCCTGCCAACGCCGCAGACTTCACCCGCTTCTACAGCGAGAACCTCGTCCAGTTCGTCCTCGGGCAGCAGGATCTGAACGAGGAAACCTGGGCCGCGTTCCTCGAGGGGCTCGACTCCCTGGGCGCGGCGGATTTGGAAGCCGTGGCCAAGCAAGACCTGATCGATGCCGGTTTCCTGAGATAACCCGGCCTGCGTAATCCAAGAGGCGGGCGGCAGATAAACCGCCCGCCTCAACTGTACCTTTCCTTTCACCTGTGAGCCAGCCCATGTCTGCAACGGAACTCAAGATCGCTTACCTTGGCGGCGGCAGCCGCGAATGGGCCCGCAAACTGATGTTTGATCTGGCTCTCTGCCCAGATCTGGCGGGCGAGGTCGCCCTCTACGATATCGATCCCCAGGCGGCCCGGCTCAACGCGCGCCTGGGCAGCTGGCTCCAGGATCAGCCCGGAGTCGTCTCGCGCTGGCATTATTCGGTGGCCGAGACCCTGACCGGGGCTCTCCAGGGGGCACATTTCGTCATCCTCTCCATCCAGCCCGGCCCGCTGGAAGTGATGGCCGAGGAGATCGCCATCGCCGAAGAATTCGGCCTGTACTACCCGGTCGGGGACACGACCGGGGCTCCAGGCCTGGTGCGCGGGCTGCGGGCTGCCAGCATCTATGCCGGCTTCGCCCGGGCGATCGCCGACCGGTGTCCTCGGGCCTGGATCATCAATTACAGCAACCCGATGGCGATCTGCACGCGGACCCTGACCCGGGTTGCCCCCGGGCTCAAAGTGATCGGATGCTGTCATGAGGTCTTCTCCACGCAGCGCATGCTGGCCCGGATCGTGGGGCAGTCCCTGAACATCGCGCCTCCCGCCCGGGAGGAGATCGAGGTCAATGTCCTGGGCCTCAACCACTTCACCTGGGTCGATCGGGCCACCTGGCAGGGGCGCGATCTCTTCGCCTTGCTGGGCGAGCACATCGCCTGCCCCGGGGTCCTGCGCCCGTACACCCGGGCGGAGGTCGAAGGCTGGAACGACTGGTTCCATTGCGAGGACCAGGTCAAGTTTGCCCTCTTCCAGCACTACGGCATCCTGCCCGCCGCCGGGGACCGGCACCTGGTGGAATTCCTGCCTGGCTTCATCCTCTCGCCGGAGACCCTGTTCCGCTGGGGCTTGATCCGCACCCCGGTCCGCTGGCGCATCGCGCGCTGGAGATCTGCCCCGCAGCGGACCCGCGACCTGATGTCCGGCCGTACACCGCTCGCGCTGAAGGCCAGCGGCGAGGAAGGGCTGAACATCCTCAAGGCCCTGATCGGGCTTGGAGATCTGACCACCAATCTCAACCTCAGCAACACCGGCCAGGTCGCCAATCTTCCCCTGGAGCGGGTCGTCGAGACCAACGCCCGCCTCGGCCGGGACCAGGTTTCCCCGTTGTCTTCGGGCGCCTTGCCTGCCGGGCTGGCCGAACTGATCGCCCGGCACAGCGCCAACCAGGAGCTCATCGTCACAGCCGCGCTGGAACGCAACAAGGAACTCGCCTTCCAGGCGGTCTTCGCGGACCCCTCCTCCCACCTGCCGATCGATTCGGCCTGGGACATGTTCAAGCGCATGCTGCTGGCCAGCCGCGCTGACCTGCCCGGCTGGAATTTTGACTGAAATCAGCATAGGCCTTATCATGTCTCGAACCTCATTGCAGACCGTTCTCCAGATGCAATCCTGGGCAATCCGGATGGCGGATTCCGTTGTCCAGTCTTATCCGATCGAGCAGTGGAGCTGGCACTACGAGCACGGCCTGGTCGTCAAGGCGATCTATGAGACCGGGGATGCATTCGATATTCCTCGGCTGGTAGCGTTCGCGCATGCCTGGGTCGACCATTTCGTCACCCCCACCGGCCACATTCGCAGCTACCGCCAGGCCGATTTCAATCTCGACCAGATCAATCCCGGCAAACTGCTCTTCCCGTTCTATCGAAAAACGGGTGAGGATCGCTATGCCCGGGCCCTGGAATTCCTCTATGTTCAACTGCAGCGCCAGCCGCGCACAGAAAATGGTGCTTTCTGGCACAAGAAGATCTATCCCCACCAGGTCTGGCTGGACGGGCTTTTCATGGCGGCCCCGTTCATGGTCGAGTACGGGCAGACCTTCCAGGCCCCGCAGATCTTCGAGGATGTGATCCGCCAGCTCATGCAGATCGAGGAGCACGCCCGCGACCCGCAGACCGGCCTGCTCTATCATGCCTGGGACGCGAAACGTGCCCAGCGATGGGCGGATCCACAGACCGGCTGTTCGCCCCATTTCTGGGGCCGGGCCCTGGGCTGGTATGCCATGGCCCTGGTCGACGTGCTGGCCCTGCTGGCGGCTGACCAGAATGGGCGTGCGGAGCTGGTTGCCATCTTGCAACGCCTTGCTTCCGCCCTGCTGCGCTACCAGGATACCGCCACCGGCCTGTGGTACCAGGTGGTCGACCTGGCGGGGCGTCCTGGCAATTACCTTGAATCGTCGGTCTCGGCGATGCTGGCCTATGCCTTGGCCAGGGCGGTTCGCCTGGACTGCCTGCCGGCGGACTACCTCCTGGTGGCCCAGCGCGCCTACCGCGGCCTGCTGGAGAACAAGATCAAGATGGACGCAGGTGGGAACCTCATTCTGGATGGCACCTGCAGCGTGGCCGGGCTGGGCGGCCGTCCCTACCGGGATGGTTCCTACGCGTATTACATTGGAGAAAAGACCGCGGCCAACGACTTCAAAGGCGTGGGACCGTTCATCCTGGCTTCCCTGGAATTGGAAGCAGCCGGGGGCGAGGAGGGCGGATGAAAGCCTCCGTGATCCTGCCCGGGCAGGGAAACCCGGTCACGGCCCGCCTCTTTGGGGCGCGTGGGGATGGCAAGACCCGCGACACTGCCGCGCTGCAGGCCGCCATCGATGCCTGCGCCAGCCAGGGCGGGGGCACGGTCGTTATCCCGGCCGGGCAGTACCTGACCGGCTCGCTCTTCTTGCACGATGACATCAGTCTCTACCTGGATGCCGGGGCGACCCTGCTTGGCAGCCAGGATCCGGCCGATTATCCCGTCACTTCCAGCCGCTGGGAGGGGACCGAACAACCCACCTATGCCCCCTTGATCGGCGGGGGCCGCCTGCGCAACATTGCCATTCTCGGGCGCGGGACCATTGACGGGCGCGGCGACTTCTGGTGGACAGCCTGCCGGGAGAAGCGCCTGTCCTACCCGCGCCCGCGTCTGATCGGTTTTCATGACTGCACCAATCTGCTGATCGAGGGCGTGACGCTGATCAATTCACCCAGCTGGACGCTCAATCCGGTGCGCTGCCAGAATGTGACCGTGCACGCTGTCACCATCATCAACCCTCCGGACTCGCCCAACACGGATGGGATCAATCCCGATTCGTGCCGCTTCGTGCGCATCTCTGACTGCTACGTCAGCGTGGGGGACGATTGCATCACGATCAAATCGGGCACCCAGCACGAGAAACCGGAGTACCACGCCCCCTGCCGCGACATCGCCATCACCAACTGCACCCTCGAGCGCGGTCACGGCGGGGTGGTGATCGGCAGTGAGATGAGCGGTGATGTCCAGAATGTGGTGATCTCCAATTGTATTTTCGTCGGCACCGACCGCGGCATCCGCTTCAAGTCACGGCGCGGGCGCGGCGGTGTGGTCGAGGATGTGCGCATCAGCAACCTGATCATGGAGAATGTGCTCTGCCCGCTGACCATGAACCTGTACTACGGCTGCGGGGCGTGGGGCGATCCCGAGGTCTCGGACAAGAAGCACCACCCGATCGATGACGGGACGCCCCGTTTCCGGCGCATCCACCTCAGCCACATCACGGCCCGCAATGTCAGGCTGGCCGCCGGTTTCGTATACGGGCTGGCGGAAATGCCGGTCGAGGACCTGACCCTGTCTGACGTCTCGATCTCGATCACCAGCGAGGCCGAAGCCGGTTACCCTGAAATGGCGGATGACATCCCCGAGATGCAGCAGGCCGGATTCTTCGTCCGCAACGCCCACCGCCTGCGCCTGGAACGGGTCGAGATCAGCAATCAGCGCGGTCCGGCCTTCGATATCGGCGAGGCATCCCAGATCGAGATCAGCACCTGTGGCACGCCCACACCTGCCGCGGGCCAGCCGGTCATCCGCCTGCAGAATGTGGCGTCGGCTTTTGTGCGCGCCTGCCGGCAAGAATCAGAGGACCACATCTTCCTGCAGATCGAGGGCAGCCGGACCCGCGACCTGGTCCTGGCCGGCAATGCCCTGACCTCTGCTGCCGTACAGAGCGGGGCGGACGTGCCGCCGGACGCGCTGCAGATCATCTCTGGAGAGATCCTATGAAAGTCGTCACCTTTGGCGAGATCATGCTGCGCCTGGCGCCGCCCGGGTTCCAGCGTTTCACGCAGGCGCGCCGTTTCGAGGCGACCTACGGCGGTGGGGAGGCCAACGTGGCCGTCTCACTGGCCAACTACGGGGAAGCGGTGGAATTCGTCACCCGCCTGCCCAAGAACGATCTGGGCGAGGCCTGCTTGAGAAGCCTGCGTTTCCACGGGGTGGGTACGGAACACATCCTGCGCGGCGGCGAACGGATCGGGATCTACTTTCTCGAGACCGGGGCGGCCCAGCGCGCCAGCAAGGTGATCTATGACCGGGCCGGGTCGAGCTTTGCAACCCTCCAGCCGGGGCTGATCAACTGGGAATCCGTCTTTTCCGGCGCCGACTGGTTCCACTGGACCGGCATCACCCCGGCCGTATCACAGGAGGCGGCTGAATCCTGTCACGAGGCGATCGAAGCCGCCCGGAGGCTGGGACTCACGGTCTCGTGCGACCTGAACTACCGCGCCAAGCTGTGGAAGTGGGGCCGTCCGGCCGGGGAGGTGATGTCCGACCTGGTCGGCCTGTGCCAGGTGGCCCTCGGCAATGAAGAGGATGCCGATAAGATCTTTGGCATCCGCGCCGCCGGGGCCGAAGTGACCGCCGGGAAGGTGGCGGCGGACCAGTACCGATTCGTCTGCGAGGCGCTGGCGGATCGTTTTCCCAGCCTCGAGACGATCTCCATCACCCTGCGCGGCTCACACTCGGCCAGTCACAACAGCTGGTCGGGCGTGCTCTGGCAGAAAAGCAATTTCTACGCCGCGCCCACCTACGAGATCCTGCCCATTGTCGACCGGGTTGGCGGTGGGGACGCCTTCATGGGCGGGCTGATCCACGGCCTGCGTGCCTATCCTGACGACCCCCGCAGGGCACTCGATTTTGCCGCCGCGGCCGCCTGCCTCAAGCACTCCATCTCCGGCGACTTCAACCTGGCCAGTGCCGACGAGGTCGAGGCGCTGATGGCTGGGGACGCCTCGGGGCGCGTCTCCCGCTGAGGGGGGTGCCATGCGGCTGGTCACATTCCGCTACCGGGAGCGGGTCCGCATTGGGGCGCTGGTCGACCGCGGCGGTGAAACCTATGTTCAGAGCCTGGACCAGGGACAGCAAGCGTTTCCTACCAGTCTTCTCTCTCTCCTGACTGCCAGGGCTTCCGCGTCGGTGGGGGCGCGTGAGGCCCTGGCGTCCGGGGCGGCGGCGGAGTGGATCCCGGAACGGGAAGTGACCCTGCTGGCGCCCGTGCCGCGCCCGGGCAAGATCCTGTGCGTGGGGCACAACTACGCGGGCCACATCGGCATCGGACGCAGCCGCCCGCCCGAGTACCCGACCATTTTCAGCAAGACGGCCAACACCATCATCGGGCCGGCCGACCCCATCCTCCTGCCGCGCCTGACTGCCCAGTTGGATTACGAGGCCGAACTGGCAGTCATCATCGGCCGGGGCGGACGTTACATCTCCGAGGCCTCTGCCCTCGAGCATGTGGCCGGTTATGCTGCCTTCAACGACGTCAGCGCCCGTGATATCCAGAAACGCACCGGCCAGTGGATGCTGGGCAAGTCGTTCGATACCTTTGGACCGCTCGGCCCGGCGCTGGTCACGGCCGACGAAATCCCCGATCCGCACTGCCTCGACCTGGAGTTGACGGTCAACGGCGTGCCCAAACAGCGGGCCAACACCCGCGACCTGATCTTCTCCGTCCCGTTCCTGGTGGCCTACTTGAGCTCGGTGCTGACCCTCGAGCCGGGCGACGTGATCGCCACCGGGACCCCGGCCAAACTGCCCGCGGCGGCCGACCCGCAGCGCTTCCTCGAACCCGGCGATGTGGTGCGGGTCACGATCGAGAAGATCGGCAGCCTGAACAACCCGATCGTGGCCGAGCCGGACGGCCAGTAGAAAGGAGACACTTCGTATGGCTCGTTTCATGCGTCTGGACGTCATCCAGACCCTGCTCGAGATCGGTGTCCTGCCGCTGTTCTACCAGGGTGACATGGAGACCGCCTTCGA
This sequence comes from Anaerolineales bacterium, assembly GCA_016934715.1. GTDB lineage: Bacteria > Chloroflexota > Anaerolineae > Anaerolineales > Villigracilaceae > JAFGSI01. The sequence continues at coordinate 32,237 of JAFGSI010000067.1, forward strand.
ACTGGTGAAGGCCTGTGCCCGCGGCGGGGCCCGGGCGATCGAGTTCACCAACCGCGGCGAACTGGCCTACCCGGTCTTCGCCGAACTGGTCCGGCGCTTTGCTCAGGCTGATCCCGACGTGATCCTGGGGGTCGGGTCGGTCATCGACGCCCCGACCGCGGCGCTCTTCCTGGCGGCCGGGGCCAACTTCATCGTCGGACCGAGCTTCAATCCCGAGATCGCCCGGCTGTGCAACCGGCGCAAGCTGCTCTACCTCCCGGGCTGCGCCACGGAGACCGAGATCTCCACCGCCGAGGAGTTCGGCGCCGAGATCTGCAAGGTCTTCCCCGGGGAGACCGTCGGCGGGCCGGCGTTCATAAAGGCCGTCATGGCGCCCTGCCCCTGGCACCGCCTGATCCCCACTGGCGGCGTGGATGCCAGCCAGGCCAGCATCCGCGAATGGATCCGGGCCGGTGCGGCGGCGGTCGGGTTGGGCAGCAAGCTGGTTTCCGCCCGGGCGGTTGCTGACCAGGATTACGATGGCATCGCCTCCAGAACGGCCGACTGCATTGCGTGGGTCAAGGCGGCGCGGAGCGTCCCATAACCCGGAATGATCGCTGCAAGCAGCGCACACAGGCGCGCCGGGAACTATTTCAACTGCTGATTTAGCCAGGCAATCACGAAAGGAGTTGCTGAGATGAAATACCACACGTATCTGACCGCGGATCCGGGCCTGAACAGCCCGTCCATGAACCCCTGCCAGTTGCTCGACTTCGGCTTTCTCAAGCTGGCGGCCGGTGAGAGCTACCAGGCTGCGACCCCGGATCGTGAACTGCTGGCCGTGATCCTGGGCGGCAGGGCCAGCTTCGAGGTCAACGGCCAGGATTTTGAAAAGGTCGGCGGGCGGCCGAACGTCTTCGCCGGCAAACCGCACTCGGTCTACATCCCGGCCGGGGCCGAGTTCAGCATCCGTGCCGAGGGCCCGGTCGAGATCGCTCTGCCCGGGGCCCCCAGCGACGAGACCGGCATCCAGCCGTACCTCATCGCCCCGGCGCAGGTGGCCAACGGGGCCTGGGGAGCGGCCAACTTCAAGCGCTACTTCCACCAGATCTTAACCACCGCTGCCCAGCCCGAACTCCCCGCCCGGCGGCTGATCGTCGGTGAGACTTTCACGCCCAGCGGCAACTGGAGCACCTATCCGCCCCACAAGCACCAGGTCGACGATCTGCCGCGCCAGGCTTACCATGAGGAGATGTACTACTTCCGGCTCAGCCCTGCCGACGGCTTTGGCATCTGCCATTATTACAACGAAGAGGGTGAGGACGAGAATTTCACCGTGCGCGACAACAGCCTGCATATGATGCCGCGCGGCTATCACACGGTGGTCAGTGCCCCCGGCTATACCACCTACTACCTGTGGTTCCTGGCCGGAAACCAGCGTCTCCAGGCGACCGTGGACGACCCGGCCCTGGGCTGGGTGGGGCGGACGGTGGCGATGTTCAAAGAATTGGAACACTAGCCATGACGACCCTCGACTCCTTCGCGCTCTCTGGAAAAGTCGCCCTGGTGACCGGGGCCGGCCAGGGCCTTGGGCAGGGGATGGCCCTGGCCCTGGCCGGGGCCGGGGCGGACATCGCCGGATTGGACCGGGGTCCGAGCGCGGCGACCGGGGAAGCGCTGCGGGCCCTCGGGCGGCGCTACCAGGAGGTGGTCTGTGACCTGCGGGCTGCCAGTGTCGACGATCTGAACGCGATCGTCACCGATTGTGTCCGGGAACTGGGCCGGCTCGACATCCTGGTCAACAATGCCGGTATCATCCGCCGCACCCCGGCCATCGACTTCAGCCAGGCCGACTGGGATGATGTCCTGCAGATCAACCTGCGGGCGGCCTTCTTCCTGGCCCAGGCCGCGGCCAGGGCCATGATCCCGCAGGGCGGCGGCAAGATCATCAATATCGCCTCGATGCTCTCCTTCCAGGGCGGCATCCTGGTGCCCTCCTACACGGCAGCCAAGAGCGGTCTGGCCGGGCTCACGCGCGCCCTGGCCAACGAGTGGGCCGGGCATGGCGTCAACGTCAATGCCATCGCTCCCGGGTACATGGCCACCGAAAACACCGCCGCTTTGCGGGCCGACCCCGAACGCGCCCCGGCCATCCTGGCACGCATCCCGGCCGGACGCTGGGGCGAGCCGGCTGACCTGCAGGGGGCGGTCGTCTTCCTGGCCTCGGCCGCCTCGGACTACGTTCACGGCGCCATCCTGCCGGTGGACGGCGGCTGGCTTACGCGGTAATATCAGGTCGAAGATCTGCTCTCAGGAGATGCGCATGTCCCTGCTCCCAGCCGACCGGTTCTTCAGCCCGGACCCGGCCCAGAAGAACGTTGCCGGTGAACTGTATGCCCAGGTGGCAGCCCTGCCGCTGGTCTGCCCGCACGGGCATGTCGACCCGCGCCTGTTTGCCGACCCCCAGGCGACCTTCGGGTCCCCGGCGGACCTGTTCATCATCCCCGATCACTACGTCACCCGGATGCTCTACTCGCAGGGCGTCCCGCTGGAGCAACTTGGCGTCCCGCGGCTGGACGGCGGGCAGGTCGAGAGGGATCACCGCAAGATCTGGCACGCTTTCTGCGAGAACTTCCACCTGTTTCGTGGTACGCCCTCCGGCATCTGGCTGCAGCACGAACTGAGCGAGGTTTTCGGCCTGGAGGAAAGGCCCTCGGCCGCCAACGCCGACCGGCTCTACGGGACGATCGCCGAGAAACTGGCCGCACCCGCCTTCACACCCCGGGCGCTGTTCGAACGCTTCAAGATCGAGGCCCTGTGCACCACCGACGCGGCCACGGACACGCTCGGCCACCATCAGGCCATCCAGGCCTCCGGCTGGGGCGGGCGGGTGATCCCGACCTTCCGCCCGGACGCGGTCGTCGACCTGGACAGGCCCGGTTGGCCTGCCCACATCGCCGCCTTGAGCGAAGCCAGCGGCATCGCGGTCGTGGACCATGCTTCCTACATCCGCGCCCTGGAGCAGCGCCGGGAATCCTTTAAAACCCTGGGCGCGGTCGCCACGGATCACGCCGCGATCACGCCCGCCACCGGAAGCCTGACCCCGGCGGAGGCGGAGGCCATTTTCCAGCGGGCGCTCAAGGGCCAGGCCGCGCCTGGCGAGGCCGTTCTTTTCGGCGGGCACATGCTGATGGAAATGGCCCGTATGAGCGTCGAGGACGGGCTGGTCATGCAGCTGCATCCCGGTGCGTACCGAAATCACAACCAGGCGCTCTTCCAGCGCTTCGGGGCGGACCGGGGCGCCGATATTCCGGTCGGGACCGAGTACACCCGTAACCTGCTCCCGCTGCTGAATGCGTTCGGAAACGACCCGCGCCTGACCCTGATCCTGTTCAGCCTCGACGAGACGGCCTACGCCCGCGAGCTGGCGCCCCTGGCCGGGCATTACCCGGCCGTCAAGCTCGGCCCGCCGTGGTGGTTTCATGACAGCTTGAACGGCATGCGGCGCTATTTCGACCAGGTGCTGGAGACGGCCGGCCTCTACAATACTGCTGGCTTCAACGACGACACGCGCGCCTTCTGCTCCATTCCCGCCCGGCACGATGTCTGGCGGCGGGCCAGTGCCGACTGGGTCGCCGGGCTGGTGGTCCGGCATATCGTCGACATGGACGCGGCGCAGGAAATGGTGACCGCACTTGCCTCCGGCCTGGCCAAACGGGCCTACCGGCTCACCTAGAAAATAGGGATTGCCATGCTTACACCTCTCGGACTTTCCCCCTCCTTCGGCTTCGGTGACCGCCTCGGCCTGGCCACGCCCGGTCATATCAAGGCGGTCAAGGGCACGAGATTTGCCCCGGTCTTCTCCCAGCAATCGGTGCGCGAGAACACCCGAACCGGGCGTACCCCGCAGCAGGTGCTGGATGATGCCCGGCGCGCCGTCGAGGCCTGTGGCTGGGACGCTCCCTGGGGCGCCGATGCCGACCACCTGAAGACTGTCGAGGATCTGCCGCCCTTTGTCGCGGCCGGCTACACGTTCTTCACGGTCGACCCCGGGGCGCTTGTCGACAACGCCGCCGACCGCGACCCGCTGCCGGTCCTGCAGGACAAGGTCGGGGGACAGGACTGGGAGCAGTTGGCAGGTCTGTACCTGTCCGAAAACAGCGCAATGGCCTGGCCCCCGGGCGGGAGGATCGCCCGGTTCGACCCGCAGACCCTGCTGCGGGCGGTCGTCAAATATGGCCGGGCGGTTGCGCACACGGTGGCGATCTACCGCCGCCTGTCCGAACTTGCCGAGGGCTTTGATTTCGAGGTCTCGGTGGATGAGACTGACTCGCCCACCACCCCGCTCGAGCACTTCTTCATTGCCAGCGAGTTGACCCGCCAGGGGGTGCGCTTCACTTCCCTGGCACCGCGCTTCGTCGGGCGCTTCGAGAAGGGCGTTGATTACCTCGGCGACCTGGCTGCCCTGGACGATGAAATGGCCCGCCATGCTGCCGTGACGGCCCACTTCGGATCCTACAAGATCAGCCTGCACTCCGGCTCGGACAAGTTCAGCGTCTACCCGTTGCTGGCGAAGCACTGGGGCGAACGGGTGCACGTCAAGACGGCCGGGACCTCGTATCTCGAGGCCCTGCGGACGCTGGCGGTGAGCGCGCCGGTGCTCTTCGAACAGATCTGGGTTTTGGCGCTGGAGCGCTATCCCAGCGAGCGTGCCACGTATCATGTCTCGGCCGAGCTGGCCCGGGTTCCCGCCGATCTTGCCCTGCCGGACCTGCTGGACGATTTTCAGGCGCGCGAGATCCTGCACGTCACTTTTGGCTCGGCCCTGGCCCACTTCGGTGCAGAGATCCGGTCCGCCCTGCTCGAACACGCCGAGGCGTATCAAACGAATCTGCAGCGCCATTTTCGCAAGCACCTGGATCTACTGGGCTGAGGCGGACAGCCGGTTGTCCGCTCTGCACCGAAAGGAATTCGCATGCCAACCTTTCACGTGACCGATCAAGTCGCCGTCGTGACCGGCGGGGCGGGGGTGCTGTGCGCCGCCATGTGCCGGGCACTGGCAGAGGCAGGTGCGCGGGTCGCTGTGCTGGATCTGAACAGTTCGGCCGCGGCCGGGCTGGCCGGCGAACTGGGGAACGGCGCCCTTGGCGTGGCCTGTGATGTGCTCGAGCGGGCCAGCGTCGAGTCCGCTGCCCGGGAAGTGCTGGCAGCCTTCGGGCGGGTCGATATCCTGGTCAACGGGGCCGGCGGCAACAAGCCGGCTGCCACCGCCAGCCCCGAGCAGCCCTTCTTCGACCTGCCGGCGGAGGCCCTGCGCTGGGTCTTCGACCTGAACCTGATGGGCACGATCCTGCCGGCCCAGGTCTTCGGGAAGATCATGGCCGAACAGAGATCTGGCGTCATCCTGAACATCTCCTCGATGAACGCCTTCCGCCCTTTGACCCGGATCGCGGCCTACTCGGCGGCCAAGGCCGGGGTGAGCAACTTCACCCAATGGCTGGCCGTCCACATGGCTCAGGAATACTCGCCGGCGATCCGGGTCAATGCCCTCGCACCGGGCTTCTTCCTGACCGAACAGAACCGCTTCCTGCTCACCGACCGGGACAGCGGCGAACTGACCGCCCGCGGCCGGCAGATCATTGCCCACACCCCGCTGGGACGCTTCGGGACCCCCGACGACCTGCTCGGGGCACTGCTGTGGCTGGTCTCGCCGGACTCGGCCTTCGTCAGCGGGGTCGTCGTCCCGGTGGACGGCGGCTTCTCGGCCTACAGCGGGGTGTGACGGTAGAGATGATCCACGCTCAAGCGACTGCCCTGCAGAACGAACTGCTCAGCGAGCAGGAAATCGCCGCAACCCTGCAGCAGGGGCTCGGCGGGCGTTTTGCGCGCCAGAAGGTGCTGGTGCTGATCCCCGACCACACCCGTTCGCTGCCGCTGGCGATGCTCTTCCGGCGCATCGTGGATATCCTTTACGATGCCAGGCAGCTTGATTTTATGGTCGCCCTGGGGACTCACCCGCCGCTGCGCGAGGCGAGCCTCCACGCCCTGGTCGGCATCACGGCTGAAGAGCGCGCAACCACGTTCAAGCAGATCGGTCTGCTGAACCACGCCTGGGATGATCCGGCGGCCCTGGCGGCCCTCGGCACCCTGGAGCAGGACGAGATCCGGGCCCTCGCCGGGGCGCACTGGCACCCGTCCCTGCCGGAGCGGGTGGAGGTGCGCATCAACCGGGCAGCCCTGGCGTATGATCACATTCTGATCCTCGGCCCGACCTTCCCGCATGAGGTGGTCGGATTTTCGGGCGGGGCCAAGTACCTCTTTCCGGGCATCTCCGGCCCGGAGATGATCAATGCCACCCACTGGCTGGGGGCCCTGGCCGGCGTGGTCGGGACGATCGGCCGTCTTGCGACCCCGGTGCGGGCGATGATCCATGCCGCGGCGCGGCGTCTCGACACCCCGGTCACGCTGGTCGCGCTGGTGGTCGAGGAGCACGCCCTGGCGGGGATCTATGTCGGCGACCCCCTTGCAGCCTGGCAGGCGGCCGCGGATCTCTCCTCCCGGCGTCACATTCACTGGTGCCGGGAGCCCTTCCAGCGGGTGCTCTCGTGCGCCCCGTCGATGTACGACGAACTGTGGACTGCGGCCAAGGCGATGTACAAGCTCGAGCCGGCGGTTGCGGTCGGCGGGGAGGTGGTGATCTATGCCCCGCACCTGGATACGGTCAGCCACGTGCATGGAGAATATATCTACGAGACCGGCTACCATATCCTGCCCTATTTCCTTGCCGACTGGGATCGTTTTAAACAGATCCCATTGGGTGTGCTGGCCCACAGCACCCACCTGCGCGGTTCAGGTGTCATGGAGAACGGCGTTGAAAAGCCGAACGTGCGCGTCACCCTGGCCAGCCGCATCCCGCCCGAGGACTGTGCCCGCTTGAATCTGGGTTATCTCGACCCGGCCTCGGTCGATCCGCACGAGTGGCAGGGTCGTGAAAGCGAAGGCCTGCTCCATGTTCCCCAGGCGGGCGAAATCCTGTACCGGTTGAAGGATCAATGATCTCCCCCGTCAAGGCATTTTTCAAGATCAACGGCAAGGTCTTCGGCCTGCTGGTCGCCATGCTGCTGGGTGTCCTGCTGCCCCAGCTGCACGTGTTTTCATTCCTGATCCGCTATCTGCTGATGGCGATGCTGTTCTTTGCCTTCCTGGATATCGAATGTAGACCGCGGGCGCTTCAAAAGAGCGTGTTATGGATCATGACCGCCAATGTGGCCCTTGCTTTTGTTTTCTATGCCGGGCTGGCAGGGTTCGATCTGGCGTTGGCCCTGGCGGCGTTCATGACCGCCATCGCGCCGACGGCCATTGCCGCGCCGGTGATCATCGGGTTTCTGCGGGGCGAAGTGGAATATGTCGTCGCGGCGGTGCTGGTGACCAATATTGCCAGCGCGCTGGTCGTCCCGCTGGCCCTGCCCTTCCTGCTCGGGACGGCTGTGCAGATCTCGGTCTGGGAAGTCCTGCAGCCGGTGCTGGTGGTCATGTTCGTGCCGCTGGCCCTGGCGTTCGCCCTGAGGCGTTTTTTGCCCGGAACGGGGGATGCTTTGCGCAGGTGGAAACCTGTGTCCTTCCCCATCTGGCTGGTCAACCTGCTGTTGATCTGCGCCAATGCCTCCGATTTCCTGCGCCATGAGAACACCGATTCGGCGTTCATGCTGATCGGGATCGCCCTGCTTTCCCTCGTGATCTGCATCGTCAATTTTGGTCTGGGAGCTCTTCTGGGCGGACATCGTCATTGGCAGGAGGCCAGCCAGTCGCTCGGGCAGAAGAATCTCTCTTTCGTGATCTGGATTGCGCTGACCTTTATCAATCCCTTGGTGGCGATGGGGCCTACTTTTTATATCCTGTATCACCACCTGTATAACTCGTGGTCGATCTATCAGTTCGAAAAACGGCGCAAGCACGTGTGAACACAATTCCCAGGAGTGGATGATGGAAAAAGCGAATTTTGGAGTGATGGGCCTGGGTGTCATGGGACACATGCTGGCCCTCAACATGGAGCGCAACGGTTTTCGGGTGGCCGGGTATGACCTGGATCTGGAAAAGGTGCGGGCCTATGGGGCGGATTCTGGTGGAAGGAAACTCATCGCCTGTGAGACGCTCGATGTTTTTCTCGCGACCCTCGAACTGCCGCGCCGGATCCTGATGATGGTCCCGGCGGGAAAACCGGTCGACGCGGCGATCGCCTCCCTGCAGCCCTTCCTGTCGAAAGGCGACCTGTTGATCGACGGTGGCAACACTTTCTTCCAGGACACCGAGCGTCGTTCCCGGGAACTCGAAGGCGCCGGCATCATCTACATCGGCGCCGGCGTCAGCGGCGGGGAGCAGGGCGCCCTGTGGGGCCCGGCGATCATGCCCGGCGGCCAGCCGGAGGCCTGGGAGCTGGTCAGGCCGATTTTCGAGGCCATCAGTGCCCGGGTCGCGGATGAGCCGTGCGTGGCCTACATGGGCCCGCGCGGTGCCGGGCACTACGTCAAGATGGTCCACAACGGCATCGAGTACGGTGACATGCAGCTCATCGCCGAGGCCTACGACATCCTGCACCGCGGCCTGGGGCTGGACAACGCCCGTCTGCACCAGGTCTTCCGCGAATGGAATCGCGGCGAGCTCGAGTCGTACCTGATCGAGATCAGCGCGGAGATCTTCGGCCGTTCGGACCCCGAAACCGGCCAGGCGATCGTCGACCTGGTCCTGGATGAGGCCCAGCAGAAGGGCACCGGCAAGTGGACCTCCCAGAATGCCCTCGACCTGGGTGCCCCGACCCCGACGATCAACGCCGCCGTGGAGAGCCGGATCCTCTCGGCATACAGGGACGAGCGCCTCCGCGCGGCCAGGATCCTGGGTGGGCCTGAGGCCCGCCTCGACGCCGATCCGGAAACGGTCATCGGTCTGGTGGGCGATGCTCTGTACGCGGCCAAGATCTGTTCCTACGCCCAGGGCTTCGGCCTGTTGCGCCTGGCCAGCAGGGAATATGAATACGACCTGAATTACGCCGAGATCGCCCGCATCTGGCGCGGCGGCTGCATCATCCGGGCCCGCTTCCTGAACGACATCCGCCAGGCCTTCCACCGCAATCCCGACCTGGCCAACCTGATGCTGGATCCCGAGTTCAGCGGGGCGTTGAATGCCCGTGAGAGGGCCCTGCGCCGGGTGGTGGCGCTGGCCGCAGAAAGCGGGATCCCGGCCCTGGCCTTCAGTTCAGCGCTGGCCTACTACGACGCCTACCGCAGCGAGCGCCTGCCGGCCAACCTGACCCAGGCCCAGCGCGACTACTTCGGTGCCCACACCTACCGGCGGGTCGATCGACCGGGAAGTTTCCATACCGAATGGCAGTAGGGCAGACTGCCATCTGACCTATCGAAAAGGAACTGGATCATGAAATCTAGCCTCACCATTCAACCTGAAGGTGCCCTCGACTTCGTCTCGCTCGGTGCCCTGGTCCATCGTCTCGACCCCGGCGTCATCCCCTTCCGCAAGGCGGCTGAATGCCGGATCCATGTCTCAGGCGGCGAGTTCAACTGTGCGGCCAACCTGGCCGATTGCTTCCGGCTGAAGACCGGCATCGCCACGGCCATGGTGGATTACCCAATCGGCGATCTGATCGCCGAGCGCGTGCGGGCGATGGGGGTCAGGCCGTTCTACAAGCACTTCGTGCACAACGGGGTCAATGGACCCAACATGGCCACCGTCTACAGCGACCGCGGCTACGGGGTGCGGGCGCCGATCGTGTTCTACAACCGCGCCAACGAAGCCGCCGCCCAGCTCAAACCGGGCGACTTCGACTGGGCGGCGATCTTTGCCGGGGGCGTGCGCTGGTTCCACAGCGGCGGCATCTTCGCTGCGCTGTCCGAGACCACCGGCGAAGTGATCATCGAAGGGATGCGGGCGGCGAAGGCGGCCGGAGCGGTCACCTCCTTCGACCTGAACTATCGGGCCAAGTTGTGGAACATCTGGGGCGGGCAGGAGCGGGCCCAGGGGGTCATCCGGCGCATTGTCGAGAACGTGGACGTGCTGGTCGGGAACGAGGAGGATCTGCAGTTGGGGCTCGGCATCGCCGGCCCGCAGGTCACGGCGAAATCGAAACTCGACCCGAGCGCCTTCTTCGAGATGATCGACATGGTGGTCGGCAAGTATCCCCAGATCAAGGTCGTCGCCACGACCCTGCGCGAGGTCCACTCGACCAGCCGCCATTCCTGGGGCGCGGTCGCCTGGATCGACGGGCAGACCCACACTTCCCCGACCTGCGAACTGGAGGTCTACGACCGGGTCGGCGGAGGGGATGGATTCGCCTCCGGCTTCTTCTACGGACTGCTGCGCGGCGAGGCCGAGCAGGAGGCCGTCAATCTGGGCTGGGCTCATGGTGCACTGCTGACAACCTTCCCCGGCGACACGAGCATGGCGAGCGTGGAGCAGGTGCGGGCATTCGCCAGCGGCGGCTCGGCCCGCATCCAGCGCTGATCTGCCCCCGGTCTCCTGCGGACTGCGCACATCGCCGAACCGCAATCGTTGTTGTCACCGGCGGCGCGGCAACTTTCGTTCAGCGATTTCTGCCAGAAGCAGGAAGAGAGCGGACCCCGCCAGGCCCGCTCTCTTGGGGGGAGCGACCTGCCCGAGGTCGGGGCCGCGTTGCTGGGACAGCCCGAAGCCGGGGGTCCCGGTCTGCCAGACTCGCGGTCAGGCGCGCAGGGCCCTGGCGAAATCGGACCCGGTCGGCTGCTGGAAGACCCGCAGGTCGAAGAACATGGCCGCTGCCAGGAGATGATCGAAGATCTCGGCCTGGATGCGTTCGTAATCGTTCCACTTGGTCGTCTTGGTGAAAGCATAGACTTCGACCGGCAGGCCGGTCGAACTGGGAGCCAGCTCACGGATCAGGAAGTCCATCTTGCGGGTGTGAATATCCGGATGACTCTTCAGGTATTCTTGCATGTAAATCCGGAAGATCTCGACATTGGTGATCTGGGGACCGTCCAGGGGGGAATCGAGCTCTTTGTTTTCATGGCTGTAAGCATCCATATCCTCCTGGCGTTCGGAGACGTACTCTGCGATCAGATCGATCTTGGCGTAGCGCTTGATCATCTGCGGCGTGCAGAACCGGATGGTGGTCTGGTCCAGGTGGACCGAGCGCATGATCCGCCGGCCGCCGCTTTCCTCCATCCCGCGCCAGTTGCGGTAGGGGGCCTCGGTGAGCTTGTAGGTCGGGATGCCCGTAATGGTGTTGTCCCAGTTGCGGATGCGGATCATGTACAGGCTGACATTGGTGACGACCCCGTCGGCATGGTAGGACGGGATCTCCAGCCAGTCGCCCTCCTTGACCAGGTCGTTGACCGAGATCTGGATGCTGGCGATCAGCGACAGGAGCGTATCGTGGAAGACGAACAGCAGGATGGCCGTCAGGGCGCCCAGACCGCTCAACAGCAGGAGCGGTGACTGGCCGGTAATGAGTGAAATGCTGAGAATGATCCCCACCAGCATGACCAGCAGCTTGAGCAGTTCCAGGTAGCCCTGGATGCTGACACCCTTGAAGACCGAGCTGCTTTCGTAGATCTGGTTGACGGCGTTGGTCAGGCCGTTGAGGGTCACCACGGCCAGCCACAGGATCACGAACAGGGCGGTTTTCTCGATGACCACCTGGTATTGCGGGCTGAGGCTGGCGGCGAGGTACAGGACGGTGAAGGGGACCAGCCAGGCCGCCCGGTAGAGGCGCAGTTCACGGGCGATGATGTCGTCGTATTGGTTCCGGGTCAGGCTGGTCAGGTACAACAGGCCGCGCCCGAAAATAAGCCGGGCGAGCAGGTAGAGGATCACCAGGAGCCCGAGCGCCCCGGTCAGTGCCAGGCCCGGATTGCGCGCGATCCAGTCTTGCATAACAGTAATGTCCATTTTTTCCTTTAGGAGACAGAGTTGGGTCGCCTTAAACCCAGCCGCGTTCCTGGTACAGTCGGAAACCGGCGGCCAGGGCGGTCTCGATCTGGCGGATCAATTCGGGGGGCAGGCGCCTGATGTGGAAACACGACTTGCCTTTCAGCAGGCCGAGCAGCTGGGGGGCGAAGACCTCCTTCAGCAAAGCCTGGTCGGCATAGACGGGCATGAAGTAGAAGCCAACGTAATTCTTCTGGATGATGAGGGCGGCGAAGAAGACTTCCTTCTTCCTGCGGCCCTCGATGACCACCGGTTTGATCGACCACAGGTCGTAGTAGCCGGGTTCGTCCCGCCGGGGGGTCAGGGGCGGATGGTATTTTTGGAGCAGCGGTTTGAGCGCCGCAAGCATTTCCTGCAGGTTGGTCATCCGGGCCTCACGGGATGGTGGCCAGATCGTCGAGCAGCATCTGTCTGGCGTCGGCGTCAGGCATCGTCTCGCTGACCTCGCCTGCCAGGCGCAGGTATTCGTCCCTTTTGGACCCTTCGCCAGCCAGCGCCTCGGCGCGCGCCAGGGCCTCGTAGGCGTAGCCCAGGTGGAAGGGCAGGGTCCCCTCGCCCCTGGCGGACTCCAGGCAACGCTGCCCGTAGGCGCGGGCCTGCTCCACCTGGCCGAGCAGGGCGTAGACGCGTGCTACCTGCCAGTAGCCGACCGACAGGTTGCCCGGGGTGCAGTCAGGGCGCTGGGTCCAGTGCCAGAGCGAGGCCAGGCTGAGCAGCAGCATGGCCTGATCCTCCTGTGGGCTGCGCGTAGGCATATCGAGGTAGACCCAGGCGCGGTTGAAGCAGTCAAGCGAGAAGTGGCGGTGGGCTTGGGCAAGGTCGATTTCGGGGGTCTGGTCCATCGGTCAGTCTCTCCCTTTCCCGGCGAACCACATCCGGCCCAGCAGATTGTCCTTGCGGATGAACTGGTGGTAGAGCGCAGCCCCGACGTGCAGGCCGATGATGGCCAACAACGCCCAGGAGAGGTACTCGTGGCTGATGCGCGGGGCATACAGGTAGAAGCTTCGTGGCAGTTCGCCTGTCCCTCCGAAAACGGCCGGGAACAGGTTCGCCTGCGAGGCGATCCCCAATCCGCTGAGCCCCATCGCAAAGGCGCCCAGGTAGAGCAGGCCGTGGGTGAGGCGCCCGACCCAATCGAGAAATCTGCTGCCGGTGGTGGCCGGGGCCGGCCGGGGCTTGATGTTCCGGACGATTAAGCGCACGCTTGTCAGGGCCAGGATCAGCAGCCCGGTGACCATGTGCAGGCCCAGCGACAGGACCTTGGCCTGGTTGTTGGGCATTGCTGCCAGGACGAAGGTCCCGACCAGCAGCATGAAGATGATCAGGAAGGCCGAGAGCCAGTGCAGGCCGACCAGCAGGGGATGATAACGTTGCGGTTTTTCCAATGCGAACTCCTGTTGAACTATTTGGATAAAGAATATCCAATTATAGGCGAAATCCACCCCCAGAACAAGGCTGGCGCGCCAATTCGCAGTACAATCAGGCTATTCGATCACCGGAGAGGAGGCGCGATGTTGAAACCACAGCTGCTTGCCCTGCTGACCGCCATGGCCTGGGGCATCGGCGGGTACTTCGAGAAGAAGGGCCTGCACCTGGGCGGGCTCTCGCCGCAGATGGGCATCACTGTCCGCACGGCGGTGGCGCTGGTCATTTTGGGGGTGGTCTCCTTCCCGCAGTGGAAGGACCTGCCCCAGGCAGGGAGCAAATCGATCCTGATGATGGTCATCGGCGGCGGGATCGTTGCCGGGGCGATCGGGATGCTGTGCTTCTACGCCGCCATCAAAGGTGCCCCACTCAACCGGGTCATGCCGATCGCCTTCACCTCGCCGCTCTTCGGCGCCCTGATGGGGATCCTCTTCGGCGGTGAGCCGCTGACCTGGAAGGTTGCCATCGGCATGCTCCTGACCCTGGCCGGGATCGTGACGCTGACGATATGAGCTTCCGGCGCAGACGGGAGGGGTGCGAAGCTTCCCGGTGTTCTTGCTCCCTTGCGATCTCCTCGAACCCATGCCGACTCACTCGCCTTTCATCAGGCCCTGCTACGACTCGACCGGCTTTGCCTCACTTCCTGGCCGTCTCACCGACCTGCTGACCTGCGGTCGCTATGATACCGTGGTCCTGTTCCTGGTCGACGGATTCGGGTGGCGCTTCTTCGAGCAGTTCCAGGACGGGCCCTTTCTGAGGCCGATCAGCCAGCTGGCGGATTTCCAGGTGGAGAAGCTGACCTCCCAGTTCCCTTCGACGACCTCGGCTCACCTCACCACCCTGCACACCGGGCAGACGGTCGGGGAGCATGGTTTGTTCGAGTGGTATCTGTACGAGCCGGACCTGGACGCGGTCATCGCCCCGCTGCTGTTCTCCCTGGCCGGGACGGCCGAGCGCGAGACGCTCTGGTCGGCCGGCGTCGATCCTGCACGCATCTACCCCGCCCGAACGATCTACCCGGACCTGTCCGGGCGCGGCGTGACGGCGACCATCTTCCAGCCCCGCGAGTACACCCCTTCGACCTATTCGAACGCCATATACCGGGGTGCGGCGGTGCGCGGCTACAAGGGCCTGCCCGAGGCGCTGGTTAACCTGGCCGGGGCCCTGGGACGCCCGGCCTCCCCGGCCTACTTCGTTTTCTACTACGACCGGATCGACGGCACCAGTCATGAGTATGGCCCGACCGCCTCGCAGACGGAGGCCGAGATTCTGAACTTCCTGCTGGCCATGGAACACATCTTCCTGCGGAACGTCTGCCCGGCCGGCCGGACCCTGTTCCTGTTCTGTGCTGACCACGGCCAGGTGGAGACCGACCCGGAGACGGCCATCTACATCAATCGCGATCCGCGCTTTGCCGGGGTCGAGAAGTTCCTGCGGACGGACCGGGCCGGGGCGCCGCTGGTGCCCGCCGGCGCCTGCCGCGATTTCTTCCTCTATATCAAGGATGGCCTGGTCGAGGAGGCCCGCGACTTCCTCGCCACCCGGCTTACGGGCCGGGCGGAGGTGCGCGCGGTGGCGCAGATGACAGCCGAAGGCTGGTTCGGTCCGCGGGTCTCGGATCGCTTCCGGGCGCGTGCCGGGGACCTGGTGATCCTGCCCTACCGCGGCGAGTCGGTCTGGTGGTACGAGCAGGAGAAATTCATCCAGCGTAACTACGGCCACCACGGCGGCCTGACCCCCCAGGAGATGGAGATTCCGCTGCTCCAGTGGGAGGTCTGATGCGAAAGGTCCCGTCCCCTGCATGGGGACGGGACCCTGGGTTCCGATCTTGATTGTCAGGGTGCAGGGATGGATTCAGCGATCCTGATCAGCGTTTCCGCCTCCAGGGTGATGGAAGACAGCATGTAGACCTGCTCGTCGATTTTCCAGATCAGGGTGATCGCCAGGTTTTCATCCCATGTTTGTTCATCTGCGTTCCAGCCGCCGCGCGTCAGGGCGGCAGGTTGGCTGTTGACGGTCACCTCTTGCGTGCTCCCCGGCGCGACAACCCAGGGGGCTTCCTCCTGCACGACGGTCAGGTCGAACCCCGTTCTGGCCGATGGGTTTCTCCAGCTGATCGTTACCGGGGTGAAGCCGTCCTGGAAAGGTGTAACGGAGACCTGGTCGCAGGGAATCATCCCTTCCGGCACCCAACCTGGCAGGCCCAATGGGAAGGGCTGGCCGAGGCGAACCTCGTCCAGCGAGAGGGTCTGGCTGGGGATGATTTCCACCGGCCCGCCGCCGGGATACTGATCGGTTTCTTCAAAAGGGAGCCCGCCGATCTCCCGCACCAGGGCGGCCAGGTAGGCACGTGCCGCAGGGGAAGCGGCGAGTGTCAAGCCCAGGGCGAAAATCAAGGCAGCCAGGCCCACCGCCAGCCGGTGCAGAAGCCTGCTGCCGGGGGCGTCTGCAACTGACGGGTTGATCTTTTCGTACAGTGCCCGGGTGAACTCTCCAGGCGGTGCTTGCCGGAAACGGATCAGGAATTCTTCGTCATTCATCCTCGGCCTCCCATGTGGAACGCAGGTGTTGGGCGACACGATGCAGGATCGTGCCCACGTTGGATTCGCTCAGCCCGGAAAGCCGCGCAATGGCGCGGTTGGTCAACCCGGCACCGTAGTGCAGTGCCACCAGTTCTCTTTCTCGAATGGGCAGCCGGGCGAGCAGCGCTTGCAGGCGGGCGAAATCAGCCTTCCTCTGGACCAGACCCTCCAGGCTCTCCTCGCCGGGATCGGTCGTGACCGCCTCCAGCGGTACCTCGACACGCCGCCGGCGGTAATGATCGCCTGCCACCCGCCGGGCGATGGTGAACAGCCAGGTCGAAAAGGCGGCCAGGTCGCGGCGGTAGCGCTGGCGGTTGCGCCAGGCCTTCTCGAAGGTGGCTGCCGTCAGGTCTTCGGCCTGGGGGCCGGCCCCGACCCGATAACGAAAATAGTTGTAGACGCGCGGCAGTTCCTGCAAGTAAATAGCCTCCCAGTCGATCTTGTCCATGCGGTCCTGTGCCCTCTGCAGGGTGCCTGTTTGTGTGTTCATCGTCAATACATTATACGCAGTGAAAATGAAAGTATCACACCGAATAAACTGGTGTAAAATGGATCTGTTCTACTGCCACCGTCGCGGCGCGGCGGTAACCATACCCTCAAGAGGAGATCCCCCATGTACCATACCATCATCATCGTTGGCAATCTCGGCCGTGACCCCGAGATGCGGTATACACCCTCCGGCCAGGCCGTGACCTCGTTCTCGGTGGCCACCAACCGGCAGTACACCAACAACAACGGCGAAACCATCAAAGAGACCACCTGGTTCCGTATTTCGGCCTGGGGCAAACAGGCCGAAACCTGCAATCAATACCTGAAGAAAGGCTCGAAAGTGCTGGTTGAAGGCCGCCTGACGTCTGATTCCGCCACCGGCGGACCACGCCTGTGGACCGGCCAGGACGGCCAGGCGCGCGCCTCTTATGAGGTCAATGCCCAGACTGTGCGCTTCCTGTCATCGCGCGGTGAAGTCGAATCCGGCGGCGGCGGGACGGCTCCGGGCGATGATTTCCCGCCCGGCAGTGACGACGAGAACATCCCCTTCTAGCCCGAAAGTGAGCTTCTCATGACCCTGCCTCCTCCCCGCCAGGCGAAACCCGTCCAGCTCGAGGTCTCGCCGGATCTGCTGCCGGTGTATGCCAACCTGGCGCGCATCGCCCACGGCTCGACGGAATTCGTGCTCGATTTTGCCCGCTTCCTGCCCGGCGACAGGCAGGCACAGGTCGGGGCGCGCGTGATCATGTCCCCGCTGGCGGCCAAGTTGCTGCTCCAGGCCCTGACCGAGAACATGGCCCGCTACGAGAACACCTTTGGGGCGGTCAACGTGCCCAGCAGTTCGACCCTGGCCGACCATCTTTTCAAACCGCTGAATCCCCCGGAAGGACCGCCGGAGAAGGACAAAGAATAATCGCGCATGCATAAACTCGAAACGATCGCTGACCAGATCCGCCAGACCTTCGAAGCCCAGACCGCCGCCCGTGACAAGGCCCTGGCTCAGGCGCGCCTGTTGACCCGTTCGTGCGCCCTCTCGATCCGGGCCGTCCACCGTGAGGAACACGACGTGATGGATGGACACCTCGCCGAGGCAGGCCGGCTGGCCGCGGCCCTGCATCAGGACCTGCGGGATTTTCCCGATCTGTACAACGCCGGTTACACCCAGGATGCGCTCAAGGAGTACGCCGAAGCCAACATCACCTGCGCCCTGATCCGGCACCAGCCGCTGCCCACGCCGGAGGAACTCGGTGTCCTGCCGCCAACCTACCTGAACGGGCTGGCCGAGGTGGTCGGAGAACTGCGCCGCCGCATTCTCGACATCCTGCGCCACGGCTACTCCGAGGAGGCCGAAGGCCTGCTTGGTCACATGGACGACATCTATTCCATCCTGGTGACGATGGATTTCCCCGATGCCATCACCAACGGCCTGCGCCGCCAGACTGACGTGGCCCGCAGCATCATCGAACGGACGCGCGGCGATGTGACCTTCAGCCTGCGCGGCGAGCACCTCGAGCGCTCGATCAAGCAGTTGAGCGAGCAGCTTCCCGGGTCCGGACCGCTGCCTGGGGGACGCAGTCCGATCGGCAGCCAGGAGGAGTGAAATGCCCGGCGCGGGAGCCCGCTACCGCCTGATCCTGTATACCTACACGCTCAACCGCTGGTGGCGGGCGACGCTGGCGATCGGGATCGCCCTGCTGATCATGACGGCCGGGCTGGGCGCCATCCCGCTGTATTTCCCGCAGTTCCCGGTCGTGTGGGTCGATGATTGGAAACTGTGGGTGACCGCCGCTGCCGGAGGCCTGGCCATCCTGATAACCATTCTGCTGGCCGCCATCCGCCGGTCGGCCTACCTGCGCCTGTTCCCCGACCACCTGCGCCTGGTGACTCCCTTCCTGCGCCTCAACATCAGCTACCGCCGCCTGCGGCGTTCGTATACGACCACCCTGGGTCAGCTGTTCCCCCGTTTGAAGGGCTGGAAGCGCGAGTTCATCCGTCCGATGGCCACCCGCACGGTGGTGGTGCTTGACCTCACCGGGCTGCCACTCGGGCGTTTTTCCCTGGGCCTCTTCCTCTCGCCGTTCTTCTTCCCCGGCCGGACCGCGCAGCTGGCCTTGCTGGTCCCGGACTGGATGGCCTTCAGCACCGAGTTGGACAGCCTGCGCAGCGCCTGGCAGGGGCGTCGTCAGCGCCCGCCGGGGCAACCCTCCGCCGCCGGGCTGTTCGGCAGCCTGGGCGGGAAGAAATAAGTCCTTGTCGCCACTGTGGCGCAGGTGCCACCCGTTCCACGTTCCTTCTGCCCGGAATGCGCGGAACAGCTCTTTGCCTGTTCGCGCACCGCCGGGCGCGGCGTCGAACCGGTCTGCCAGACCCCGCAGGAGGCCATGGAGCAGGTGCGGGACTTCCTGACAGAAGCGCGACCAACTTTGTGAATAAAGTCACGAGCAATTCATGACTTTATTCACCTGTTGTTGAAAACCGAACGGGAATACCATCAGGGCGGAGACGGGAATAGGACACCTCCAAATCTCATCACTGTCTCCTCCTTTGGCGAACGCCTCCGCTGGCTCCCTCCAGCGGAGGCTGTTTTTAATTCCAGTCGGTGTGACTACTCCCCACGCTCTCGGGCGTGGGAAGTAATCACCGAAAAAGGGTCTTTTCTACAAGGAGGCCGTCGATGAATCCAAAGGCATTGTCACGGTCCAAGCGCAAGTAGATCCTGGAGACAGCCGCCCGGCATGGGGCCTCGCGGGTGCGCATCTTCGGGCCGGTTGCGCCGTGCGCCGGCGAACGTCACTTGACGATCCTTCTGTTGCTTGCCAGACATTTCGCCCACTGGGCCTGGTGACACGCTCCAACCTTGTTGCTGGCTGCCATTGGGCAGCGGACAGGTGCGGCTGCTCCGCGCATCCTGGGGCGGTTACCACGGAGTAGAATTCCCTGGGGGGAAGCGGCACAGGCGGGCATCGTTCCCACCAGGCAGGAACTGTCATTCCCCCCCGGTGTTATACCCACAAAGCGCCTCCAGGCCAGGCGGGCGTGAGGGCGTGTTTTGCTGCCGGGCTGGGCGGGGACAAGCGCAAGGAGTTGGGCCATGACCACCTGCCAGATGGGAGTCGATGTCGGGTCCACCACCGCCAAGGTGGTAATCTTGGATTCGCAGGGGGAAATGCTGTTTTCGGCCTACCGCCGTCACAACGCGAAGACCCTGGCCACGCTGCAGGCCATCCTGCAGGAGGCGGCCCGGCCTCTGGGCGATCACCCCTTCGATTTTCGTATCACCGGGTCCGCCGGGCTGGGGATCAGCGAGAAGTTCGCCCTGCCGTTCATTCAGGAGGTGGTCGCCTCGGCCGAGGTGGTCAGCCAGCGCCATCCGCTTGTCCGTACCCTGATCGACATCGGCGGCGAGGACGCCAAGATGATCTTCTTCGACCCTGACGGCCGCCCGGACATCCGCATGAACGGTTCGTGTGCTGGCGGGACCGGGGCCTTCATCGATGAGATGGCCACCCTGCTCAATGTCTCGGTGGCCGAGCTGGATGGCCTGGCCGCCCGCAGCACCACGGTCTACCCGATGGCCTCACGCTGCGGGGTCTTCGCCAAGACCGACCTGCAGAGCCTGCTCAGCCGGGAGGTCACAAAAGAGAACATTGCCGCCTCGGTCTTCCGGGCCGTCGTCCTGCAGACCCTGGCGACGCTGGCGCGCGGCTATGACCCGGTCGCGCGGGTGCTCTTCAGCGGCGGCCCGCTGACCTTCCTGCCTTCCCTGAAGAACGAGTTCATCCAGGTCCTGGGACTGGGCCCCGACCAGGTGCTGGAGGTCGCCAATGCCGAACTGTTGCCTGCCCTGGGGGCGGCGCTGGCCATTCGGGCCCCCGAGCCGGCCTGGACGATGCCGCGGCTGGTGGCGGCTCTTGAGGCTGGGCCGGAACAGCCTTCCGCCGCCCGGAACCGGCTTGCGCCGCTCTTTGCCGATGAGACCGAGCGCCGGGCCTGGACCGACCGCCGCACCGACCGGCGCATCGAGCGGGTTGCGCCCCGGCCGGAGGTGGCCTGCTTCCTGGGCGTGGACTCGGGCTCGACCACCACCAAGGTGATCCTGATCGACGAGCAGGGCCGGGTGGCTTTCGACCACTATGCCAACAACGCCGGCAATGCCATTGGGGCGGTGCGCGAGGGGTTGCGGCAGGCTCGCCAGCAATTCGGCACGTGCGGGCCGCGGGTCCTGCGCAGCGCGGTCACCGGCTACGGCGAGGACCTGATCCGGGCCGCCTTTGGCTTCGATGATGGCCTGGTCGAGACTCTGGCCCATTTCCGGGCGGCGCGCGCTTTCGACGAGAAGGTCACCTTCATTCTTGACATCGGTGGTCAGGACATGAAGGCCATCTTTGTCCAGGATGGCCGCATCCGGAACATCGAGATCAACGAGGCCTGCTCGTCGGGCTGCGGCTCGTTCCTCCAGTCCTTCGCCCGCAACATGGGCTACGAGGTGGCCGACTTCGCCCGGATGGCCTGCCAGGCCGAAGCTCCCTGCGACCTGGGAACGCGCTGCACCGTGTTCATGAACTCGCGCGTCAAGCAGGCCCTGCGCGAAGGCGCCGGGATCGACGAGATCTCCGCCGGGCTGGCCTACTCGGTGATCAAGAATGCCCTGCACAAGGTGCTCAAGGTGACCGATGTCAGCGTGCTGGGGGAGCACATTGTCGTCCAGGGGGGAACCTTTCGCAACCCGGCCATCCAGAAGGCCCTCGAGCATCTGCTCGGCCGGCAGGTCACCTGTCCCGACATGGCCGAACTGATGGGGGCCTATGGGGCGGCCCTGTCAGCCCGTGATGCCTGGCGGAGTAACGGCCACAGCGGGTCGAGTTTTGCCGGCCTCCAGGCACTGGACGAGGTCGGGACCTACGTCAAGCGCGAGATCCGTTGCGGCGGCTGCCAGAACAGGTGTGCCGTGACCCGCCTGACCTTTCCCAACGGGAACGTCTTCTATTCGGGCAACCGCTGCGAGAACAAGTTCACCAACGGCGGCCGGGCCGAACGGCGGGGTGTCAGCCTGCCGGAAATAAAATACGACCTGCTCTTTGAACGCCCGATGGAGCCCAGTGGGACACCGCGCCTGACGATTGGCATTCCGCGCGTGCTCAACATGTTCGAGAACTTTCCCTTCTGGAACGCCCTGTTTGTCGAGTGCGGCCTGCAGGTGCGGCTCTCGGCGCCCTCGAGCAGCGAACTGTACAAGCAGGGCGCCGGCCACATCATGTCCGAGAACCTGTGCTTCCCGGGCAAGCTGGTCAGCGGGCACATCCTCGACCTGGTGGCAGCGGGCGTTGACCGCATCTTCTATCCGATGGTCTTCTACGAGCAGCGCGAATTCCATGACGCGGTCAACACCTACAATTGCCCGATCGTCTCGGGTTACGCCGATGTGATCCGCAGTGCCATCGATCCCGAGCGCCGGCTGGGGGTCCCGTTCGACATGCCGCCGGTGACCTTCGCCGATCCACAGTTGCTGCGCAGGATCTGCGTCCGCTACCTGACCGGGCTGGGGGTCCCGGCCGGGACCGCGCGGCGAGCCTTCGAACGGGCGGTCGTCGCCCAGGCGGCCTACAAGGACCGGGTCCGGGAGCTGGGGGCCGGGATCCTGGAACAGGCCCGGGCGGAGGGGCGGCCGATCGTCCTGCTGCTGGGGCGCCCGTATCACATCGATCCGCTGATCAACCACAAGATCCCCGACCTGCTGACCGGCTTCGGCGTCGACATCATCACCGAGGATGCTGTGCCGCTCGAACCCGGCCAGGCCCTTGCAAACCGCCACGTCATGACCCAGTGGGAATATGTCAATCGCTACTATCACGCCGCCCGCTGGGCCGGCAGCCAGCCCGAGGTCGAGGTGGTCCAGTTGAACTCCTTCGGCTGCGGGCCAGATGCCTTCATCCTGGAGGAGGTCAATGCCATCCTGGGGGAGTATGCCAAGACCCCGACCGTGATCCGCATCGACGAGATCGAGAGCAGTGGCTCGGTCAAACTGCGCCTGCGCTCGATGATCGAAGCGCGCCGCCAGATGCCGCCGCCGGTCGAACCGGTCCACACCCCGCGCCGGACGACGAAGGTCTACCAGCCCGAGGACCGCGGCCGGACCCTGCTCGTGCCCGATTTCTCACCGTTCTGTTCACCCCCGATCACCCGCCCGTTCATCGACATGGGCTATGATCTGGTCTGCCTGCCGCCTGCCGACCGGGGCACGGTGGACATTGGCCTCAAGTACACCAACAACGAGATCTGCTATCCTGGGATTGTCTGCATCGGCGACCTGGTCAAGGCCCTCCAGTCGGGCGAGTATGATCCTTCCCGGACCGCCATCGGCTTCTCGCAAACCGGCGGCCAGTGCCGCGCCACCAGCTACCCGTCGATGATCAAGAAGGCCCTTGTGGCAGCGGGCTTTGCCGACGTCCCGGTGGTGACCCTGACCACCAATCTGCGGGTCTTGAACGAGCAGCCGGGCTTCGATTTCGATGTCAAGGAATATGTCACCAAGGCTGCGGTAGGGATGATGTTCACCGATGCGCTTTCCGACATGTACCATGCCACGGCGGTGCGCGAGGCCCAGCCGGGGGCAGCCCGGCAGGTCGCCGACCGTTACCTGAGCGCCTTCATGGATGGCAGCCTGCCGATCCGGCGGGAGGCGCTTCTGGCGGCCCTGGCCCGGGCCGTGGAGGACTTTAACACCGTCCCGATCACCGGACAGGATTATCCCCGGGTGGGCATCGTTGGCGAGATCTACGTCAAGTACAATGCCTTCTCGAACAACTACGTCGCTGACTGGTTGATGGAGCAGGGCCTGGAGGTGGTCATGCCGACCTTCATGGAGTTCTTCGCCGGCGGGCTGGTCAACACCGAGAACAATGTGCGCACGTTGGTCAAGCGGGCCGACACGCTGTGGATGCTGGCCCTGCTGGGCAAGCGCTTGATCCACGGCTTCCTGGGCCAGGTCCAGGCTGTGATGGGACGCTTCCGCTTCTATCATCCCCACCAGGACATCGATGCGGTGGCCGGGGCGGCGGAGGAGATCGTCAGCCTGAACCATCAGTATGGGGAGGGCTGGCTGATCGCCGGCGAGATCGCCTCCTTCGCCCGCCAGGGGGTACCCAATGTGCTCTGCCTGCAGCCGTTCGGCTGCATCGCCAACCACGTGGTCGCCAAGGGCGTCCAGAAGCGTCTCAAGGAGAGATACCCACGCCTCAACCTGCTCTTCCTGGATGCTGACGCGGGGGTCAGCGAGGTCAACTTCTTCAACCGGCTGCACTTCTTTGTCAACCACGCCCGCAGCGCGCATGCCGCACGGGCTTGAAGCCGTCCAGGAACAAAGAACAGCGCAGGGCATCGCCCTGCGCTGAACATTCTGCGGATGGCAATCAGGATTGGGCTGCCGGGGTGTCCTGCTGCTTGAAGATCGGCAGCACAATCACGAAGGTGGAGCCCTGGTCCAGGACCGACTCGACCCAGATGCGGCCGTGGTGGTTGTCGATGATCGATTTGACGATCGCCAGGCCCAGGCCCGAGCCGCCGACCCCTTTGGGGACATTGCTGGCGCGGTAGAACTTGTCGAAGATATGCAGTTGGTCGGCAGGCGGGATGCCGACGCCGGTGTCGGCGATGCGCAGGATGATCTGCTCCTCCTGGCGCTCGAGTTCCACGGTCACATCGCCATCATCGGGCGTGTACTTGATGGCGTTGGCGATCAGGTTGTCCAGCATCTGGCGCAGGCGGATCGGGTTGCCGCGGATTTCCGGCACCTTGGCGGGGATATCCAGGTGCAGCCTCTGGCGCTTCTCGGCGACCATGCCTTTCAGGTCCTCGACGGTATCGCGGATCAGGGTATCCAGCGGGATGGTCTCCTTCTGGCCGTCGATCCCGGCCTCGATCCGGCCCAGTTCGAGCAGGTCGTTGACCAGGGCGGTGATGCTCTGCACGCTGATCTGGACGCGCTGGATGAATTCGCGCTGGGCATCGTTGACCGGCCCGACCCGATCGAGCAGGTCTATGTAGCCCAGGATGGCGGTCAGCGGCGAGCGCAGGTCGTGGGAGACGTTGTGGACGAACTCGCTTTTCAGGCGGTCGATCTGTTTCAGGTAGGAGATGTCCTGCAGGGTGATCCCCATGCCCACCCCGGGGATGGAGGTGTACTGGGCGCTCAGGACGCGCCCGTCATCGAAGACGATCTCGTGGTGCGGCATCCCTTCGCTGGTCGCCGGGTTGAGCAGCGAGCGCAGGTCGCCGTGGGAGACAACCTGCAGCATGGGTTTCCCGATCAGGTCCTCCTCCTGCCGCAGGCCGAAGGCTCGCCGGGCGGCCGGGTTGATCATCAGGATGTAGCGATTCTCGTCCAGGATGACGACCCCGTCCTCGATGTGGTTGATGATCGTCTCGAGCTTGATCAGTTCCTTGACCCGGTTCTGCAGTGAGGCGGTCGTGCGCCGGACCTCGCGCCGGGTCCAGTCTCCTATCCGGTAGGCCCGCTTGATGCTGCGCTCGACGGTCGTGGTGATGTCTTCGATCTTCAACGGCGGGCACAGGCAGTCGCTGACCCCGCAGTGCATCGCCTGGCGCAGGATGGCCACGTCTTCCTGGTGCAGGAAGAGCAGGACCGGCATGGTGGGAAACCGTTCGATCAATTCCTGGGCCGTTTCGAGCCCATCCGTCCCGGCGAATTGATCGGCGACGATCACCAGGGCCGGGGACGATTCCTGCAGGACTTTGTCGATGGCTGGTTTGTCGCGCGCGATCGAAACCTTGTACGAGCCCGCCGCCAGGGCGCGCTCGAACAGTTTCAGGATCTGCGCATCGTCCAACGCCAGCAAAACAAGGTCAGATTTCGGCATTCGATTACCCCGGTCTTTGGTTCACTTCCCGGTCGTCGTTTCCTCGCCCAGGGGGCGCGAAGGTGGGTCGGCTGTGACGGTCTGCAGGACGCGCTCCAGCGTTGATTGCATGCTGGCCAACGCCTGCTGTTGTTGATCGGTCACCTTTTCCATTTTACCAGCAAGCAGCATTTCCAGCACCTGCCTGACTGGTTGCAGCTGGATCTGGATCTCCTTGCGCAGGCCCTGGAGCTGCTCGCGTTTGCGGCTCTCCCCGGCCTGAGCGGCGCTGGATTGCTCTTGCAGGGCACGGAACAGACGGGCGTTGACCAGCGAGATCGAGGCGTAGTCGGCCACCGCCTCCAGCAGGGTCTGCATATTGCGGTCAAAGGGCCAGTCAGCCTTGCGGACGACGACCAGCAGACCGATGACCTCGTTCTGGACCTTGACTGGCGCCACCAGCACCGACTGGCCCAGGGTGCTGATCTTGAAGCGCTTGATCGGCTCGCCGTGGATCGTCAGCGCCTCGCCGGAAAGCGCCACCAGGGCGCTGACCCCGTCGTCGACCGGCTGGCCGATCTTCCTGGCCCAGCTGGCCGGCAGGTTGCGGTGGGCGGTCAGCAGGTAGTTCTTGCCCAGGTCTTCGCGCAGCAGCAGGTAGCCATAATCGGCCTCCGCCACATAGACCATCCCCTCGGAAAGCTTGTCGAACAGGTCCTTCTGATCGGTGATCGAAATGACCGCCTTGCCGACGGCAAAGATGGTCGTCAGTTCACGTACCCGGCGCTGTAATTCCTGGTTGGTTAGCTGCAGCTGGCTGTCGAGCTTCTGGCGGGCGCGTGTCTCGCGGACCTGTTTCAGGCCGTGCTCGACTGCGGCGACGACCTCGGCCTCACGGGCCGGCCACAGCAGGTAGTCTGCCGCGCCGAGCCGGAAGGCCTGGATGACGCTGTTCTCCTGGCCCTTTTCGGCGAGCACGATGACCGGGATGGGAAGCTCCTGCGAGTTGAGCGCCACCAGCAGATCCTTGCCGCTCAGGCCGGGCAGGTTCAGGTTGGCGACCACCAGGTCGGGTGCGAACTGGGCGGCCTGCAGAATGGCGCTGTTGACATCGTCCACCACCTGGACCTGGTACCCCAGTGGCTGCAGTGCCTGGCGTGCAATCAGGTCGCTGATGTGCGGATCGCTTTCCACCAGCAGGATTTTTTCAGAAGCAGTGTTCATACGTATGGGTTTGCATTGATTCTGCCCGGCGAAGTCCGTCGGTATTGTAACACTTTTCACCCCCAAAACGTCCGACCTCAAGTAAAATGTCGGCATCTTGAGAAGCGTTAAGGAGACAACGGCATGACCCATCTGTGGTGGCGCGACGGCATCATTTACCAGATCTACCCGCGCTCGTTCCAGGACAGCGCTGGCGATGGCCTGGGCGATCTGCCCGGAATCACCGCCCGCCTGGATTACCTGGCCGGTCTGGGCGTCGACGCCCTGTGGCTCTCGCCCTTCTACCCGTCCCCCGACGCCGACTTCGGCTACGACATCCGCGATTACTGCGACGTCGACCCGCGTTTTGGCAGGCTGGCCGACTTCGACCGGTTGCTGGCCGAGGCCCACCGGCGCGGGATCCGCATCGTGCTCGATATGGTCATGAACCACACCTCCGATCAGCATGCCTGGTTCCAGGAGTCGCGCCTCGACCGCACCAATCCCAAACGCGATTGGTACATCTGGCGCGACCGGCCCAACAACTGGCAGGCGGCCTTCGGCGGCCGGGCCTGGACCTTCGATCCGCAGACCGGCCAGGTTTACCTGCATCTCTTCACCCCCCGCCAGCCCGATGTCAACTGGCGCAATCCTGCAGTTCGTCAGGCCCAGCTGGACGCCTTCCGCTTCTGGCTGGCGCGCGGCGTCGACGGTTTCCGCCTGGACGTCTTCAATGCCTTTTTCAAGCATCCCGACCTGCCTGACAACCCACCCAAGCTGGGCCTGCGCGGCTTCGACCGCCAGCATCATCTCTACGATATCGACCAGCCCGAGATGATGCCTCTGCTGCAGGAACTGCGGACCCTGCTGGACTCCTATCCCGAGCGTTATGCTGTGGGCGAGACCTACCTGGCCACGCCCGAGAAGGTCGTCTCGTACTGCGGACCCGATAAGCTCCACGCGGCCTTCAGTTTCGATTTCACTTCAACCAACCTGGTCTATCCCTGGAATCCGGCCTGGGCACTGCAGAAGATCGTGGCCCGCGAACAGATCTTCACTGCCGCCGGGATCTGGCCGACGACCGTGATGAGCAATCACGACCTGCCGCGCGCCGCCAGCCGCTACTGCCGCGGCGAGGATGACGCCCAGGCCCGTCTTGCGATGACCCTGCTCCTGACCTTGCGCGGCACCCCGTTCCTGTACTACGGCGAGGAGATCGGTATGCGCGACATTCGCCTGCGCCGCAGCGAGATCCTGGACCCGCCCGGGCGCAAGTACTGGCCATTCTACAAGGGCCGCGACGGCTGCCGTTCCCCGATGCAGTGGGACGATACGCCCGCGGCCGGCTTCTCCAGCGGGACTCCCTGGCTGCCGGTCCATCCCAACTGGGCGACGCGCAACGTGGCTGCCCAGGAGGCGGATCCCGAGTCCCTGCTGCACTTCACCCGCCGCCTGATCGCCCTGCGCCGTGCCACCCCGGCCCTGCACGGCGGCAGTTTCGTTCCCCTGCACGGGCCGGCTGGAGTGCTGGCCTACCTGCGACGCAGCGAGGAGCAGACCATCCTGGTGGCGCTCAACTTCAGCCGCCGGGATGTGCGCTTTCCCCCCCCGGAGGGCAGCTGGCAGGTCGTCTTCCCGGTCGCGGGGGGCGACTATCCCGGGCAGTTGGGGCCTCAGGAGATCCTGCTGGCTGCCAAGGTCTGATTTCAGCCCCGAACCCGACGAAAGAAGGCAACCCTATGCGTCTTAACCGGCTCGAACTCGCCATCGCCGCCCTGGGTGCGCTCCTGCTGGGGATCCTGCTGGCCCGGTATGCTTTGGGCGGCCCGCTCTCCTCGGATGTGGTCTGGTACGTGAATGCCGGCCTGACCGGCATCCGGGATGCCTTTATCCTGAACCGTTATTTCCATGTCGCTCTGCAGACCGTGTTCGTCTGGGCCGCCCCCAACCCGCTGGCCGGCATCCAGATCTTCTGGGCCTTCCTGCTGGCAGCGACCTGCTTGGTGCTCTACGTGGACGTGCGGCTCTTCTCAGAGAAGAGCACGCCCTTACATGGCGTGTTGGCGATCCTCATTCTCCTTTCGATCGACGTCTTTGCCGAATGGACCGGGATCCCGTTTGTCGACCTGACGACCATGCTGATGGTGATGCTGATCCTGATGGTGACCCTGCTTTCGGTCCACAGGCAGAATCTTTCTCCGGGATTGCTGCTTGTCCTGGGAGCACTCTGCTATCTGGCGCTGCGGACCAAGGAAACTTCGGTCTGGGCCCTGGTCGTCCTGCCCGGTCTGGGTTTTACCCGCCAGGACGGGTTTCGCTGGAAATTGTTCTGGAAGAACCTCGGCCTGCTGGCCCTGGGGGGGGGGATCGGGGTGGTCGTGCTCGGCCTGCTCAACGCGATTATCGTCCGGGATCCCCTGTGGGGGCTGCGCCCGTCTGAGATCCTGGCCTACCAACAGGTTTATTTCCCGGTCACGGCCGAACGGGCCTTCGAACCCGGTAGCGGAAACTGGTATTCGGGATTCCTGTTCGCCTCCCTGCTGGTTCCCTTCCTGCTCTACCTGGTCAGTGGGATCAAGACCCTCCCGGACCAACCTGTTCCCAACCGGCTGCTGTGGCTCGTCCCGCTGGCCGGGGTATTGTTCCTGGTCGCCACCGTCAACAACAAGTTCGGTTTCCAGAACCGCTTCCTGATCCCGGTCTATCCGGTCATCGCCCTGCTGGGGGTGCAGTGTCTCGACCTGGAACTGCCAGCCACTCGCCGGGGCTGGCTCACGCTGGTCGGGGTGCTGGGGGCGGGTGTTGTGCTGCCGGTTGGGATCCGCTTCGGGATCCGGCCGCTGGTCTACGCCTCCGGCCTGGATTTTGGGCAGTGGCTCGAGATCATTTTTCAGCCTGTCCTGATCACCCTCCTGCTGGCGGCGTTGTTCCTGTCCCGGCGGACGACCTCCTGGGCGCTGCTGGCGGTTATCTTCAGCCTGGCGGGCCTGCTGGTTTCCCCGTTGCTGGCCAACGCCCGGGCGATGCTGGTCGAACAGCCCATCCACGCCTTGACCCAGTTCGACTATTACCCGTTCATCCGTTTCGCCGATCAGATCGCGTATGCGCCTGGGATGCGGGTGTATGTCTCATCAGGTATCCCCGCGCTTACGGATCATCAGGGGGATCAGACTGCCAGCATGCTGGCCGCCGACCGCAACGAACTGGCCTCGATGTTCAACATCTACTTCGACACCCGCGCCCCGGCCGAATCGTTCTTCCTTTCCGGCCCCGGGGCCGACCCGGCGGCGGAAATCCTCGGCGGCAGGTATGACTACATCCTGCTGACCGCCGTCGAGTGGCAGGCGATCTCTAGCGCCCCGCAGACCCTGGCCGGGATCGAGGCCCGTTACCAGGTATTCACCGAGCCAGGCGGCCGGGTGGTCCTGCTCAAAGCCCGGTGAACGACTGCCGGCCGGCCCTGCCCCTGCACCGGGAGAATCGCGAGTTGCCTTCCGGATTCAACCGCGGTGGGCTGAACTTCTTCCAGAGATCTGCGTAGATCTCCGGACCGAAATCGTTGTTGCTGCCTGTTGCGCGGCAGCTTCCGTTCAGCGATTTCTGCAGGAAGCAGTCGTTTCCTCGGAAAAGTACTTGACTCTCTTCTAAAAATCATTATAATGATTGTTGGGAGCGCTCCCAATAAAGCATGCAATTTTTGGAAGCGCCTTTTAAATCGACGATCTTGGGAGCGCTCCCAATAGGAATTGGATGCCACTTACTCTGGAAGACATTGCCAAGGTCGCGGGAGTATCTCGCTCGACGGTCTCACGGGTAATCAACGGGGACGAGAACGTCAATGCTGCGACCCGTGCCAAGGTTGATGAAGTCCTCAAACGCCTGAATTTCCAGCCCAACATCGCGGCCCGCAGCCTGGCCGCGGGCAGGACCGGCATTGTCGGCCTGGTGATCCCGGCCGGGGTCAACACCATCTTTACCGATCCCTACTTCCCGCAACTGATCCAGGCCGTGACCACGACCTGCAATGCCAACGATTATTCCGTGATGCTTTGGCTGGCTGAACCGACCTACGAACGGCGCACGATTCGCCAGATCCTGCATGGCGGGCTGTTGGATGGCGTGATTGTTTCTTCGATGCTGGTCGATGACCCCATCGTGCAGGCGTTGTACGATAGCCACAAGCCTTTTGTGTTGATCGGGCGGCACCCGACACTTGATGTCAATTATGTGGATGTGGACAATGTCTATGGGGCCAGGCAGGCGACCCAGCATCTGTTGCAGCTCGGGCGCCGGCGCGTCGGCACGATCACCGGCCCGCGCAACATGATCGCCGGGATTGATCGCTACCAGGGTTACCGTGAGGCGCTGCGCTGCTTCAATCAATCGTGCTCGGATGAGCTGGTGGTCGAGGGCGACTTCTCTGAAAAGAGTGGTTACCGCGGCATGCAGCAACTCCTCCTGCACAGGCCCGATGCCGTGTTTGTTGCCACCGATACCATGGCCATGGGAGCGATGCGCGCATTGCGTGAGCGCAATCTGCGTGTTCCGGATGATATCGCCGTCGTCGGCTACGATGACGGTCCGGCCGCCACGCAACTGGAGCCCCCCCTGACGACCATCCGCCAGTTCACCACCAAGTTGGGGGTCGCAGCCATGGAAAACTTGATGGAAATCATTCGGAATCCGGGATCCGGCTCGCGCCATCAGGTCCTGCAACCTGAACTGGTAATACGGGTATCCTGTGGTTCCCCCATTTCTTGAGAAGGAGGTGATGAGATCCCGACTTAAAACGCTTCGCCTGCTTTTGAACAGGCAGGGTGATTCACCACTGCCAATCAACCAAAAATTCTAACAAGGAGAAGAAGTACGATGCGTAGCAAATTGCTCTATACTCTGTCTGCACTGTTGGTCGCCAGCATGCTCCTGGCCGCCTGTGGCTCAGGCGGGCCGGCCGAACCAGTTCAGATCCGCTGGTTCGTGGGCCTGGGCGCCGGTTCTGATGAGGGCACCTTCGCCCCCCAGCAGGCTGTCGTGGACGCCTTCAATGCCTCTCATGATGATATCGAACTGATCCTCGAGATCGTGGACAACGACGTTGCTTACGACACCCTGGCCACCCAGATCGCGGCCGGGAATGCTCCCGACATCGTCGGCCCGGTCGGCATTCGTGGCCGTGACAGCTTCAAGGGCGCCTGGCTCGACCTGCAGCCGTACATCGACGAGTTCGACTACGATCTGAGCGACTTCGATCCCGCCATGGTCGATTTCTATCATGTCCAGGAAGAGGGCCAGCTGGGAATTCCCTTCGCCATCTTCCCGTCCTTCATCATCTTCAATGCAGACCTCTTTGATGAAGCCGACCTGAACTATCCGCCTGCCTCGTACGGTGAACCCTACGTCTGGCCGGATGGCACGGAAGCCGAGTGGAACATGGATACCCTGCGCGAAGTGGCCATGCTGCTCACCGTGGATGCCAATGGTAACGACGCCACCAGCCCCGATTTCGACAATCAGAACATCGTCCAGTTCGGCTTCATGAACCAGTGGACCGACCCGCGCGGCATCGGCACCTTCTTCGGTGCGGGCTCGCTGGTCGCCAATGATGGGGTCACTGCCCAGGTCCCGGAGGAATGGCGCGCTGCCTGGGAATGGACCTACGATGGTTACTGGACCGACTACTTCATTCCGAATGGCCCTTACGGCGGTGCTGACTTCCTGCAGGGCCCCGGCGGACCGTTCTCGTCCGGCAACCTGGCCATGGTTCACCTGCACACCTGGTACGTGGCGCCTTGGGCGCTGGGTGAGGTGACCTGGGATTGGGACATGGCTGCAACGCCTTCCTACAACGGGGTTGTGACTGCCAAGATGCATGCGGATACCTTCGGCATCCTCAAGGGCAGCGCCCATCCGGAAGAAGCCTTCGAAGTGCTGATGTACATGCTCAGCCCGGAAGTTGCCGCAGATCTGGTCGCCATCTATGGTGGCATGCCTGCCCGTCTGTCGATGCAGGGCGACTACCTTGCCACCTATGGTGAGACCAACTTCCCCGGCATGGAGCTCAACTGGGACGTGGTCGTTGCAAGCATGGCATACGCTGACAACCCCAACCACGAGAGCTGGATGCCCAGCTTCCAGGAGACCACCGACCGGTACAACGAGTTCTGGAACTACCTTGCCAATACCCCCGATTTGAATGTCGATGCTGAGATTGATGTCCTGCTGACAGATCTGCAGACCATCTTCGACGCTGACAGATAGGTCGGTTCCAAAGCTGTTCCAATCGGCCTGGCCCATCCGGGCCAGGCCGAACCCACCAAGGAGTTGAAATCATCATGGCAGTTCTCAGCAGATCGAACCGAGAGCGGGTCAGGGAGCGCCCCCCCCGCGGAAAGATGACTTTGCTTCAGAAGAAAGAGGCCCGCTGGGGACTGATGTTCCTGAGTCCATGGCTGATCGGTTTCCTGGCTTTCTATATTCTCCCGATGCTGGCCTCCTTCTGGTTTTCCCTGCTGGATTTCAATCCGGCGGTGCCCGATCAAGCCACCTACATCGGTTTCGAGAACTGGACCCGGGCCCTGGTCATCGACCAGGAAGTGCGCCTTTCCTTCATCCGCACGTTGAAGTTCGCGGCCATCTCGCTCCCGGTCGGATTGCTCTTCGCCCTGTTCCTGGCCGTGCTGCTGAATTCCAAGAATGTGATCGGCACGAATCTGTACCGGACCCTGTTCTATATGCCGTCCATGATCCCGGTGGTGGCAACGGTGTTGATCTGGAACGGCGTCTTGAACGAACAGACCGGCTGGATCAACGTGTTTATCCAAAACCTGACCGGCATCCAGGCCACAGGGACGCAGGGTTTGCGCTGGCTGGCGGATCCCCGGCTGGTCTATTACGCCTACACCATGTTCGGCCTGTGGGGGGTGGGCCCGGCCATGATCATCTTCCTGGCCGGCTTGCAGGGCGTGCCAACCGAACTCTACGAAGCGGCCGAGATCGATGGCGCCAGCTGGGTGCAGCGCCTGGCGCGGATCACCATCCCGATGATCACGCCGGTGATCTTCTACCAGCTTGTGCTGGGCGTGATCGGGTCGCTGCAGTACTTCCTGGCGCCCTTCGTCCTGAACCGCGGAACGGGATTTCCTGAGGGAATGACCCGCTTCTACATGGTGTACTTCTACAAGCAATCATTCACTTTCTTCAACATGGGCTACGGAGCCACACTGGCCTGGTTGATGTTCCTGGTTGCATTGGTCCTGACGGTCGTCCTGTTCGGCACGGCCAAGTACTGGGTGTTCTATGCTGCGGAGGAGAAATAATGACCGGGCACACTGCTACCATCCCAACCAACAGAAGGGTGATGACCCGCAAGGTCCGCAAGGCGATCGCTTCGGTTCTGGTGACAGGTCTGACCCTGACGGTACTCTTCGCTTTCCTCATCCCAATGGTCTACGGCATCGTGACGGCCCTGAAAACCGACAGCCAGTTTTCCAAGATCGGGGCTCCCTGGTGGCCGGCGAGCGAAGCCCAGTACGAGTATGAAGGCCGTTATTACGACATCTATCTCGTCCCGATCGGGGATGAGCTGCACACATGGGCCCTGGTCGACAAGGGCCGCACGGTCAGCTACTTCGTTGACCCGCGTGATCCCGAGGCCGGGCTGATCGAATGGGAGGGCCAGTGGCGCCAGCTCGAACGGGCCTGGGGGGTAGATCCCCAATGGGGTAATTTCAGCGAGGCCTGGAATACGATCGATTTTCCGCAACTGCTGACCAACACGCTGGTCTACGCCGGGGTCACCACCTTCGGGGCGGTCTCTTCGGCTGCTCTGGTGGCGTACGGATTTGCCCGTTTCCGCATCCCGAAGAAGAATGTCCTCTTCATCTTGATGCTGTCGACTGTCTTCCTGCCAGGGGCCGTGACATTGATCCCGACCTATTTTGTCTGGAACGAGCTGGGGCTGGTGGGGACCTGGTGGCCGTTGATCATCCCCGCCTTTTTCTCGTGGGGAACCAATGTCTTCCTGCTGCGGCAGTTCTTCCTGACCATCCCGCGTGAACTGGACGAGGCGGCCATGATCGACGGCGCCGGCCCCTTCCGCATCTTTTTCACGATCATCGTCCCACAATCCACCTCTGCGCTGACGGCGGT
Source organism: Anaerolineales bacterium (assembly GCA_016934715.1). Lineage (GTDB taxonomy): Bacteria > Chloroflexota > Anaerolineae > Anaerolineales > Villigracilaceae > JAFGSI01. Next base: position 66,888 of record JAFGSI010000067.1, read on the forward strand.
GGCCCTGTTCCACTTCTTCTATGCCTGGAATGACTTCTTCGGCCCATTGATCTACCTGGCCGGCAACCCGGACAAATTCCCCATCACGGTCGGCCTGACGGCTTTCAACAACCTGTATTCACAGTCAACCAACCTGATCCAGGCGGCATCCCTGGTCTCATCGATCATCCCGGTCCTGATCTTCTTCTTTGCACAGCGGGCTTTCATGCAGGGTGTGGTGATTACTGGTGTAGAAAAATAATTCTTCCCTCGTTTGAAAGACTCCCTATGCCTGTTCTTTGCTTTCCAATTCATCAGCACCTGGTATGGGGAGTCTTTCTCCTTAAAATCGCAGTCAGCCATTCCGCCTGGCCCGGGTGAGGGCAGTCTGCCCGGGCCCGTTCTGTTCTGCCCATTGGATTTACCATGAATCGAATCAGAACATTCTTCTTGTCTCTCCTGATCGTTGGCTTGATTCTCAGTTCCTGCATCTCTCCAGGATCGCCTGGCTCGTCGGAATGGGACCGCCCCGGCTGGACCCTGGTCTGGCACGATGAGTTCGAGGGCCGGTCGATCGATCTCGAGAACTGGACATTCGACATCGGCGGCAGCGGTTGGGGCAACAATGAAAGGCAGTTCTACACCGACCGGCCGGAGAATGCCCGCATCGAAGAAGGCCGGCTGGTCATCGAGGCCCGTGAGGAGGAATTCCTCCAGCGTGATTACACCTCCGCCCGGCTCAAAACCCAGGGCCTGCATGCCTGGACCTACGGCCGGATTGAAGCCCGCATGCAGTTACCTTACGGGATGGGCATCTGGCCTGCTTTCTGGATGCTGGGCATCGATATTGAACAGGTCGGCTGGCCGGCCAGCGGCGAGATCGACATCATGGAACACATCGGCCGCGATGCGACCCACGTCTATGGAACTGTGCACGGACCGGGGTATTCTGGCGGCGGTGGGGTCGGGCACTTCACCACCTTTCCAGCCGGCTCGCTTTCAGACGAATTCCATGTCTATGCCATCGAGTGGGAGCCGGATGTGATCCGCTGGTATGTGGATGAGCAGCAGTATTTCGAGGTCACTCCCGACCTGCTGCCAGGGGCCTGGGTCTATGACCACCCCTTTTTCATCATTATCAACCTCGCGGTGGGGGGCAACTGGCCGGGTGCTCCTGATGAGTCGACCATCTTTCCTCAGGTCCTGTTGGTCGATTACGTGCGGGTCTATCAGCAGCCCGGGCAGGTCGGCGAAACCCTGGGCCGCAGCGGGACGATGCACCTGGGTGCGATCGAAGTCGAAGCCCAGGACAACAACGATGGCACCTGGCAGGCGATCGTGATCATCACGGTCGTCGATGCGAACGATGACCCGGTCGAAGGGGCCCAGGTCACAGGCGGCTGGGTCGGGGCGATCGTCCGTGGGGAGACCGAAGGGCTCACAGACGCAACCGGAACGGTCCGGCTGGCGTCTGACCCGAGTGAACGCCAGGGTGAAGTCACGTTCTGTGTCACCAATGTGACCCGTGCCAATATGACCTATGATAAATCCGCCAATGAGCGTAATTGTGACCTGGTGGAGCATGACTCTGCCGGTGATGAATAGACCAGGCCGCCTCCGCGTATGCCCCATGGTTCTGCGGTCCTTCTTGGAACGCAAGGGAGTTCCTGGGGCAGCCGATCGCCGCCATCCTGATTGCACGCCACGGAACAAAGGCTGACATGCCGGAAACCGATTTCGATGCCCTCCAGCGTTTCATCCTGCCGGATTACAGTTCCCGCCGGCCGTTTTCCAGTTTCCTGCCTGGCATCGCGGGCCGGTTCGGTATTCCGCTGTGGGTCTTCTATGTCAACCGCGGCCAGGGGATCACCAGCTTTGGGGTCGAGAGCAAGGACCACGCCATCCTGGAGTTCCAGACGGCCAACCGGGCCTACCAGGCCACCTCCTTGTTGGGATTCCGCACGTTTCTCAACGGCCAGCGCGGCCACCAGGCCTGGGCCTACGAACCTTTTTCGGCCTGGACAGAGACGGGCGTCCGGCGGACCATGTTCATCGGCCTGAACGAACTCGAGATCCAGGAGGTCCATGCCGGGCTGGGGCTGCAGGTCAACGTGCTCTACTTCATCCTGCCGCAGGAGCCGTTTGCCGGCCTGGTGCGCAGGGTCACGATCCGGAATTTGGGGGATGGCTCCCTTGCCTGCGAAGTGCTGGACGGCTTGCCGGCCGTGGTTCCCTACGGCGTCGATAACGGAACGCTCAAGCACATCGGCCGGACGATCGAGGCCTGGATGGAAGTGACCCATCACATGCAGGGCCTGCCCTTCTACCGCCTCAAGGCGACCTCCGGGGACAGCCTGGACGTGCGGGCCATCGAAGCCGGGAACCTTGCCTTTGGTTTCCTGGACGGTGCGCTCCTGCCGGTCGTGGTCGATCCGGTGGCCGCCTTCGGTCCGCAGACCGATCTGGCATTCCCGGCGCCCTTCCGGACCGCAGGTCTGCAGGCCGTGCTGGAGGCGGCTCAGATCACCCAGGGCCGGACTCCCTGCGCTCTGTTCGGAACTGCCCTGGAACTGGCGGCCGGCGAAGCCAGGACCATCACCAGCCTGTACGGCCACTCCCCCGACCTGGACGGCATCCGGACGCAGCTGCCGCGCCTGCTGGCGGCAGGGGTTGTCGAGGCGAAACTGGAGCAGGCCCGCCAGCTGACCTGCGACCTGACTGCTGCCATCGAAACCAGTTCGGCCTCCCCGGTCTTCGATGCCTACTGCCGCCAGACCTACCTGGATAATCTCATGCGTGGGGGTGCCCCCTTGCTGCTGGGTGGAAAGCACATCTATCACCTGTATTCTCGCAAGCATGGCGACATCGAGCGCGACTACAACCACTTCGTGCTGGCCCCTGAATTCTATTCGCAGGGCAACGGGAATTATCGCGATGTCAACCAGAACCGTCGCAATGATGTTTTCTTCTTCCCGCCGGCCGGGGAATTCAACCTGCGCCAGTTTCTGAGCCTGATCCAGGCCGACGGGTATAACCCGCTGGTCGTCGAGGGGACCTGCTTCAGACTGGCTGCAGAACATCGTCAGCAGATCCTCGCCCTGGCGGCGGAGCCGGCTCCCCTCGCAGAACTGCTCTCGGGCGACTTCACCCCGGGCCAGCTGCTGGCCGTTGCAGACCGGGCCGGGATCGGCCTCCCGCCCGAGGAGTTCATCGAGCGCGTCCTTGGGTTGGCCGACCAGCACATCCGGGCCGTCCACGGCGAGGGGTACTGGATCGACCACTGGACCTACAACCTGGACCTGATCGAGGCCGCCCTGGCAGTCTTCCCGGAGCGGAAGCAGGACCTGTTGTTCGATTCCGAGCCGTTGCCGTTCTACGACAGCGCTGCCCGGGTCCGACCGCGCGCCGAACGCTACATTCTGGGCGAGGGCAGGCCGCGCCAGGTCTCCGGCGTGGTCCACGACGATGAGAAGGCGGCCCTGATCGCCTCCCGCCCGGTGGATCCCCACTGGGCCCGCTCCGGGGGCGGGCGGGGCGAGGTCTTCCGGCTGCCGGTGGCCTCGAAGCTCGCGTTGCTGGCGCTGATCAAATTCGCCAGCCTCGACCCGTCAGGCTGCGGGATCCAGATGGAGGCTGGCCGCCCGGGCTGGTACGATGCCCTCAACGGCCTGCCGGGGCTGTTCGGCTCGTCCATGGCGGAGACCTTCGAATTGCTGCGCCTGGTCGATTTCCTGCTCCAGGCCCTCGACGAGAGGCCGGGACCTGTCGACCTGCCCATGGAAACGCGCGATCTGCTGCAGGGCATCCGCTTCGTGCTGGACAAGGCACCGGAGCCATTCCACGCCTGGGAGCGCCTGTCGACTGCCCTGGAGGCCTACCGCGCCTCCACCCGCCTGGGATTCGACGGGGCCGTCGAGAGCCTCGCATTGGGCCCGCTCCTGGCCGGCATGCGCCACTGGCTGCAGGCCGGCATTGCCCGGGCCGAGGCCTGCTCGAGCGGTCTGCCGCCCACGTATTTCGTGCACGCCGTTTCCGCCTACGACCTGACCGGGGCGGCTGATCCTGAGAATCGCCCGTACATCCGGGCGCGGGCCTTTGAGTCCCGGCCGCTGCCGGCTTTCCTGGAAGGGCCGGTGCGGCAGATGAAGACCCTCGATCCGGCGGCGGCGGCCGATCTGCACGCCCGGGTGCGGGCCAGCGATCTGTTCGACCACCGGCTCGGCATGTACCGGGTCAATGCCAGCCTGGAAGACCAGCCGCACGAGATCGGCCGGGCGCGCGCCTTCACACCCGGCTGGCTGGAGAACGGGTCGATCTGGATGCACATGGCCTTCAAATACCTGCTGGAACTTCTCAAGGCCGGGCTGTTTCCGCAATTCTTTGCCGATCTCAAGACGGGCCTGCCGGCCTTCCTGGATCCGGCGGTCTATGGGCGCAGCCCGCTGGAGAATTCGTCGTTCATCGTCAGCAGCGCCCACCCGGACGCATCCCTGCACGGCAACGGTTTCGTCGCCCGCCTGAGCGGCTCAACGGCCGAATTCCTGAGCCTGTGGGTCCAGATGACGGCCGGGAGGCACCCGTTCCGCCTGCAGGATGGAGAACTCGTCCTGGAACTGCATCCCAGCCTGCCCGCCTGGCTGTTCAAAGCCGATGGGACGTTCTCCTTCCGCTTCCTGGGCAGTTGTGAGATCCGCTACCATAATCCTGACGCCAGGGACACCTTCGCACCCGGGATGACCCCGAAGCGGGTGGTCCTCCAGCCTCGGGCCGGGGAAGCGGTCACCCTTGAGGGGGCCGTGATCCCGGCCCCGTATGCCCGCATGGTGCGCGAAGGCCTGATCGAGTCAATCGGAATAACCTTTTAGAGGAGGTCTGTCATGCGAGAGAAACCAGTTCAGCGAGTGCTCGGCAAGAGCGGATTGCAGGTCAGTGAGATCGGGATGGGGCTGTGGGCGGCCGGCGGCGACGCCTGGGGCGCGACCGACGACCGGCAGGTCCTGGATGCGATCGACTTCGCCCTCGATGCGGGGGTCAATTTCTTCGACACGGCCGATGTGTATGGCAGCGGCCACAGCGAGACACTGCTGGGCCGGGCCATGAAGGAACGCCGGGAGCGCTTCATCGTGGCCACCAAGATCGGCTGGCAGGGTTTCGACGGCGAAAAGGCGTGCAGCGCCTATACCTCTGTCGAAAAGGTTGTCGCCGGGGTGGAGACCAATCTCGAGCGGCTCGAGACCGACTACATTGACATCATCCAGTGTCACATCGACTTCCGTGATCCCACCATGGAGATGTTCGTGGCCGGTTTCCAGAAACTGCAGCGTGACGGCAAGGTGCGCGCCTACGGCGTCAGCACAAGCGACTTCGCCTACCTGCAGGCCTTCAACCAGGACGGGCTGGCTTCCACACTGCAGATCGATTACAGCATCCTGAACCGGACCGCCGAATTGGAGATCCTCCCCTATTGCCAGGAAAAGAACATCGGGGTGATCGTGCGTGGCCCCCTGGCGATGGGCATCCTGGCGGGAAAATTCACCCCCGGGACCCGTTTTGAGGAAGGCGATTTCCGCCGCCGCTGGCACGAAAATCCGGACGAGCACCAGGTCTTCTTGGCCGATCTGGACAGGGTCGAGCAGCTGCGCCCGCTGGCAGGTGAGCGCACGTTGGCCCAGCTGGCCCTGCAGTTCGTGCTGGCCCATCCGGCGGTGTCCACCGTCATTCCGGGGGCCAAGGACGTGGACCAGATGCGGGCCAATCTGCAGGCCGGCCTGCTGGACCCGCTCGGTCCGGCTGCGCTGGATGCCGTTGCCCGGATCGTCCCGCCAGGCGGCGGGCGCAAAGTCTGGCCGGCATAAGCAAAGCGGTACAGGCCGGTATGGCACCTGTCCGGTCGTCGCTCCCCAGGCAACCGGACAGGTGCACCAGTCTGGGCCGTTTCAAAAATTCGATTTTTTTGAGGTTTCATGCAACCATTGTCCCCCCCCGGCTGGCGTTTCATCGATGACCAGGGCACGTTCGAACTCGAAGCGCCACAGGAGAACAATTATCTCTACTTTCCGCTGGTCAACCAGGCCGGCATGATTTCTTCGCTGACTCCCACCTTCAACGGGGATGCCAAGATCGGCCAGAATGCCTACCTGCTCTTGCCCGTTTCGGTGGAGGATTTGCACACCAGCCGGGCGGGGCGCAATTTCTGGGTCAGGGTGAACGGGGTACCCTGGTCGGTGACCGGCAACAGTGCAGCCCAGATGGCCCACAGCCTGTCCGCCGACCCCGAGACTGTCGCCCTGCGGGCGGGGCTGCTGTGGCAGACCGTCACGCGCCAGCACCCCGACCTGGGCCTGCGAGCCGAGGTGACCGCTTTTGTCCCGGCCGGGGAGGATTGTGTGGAATTGATGCGCGTCGCCCTGACCAACTGCGGCGAGGGGGCCCTGACCTTGACCCCCACGGCCGCCATCCCGATCTTCGGACGCTCGGCCGACAACCTGCGCGATCACCGCCACGTCACCTCCCTGTTGCACCGTACGACCTGCCACCGTCACGGGGTCCTGGTCCGCCCGACCCTGTCCTTCGACGAACGCGGGCATGCTCCCAACCAGTTGACCTACGCTGTGCTGGGGGCCGATGGGGACGGCCGCCCACCGGCCGGCTTCTTCCCGCTGGTGCAGGACTTCATCGGCGAGGGCGGCACGCTCGACTGGCCGCGGGCGGTCGTCGCCGGCCTGCCGGCAGAACAGGCCGAGGGTCCGGTGGAACCGGGCTACGAGTCCATCGGCGCAATCCGCTTCGCCGACCTGACCCTTCAGCCCGGGCAGACTGCCCGGTATGTTCTTCTCCTGGCGATCCTGCCGGATCCCCCGGAGGTGGATGCGCTCCTGTCCCGGTATGGTTCCGCCGAGCGGTTCGAAGAGCGGTTGGCGGAAACCCGCATCCGCTGGTCGGAAAAGCTGGCCGGCCTGCACTTTTCGACCGGGGAGGCACGCTTCGACGGCTGGCTGCAGTGGGTGACGCTCCAGCCGGCCCTGCGCCGCCTGATCGGCAATTCCTTCCTGCCTTATCATGATTATGGGCGCGGCGGCCGCGGCTGGCGCGACCTGTGGCAGGATGCCCTGGCCCTGCTGCTGACCGAAGGTGAGGTTGTGGCCCCGCTGCTGCTGGACAGTTTCGCCGGCGTACGCCCGGATGGCAGCAATGCCACCATCATCGGCAACCAGCCGGGTGAGTTCAGGGCCGACCGCAACGGGATCCCGCGCGTCTGGATGGACCATGGTGCCTGGCCGCTGCTGACCGTCAAACTGTATCTCGACCTGAGCGGCGATCTGGATTTCCTGCTCCGCGAGCAGGCCTATTTCAAGGATCACCTCAGCCATCGCTGCCGCCAGATCGACCCGCTCTGGACCCCGGAGCAGGGGACCCGTCTCAGGACGGCCGCCGGCGAGCTGGCCACCGGGACCGTGCTGGAACATCTGCTCATCCAGCATCTGACAGCCTTTTACAACGTCGGTTCGCACAATACGCTCCTGCTCGAAGGCGCCGATTGGAACGACGGCCTGGACATGGCTGCGGAGAAAGGCGAAAGCGTCGCTTTCTCTGCACTCTATGCGGCCAACCTGCGCACGCTGGGCGAATTGTGCCTGGCGCTGGTCGGCAGGGGGGTTCGAGATACGCTTCTGGCAGAGGAAGTATTGCCTCTGCTCGATCTGAACACCGGCCCTGTGGATGTTGCCTCGGTGGAGGCCAAGCAGGGGCGCCTGCAGGCTTATTTCGATCTCGTCGGGCATGCGCTCAGCGGCGAGAAGCAGCGGGTGCTCCTGGCCGACCTGGCTTTGGACCTGCTGGCCAAGGCTGACTGGCTGCGGGAGCACATCCGCCAGCAGGAATGGGTCACGGATCAGGAAGGCTTCGGCTGGTTCAACGGCTATTACAACAATGTCGGCCAGCGGGTGGAAGGTAAGTTTTTCGGGCGCGTGCGCATGACCCTGACTGGCCAGGTCTTCACTTTAATGGGCGGCGTGGCGACAGATCAGCAGGCACAGGATATCGCCCTTGCAGTTGACCATTATCTTTATGACGAGAGCCTGCAGGGATATCGTCTGAATACCGACTTCGGCGAAGGCTTGCTGAATCTGGGGCGGGCCTTCGGATTTGCCTTCGGGCACAAGGAAAACGGGGCGATGTTCAGCCACATGGCGGCGATGTATGCCAATGCCCTGTACAGGCGCGGCCTGGTCCGGGAGGGCTGGAAGGTCCTGGAAGGCATCTACCAGCACAGCCAGGATTTCGCCCGCAGCCGGATGTATCCCGGCATCCCCGAGTATTTCAATGCCCGCGGGCGGGGTATGTATCCCTACCTGACCGGCGCGGCAGCCTGGTACCTGCTCACCCTGCTCACCGAAGTCTACGGGGTCAAAGGCCAGCTCGGCGACCTGGTGCTGGAACCCGGGTTCGCCCCTGGCCAGTTCGCCCTCGCCGACAGGCTGGAGGTCCGGACCATCTTTGCCGGGAAACGACTGGAGATCGCCTATCTCAACCCCGGGCGGTTATCCAGCGGCGACTACCGGTTCGTCTCGGCCAGCGTGAACGACCGCCCTCTGGAGATCGAATTGGGGGCGGCCAGGGTGATCATTCCCCGGCGCGAGATCGAGGCCTGGCCTGATCACACGCGTATCGTCATCCAATTCGATCGAAAGAGGTAACTGGGCTCATGGACGAAAACCTGCTCGCAATCCTGGAATATACCGGCGAAGGCTACCGGCCTCTGGTCGACTTTGGCACCTGGCGGGTCGCCATCCTGCGTTACATTGACGAGTTGAAACCAGACGAGATCACCTTCATGGAACGCCATCTTGAGACGGACGAGGTCTTTGTCCTGCTGGCCGGTCAGGCGGTCCTGTTCATCGGAGGCAACGGCGCCCGGGTCGAGGCGATCACCCCGCAGGTACTGGAGGCGGGCAAACTCTACAACGTCAAAAAGGATGTCTGGCATACGATCATCCTGAGCAGGGATGCCACCATCCTGCTGGTCGAGAACCGGGATACCGGTCGTGGAAATTCAGGCTACTTTACCCTGGCAGCTGGGCAGAGGGCTTTCCTGGTCGAGACGGCCAGGCGTGAGCAGCCTGGCTGGTGGAAGTGAGCGGATCGATGGGCGGTGTTGCCGATCTCCGGCCTGTGTCTCCGGGCGCCCTGATGGCGATGTTCACGCACGAAGGCCTCGAGAGCACCCAGCACCTGGACGCGGCTCGCATCCAGGAGTACGAGCGCCTGATCGGCCGTGAAGTAGCCTGTGTGATGTGGTACAGCAGTTGGGAGGATCCCTTCCCGACCGCGGACTGTGAACTGGCCCGGCGCATCCGCAAGATCCCTCACCTGACCTGGGAATTGTTCTGGCCGTCTCGTGATCCGGCCAACACCCGGTCTTGTCCGCCGCACGAAACCGGCCTGGATGACGTGCTGGCGGGCAGGTACGATGCCTATCTCGAGCAGTTCGCTGATCGCGCCCGGGACTGGGGCGGCAAACTGCTGTTGCGCTTCCTGCATGAATTCAACGGCGATTGGTACACCTGGGGCGGAAACAAGAACGGGGGTGCGCATGGTGGTCCGGAAAAGGTGAAACGGGTCTGGCGCTATGTGGTCGATCGCTTCCGGGCGGCCGGGGCCGGGAATGTCCGCTGGCTGTGGTGCCCGCACGGCCCGACCATCGACCGATCGGAACAGCCCTGGAATGCCCTGGCCAATTACTGGCCCGGGGCGGACTACGTCGACTGGCACGGGATGGACGCCTACAACTGGTATCCGCACGACCCGTGGGGAAACCAGCGCCCTTACATGAATTTCGACGACTGCTTTGGCGAGTTATACCAGCAGCTTCTGGCCCTGGCTCCCAAGCCGATTTGTATTGCCGAGATGGGCAGCGGCGAGTTCACCTGCGGCCAGGAGAACAAGGCTGCCTGGATCCAGCAGTCCTTTGCCCGCCTGAAGGCCGACTACCCCTGGATCAGGATGTACACCTGGTTCAACATCAAGAAGGAACGCGACTGGCGGGTCGACTCCAGCCCTGAATCGCTGGCCGCCTTCCGGGCCGCCATGCAGGATCCCTACTTCCTGTCGGAGGGGGAGATCTAGCTCCTGGGCTTTGCGGACTGGCAGGCGGCTCGTACGGGGGTTGTTTTTTTGCTTTTGCCAGTTATACTAACAGATATGGAAGGTTTCCCCTACCTCTCCGGGAGCGGAGTGTCGCCTTCCGGACCCCTGGCCCGCTTCCTGCCGCCTGTGCCCGAAGGCGTCGCGGCGGCTTTCCTGGCCCGCTACGGCGGCTCACCGGGGGCGGACTGGGTCCTGGATCCGTTCGGGGGCGCGCCGCGGCTGGCGGTCGAGGTGGCCCGCCTGGGGGTCCGCCTGCTGGTGGCGATCAGCAACCCGGTGACGCGTTTCCTGCTCGAGATGGCCGCCGTCCCGCCGTCCCGCTCCGATCTGCAGGCAGCTCTGGCCGATCTGGCCGCCGCCCGCCGGGGCGATGAGCGGATGGAATCCCACCTGCAGGAGCTGTACCTGACCGAGTGTTCCCGCTGCCGGCGCAGCGTCCCGGCGGAGGCCTTCATCTGGGAGCGCGGCGGCGAGGTTCCGATCCGGCGCGTCTACAGCTGTCCCTGCGGGGAGAGCGGCGAGTTCGAGGTCGGCGCGGCCGACGAGCAGCGCGCCGGTGACGTCGCCGCTGGCGTTGGGTTGCACCGCGCCCGGGCCCTGGAGCGTGTCGCTGCCCAGGGCGATCCCGACCGTGAACATGTCGAGGAGGCCCTGCGCTACTACCCACCGCGGGCTGTCTATGCCCTGCTGACCGTGATCAACAAACTGGACGGCCTGCCGCTGCCTGCGGCCCGCCGCCGCTGCCTGCAGGCCCTGGTCCTGACCGCCTGTGACGAGGCCAACACCCTTTGGCCTTACCCCGATGAACGCCCACGCCCGAAGCAGCTGACCGTCCCGCCGCGCTACCGGGAGAACAACGTCTGGCTGGCTCTGGAGCGCGGCGTGGACCTGTGGGCCGGGGAGGGCCAGCCGGTGCCTTTCACCATCTGGCCCGAACTGCCGCCCGAGGGCGGGGGCATCTGCCTGTTCGAGGGCCCGCTGCGCGACCTGGCGCCCTGCCTGAAAGAGATCTCACTCCAGGCGGTCCTGACTGCCCTGCCGCGCCCCAACCAGGCTTTCTGGACGCTTTCGGCGCTCTGGTCGGGCTGGCTGTGGGGGCGGGAGGCGGTGACGCCCTTCAAGATGGTTCTGCGCCGCCGGCGCTACGACTGGGCCTGGCACGCCGAGGCGCTCCAGGCGGCGTTAAAGAATCTGGCTCCCAACCTGCCCCTGGCAGCCCCGCTGTTCGGGATCGTTGCCGAGCCTGAGCCGTCTTACCTGACAGCGGCTGTGCTGGGGGCTGCCGCAGCCGGGCTCGATCTGACCGGGGTGGCCCTGCGCACGCCCTATGATCCGGTCTACCTGCTCTGGCACCGGCGGGCCTTCGCTCACAAGCCGGCCGCCGGGGTCCGCCCCGACCAGACCAGCGAGGCCCGGGAGGTCGATGTTGCCATCGAGCCGGATCTGACCCTGCCCGAGCTGGCCCGCCGGGCGATCCATGCCTACCTGAGCCGGCGAGGGGAGCCTGCCACCTACCTGCACATCCATGCCGCAGCCCTGGCGGCCCTGGCCGAAGGCGGAGCCCTGGCCTGGCGCGACGAGCCCCTGGCAGGGGTGCAGGGACCCATCCTGGCCGCCCTGGGGGATTCGGGCTTTATCCATCACGGCGGGACCGACAATCCCGAGACCGGCCTGTGGGGTCTGCCCGGCCTGGAGAGCGAGGACCCGCTGCCCGACCAGGTCGAGAAGATCGTGGTCGGCTTCCTGAACCGGAACCCGGGCGCTTCCCTGGCCGAAGTGGAGGCCGCCCTGTACACCGACCTGCCTGGTCTGCTGACCCCGCCCCTGGCCCTGACCCATGCCGTGCTCGGTTCGTATGCTATCGCAAGCGAGGGACGCTACAGCCTGCGCCCGGAGGACGACTCCTCGACCCGCCGCGGCGACCTGGAAGCGGCTGGCGAGATGCTGGTCCAACTGGGGGAGCGGCTGGGCTTCGTCCCGCGCTGGCAGGAAGGCGGTCCGCGCCAGCTGGCGTGGGAGGAGAAGGGCCGGCTGGTCTACGCCTTCTACCTGCTGGCCTCGGCTGCCGCCTGCCGGCTGGTGCGCGCCAACCAGCATCCACCCGAGGCCTGCCTGCTGGTCCTGCCCGGCGGCCGGGCCGGGCTGCTGGCCTACAAGCTCGAACGCGATCCCGTGCTCAAACACATCTGGGAGAGCGGCTGGCGCCTGCTCAAGTACCGCCAGCTGCGCCGGCTGGCAGAGATCCCTGGTCTGGATCACAGGCAGTTTTTGGTCCAGCTGACCGCCGACCCGCTGGTCCAGCCGGAACAGATGAAGATGTTCTAGGGCGCCTGTATGCCCCCCGAGAGAATTGGAATGCAACAAGGAGAGCGCATGAACTTCCTGGAGCAACTCGATACCGGCCGGGTGCTGGTGGCCGACGGCGCCACCGGGACCAACCTGCAGAAGATGGGCCTGGCGCCCGGCATCCCGCCCGAGGACCTGGTCTTCGACCAGCCCGACCTGATCTTGAAACTGGAAAACGCCTTCGTGGAGGCCGGCTCCGACATCCTCCTGACCTGCACCTTCGGCGGGACGCGCCTGCGCATGAAAGAGTCGAAGTACCGGGAGCGGGTGGTCGAGGTCAACCAGCGGGCGGTCGAACTGGCCCGCCAGGCCGCTGGCGCCCGCACCGGCGTGCTGGTCGCTGGCTCGATCGGGCCGACCGGCCAGCTGCTCAAGCCCTACGGCCCGCTGGAACCCGGGCAGGCCGAGGCGGCCTTTGCCGAACAGGCGCAGGCCCTGTCCGAGGGTGGTGTGGACCTGCTGGTCATCGAGACCCACTTCGCCTTCGAGGAGGCCGATGCCGCCTGGCGCGGCGCCCGCTCGGCCACCGACCTGCCGATCGTGGTCTCCTTCAGCTACGACCGCGGCCTGCGGACGATGATGGGCGTCAGGCCGGCCGACATGCTGGTCCACTATCGCGAGCTGGGGGCGGCGCTGGTGGGGGCCAACTGCGGGACCTCGCTCGAAAACATGGAGAAGATCGCCGAGGAGTACGCTGCCGCCGGGCCGGGATTCCCGCTGTGGATCAAGCCCAACGCCGGGATGCCGCGCCTGGAGGGGGAGCGAACGGTCTTTGACATCACCCCCGAGGCGATGGCCGGGTTCGCCAGCAGGTTCGTGGCCCTGGGGGCCCGGGTGGTCGGAGGCTGCTGCGGCTCCACGCCCGAGCACATTGCCGCCATTGCCCGGACGGTCCGCTAGCCGTGATTGGATCAACCGATCTCACGACTCCTCCAGTGAGGCGCAGACTTCGCGAGGATCGGGGGTCGGGCACGTAGTTCAAATTCCAGACCTTCTGGTCAGCATAGCGGATGCCCGATGGGGATCCATCGGCAGGGAGGGCTTGGTCGGCAGGATGTCTGCCCCGGTTGAGAGGGGGGGGTGTCGCTGTTACCGGCAGGTGGGTGTCTGGCTGCAGGCCAGAAGTGCAAGCGTCAGGAAACCGACAAAAAGAGACCTCTTCATTTTGCCCCTTTTTTTTCGGAAAAATCCCACTTTTGTGGAGGGACTGGTTGGGCGAGAAGCAACGCATAGACTTTCTAGATCGTCTCGTCCAGGTACTTTCGCTTTTTTTTCAAGAAATGTTTGATGACAGGCCGGTCGGCAACTGCGAAACGTTCCTGTTCTTCTTCATTTAAAAGGGCCAGGAGCATCCGCTTTCCAGCAGCGTGCTCGCAGGCGCGCAGGAAGATTTTCTCGAGCGTTTCATTGGAAACCCTGACACCCAGATTGGAATTGGCCACCATGATCTCAACCATAGTCCAGTGGCGTTCTTCTTCAGCCATCAGGCCTTGATCCACGACACCTTTCAGGATCGTCAGGGCCTCCTGATGCTGGCCGAGATCGATCAGGGCGATCGCTTTGTAGTGCAGGGCCGAGCCCAAAGTTGGGAGGATTGTAAGAGCCCGGTCTGCCATTTCAAGCGCTTTCCGGGGATTCTTGATGGGTTGCGGGGCGATCATGTACAGGTTGGCTAAGTTGTTGAGCGCATAAAGATTGTCTTTGTCGATCTCGAGCACGCGCCGATATTCAGTGATGGCCCGGACGTATTGCTCCTGGTCGTCGTAGATCCCGGCAATGCCCAGCAGGGCGGGCCAGAAATCTGGGCATTGTTCCAGGCTCTTGCGGTAGGAGCGTTCCGCGATCAAGAGATCCCCTTCGAAGTGGTACTCCGACCCCAGTATGTAATCGGGCATGGCTTGGATTCGAGCGCTCAGATCGTCGACCTGTTTGCGCACTTCGACCTTGACCCCGAAGGCCTCCAGGTGACTGATATAGGGGATCAGGATGCTGATTCCCAAGGCGATCAGAAGCGTTTCCAGGGATACCTCAGCCAGTAATTCACCAGCGGCGAGCTTGATCCCGATGGCCGCGATCAGCAACCCAGCGCTGGTGGCGCAAATGATCTTTACGAATTGGTTCCAGGTAAAAGGGCGTTTCATGGGCACCTCGGCAGGGGTAGGGGCGGATGGAATCTGGACGGGAGAAGATTTTTGCCTGATCCTTATAATTGTATCCTAGAACCTGAAACCCCGTCTTTCAGGAGGGCGCCGGGCTCGCTGGATCCCCCTCTGCAGAGGGGGATCCAGGAATCGGGGAACTTGCTGTGAACGAGCTACGTCTCCAGGGGTGGAGGCACCTGTGAAAAAAAACCTTTGTTCTGCTTTTCTGATCTTGCTGGCTGTCTCGTGTGCTCCAGCTGTGACGCCCCCGCCTGCCACCCTGGCGGTGGAACCGGCAGCGGGTGGAGACTGCGTCGGCACGGCGCATGAAATTCCGGCGCAAGAGATCCCTATCCCGGTCGCCCTGGTGGTGAACCTGCCTGGTGCGGGCGATCCGGCCCTGCTGTGGCGCGACGGGACCCCGCTCAGATCATGGCCGACCGGGACCCCGGTCCAGAGCCGGCTGGTCCACGTCGTCGGCTCGGCTGCCGGACCGGTCGAGTCGCTCGCCCTGGTGTACCTGTCCGCGGATGACCTGGGCCGCCTGCAGCTGAGCCTCAACCAGGGCGGCCAGGTGAGCCGTCTGGTGGATTTCCCGTCCCGGGTCTTCGTCACCGGCCTGGTCGGCGTTCCTGGCCGGTCGGTGATCGCCTACTCAACCCTTGAAGCATCCCCCGACGGGAGTCGGCTTGTCAGCCGGGTCTTCCTGGGCGAGTATCTGGCGATCGCCGCTGCCGAGCCGGTCCTGACGGTGGAGAGCAGTCAGTCCCGCTACGTCCTGCCCCTGGCGATCCATCGTGACGGGAACGGAGCCGCCGACGGGCTGTGGTACACCTACAACCCGTGGGGCATCGGTGGCGATTCGCTCAGCGACCCGCACGAGGGCCTGTATTACCTCGATCTGGCGAGCGGGGCGAGCCTCGAATTCCTGGGCCCGGGCTGTGGTTTCTCGAACCTGTCGATCGGTCAGAACTGGGCCGCCTGGGCTTCCGCCGGGGCGATGAACGCCACGGACCTGCACAGCGGGGCGAGCATCTCGTTCCCGGTGCTGGAGGGCAACGACCGTGTCCCAGCGCGCGCCTTCCTCTCCCCCAGCGAGGGCTTCCTCGCCTGGCTGGAGGGCCGCGGCTTTGAATACGACGGGAATCTGGAGACCACCCTGCGGGTTGGCTCGCTGGAGGGGGGTCTGATCGCCGATTATTCGCTGGCGGCTTTTGTTGAACCGGCCGGCCTGGGGGCGGAGATCGCCATCATCCCGCTCGGCTGGCTGATGCCGGACAACGAGACCTTGCTGGTGGCGGTGTCCAGTGTCGTGGCGGAGCGTGTCGTGCTGGTGTACGTTGATGTCCACGCCGGGACAATCTCCCTGTTGCGCGAGGCCCTCTTCCTGGGTTTTTCCTATCCGTGAGGGAGCACTGCCCTTGCGAAGGCATGCAAAGGAAAAGATATTCCGTCCCGAGGACCTGTTTTCCGTTCCTGTTGCCTGCCATCAGCCCTCTTCCACGAACCCTGCGGCTTCGGGTGGGTCCGGGCCTGCGGGGAGGAGGCGCCTGGTGCCTCGGGCACCCCGCGGAGGAAAAAGGGTTCAGAAACCTGTCGCCTTTTCGGGGTTTGCGGTAAGATACGGAGGTCTATTCTATGCCGTTCCACCTGAGAGGAGAGAACCCATGCCCACCATCAAGAAAAAATGGCCCCTGCTTGTCATCATAATGGTCCTGTTGCTGGCCTGCCAGTGCCAGTTGCCAGCCGGATTGCCCTTCCTGGCCACGGCAACCTCGACCAGCACGCCTACGAAGCCACCCACCCCGACTCCCACTTCCACTCCCACCCCGCGCCCCACGCCGACCCCGCGACCCTTCGAGCCCGGCGACTGCGACTCGCGCACCGAGCCCATGTTAATGAACACCGACGTGGAGGGGTACATCCGCGGTGGCAACACCTGGGCTGATGTCTACCAGAACTTCTGCCTGTGGGTGCCCGACAACGGCACCCGCCTGGTGATTACCATTTCGGATTTCAGCCCGGGTGCCGACCTTGACCTGTACATCTATCGGAATGTCACTGAAATGCTTTCCGATACCGGCTTTGGCGATTATTACTCCAACGGGGTCGGCCCCAATGAGACGGTTACGATCAACAATCCCGGCGGCCGTTACTACATCCAGGTCGTTTCCTACGATGGGACGCGCAGCAACTTCATCATCCGGGCCAATTACACCCCTTAGTATTCCAGCTCGTCTACCAATTCCCGGCCAAACGCCAGCCCCCATCCATTCTCGGATGGGGGCTGGCGCTGTGTTCTCGTCTGGATGCCAGTCTAGAGCGGGGTCTTCAGCGGGACCCCTGGTTTGCGTGGGTAGTCGTCGGGGGTGGCGGTGACCTTCTCGATCAGGATCAGGTAGCGCTCCTCGTTCATCCCGGGCAGGCGGATGGTGATCGGCGGTGCCAGCCGGCCTCCCAGGACCTTGATCGCTCCGGCGGCCTGGTTGGTCTCGGCCGGGCCGCTGCTGCCCTTCTGGGCCAGCATGGTTCCGCCGACCTTCACCAGCGGCAGGACATATTCCACCAGGGCGGGCATCTTGGCCACCGCCCGGGCCACGCCCCAATCATAGGCCTGACGGTGTTCGGGCATCTGCCCGACGTCCTCGGCGCGCCGCGACAGGATCGTCACCTTTTCCAGTTTCAGGGTCTCGACGATGTGCAGGCAGAAGGCGGCCTTCTTGCTGATCGATTCGACCAGGGTCAGCTGCATCGCCGGGTAGAGGATCTTGAGCGCCAGGCCCGGAAAACCGGCCCCGGTACCCACGTCCACCAGGCACTCGGGCGGGCAGCCCTTCCAGGCCAGGACGCAGGAGAAGGAGTCGAGGAAGTGCTTGATGCGCACGCCCTGCACGTCGCGGATCGCCGTCAGGTTGAACTGCTCGTTCCAGGTCAGCAGCTCGCGTTCGTAGGTCAGCAGGGCCAGCACCTGGCGGCCGGTC
Source organism: Anaerolineales bacterium (assembly GCA_016934715.1). GTDB lineage: Bacteria > Chloroflexota > Anaerolineae > Anaerolineales > Villigracilaceae > JAFGSI01. The sequence goes on from JAFGSI010000067.1 coordinate 84,481, forward strand.
AGGTGGATGCCGAACAAATCCAGGGCGAGGCGGGCGAGGGTCTCCACAGGCAAAATTATACCCCTCTCCGGGTTGGAGAGGGGCTTGAGACGGTTATTGGCTGGCCGCAGCCTGCTGCCTGGCGGCTTTCTTTCTGAGACTGCGCCGGACGGCGGCGAAGATGCCCCAGCCGACCAGCACGAACGGGCCGAAGATCACGATCAGCACCGGCACGGTGTACAGGAAGAAGTGGATCAGGAACTCGACCAGCCCCTTGCCGAACTCGATCAGGTCCTGGATGGCGTCATTGGCCGCGCCCTTGGGCGACCAGGGTCCGATCACGATCGGCTGGATGGTCTCCTCGGCAATGATGGTCACGGTGATCAGCGAGTAGGCGGCCGACTGCTCGAAGTATTGCATCTGGCCCCGCACGATCTCGATCTGCTGGCGGTAGGATTCCAGCTGGTTGAAAACGTCGAGCACGTCCTGCGTGTCGGTCGAGTTCTCCATGATCTCCATCAACTCGGCCTCGGCGGCCTCCAGGCTTCGCAGGCGGGACTCGAGGTCAACGTATTCCTGGGTCACATCCTGGCCCGAGCGGGTCTCGGCTCGTACCTCGACCGCGTCGGCCTTGATCTGGCTCAGGGCCCGGTCGAGGAAGCTGGCCGGGACGCGCACCGAGATGTAGCCCTCCGGCACCAGGGCGCCGTCGCGGGCGTAGACCTGGTAGACGTTCATCGAGACGACGAACCCGCCCATCTCCTCGGCCATGGCAACGATGGCGTCGATCTTGGTCTGCGGGTCGGCGACCACGATGGTCAGGTCGGCGTTCATGATCACCAGCCGCTCGCGGACCTCGGGGCCGGTGGAATTGACCCCGCTGCCGACGGTCTGGTCATTGCGGGCCGGGGCGGGCATTTCAGCGTCGAAGGCCGGTTCTACCACCCCCTCGGCATACGCGGCCGGCGCTTCGGTCGACGCCGGGGAATATTCCTCTTCATAACTGGAAGCCGCGGCGCCGCAGGCGGCCAGCAGCAGGGACAGGATCGCGAGCGCAACAAGGACGGTCTTTTTCATGGTCTCTCCTCCTCGAAAGAGTGGTTCGGAATTTGCCCCAAAGACGCTTTGCCGGCCCGAAAAGTTCCCCGTCGATGAAAAGGGGACCCCTCTGAAGGGTCCCTGCGGATTGCCTTACCAGCCTCCGGCCAGGCGCTCGGCATGGCGGGGCGGCAGGCCGGCGGCCAGGATGCGCTCCTGGACGGCTCGGATGTCATACTCGACCCGCCGGGGTTCCCATTGTTTCATTTCGGGATGGTAGAGGGCGTAGGCGGCGCGCGGGTCGCGGTCGCGCGGCTGGCCGACCGAACCGGGGTTGAAGATCGCCCGGTCCTTCATCGCATAGACCATCCCGGGGCGGGGGACTTCGATGGTGAACTCGTCGTCCGCCTCCAGGTACTGGAAGACGGCCTGGAAGTGCGAATGCCCGACGAAACACCAGGGGGTCTCGAAGTAGGTCAGGTTCATGCGCGCTACCAGCGTGTTGAGCACGTATTCCCAGATCGGGTCGCGCGGGCTGCCATGCACCAGCGAGGCCTCGCCGCGGACGGTCAGATCGCGCGGGCGGGAGCGCAGGAAATCCATGTTCTCTTCGCTGAGTTGCTCTTTCTGCCAGAGCAGGGAGCGCTTGGCGTCGCTGTTGAAGGCGGCCAGGGGCATCTCGCCCATGGCGGCGACGTCGTGATTACCGGTCAGGCAGGTCAGGCCCGGCAGGTCGCGGATGCGTTCGACGCAGGCGTTCGGGTCCGGACCGTAGCCGACCACGTCACCCAGGCACCAGATTTCGTCGACTTCACCGGCGTCGATGAGCACGGCTTCCAGGGCCGCCAGGTTGGCATGGATGTCCGAAACGACGAGGATCTTGGTCATGGGGTCTCCAGGAGCATCCCTAGTTTTGCAACGATCGTCTCCGCCACTTCGGACTTGCTCATCAGGGGCAGGGCTTCCTGCCGCCCGTCGGCGTACAGCAGCGTGACCCGGTTGGTGTCCGCTTCGAAGCCAGCATCGGGGGCAGTGATGTCGTTGGCAGCAATCATATCCAGTTTTTTGGCCGCTAACTTGGATGCAGCATTTGCGATTAAGTCGCGACTCTCCGCCGCGAATCCGACCACGCAGCGTGGCCGCGATCTGGAGCCTGCCAGGGCGGCCAGGATGTCGGGCGCGGCCTGCAGTTCGAGCTGCGGGATCCCGGCCCCTTTTTTGAGTTTATCGGGGGCGGCCCGCTTCGGGCGGAAGTCAGCCACTGCGGCGGCCATCAACAGGGCCGCTGCCCCGTCTGACTCGGACAACACGGCCCCCAGCATCTCTTCGGCCGTACGGACCGCCACCAGGCGGGCCCCTACCGGTGGCGTCAGGCCTGTCGGGGTGTGGATCAGGGTCACCGCGGCACCGGCGTCCACGGCCGCCTGGGCCAGGGCATATCCCTGCCTGCCCGATGAGCGGTTGGTCAGCACCCGCACCGGGTCGAGGGGTTCCTGCGTCCCGCCGGCCGTGACGACCACCTTGCGGCCGGACAGCGGGCCGCCGCGCCCCAGCGCCACCCGGATGTGCCCGAGGATCTCGGCCGGTTCGAGCATCCGGCCGCGCCCCTCAAGCCCGGAGGCCATGCGGCCCTCGCCCGGCCCGGCAAAGACGACCCCGCGTTGAGTCAAGATGCGGACGTTCTCCTGCGTGGCCGGGTGCTCGTACATACCGACGTCCATGGCCGGGGCGAGCAGGATCGGGCAGCGGGCGGCCAACCCGGTGATCGCCAGCAGATTATCGGCGATGCCGTGGGCCAGCTTGGCCAGGGTGTTGGCTGTGCAGGGGGCGATGACCATCAGGTTGGCGGAATGCCCCAGGCCGACATGCAGGATGTGCGCCTCGCCGCCCCACAGTTCGGTTTCGGTGAAGGCCCGGCGGCCGGTCAGCGACTGGAAGGTCAGAGGGGGGACGAACTTCTCGGCGGCGGGGGTCAGGATCACGTCCACCTGTGCCCCGGCTTGCGTTAAACTGGAGGCCAGGTCGGCGGCTTTGTAGGCGGCGATCGATCCGGTGACGCCCAGCAGGAGATGTTTGTCAGACAGAATTGACATATCGATTGATTATATATTAAAACCATGCGGCGCAGCGCGGTTTTCAGCGCATATCAAGTTTGTAATGAGGATGCTGTCAATCCTCCCGTCAATACACCCGTGATTCGCGGCAACAACACTGCGCCAGGGATTCGCGGCCACGATGCACCCCTTTTTCAAACGGTGTGGCTCAGCGGCAGGGCGGACGGGGGGGACTTGCCTGAATTATCGCGTCGTTTCTCGGAGAGCGCCGCAGACTCCCATGGCGCAGCCCTGTCTGCTAGCCGGTGTTGGGCCGCAGCCGCGTTCCGCTCGGATCCTTGTAGAGTGTATCGTGCCACTCCGGGATTAAGCAACGATCATGAGTCCGCCGGCTGGTGAAAGCTGGCTGCCCATCCAAAATGCCTACTCCTCTATCACGAGTGTTGCCTGTACGTTTCCCTCCCTGCCATCCTCGTCGTCATAAATCTCGACGACTGGGGCGATCGAGCCGTCGGGCAATTGCACGCGCTCGCCCACCTGGATCGTTGGGCGTAAATCATTAATGATGCCGATCTCGCCGCCTGCGGTATCAATCAATCTAAACCGGAAGGTTTCCATAATAAGCCTCACAATCCTGTGTGGGTGCTGTTGCGGCCCAACGGGGTGGCTCAGCGGCAGCGGCGGACGGGGAGGACTTGCCTGACTTATCGCGCCGTTTCTCGGAGAGCGCCGCAGACTGCCATGGCGCAGCCCTGTCCGCTGCAGCCGGTGTTCTTACTGAGCTTTAAGAAAGCAATGTCCTTTCGCGATCTTTTCGGCGCATGAGTCAGCCGCCATATCTGGCGCAATCGGGCCGAGAAACCGGCAAGTAGACGGTATATGGGTGTCGCGCAGAGCACGTATTGGGACTTTTGTTTTTCACAAATCAGTAGGATTAATCATGATCCCGCTTTTAACCCTGCCTTGACCTTTTGGATCTCCTCTTTGGCAAGCTCTCGCAGGGGCATCCCCCAAGTTACGCTAAGCGGAGCACTGGAACCCGAAGTCGAGTTATATTGATCGTCTTCATTGACCTGCAGGGGATCCTTTGCGGCGAACGCCTCTAACGTGGTTAGGCTATTTTCCGTTCCCATTGCCCCCAGGATTCGGATGATGGTTTCCCGTAACTTGGGCTCTCCCTCTTTGAACAGTTTGGCGAGGGTCGTATCATGGGTCGGTACGTGCCCATCCAGCAGGTAATCGATGATTTCCCGTGTGTAGTCAGGGATTTTTCCCCGCTCCACGTGCCCTGCCTGGAGGTTCAGGTTATCCCACCCCGGCTCGTGATTAGCCTGCTGGATGTTATAGACGATATTCCTGATCCTGTCCTCATCGGTTCTTGTATAGCTGAAACTACCTATCCGATCGACCATGGGCGGGCGAACGTAAGTGTCAGGAGCTGCCGGGGTACTTGCAGTGGGCACAGGCGCGGCGGCAGGGGATGCACTGGTAGCCTGTGGGGCGGGCGTGACTTTTCGAACGGACAGGCCCCGCAACGTAGCGATGCCTCCCATCAGTAGCATCACCGCGCCCAGCAGACCCGTAAGTGCGCCAATGCATTGAAATACGCTGTTTTCCCACCTTGGGAGACTCAACAGTGTAATGGTCAAGAATGCCACCCCGCCAAAATAATAAGGAAGGATTCTCTTCCAGCGTGCCTGGTGGCAGTATTTGCAGACCAGCCATTGTTCCTTAAGTTTGTTCCCACAGTTTGAGCAGATCGAATGTTCAGCCATTTTTTCTCCTCATAAAACCATGTAAATGTCTATTGGGCGGCCATTTTATTGCTTTTCAACTTTCGAGACGAGCCAGCCGAGTTGGAAAAGCTTTCGGGTGATAAGGGCATACCATATCCATAGAAATATGATGGAAAACAGCAAGATATAGAGGCCAATTTGGGGTACATAAAGACCGAGGGCCAGTGCATTTGCCAGAATTCCCATGTAAGCGGTAGTTTTACCGAAAATTTTACTTTGGAGCATGACAATACAGATAATTACCAAGGCAACCGAGCCGAGAATCAAAGACAGATGGTAAGCTGTACCTGAGTAGGAAGCCAGCAGCGCCTGCCCTGCTGCGAGGAAAAGCGAGCGTTGTACATCTGTAATGGCAGTTGCATATTGTTCGCTTAGGGAGTACAGGCTAACGGATGGATTCGATGCGAAGAGACAGGCAATTCCAACAAAGCCAAGCGCTGTTCCGATAACCATGAAAGACTCATTGGTTTTACGGAGAGCGATATAGAGAGCAAGCAAAATTGGGATTAGAAGAACATTGTCGACGATGTACAGGAGATCAAGAGACAGAAATCCCAGAAGTGCATTGTTTTGAAACAGGTTGAAATAATCTATGGTCGTGCTGGGAGGTGGCCAGAGCATAAAAACGATCATTTGAACAATAATAAGCACAGCTGTTACTAAAGCAGCCATCGCGGATACTTTATAGAGCCAATGCCAGTGGGAATGTGTGGCATCGCTATCTGCGAGTTGCATTGGATTTGACATTTCTTTTCTATCTCCTTCATACTCGAGAATACCCCACGAATCTTGGGTAGGATGGGATGATTCTGATTTGCCTTTTCGATTGGACATTTCTCAGCGATTGCTTTGGGCTGCCCAACGGTAGGGCTCAGGCGCAACGGCGAGGCGGGGGAGACGCCACGATCATTATCGCGCCGCTTCTGGCCGGGTACATACCATCAGCGGTGCAGCCGCTGTTGCCTGCAGCCGGTGTTGTTGAGCGGGGCTGGCTTTGGCAGGAGCGTCTCTATCACCGATCCGCGCTTCTAGTAAGCCGCATGATCAGCGCAGCATGATCAGGATAGTGACGCAGAAGGTCCTCCTGGGTGGCGATAGAGAATTGCTCGAATGAGAATGCGGGGGCGCAGACATTGGTCCCAAAAGCGAAGGGCGTGCCATCAGGGAGTTCGGCTGCTTGCCAGAAACCAGCGGGTACAGAAAGCACCGGACATTCTCCCGCGCCAATGTCGGTACCAAGGCAGAGAATGTGATGAGTTCCATCGGGAGCAAGTGTGTGAATCAAAAGGCGGCCTGTGTGGATGAGCCATAACTCCTCGTTGTTGATAACCTTGTGGAAGGAAGAGAAGGCGCCAGGCAGAAAGAGCCAATGGCCGGAGGAGCGATAATCGTCGCGATGAGTCTCAACGAACTTAGGACCATCGGGATGGTCATACCAGTCATAGGCTGCAAGAATATCATCAATGGTAGTCATTTAAGCACGATCTGCCCCGCCCCTTCGTTGGAGCCGGCGTTACTAGAATGTGGGCGGGTTGGGGCGCGGCGGGTGGTATCCTCGGGGTGATCCGTGCCGGGGATGCAACCGGGGCAGGAGCATCAGGGCGGGCCGAAGCAGCCTAAGGGAGCAGGAAGAAAGCCCGTGTTGTTGCTTGGTCGCCCGGTGGACTCTCGTCTGGGTCTTGTGAACCCGAATCGGTGTGTATCACTGCTGCCCAAAAATCCACGCCCCAACCAACGACCAAGGAGAGTGTAGCATGGAAGAAGGAGAAAAGGCAAGAGGGTTAAGGAACATTGCACTGGACATCCACAAGCATTGTTCGGTGATCGGGGGAGTGAACCGGGATGGGGAGGAAGTGATGGAGATGAGCCGGGTGGAGCATGCGGAACTGGAAGACTGGCTGGCAAAGCACCTGCTGCCGAGCGACCGGGTGGTGATCGAGTCGACGACGAACGCCTGGCACGTGTACGATCTGCTCGAGCCGTTGGTGACGGAAGTGCAGGTGGCGAACCTGATCAAGGTGAAGCAGATCGCCTGTGCGCGAGTGAAGACGGACAAGAAGGACACACTGATCCTGGCACGCCTCTTGGCGGCGAACCTGGTGCCGACGGGATGGGTGCCGCCGAAGCGGGTGCGGGAGCTGCGGCAGTTGGTGTCGCACCGGCGGCGGCTGGCGAACATGCACACGCAGGTGGTGAACCGGATGCACAGCGTGGCGCATCGGCATCACCTGAGCCATCCGAAGGGGAAGCGGTTTGATGAGAAAACGACGGGATGGCAGCGGGATGAAAGCCTGTCGCGGCTGGGGATCGGGCACGACTTGAAACGGGTAGCCCTGAACCCGGAGTTCCCATACCGGTTGGCCAGCGAAGATGATGTCCTGGCGCTCAGGCCGGAATTCGAGCCGCCGGAGTAAGCCTCTCTTTGCTCCTGAACAAGAAAGGAAAACCCCATGGCAAAGATAGTCACGGGGGCAGCGAAGCGTTCCCCAATCAAGAAAAACCATCCTTTGAAAGCAAAAACCGGCCGTCTTGCATGGCCGGTTTGAGTCCGCTTTACCCGGTTTTCTCTTCCCCCCTTGACACTGCGGCTAATCGGTCGGTGGGCGGCCGCCAATCCATTAACTCACTTTTTTTCCTGCACACTCCAGTAAAACACGGCTGCCAAAGCAAGCCCCACCAGGCATAAGAACAGGAACGGAATGGCTTCCATTAGGTTAATTTCCCCATCCTGTATCAACGGCATGGCAATCCATGCGGGGACAGTTATGAACATCATCGCTCCATGCGTTATGCTTATCCCCGTAAGCAAATATCCCCACGGAGAGCGTCTCCTGAGCAAAATACCCGTTGCCAATGCGAGAGGAACAATCAAACCCAAGTCGAGGGCTTGTGTTTCCAGTGTGTTCGTGCCAGCCAGTTCCGCAGGAAATTGGTTGGGAATCATAATCGACACAATGAGATTAGCCCAAAGTAGGACCAGCGCCACACTGAATACAATCATATAGCCGATAAATAGGCGGTGTGGAAACCGCGCCGAAATCTGCGTTGGCAAGAGGGATAAATCGATAGCCTGCAAGTTCATGATGAAAGCGACCAGGCTCAGGGAGTAAATCGCTACGTAAACCAAAAAGAGACAGTTGAAAGACATCATTGTTGCATACATTAAGTAGACATAGAAAAAGTAGCACAACAATCCACCCAACAACAGCCTTCCGCGCAGAGAGTGCCGTCCAGTCAGATAGATGGCAATGGCTAAGAGAGGCAAACCGAAAAACAAGTTAATCGTATCCCAGATAATTCCTTCGCGGGCCAATGACGCTGGATCATATTGATAAAGACCATTTCCTTGAAAGGTCGCCATCTCCCCGCGCACGGTCACGTATTCAATGTGAACCCCGGGAGTTCGATAAAAAATGCCAGTTGTGGTTGCTACCAATACTAAGAACCCAATAATTGCGTAAAACAGAGTCTTATTTTTCATGGATGAATTCCTTCTCCCTATGAAGAGGGCGATGCATAGGTTTTGTCTACTGCTGCCCAACGGATTGGCTCAGCGGCGGGCGGATTGAGCAAGACTCGCCTGGCTTGGAAGCACGATTTTCGGGCAGCGTATCCCTGGGCGGGCGCAGCCCCGCCCGTCCGCTAGCCGGTGTTAGGCCGAAACCTGATTCCTCCACCCACAAATTCTCTCATCTTGTGTTATCTTTTGGGGTCACAATCTCAACCAGTTCGAAGTGGATCGCCACCAGCTCAAAATCGTCAGTCAAATCATTGTCGAGCCAGCAGTGCCGATGCGCTTCTTGAAAGTGTTCAGCACTCTGACATACTTCTCCCATCCAGAGTCTCTCTGGAATCTTCCCAAAGAGAACCGGATAGACATCCGTAATCCGGATACGACATCGAAGCTGCTGTTTGAGATCAAAGACGTCTACCAGATCACCTGTTTCCAATCCTCCGTCGTCAAATTCGCCATCTGACTCATAATATTCATCCGCTTTACAGACTGTCGCAGTCTTTTTCCCCTCAAGAATCTCCACAACCAAACGATCATCATTTTCGTCTTCTCCCCAGAATTGTATTCTCTTGGGTCTGTCCATCGATGTATCTCCTTATTCAAATTACCGTGCCTTTCCTTGCACAGCAATGGAAGCCGCCCAACGAATTAAGGGTTGATGCGGCGGGAGGTGTGAAAGTTGAAACAAGGGCGGATGGAGCCGCCGCATCAAACCGAGTTGA
>JAFGSI010000068.1 GCA_016934715.1 Anaerolineales bacterium
GCCGGCTCCTCGGCGGGCAGGTCGCCCGGCTCCTCGGCGGGCAGGTCGCCCGGCTCCTCGGCGCCGGGCTGTTCATCTGCCGGCTGCGGCTCCGCGGGGGGGGCTTCAGCGCCTGTCCCGCCTCCGGTGTCATCGACGACGACTTCAGCGCCTGTCCCACCTCCGGTGTCATCGACGACGACTTCCTCTCCCGGTGCCTCCGGAGGGGCACTCCCATCGGCCAAGGCGGCCGTCGCGGTGACTGTGCTCAGGAACAAGGCCAGGCAAACAGCTGCAATGAAAACAATACTGCGAATTTTGAACAAGGATAAGCTCCTTTCTCCAATGAATCAAGAACCGATCGGCTGTGGCAGGCCACAGGATTGGGAAATGGGAATCTGGCTTCGACCTCCTTTCTGGCAAGACAAAAAGAGTCGTCCGCCAATCGGGTTGATCAGAGGCTTGGTTTTTTAGGGGTTCCGTGCAGTTCTCAATCACCACCCTGAAAACTGCGCAATTCGATTATACAATACTTCCGGTCTCAAAACAATTGCAAAATTTTCTCCAAAGGGCAGTAGAATCAGGCCATGATCACTCCAGAATATATTCCTCTCATCGCCCTATCCATCCATGCCCATCCCGATGACCAGGAATTCACCGTCGGCGGAACGCTGGCCCGCTGGGCGCGGGCCGGGTGCCGGGTCGTCTCGGTGGTCGTCACGCGCGGCGAATCTGGCAACAACGACCCCGACAAGGATGGGGGTTTCAAGCCTGCTCTGGCCCGCATCCGCATCGCCGAACAGGCCGCGGCCAACCAGGTCCTGGGCATTGCCGAAACGATCTGCCTGGACTATCCGGATGGCGAACTTGAGGCGACCATCCCCCTGCGGCGGGACCTGACCCGCCTGATCCGGATCCATAAACCGGAGGTGGTCGTCCTCGGGGATCCGCAGGCGGTATTCTACGGCAGCGGCTACATCAACCACCCCGATCATCGCGCCGCGGCCCAGGCGGGCCTCTATGCCGCCTTCCCATCGGCCGGGACCCGCCTGATCTTCACCGATCTGCTCGCCGCGGGCTACGAACCACACAACGTCAAACGGGTCTACATCCACGGCTCGGAGAAGCCCGACACCTGGGTAGACATCGCGGCGACGATCGAGGTCAAGATCGCCGCCCTGCGCAGGCACGTGTCACAGTTGGGCGATTGGGACCCCGAGGAGATGATCCGCAAGTGGGCTGCCGAAGAAGGCCAGCGGGGTGGGCTGGAGTCTGCCGAAGCCTTCAAAGTGATGGTCCTGGAAGAGGAAAAGCAAGAAAATTAAAAGGCCGGCCACGGGTCAGATGGCAGGCCTTATGGAGGATGCTGCTTCGATCAATTCAGGCTGAAAATGGAGGAGAGATTCAGCGCCTGCAGCACCACTTTTCCCTTGTGGTTGGCGACAAAGGTTTCACCGGCGGCGATGATGTGGTCTTTGAGATCCCCCTCCAGGGTGATCCACAGCATGCCCTCCAGACAACAGATTTCAGATCCGCGCTGTACCACCAGCGCCTTCTGTGAATGATTCGCAAGTGTTCCCGTCATTCTTACCTCCGGATTCCTGGGTACCAGTCAGATAGGCCTTGATTTTAGACCGTCCGGGTGTAAAATAACAGATGCAGAAATACGCAATTGTAATCAGTACAGTGTATTTAATCGAAAACTGTACTGCCTATCTTTTCAAGCAACTGTACCGGGAGGAAAGCCATGCCTGCGGACAAGGAACCGCTCTACGAGCAAGTGGCCAATGAGACCGCCCTGTTGATCAGGTCGGGCACCTTTCGGCCTGGCGACCGGCTGCCTTCGGTGCGCAAGATGAGCCGGCAGAAAAAGGTCAGCATCAGCACGGTCCTGCAGGCTTACATCAAACTGGAGAATCGCGGGCTGATCGAGGCCCGTCCTCAATCCGGCTACTACGTCCGCCGCCAGGAGGAGAACGAGTCGCCTGAGCCGAACATTTCCTCGCCCCAGCAGGATCCCTGCCAGGTAAGCATCCAGGAACTTACCATGATGGTCCTGCGCGACATCACCAACCCCAGGCTGGTGCAGCTCGGGACAGCCCTGCCCAACCCGGACCTGCTGCCCTCCAGCCGGCTCGCTCGGATCGTGATCTCCCTGACACGTGAGAATCCATCCCTGGCCAACACCTACGACCTGCCGCCCGGGCTGGAGCCTCTGCGGGTTCAGATTGCCCAACGCCTGGTCGAGAACGGTTGCAAAGTGACACCCAACGACATCGTGATCACGTCCGGCTGCATGGAGGCCATCGACCTGTCGCTGCGGGCTACCTGCCGGCCCGGCGACATCGTGGCGATCGAGTCGCCGATCTACTTCGGCATGCTGCAATCGCTGGAAGCGCTCGGCCTGCAGGTGCTCGAGATCCCCACCCATCCGCGCGACGGCATCAGCCTGGATGCCCTGCGTTTCGCCATTGCCCATAACTCCATCCGGGCCTGCATGGTGATCTCGAACTTCAACAATCCGCTGGGGAGCTGCATCCCCGACGAGAACAAGCGCCAGCTGGTGGCACTGCTGGCCCGGCACGAGATCCCTCTGATCGAGAATGCCATTTCAAGCGAGATCCATTTCTCCGAGCAGCGACCGACAGTCTGCAAGTCCTACGACCTGCGCGGGCAGGTCATGCTGTGCTCCTCCTTCTCCAAGGACCTCAGCCCCGGATACCGCGTCGGATGGGTGGTCCCGGGAAAAGCCAAGGCCGAGGTGGAATGGTTGAAGTACACGGCCAACATCGGGGTCGCCCCTCTGCCGCAGATGGCCATCGCCCAGTACCTAAAGACCGGCGGATACGACCACCACCTGCGTCGCATCCGGCGTGAGTACGCATACAACGTCGGCCTGATGTCGCAGGCAGTCCTGCACCATTTTCCGTCCGAGACGCGGGTCACCCGTCCGGGTGGCGGTTTCGTGCTCTGGGTCCAGCTTCCTGAAAAAGTCGACTCGCTGGAACTCTACAAGCAGGCGCTGGAATCCGGGATCACGCTCACCCCGGGTTACCTGTTCTCTGCCTCCCTCCAATTCCGCAACTTCATCCGCCTCAACGCTGCCTGCTGGACCCTGGATATCGAACGCGCCATCCAGACCCTCGGCCGGCTGGTCGACGAGATGGCGCGCAGCTGAAAATGCCTCATTCACCGACGACCTTCACCAGGACGCGCTTCCGGCGCCGTCCATCGAACTCTCCGTAGAAGATCTGCTCCCAGGGGCCGAAGTCCAGCCGCCCCTCGGTCACGGCGACAACCACCTCGCGGCCCATCACCTGGCGCTTGAGATGAGCATCGGCATTGTCCTCACCGGTATCGTTGTGCCGGTACTGGTCAATCGGCTCGTGGGGTGCCAGCCCTTCAAGCCAGCGCTCATAATCCTGGTGCAGCCCGTGTTCGTTGTCGTTGATGAAGACCGAGGCGGTGATGTGCATGGCGTTGATCAAGATTAGCCCTTCGCGAACGCCCGACTCGCGCAGGCATTGCTCGACCTCCGGCGTAATGTTGACGAACCCGCGCCGGGACGGGATGTTGAACCAGAGTTCCTTGCGGTAAGATTTCATGAGACTCCTTCAGGGGAGGAAAGCCGCTGGCGAAAAATCCTCTCGGGGACCCAGAGCATCAGCAGAATGGCCAGCATCACCAGGTAACAAATGCTCTCCTTCAAGAATTCAGCGAAATAGCTGAACAGCAGGAGAATGGAGACGGTCAACGGGACCAGGACCGCCTGAGGCCCTGCCAGGTATCGGCACCGCAGAGCAGCCAGCATCAAGCAGACCCCGGGCACGACCAGCAGGACGAAATCGTGAAAGTGGAAATGGGGGGCGGTGAACAAGGCCAGGATGACCGCCAGGCCGATGTGCTTCTCCTCCAGCTGTTTGCTGCGGGCCCACACAAGGCACAGGCCGGCGATAGACGCGCAGTACACCCCCCAGCCGGTCCAGCGCAGGTGCTCCGGCGGGATCCCCGGAAACAGGCGCAGCAACAGGCCAATGAGGTTGACCATATTCTCTTCGCCGGTATGGTAGTTCACCCCCCGCCCGCTGACCAGCAGGACCTGCACAAACCCTTCGATCCCGCCCGGACCGGTGTAGAGCAGGCTCAATCCGGCCAGCAGGAAGCCTCCCAGCAGGAACCACCACCAGACCCGGCGGCGTTTGAAAAGGAACGGCAGCGCCAGCGGCAGGGCGATGTGCGGGCGGACCGTCACCACCGCCAGGCCCAGGCCGGCCAGCCAGTCCCTGCCCGTCAACATCCCCAGCAGCCAGAGTGTGCCGCCCAGGTAGAGCAAGGCGCTGTCCTGGCCGTTGACCAGGCTGACGAAGGAAGGATAGAAAAGCAAAAAACAAATGAACAGGAAAAGCCTTTGCCGTCGGTCATAGTGAGCCTTCAGCAACTGGAGCAGGGGGATGCTTCCAACCACCAGGAAGGCCAACATGACCAGGTTCCAGAGGATGAATGAAAAGACGAAACTGTCCCCCGCAATGAGCTGGGCCAACGGGGCTACGAACGGCGGATGAAGATACGGGCTGATATGCTCGGGGGGGATCTCAAACCCGACCACCTGCTCCTCGTAGGCACGCTGCAGATCCAGGTCATAGAGGTAGGCCGGGCCCTCGTTCCGGGCGATCCGGCCGGCCGCATAAAACGCGATGAAATCCGCCCCGGTGTATTCGATCGGGGTCGTGATCATCCGCAGCCAGAGCAGTGGATAGGAGATGGTCAGGGAAAGTACTCCGGCGATGAGAAAAACCCGCCGGAAATCGATCACGCAGCCTTCTCCACCACGATGGTCGCCTCGCTGACCAGGGCGGCGATCGCGCCCACTGCAGCCAGGGTCGGAGCCAGGACCAGGCCGACCACGCCAAGCGTCACCGGGAACTCCATGACGGTCTTGCCATCCTTGTCCTTGATGCTGACCCGGCGGATATTTCCCGCGTGGATCAACTCCTTGATCTTGGAGATCAACTCCTCACCATTGACACGGAATTCTTCTGTGCGAAATTCGGACATCTCTATTCTCCTCGTACAATTCCATCAACTTTGATGGTTCAGGACCAACCGATACCAGCGCAACAGGCCGAAGTATCCGCCCACTGCCAACAGGAGCATGCTCCCCCAGCCCCACCAGGCCAGTTCTCCAAAGATGTTCAGCAAGAAATACCCACTGGCGGCGATCGTGAGCGCCCCCAGCATGGAGACTTCCACAGCCAGCAGGTTGGCGATGCTCAAGGGCTTGTCCTTCTTCACCCCGGGATGCTGTGGGGTCATCCGCCAGGCGAAGGCCGGTTCGATCTCCGGATACAGGGCGATGTAATGTTCCTTGATCTGGTTCATCGCCTTGATCGACTCATACCAGGCTGCCCGCAGGCGGGCCAGTTGGGCGATCGTCAACAGCGCCAGCGCAGTCTCGACGCTGAAGATCAGGCTCAATGCCCCGTAGACCAGCGGCGGAATCTCCTCGGCATACAGGATCCCCAAGATGGAGGCCACCAGCGACCCCACCGAGATGAAGAAGAAGGAGGCCACTCGGGCCCGGTCTTCGTTGGCCTGAAAGACAGTTGACGATATGTAGTCGAACTCGGCCTGCAGGATCTCCTCGGGGTTGAGGGCAGACCTGGAACGCTTGAACATCGCTGCTTATCCTTTCGATGGCGGCCGCCTGACCACCTTCTCTTTGACAACAAGCACTGTTTTTTCGGGTCGGTTGAACAGGATCGCGGCGATGACGCCTGGCACCCAGCCGACCAGGGTCAGGATCGTGGTCAGGGTGATCGCCCCGCAGCCCCTGTCAAGCACCGCCAGGGGAGGCAGCAGAATGCACACCAGGACGCGTCCGAAACGCATAGCTCCTCCAGATTCTTGGGGTCCAGTCCCGCTGCTTGCATCACGATCCGAACCAAAGCCGCCTGCAGCCGGGAGCAGACCAGGGTTTGTTTCAGAAATACACGCGGTACCCTGTAAGTATACAGGAATTACTTCCAAAAGAAAAAGGTGTTATATACTTATGTATTCCATAATCAAGGAGTTGTCCGTGGTCACCATCGAGAAAGTCGACACCGAGAACAAGGCCCAGGTCAGGCGCTTCGTCGAATTTCAATACGACCATTATCGGGACTGCCCGCAGTGGGTCCCACCGTTGTTCGTGGACGCCTATCTGCCCCTCAACCGCAAGAAACACCCCTTCTTCGAGCACTCGGAGGCGGATTTTTTCATCGCCGTCCGCGACGACCAGATCGTCGGGCGCATCTGCGCGGCCAACAACCGGCCCTACAACGACTATCACAAAACGAATAAGGGCCATTTTCATTTGTTCGAAAGCGTGGAGGATCCCGAAGTCGCCCGGGCGCTCTTCGAGGCCCTCTTCGACTGGGCTCGATCCCGCGGCCTGCACACGGTCATCGGGCCAAAAGGCCTGTCGTCCTTCGATGGCTACGGCATCCAGGTCGAGGGCTTCGAGCACCGCCAGATGATGACCATGATGAACTACAACTACGACTACTACCCCCGGCTGGTCGAAGGGCTCGGATTTGAAAAGGAGGTCGACTTCGTCTCCTGCTACCTGCCGGCCGAGGCCTTTCACATCCCGGAGCGGATCGAACGGATCGCCCAATGGGCCATGAAACGCCAGCACCTGCAGATCAAGCATTTCAAGAGCAAGCGCGAACTGCTCCAGTGGGCTCCTCGCATCGGCCAGGCTGCCAACCAGGCCTTCGTGAACAACTGGGAATACTACCCGCTCAGCGCCGGCGACATCCAGTACGCGGTTGACAACATCTTCCTGGTCGCCGACCACCGCATGATCAAGCTCATCCTGCACGGCGATGAGATCGTCGGTTTCCTGTTCGCCTTCCCCGACGTTTCCGCCGCCCTGCAGCGCGCCCGCGGTCGTCTGTTCCCGTTCGGCATTGCCGACATCCTGCTCGAGATGAAACGCACCAAGACCGTCGCCGCGAATGGAATGGGCATCCTGCCGGCCCACCAGGGCACCGGCGGCAACGCCCTGCTCTACTACGAAATGGCCCAGACCCTCTTCGCCTTCAACCAGTTCGAACACGTCGAAATGACCCAGATCGCCGAGACCACCCACCAGATGCGCGCCGACCTGAAGAATCTCAAC
Organism: Anaerolineales bacterium; assembly: GCA_016934715.1. Lineage (GTDB taxonomy): Bacteria > Chloroflexota > Anaerolineae > Anaerolineales > Villigracilaceae > JAFGSI01. Next base: position 7,142 of record JAFGSI010000068.1, read on the forward strand.
GGCGTCGAATATAAGAACCACCGCGTCTACCGGAAAGCACTCGCATGACACAAACGCCTATGCGCTGCCCGCTGGACTTCACCCCCCCGACCGCCCGCAAGCCCCTTTTTCTGTACCTGCTCGCCTGGACCCTGCTCCTGTTCGCCGTCTTCCAGGCGCTCAATGCCCCGCTGCGGACCCCCGCCGCCCCAGCAGGCATCGTCACCTTCGAACTTGCCCGCACCCCCGCCAATGCCCAGGCCATCCTGGACTCGTGGTCCCACTGCAGCACCTGGACCTTGGCCGCCTTCGGTCTGGGCTTCGACTATCTCTTCATGCCATCCTACGCCGTGACCCTGGCGCTGGGCGTCCTGGTGGCTGCCGGCAGGCACCCGGGATGGTTCGCCCGCCTTGGCGCCTGGATGGGATGGGCCGCCTTTGCAGCGGCCATCCTGGACGCGTTGGAAAACCTGGCCCTGTTCCAGATCATGCTCCTGTCAGGGGCAGAAGTCTGGCCCGGAATGGCCTTCTGGTGCGCGACGATCAAGTTCGCGCTTCTGCTGGCCGGGATCCTCTATGGCCTGACCGGCTGGCTGTGGCCCAAAGGAAAACCTGCCGGATAATACAAACTCCCGCCGCAATTGGCGGGAGTTTGTTGATGGTCGGATTGGTCTTCTTAGACGATGGTTACGTTGACAGCCTGCGGGCCCTTCTGGCCCTGCTCGACGCTGAATTCGACCTGCTGGCCCTCGTTGAGGGAGCGGAAACCGTCAGACTGGATGGCAGAGTAGTGGACGAAGACATCCGGGCCGCTTTCGCGTGCAATGAAGCCATAGCCCTTCTCGCCGTTGAACCACTTGACCGTGCCGATGATACGTTCAGACATTTGTGTTGCCTCCTTGTGGCAATTGAAAAAAGAAATTGTGTGACAGGTTCGTTCCATCGGACGATCAAAAAAAATAACCCGGGCGAAGAAACCGCGGGTCATCGTCTTCTCTTCCAACGTGAACGTACTGGCATCTTACAACCTCAATCATAATGCCGAATGCCGTAACCGTCAAGTGTGATTTTTGTCCTGCTGTGCACTGTTGGACCTGTGACGGTCTCACAGCTTCATCTTGACTTCACTCCCGATCCGGATGGTTGCACTGTCGCTCTGGTGAGACAGCGGCAGGACGACATGGAATTGACTGCCGGGGAAATTGACCTCATCATATCCCGGGGATTCGACCCAGATGCGGCCGCCATGGGCTTCGACGATGCCGCGCGCCAGCGCCAGGCCCAGGCCGGCACCGGATCCCTTGAACTTGGTCTTGCCAGTTGAGTGACGGCCCAGATTATCCTCCGACTGGTAGAACTTGGAGAAGATCAGCTCGCGGTAGTTGGGATCGACCCCCACGCCGGTATCGACAACGACGATCTCGATCCCGCCCTCGGGCAAGTCGCGCTGATTTCCCGCCAGGGCCCGCCCGGCGACCATGATTCTGCCGCCATTCGGGGTGAACTTGATGGCATTCGTCACCAGGTGGTGGAAGACCTTCTGCAGGGTCTTCGGATCAGCCTTGATCGCTGGCAGGGCCGGCAGGTTCAGGTTCAGGCTCTGGGCGCGCTCCCGGGCCGAGCCAGCCAGGCCGCTGCAGACCCCGCGGATCAATTCCGGCACATCGACCATCTGCAGCGAGAGATCGAGCGAACGCGTGTCGATGGCGGCAATGTCGAACATCGAGTCCATGATCTCGTGCAGACGCAGAGTCCCCTTGTGGATGCCTTCGATCGTCTTGTAGTGGTACTGGTTCGCACGAATGATCGGATCATCGAGCAGCATCTCGGTGTAACCGCGCAGGACCGTCAACGGGGTACGCAGCTCGTGGGAGGCGATACTGATGAAATCGGACTTGGTCCGATCAAGACGCTCGAGGTTGCGGTTGGCCTGGTCGAGGGCCTGGTAGGCTTGACGGATCTCACGGTTGAGGCGCATCAGGTTCTCAACCAGGCGAGCATTCTCCAGGGCGACCGCCGTCTGATTGGCCAGGGTGGTCAACACGTTCAGGTCATCATCGGTGTAGCGATTGCCCGAAGACTTGGCCCCCAACGCCAGCATGCCGATCCACTCGCCCTTGGAAAAGATCGGCACAGAGACCTCGGTGTCCAGGCTGGCCAGCCAGTCGCGTTCGGCTGCTGCGGCGCGCTGGAATTCAGGCAGCATGTCAACATCGTACTGCAACAGGGGACGATGCCCTTCAATAAAGTACCCCGCGATCGGCCCTGACCCGCTCAGAGTCCCGATGCGCAGCGGGCGTTCTCCCGCCCCGCGCACCGCCCGCAAACGGTAGACCAACTGCCCATCCGGGCCGGTCTCGCGGTCGACCAGGAAGAGGAAGCCGCGCCGGATGTCGACCGCCTCGATGATCAAGCCGACGGCCACGGTCGCCAGGCGCTCGACGTCGAGGATATTGCTGATCATGATCGAGTAGTCACGCAGCGTCTGGCTGGGGTTGTAACTCTCGACCGGCAGTAGACGATAGATCACGCCGCGCAGCAGCCCATAGAACGGGGCAGCAACCCCCACCATGCTGCCGGTTACCAGCAACCCCAGCAGGAAGGGATCGACCCCCGGCAGGAATCCCGGCAAGAGACGCAGCAGATAATAACCGCCGACATACGCCCCACCGACCAGCCCGATCCCTGCCACGTAAGTGAAACCCTGGCGAAAGATCTGCCGGACGTCCGACAGGCGGTGGCGGGTCAAGATGTAAATCATCAGCCAGACCGCGATCAGGCGCAGGGCGGACCCCCACGCATTCCGGAAATTCAGGATCAGGGCATCGTTGACGAACAGCAGAACGACGATCGGCAGCCAGTAGCTGATCCGATTGCGGTGGAGAGGCTGACGGGTCCGGCGATAGGCCAGGCGGGTGATCTGAAGCGTCGTGGCGAAGAAGATGATCCAGCCGAGCAGCAGGATGGCGACCCCCAGGCGGTCACTCGGAAACTGGGAGCGGCCGTTGGTCCACAGGATCTCGGGCAGCGGGAACAGGCGGCTGGAGACCAGGGCCGCCGTGGCAAAGAAGAAGACCCCCAATCCCAGCCAGACCGCACCCCCGCGCAGGCGCAGGTAGGCCCGGTTGACCAGCGCCATTGTCAGCGCCAGGGCCAGGATCCCATAGATCTGCACCCGCCAGAATGCCTCTCCGTCCAGCGCCAGGCGGCCGGCCCGCCAGAGAGCCTCCAACACCACAAGGATCAGGGCAAAGATGGCATACAGCACCATCCAATAGGCCGCATCCTCCTGGCCGGAACGATGGCGTAAAGCCTGGACGATCAGCACCAGGTAGACGATGCCGATCACTCCCAGCAGGATGACGAACAGTAAATCGGGGTCGAAATGCATGATGCTTTATGGAAAGTATACTCGAATTCCGGTTTGTTGATTTCCACAAGTGGGGTATCATTGGGGTGTGCACATCAGCGGAACCACGCGGCGACGAATAAGAGGAACATGAGCCAATTCGAATTCCACGTTTCCCGCCAGGCGCGGCTGAAGTACCAGTTCGAGGAGGGTCTGTTCGCCCTGAACGGCAATGTAGTGCTGGCCGATTTCGGCGCCGCGCGGCGTTTTGCCGAAGCCATGACCCGGGCAGGCAACAGGATCGTCCCGGCCAGTGACATCAACGCCATGGGCCTGATCGACGAGATCCTGCATATCCTGGTGCGCCAGTACGCCCTGCAGAACCCGGGCGTGATGGCCGCGGCTGTCGAAGCCCTGAGCGGCGCGCCCCTCGAGACGACCCTGCTGCGCTTCAACCAGGACTTCCCGCCCCTGCGCGTCCATCGCGGCGAGATCAGCGCCCGCGCGCACCTAGATGGGGAGACGGCCGGCATCCCGCATCGCCAGTCGACGCTCGAAGAAATGTTGATGCTCCACCTTTCCAACCTGAACCCGGCTTTCCATCCCTATCGGGAGCTGTTCGACGATCGTGACCTGCAGCGTGACACCGCCTACGGGCGGATCGTCGCCGGGCTGAAGGAGTTCTTCGCCGCCCAGCCGACCATGGGATCCGGAAGCGAAACGCTCTTCGACCTGCTGGCTGCCCCCGCCAGGATCGCACCCCACTCCCTGACCGCCCAGCTCGAGTTCCTGCTCCAGCGCTGGGGCGGCCTGCTGGGTGAGGGCTTTGTTCAGCGCCTGCTGCGGGCGATCGACTTCGCCCGCGAGGAGAGCCTGCGCGGCGGCTTCACCGGCGGCTTCGCCGGAGAGGCCCCGGTGCAGACCTATGCCGGCCAGCCTGAGTACGAACGCTTCAGCCAGGACAAGGACTGGATGCCACGCTGCATCCTGATGGCCAAGAACACCTATGTCTGGCTCGAACAGCTCTCACGCAAGCACGGATTCTGGGTCAAGACCCTCAACTTGATTCCCGACCAGGAGCTGGATCTCCTGGCCGAACGCGGTTTCACCGGCCTGTGGCTGATCGGCCTGTGGGAGCGCAGCCGGGCCTCCCGGCGCATCAAGCAGCGCATGGGCGACCAGGATGCTGTCGCATCGGCCTACTCGCTCGATGCCTACGACATTGCCGCCGACCTGGGCGGCTGGGACGCCCTCGACAACCTGCGAGGACGCGCCTGGCAGCGCGGCATCCGCCTGTCTGCTGACATGGTGCCCAACCATATGGGCATCGACTCGCGCTGGGTGGTCGAACACCCCGACCGGTTCCTCTCCCTGCCTCAGCCTCCCTACCCGACATACGCCTTCCAGAGCGAGGACCTTTCCGACGACGAACGGGTGGGCATCTTCCTGGAGGATCACTACTACAGCAGATCCGACGCGGCGGTGGTCTTCAAGCGCATCGACCGCTGGACCGGCGATGTACGCTACATTTACCATGGCAATGATGGCACCTCGATGCCCTGGAACGACACCGCCCAGCTAGACTATTCAAGGGGAGAGGTCCGCGAGGCCGTCATCCAGACCATCCTGCACGTGGCGCGCAACTTCCCGGTCATCCGCTTCGACGCGGCCATGACCCTGGCCAAGAAGCACATCCAGCGCCTGTGGTTCCCCGAGCCGGGCGCTGGCGGAGCAATCCCTTCGCGTTCGGAGCACGGTCTGACCCGGGCCCAGTTCGAGGCCGCGGTCCCGAACGAGTTCTGGCGCGAGGTCGTCGACCGGGTGGCAGCCGAGGTCCCTGATACGCTCCTGCTGGCGGAGGCCTTCTGGATGATGGAAGGCTACTTCGTCCGCACGCTGGGCATGCATCGGGTCTACAACTCGGCCTTCATGCATATGCTGCGCGACGAGGACAACGCAAAATACCGCACGCTGATGAAAAACACCCTCGCGTTCGATCCCCAGGTCCTGAAGCGTTTCGTCAACTTTCTAAACAATCCCGATGAAAAGACCGCCATCGATCAGTTCGGCGACGGCGACAAATACTTCGGGGTCTGCACGCTGATGGCCACCCTGCCCGGGCTGCCGATGTTTGGCCACGGACAGGTAGAAGGCTTCCGCGAGAAATACGGCATGGAGTTCCGCGCCCCCAAGTGGGATGAGCAGCCCAACGAGGGGCTGGTCAGCGGCCACGCGTGGCGCATCTTCCCCCTGCTTCACCGGCGGCGGGTTTTCGCCGAGGTCGAGAACTTCCTGCTCTATGACTTTTTCACCCCCGAAGGCCACGTCAACGAGGACGTCTTCGCCCATTCAAACCGGCATGCCGAGGAACGGGGTCTGGTGATCTACCACAATAAATACGCCGAGACTTCCGGCTGGATCAAGCGCTCGGCAGCCTACCTGGACAAGGGCGCCGGGCAGTTGGTTCAGAAGGACCTGGCCGAAGGGCTGGCCCTGCCAGACGATGGCTACGCGATCTTCAAGGACTACGTCACCCAGCTGGAATACCTCCGCCCGTGCCGCGAACTGGTCGAGAAGGGCCTGTTCGTCATCCTGGGCGGGTACCAGTGCCACGCCTTCCTGGACTGGAGATTCACGACCGACGACGGCGGACGCTGGACCGAGGTCTACCGGGCCCTGAACGAGAGCGGTATCCCGTCGGTGCAGGCGAAGTACGACGAGTTGTTCGCCGTACGGGGAAAGGCGAAGAAAAAACAAGAACCAGGAAGTGGCAAAGGGGGGCAACCCGGCAAGAAAAAACCAACAGGAAAAGGGGAAACCGCCAAGGCCACCGGGCGAAAAAAAACAGCCTCTAAAAAAGCTGCGCAATGATCGCTGGCCGCAGATCGACCCGGGATGAACCATGAGACGCGACTTCGGGAAACTCTCTTTCGCCCCCCCGCTGCCCTTCCTCGCCCTGGAGGCCCTCTGGCCGGGAAACCGATGGATCAAACACTGAGCCAGCCAGCGCGCGCTCCCTCCACGCCTTTGGCGAGCCTGACGGCTGTCTACCTGCTCATCCCGGTCGTCTTTTTCGCCTGGGGCTGGCTGCAGTGGCCCTACGCCCTGGCCACGACCCTTCTCGTGGTAGCCTTCATGTTTTTCGCCCTGCGCGATGCCTGGCGGGAACGCCCCTCCCGGGCCGAGGTATTCCAGGGGCTGTCCAGCCTCTGGCCGGCCCTTCTGGTCGTAAGCGTCTGGACGTTCTTTTCCGGCATCGGCGGCTTCGGCTTCCAGAACCCTGACTACAATTCCAACAACGCCCTGTTCAAGGGCCTGATCGACGGCGATTGGCCGCTGCAGATCGAGTTTGCAGGCCAGACCGTCTACGTGGTCTATTACTTCGCCTATTTTCTGCCTGCCGCAGGAGTCGGAAAGCTGCTCGGCTGGGGAGCAGCCAACCTGGCCCTGTTCGCCTGGGCCCTGACCGGTGTCCTGCTGGCCTTCGCCTGGTTCAGGCTGGTCAGCGGTCTGCGCCCCGGACCCTGGGCCAGGCTGCTGCTGGCCCTGGTCTTCTGCCTGGCCGGCGGGTTGGATGTGATCGGCTACTACGTTTTCAACGCTCATCCTTTCCTGTGGGGTAAGCATATCGAGAACTGGGGGGGCCTGTTCCAGTTCTCGTCCCAGGCAACGCTGCTCTACTGGGTCCCGCAGCAGGCCCTGGCAGCCTGGCTGCTGGCCGGCCTGACCTTCGCCACGGCCGGGGATACGCGCCTGATCCGCAGCCTGGCAATGTCCGTGGCGGCCGGAACCCTGTGGAGCCCATTCGGGGTGGTCGGGGTTGTCCCATATCTGCTCGGGCTGGCGATCCTGCTGCTGGTGCGCAAACAGGGCAAGAGCCTGTTCGTCTCGCCAACAGTGGAGTGGATCATTGCTGCCGCCTGGGTTGCGACCGTCAGCCTGCTGTTCATCTCGTCCAACGAATACGAATTTCCGATCGGGCTGCTGTGGAACCTGGCCAAGAGCCGGCAGCAATACCTGGTCACGGGGATCGTCTTCTGGTGCCTGGAGTTCGGACTGCTGGCGATTGTCGTCGTCGTCCTGGGCGCTTTCATCCGCCGGAGCCGCAAACAGACCGGGCAACCGGGCTCCCAGACGGGTCTGCGCCGGACCTGGTTCGGACTGGCGATCCTGACCCTGAGCGGGTTGCTGCTGTTCAAGATGGGCTTCAACAATGACCTGGCGATGCGAGCCTCGATCGCCTCACTGTTTTTCCTGTGGGCCTTCGTCAGCCGCATCCTGGTCGAAGCAGGGCCCTGCCTGCGCCAGCGGCGTGTCAAGATTGCCCACGCCGCGGCTGTCTGCCTGCTGCTGATCGGGAGCTACACCGGCCTTTCGGAAGTCATCCGCTCAGCCAAGCACTACCACTTCGGTCCGCCTGATCCAGCCGGGGTGCGCGAGATCGCCACAGCCAGCTACACGCATATCGTCGCCCAGCGCATCGGCCAGGAAGAGGCGCCCTTCTTCCGCCTGCTCGCGCCCTGAGCGCCTCCCCCATTCAGGACAAGAGCCCTCCCTTCGAGAAGGGTCCCCCGAAAGTGTTTGGCCGGAGCAGATCGAGTGGCCTGCCTTCTGGTCTGTCACATCCTTCTTCGCGATTTCGGTTGCGCGTTCCAGGGTTATAATCAGGCCATTGTCTTGAGGAAACCATGACTCACCAATCCGCCCAGAAAGAAAAACGCTCGGTTGCCCTGCTCTCGGTCGTCGCTGCCGTGGGACTGACCGCCTTCAAGCTGATCGTCGGCTTGCTGACCAATTCGCTGGGCCTCCTGGCGGAGGCGGCGCACTCGGGCCTGGACCTGGTCGCCGCAGCGATGACCTACGTTGCGGTGCGCGTCTCCGACAAGCCCGCTGACCGGTCTCACCCGTACGGCCACGGTAAAATCGAGAATCTCTCGGCCCTGTTCGAGACCCTGCTGCTGCTGGCCACCTCCGGCTGGATCATCTACGAAGCCATCGACCGCCTGTTCTTTCACCCGGCCGAGGTGCAGGCCTCGATCTGGGCCTTCCTAGTTATGGGGACCTCGATCATCATCGACATCAACCGCTCAAAGATGCTCTACAGGGCAGCCAGGAAGTACAACAGCCAGGCGCTCGAAGCCGACGCCCTGCACTTCTCGACCGACATCTGGTCCTCGGCGGTGGTTATCCTGGGTCTGATCGGGGTGACCGTGGCCCGCTTCCTGCCCGGCCTGGACTGGATGCACGCCGCCGACTCGATCGCCGCCCTGATGGTGGCGGCGATCGTGATCTACGTCAGTGCCCAACTGAGCTGGCGGACGATCGCCGCACTGCTGGACTCCGCCCCACAGGGAATGGCCGAGAAGGTCAGCCAGGCCGCCAGCAAGGTCGAGGGTGTGATTGACGCCCATGCCGTGCGCATCCGCGCCTCAGGCCCGATCTGGTTCATCGACATGCATGCCACCATGGATGGAGATTGCACTCTTAATGAAGCCCACATCGCCACGGAACGGATCGAACAGGCCCTCCAGGAGATCATCAAGGGAGCCGACGTGACCGTACATGTCGAGCCGGTGGAGGGCCCCCGTTCCCAAGCCGGCGGAGGCGCGCCCACGAAGGAACGCGAAGAAATAAAGCGCAGGATGGACGAAAGGCCGGGATGAATGTCGCCGGTCCTATCTTTCCGGGGCAGAATCATTCCCGGCAACCTACACCCGCTGTCTCTCGATAGCGAAGGAGGGCAGGACCACCAGTGACCCCAGCGGTCGCAGGGCTTTCCCCAGGTCCATGACCGCTCTCCCGGCCAGCAACAACACCAGCAGGCCCAGGGCGTCGCCCGCTCCCCTCAAGAATGCAACTCTTCCCATTCACCCAGCAGGGCATCCATCTCGGCCTGGACCCGGGCATAGTCCTTGCCCAACTGGGCGACCCGCGCCGGGTCATCCGGTGGATTCTCAAGCCGGGCGCCAATATCAGCCAGTTCGGCCTCCAGGCTGGCGATCTTGTTCTCCAGTTCCTGGATCCGTGCGCGGCGGCGGCGTTCGACCTTGACAGACTGATTGGATTCCCGCCGGCGGGACCTCTGTGCGCCCTCCCCAGTCTCCAGGCCGCGGGCCCCGTCCGCCATCCCTGTCGACCGTAAAGCCGCCAGGCGCTCGCGCTCTTCCTTGCGCTGGCTATAGGTCCCTTCGAAGACATCCAGGCTGGATTCGTCGGGATCGATCTCCCAGATCTGGGTGCCGAGGGCGTCGATCAGGTAACGATCGTGGGTCACCAGCAGGATCGTCCCGGAGTAGTCGTCGAGCACGGCCTGCAGGATCTCCTGCGAGGGAATGTCGAGGTGGTTGGTCGGCTCATCCAGCAGCAGCAGGTTGGTGTCCTGCAGGGCCAGCTTGGCCAGGGCCAGGCGGCCGCGCTCCCCACCGGAGAGCATCTCGACCTTTTTGTAGACATCGTCGCCGGAGAAGACGAACTTGCCCAGGTAATCGCGGATCTGACCGGGCAGCCAGTTGGGCATGATGGCATCGATCTCCTGTAGCAGGGTCTTGTCTGGATCGAGGCCCTCATGGGCCTGGGCAAAGTATCCCACCTGCAGCGAGGCACCCAGAGCTAATTCACCGGCCAGGGGCGGAGTCTGGCCCAGGATAGTTTTGAGGAAGGTTGTCTTGCCGGCCCCGTTGGGACCGATCAGGGCAGCGCATTCCCGGCGCCGCAGAAGGATGTCGGGGGCAGCAAACAGCAGACGGCCGGGGTAGCCGATCTGCAGATCGCGACTGCGGATGACCAATTCCCCCGAGCGGCCGCCGCTGCGCAGGTTGAGGTGCAACCGCGGCAGCGTCCGGACCGGGGAGCGGAGTGCCCGCACCCGCCGTTCGGCCTCCTCGACCCCGAACGGCGAAGTGGCGACGTTCACATCTTCCGCAGTCTCACTCCACTTCTGGTTGACGACCGTCTCGAAGCCGACCTGCTCGATGGCCTGGACGATGCGGCTCAGGCGGCGCAGGCGGCCCTTGGCCTGGTTGACGTTCTGTCCGGAGATATTCTTCTTGATGTACTCGACATCCTTGAGCAATTTGGCCTTCTCAGTTGCGAAGGTTTCCTGGCGGCGATCGGCGCGGATCTGGCGTTCGTGCAGGTAGGCGGTATAGTTACCCGGGTAGCTCTCCAGCCCGGCCAGGGTCATCTCGAGGATGCCAGTACAGACAGAATCGAGGAAATAACGGTCATGAGAGACGATCAGGGCCGCGCCCGGCCACTGGCCGAGGTAGCCCTCAAGCCACTCGACGGCGGCGATGTCAAGGTGGTTGGTCGGCTCGTCGAGCAACAACAGGTCGGGGTCGGAAAGCAGCAGGTGGGCCAGATAGGCCCGTGTCCGCTGCCCGCCGGAGAGGTGCTCGAGCGGCAGGTGGAAGTCTTCTGCCAAAAAACCGAGACCGGTCAGAACCTGCTTGATGCGGGTGGAGTAGGTGTACCCGCCGTCGCGCTCGAAAGCCTCCTGAAGCTTGCCATAGCGTTCCATGACCGGGCGGGCTTTTTCCGGGTCGGCCATCTGCTCTTCAAGCGAATGGAGTTCCTCCTGGCGCTTCTGCAGCCCGGCAAATGGGGCCAGGCAGGCGTCCCAGACAGTTCCGCCCATCTCAAACTCGGCCTCCTGCGGCAGGTAACCGGGGCGCAGGTTGCGGGCGCGTGCCACTGTCCCGCCAGAGGCTTCCTCCAGGCCAAGCAGGATGCGCAGCAAGGTCGTCTTACCGATCCCATTCGGCCCGACCAGGGCCAGGCGCGAACCTCTGGCGAGGCCAAATGAGACACCGGAGAACAGGTCGACTGGACCAAAGGATTTGGAAAGATTGGATGCGGTGATGAGGGACATTGGAGAAGGACAAAGGAAAGGGATCACCCAGACGGACTTCCGGGGTCTGCCACCAACGTGAAGCGCACAGTCATCAGAACGTCCGAATTATAAAGCAAATCGTCAAGGAGAGGCAAAAACAACCCGAATCCCGTGCCTGGGTTTGGAAAATCGCTGCGGCCTCTGCCAGGACAGGGACACGCAGGACCAGGCGTTCGGTTTCGAACCGTTGGGTGGTTTGACGACCGTCCCGTCAAGGCCCAAGAATGCAATCCTGGATCCAGGCCAACGCGGATCTTGGCCAGGGGAGCCATCTGTTCGGTGCTGCCCGCGCTCCTCGCAGTCACCGCCCAGGAAGTTCAGGGCTGGAAGGCGGTGGTGGGAGGGAAATCCTCGGCCCGCACAAAGGAAAGGGTCCCGGTCGTAAAGAGGAACTGAACCTGCAGGTCGCGCGTTAATACGAAATGCTCATACTTCTTCCGCCGTCCAAGGTTACGAATCCCGCCACGACCTTTGCGAGTGATCCGATTTTTTCTTGTCGAGGATCGCAAACCACATCGCCCGGATGGCATCGGGAGAAGCAAAGATCTGCTGGCAGTTGCCGAATTCGCTCGAGCCACCGCGCAGGCGGACCGGTGCGAGCAACCTCAGGTCGGGAAGGGTTGTCCCGTGGGCGACCAGGCCGTGCCAGCAGGGGCATCCTAATTCCCTTCGTCCGTGTGCCCCTCCGGGATGTGGACCGGTTTCTCGCGACCCAGTTCGAGCGAGCGCTGGTAGGCTGCCCAGATGGCACGCGAGATCGAGGTTCGGAAACCGGCCTTCTCCAAGTAGTAGAGCGCCTCAGCAGTCGTCCCGCCGGGCGAGGTGACCTGGTTGCGCAGCGCCGCCACGTGGACGGCTCCCTTCTGGTTGATGGCCTGGAAGTAGTCCACCGAGCCGCGCAGGGTCTGAACGACAAGCTGTTCAGCGATGTGGCGCGAGAAGCCCATATGCACCCCGGCGTCGATCATCGCTTCCATGAAAATGAAGACATAAGCCGGACCGGTGCCGGAAAGGGCAGTGGCCATATCAAGGTAGTTCTCGCGGCTGACCATGACCTGTTCGCCAAGGGCACCCAGGATGGTGCTGGCCATGCCGCGTTGCTCTTCGCTGACCGCCGGGGCCGGGATCCAGACCGTGATCCCCTCCCCGATCTGGGCCGGCGTGTTGGGCATCGAGCGGACGACGGCCTTGTGTCCCAACGTGCCGGCGATCTTGGTCATCGGGGCCCCGGCGACGATCGACAGGACCAGCGCCCCGGAGGGGATCGACCCCTTAAGCCCCTGCAGGACCTCGGTCAGGAATTGCGGCTTGACCGACAGGACTACCACGTCGGCCTGGGAGGCAACCTGATTGTTGTCAGTGTACGGCCGGACGCCATAGCGTTCCTGGAGTTCGGTGCCCCGTTCCGGACGGACGTCCGCCGCCAGCAGGTTGCCAGGCTGGGCCAAGCCCTGGCGCAGCAGGCCGGCGATCATGGCCTCGGCCATGGCCCCCGATCCGATAAAGGCGATCTTCTTGTCAAGCATCTCTCTCCTCCTCAACTTCTTAAACACTGTCCCCGCTTTGGCGGAGCGGGGAGCAGGTCACTTCTACATCATTTCCCGGTGAACTGCTGCAGCGCCAGCCGCAGGCGCTCCTCGACATCATCGGGCGCATCCCTCGGAATGGCCTGGATGGCTGCCTGGGCCTCGACGACCGAGTAGCCCAGGGCCGTCAGGGCGGCCAGGACCTCCGAATCGGCGTCCGTCATCGCCGCCACAGCCTGCAGGGCATCGACCGGCTTGAGCCGGTCATGCAAGTACAGGACGATCTTCTGGGCAGTCTTCTTCCCCACTCCCGGGACACGTCCCAGCAGTTCGGGCTCGTCCCCGAAGACGGCCCGCTGGATAATCTCCGCCGATGCCCCCGACATGACCGCCAGCGCCGTGCGCGGCCCGACCCCATCGGTGCCGAGCAGCATGATAAACAGATCGCGATCAGCCTGGGTTTCGAAGCCGTACAGGGTCCAGGCGTCCTCGCGCACGACCAGGTGGGTGTAGAACAGCACCGGCGCACCGACCTGCATCCGGGCCCGGGAGGGAGCCGGGAGGAAGACCCGCCGCCCAATCCCGCCGGTCTCGACGATCACGGCGTTGTCTTCGATCAGGGTGATTTCACCACGCAGAGTAGCGATCATCTTTCACCATCCATGCATCAAGGGAGATTCCAGATCCGCAGGTCGTCCCAAGAAACCCGTGCAGGCGGGTCGTTGAAATCTCTGGAGAACAGCTGCTGGCCTGCTCGAAAAAGGGGGCCAAAAAGCTTCGCAAGCCGTTCTTTCAAGGTTGGCATCCCCGGCTAATACCTTCGCGTGTTCAGGTGGGTGATCGCCACCGCCAGGGCATCGGCGGCGTCATCGGGCTTGGGCAACTCGGGCAGGACCAGCAGGGTGCGAACCATCTCCTGGACCTGGCGCTTGCCCGCCGACCCGTAGCCGGCCACCGCCTGCTTGACCTCGTTGGGCGTGTACTCGAAGGCCTCCAGCCCGGCCTCGGCGATCGCCAGCAGAACCACCCCGCGCGCCTGCCCGACGGCAGTGGCCGTCGAAACGTTGCGCTGGAAGAACAACTTCTCCACCGCACACGATTCCGGGCGGTGGAGAAGCAGGATTTCGGTCAAACGATGGTAGAGCAGGGCAAGCCGCCGATGGGCCGGCAGCCCGGCCGGGGTCTGGATGATGCCGTATTCGACCGATGCCAGGCTCCCGTCGGGGAGGTCGCGCACCACTCCGTAACCGGTGGTGGCAGTCCCGGGGTCGATGCCCAGCACCAGCGCCATCCTACTCGGCCTCGAGTTTCTCCCAGACCTCGTCGGAGACTTTCAGGTTGTGAAAGACATCCTGGACATCGTCGAGCTCTTCGAGGGCCTCGACGACCTTCAAGACCTGCACGGTCTGATCGAGGGACAACTCCACGTCCTGCTTGGCGATCATGCGCAGGCCGGCTTCCTCGACCTGCACGCCAGCGGCGCGCAGTTTGTCGCCGATCGCCTTGAAGGCCTCGACCGGAGCGATGATCTCGATGTCTTCGCCTTCCTGGGTGACATCATCGGCCCCGGCCTCCAGGGCCAGTTCGAAGGCCTTGTCAAAGTCGAGCAGCGCAACCGGGAAGCCGAAGACAGCCTTGCGGTCGAACTGCCAGCCGACCGCCCCGACTTCGGCCATGTTCCCGCCGGCCCGGCTGAGGTGATGGCGGATCTCGGCCACCGCCCGGTTGCGGTTGTCGGTGACGCAGTCGATCATGAAGGCCACGCCGTGGGGTCCATACCCTTCGTACACGACCTGCTCGATGGTGCCGCCTTCCTTATCATCGCCGGTGCCACGCTTGATGGCGCGTTCGATATTGTCCTTGGGCATGTTGCCGGCACGAGCCTTGTCGATCGCCAGAGCCAGGCGGACGTTGGTACCCGGGTCGCCGCCGCCGTCCCGTGCCGCCATGACGATTTCACGCGCCAGGCGGGTAAAGATCGCGCCGCGCTTGGCATCCTGTGCGCCCTTCTTTCGGCGGATGGTAGCCCAGTGGCTGTGTCCAGACATAGACGTTCTCCTTCTAAACCACGAGTGGGAATTTTCGAGTAGCCTGCGGATTATACCATAGCGGCATTATTCGACAAAGAAGCCAACCGCCATCGCCCTGGGCCCGGCGTGGACGACGATCGCCGGAGGCAGCTCATAGACTGGAATGTCCATCCGCAGGTCCAGGGCGAACCTCAGGTCGTAAGCCAGGGCTTCGGCGTCTTCGGATGCCTCGGCGTGCATGACACTCAGGCGGGCATCAGCCGACCTGGGGCACTGCTCAACGACGATTGCAGCCAGGCGGGCCAGGGCACGCTTCTTGGTGCGCTGCTGCTCGAAGGGTTCGACCTGTCCAGCGCGGATGGTCAGGATCGGCTTGACCTGCAGCATCTCGCCCAGCAGAGCCCTGGCCCCGCCGATTCGGCCGCCCTTCTGAAGATACTCGAGCGTATCCACCAGGAAGTAGGTCCGGCCGCGGGGGACCAGTTCTTCCAGACGCTGCACAATCGCATCGGCGTCCGCGCCCTCTTTCGCCCAACCATCGGCCGCCAGGACCAACCCGCCCAGGTTGCCGGCGATGCTCAGCGAATCGACGATCCGCACATCCAGGCCGGGAAAATCCTGGGCCGCGACGGTCGCCGCTCGCACCGTCCCGCTGACTTTAGCCGAAGGGGCCACCACGACCACACTCTCGCCGCGCTTCAGCGCCTGCTCAAAGATCGGGGCATACAGCGCCGGGGACGGCGCGGCCGTCTGGGGCAGCCCGGATGCAGCCCGAAGTTTTTTCATGAAAGTGGCCGTGTCCAGTTCGGTGTCATCACGGTAGGAATCCTCGCCGAAAACGACAATCTGCGGGATCAGCGGAATGCCCAGCCGCGTGGTGGTCTCGCGCGGCAGACCGGCAGTGGTATCAGCAACAACAATGGTCATCACAGCCTCCGTCACTTCTTATCCGAATTCAATCCCCGGAAAGCAACGCCGTTACTCTTCCGGCTATGTCTTCATCCTCCAGGAATGCGATCGCCTCGATGAAATCCTGCGGCGCACCGCCGGCCCGCATCTCCTCGATGAGATTTCGCAGCAGGGGCAGACGGGCATTGTGGGGCAGGTGCAGGAGCAGCAACAGGCGCTGGCGGACGGTTGGATCCTCGCAGGCAACCAGGATCAACTTAATGAAAGTATCGTGATCAGCAGCAGATCGGGCAGGTTTCAATCCAACCTCGCCCGATCATAGATCCCGGGTATAAACCCGGTGCTTCTTGCAAAAAACAACCCCGAAGTTAGCGATCTCGCGCAGCATATTGTCGTTGGTCGTGTCGATCTGGACGAAATCGCCCACCCGGTACTGGAGCTTGCCCAACAGGGTCTTGGCAATTTCAGCGGCCAGGATGGCCGACCCGCCCAGGCCGCGGTACTCTTCCTTCAGCCCGATCCCATTCAGATTCACCCAGTCGGTGCGCCGGAACTCCCGTAGCAGGACGATCCAACCCAGTGGGAACAATCGCCCCCGGGTCTTCTGGATCGCCGCTGAAACATCAGGATAGGCCATGATGAATCCAACAACTTCATCTTCCTTCATCACCAGCTTGACCAGTTCGGGGTCGGCGAAAGACTGCAGCATTTTTCCCATTTCGGCCAGGTCGGCATCGTCGATGGGAATATTGTCACGCACCCCGCTGATGGAGGCATTATACAATTCCTTGAGGTGAGGAAACAGCCCGCGTAATTCCCGCCGGGAGTGATAATTGACGACCCGCAGCCCGCGCCGGGCTGCGACCCGCTCTGCCAGTTCACGCACCCGCTCCGGGAAAACCGCTGTCGCACGCCGCAGGTAACCGGACAGGTATTCGTGATGGGGGCGAAAACCGGCGGCCTCGACCAGACCGGGGTAATAGGGTGGGTTGTAGGCGACCCCGAAGGCAGGACGATATTCAAAACCCTCGACAAGCAGACCCCGGCCTTCCAGGGGGGTAAACCCGCGCGGCCCGATCACGCGAACCAGGCCGCGCCCCCGGGCCCATTCGAAAGCCGATTCAAAGAGAGCCTGCGAGGCGGCAGGATCGTTTTCGCATTCGAACCAGTTGAAAAAAGCGGTTTTCGAGTGATAATACTCGTTGTAGCGACGGTTGTCCATGACGACGATCCGCCCCAGCGGCTGGCGACGATCCCCGTAAGCCAGGAAAAAGGCCGCCTGCGCATAGCGGTAGAAGGGATGTTTTTTCGGATTGAGCAACGCCCTGCTGTCCATCGCCAGCGGCGGAACCCAGAGAGGGTCATCCCGGTAGATCCGGAATGGCAGGTCGAGCAGATCCTTCACCTGGCGGCGGTTAGCGAGGTCAATCTGGATGACGTTCATCGGTTGTCCCTGCTCCCATCACAATCCGATCCGGTAGGTGCGGTGAACCTTGTAGAATTCGATCCCGAAGTTTTCCATCTCCCGCTGCATGGCCTCATTCTCCATGCCGATCTGCACCACTTCGGCATGCCGGTAACGCGGATTTTCCGCCACCGCCTTGAACAACTCGCTGTACAGAACCGCCGTCCCACCCAGGCCGCGGTATTCCTCGACCAGGCCCGCCCCGTTGATGTTGATCCAATCGGTGGAGCGCAGGGCGCGCAGCAGGACCAGCCAGCCAAAGGGGAAGAGCCGGCCCCTGGTCTTCTGGATGGCGGCCGTGATGTCGGGATAGGCAAACAGGAAGCCGACCGCCCGGTCCCCCTTCATCACGATCTTGATCAGCCGGGGATCGGCCAACCACAGGATCTGGCCGGCCAGGGCAGCAACCTCCTCGTCTGTAAGGGGGACGTTCCCCGGGGTTCCATCCAGCGCGCCGTTGTAGAGCTCCTTGAGACGCGGGAGCATGCGGCGCAACTCCCAGCGCGTTCGGAACCGGGCGATGTGCAGCCCGCGCCGTTCCTGAATACGGGCCGCCAGGGCATGGATGCGCTCCGGGAAGTGGGTCTCCACCCCCAGGTAACCAGATACGATCTCGCCCGCCTTTTCAAAACCCTGTGTCTCCAGCAGGGTGGAATAATACGGCAGGTTGTAGGGTAGACCTAGAGCCGGACGCCGCTCGAAGCCCTTGACCAGCAGCCCCAGGCCATCCAGAGCCGTAAAACCCTTGGGGCCAAAGAGCTGCTCCAGGCCGCGCATTCGTGCCCAGTCTCCAGCGGCTGTCAGCAGGCTGGCCGCCGTACGCTCATTGTCCTCGCATTCGAACCAGTAGAAGAAAGCCGTTTTTTCCCGGTTGTACTCGTTGTACCGCCGGTTGTCGAGGACGGCGATCCGCCCGACCGGCAGATTGTCGCGGTAGGCGATGAAGAAGGCCGCCTCGGAATGGCGGTAGAAGGGATGCGCGTGCGGGGCCAGCACCGCGCCCATTTCCATTTCCAGCGCCGGGACCCATTGCGGAACCCCGGCATAGAGGCGGAAGGGCAGGTCAACGAAATCACGCACCCGCCGGCGGTTGTTGAGGTCGATCAAGACAGTTGTCATCGGAGAAGGATGAGGGACACAGGCTTTCTGTATTCCTCGCCAGCACTGGTTATTTCGCCTGCTCCTGGGCAGCCCGAGCGGCCATCTGGGCGCGCAGATGTTTCACGTCCTTGTCGATCGTGAACAGCGCGCCCAGGTAGATGACGAAGCACAGCACCCAGGTGGTGATGCAGATCGTCAGGATGGCATACTGCAGGCTGGAGAACGGACTGATCGTGCGGGCGAAGTAGAGCGAGAGCGCCCCGGCCAGGGTCGGCGCCAGGGCAGCACCGCTGTTCTCGACGAAGTATTCCACCGCCTGGGCAGTCGAGCGGACCTCGGGCGGGGTGATGTCGAAGATCGTCGCGATGACATTGGGGGATGAGAAGGGCATGAACAGGGCGGTCAGGCACATCAGCACAAAGAAGGTCGTCCGGTCCAAGACCGAGGTGTTGAGCGCCAGGAACAGGAACAGGGCCCCCAGGATCACGCCGGCGCTGGAGACGATGATGCGGCCCTTGGGCGTGCGCTTGAAGAACATGTCGCCCAACCAGCCGCCGACAAAGTAGCCGGCCGCCAGGATCAGGACGATCGGTCCCATGGTCAGCAGAACGCTGGTGTTGTCATAACCGCGCTCGCGCATCAGGTAGCCGAAGAAGAAGAAAGTGATCACGTTCCAGGGAAAGACCCCGGCAAAACCCTGGGCAAAGACGAACCACATGGTGCGCTTCTTGAAGATCTCCCTGACCTCCTGCCAGTTAAATCGGAACTGGGTGTACTCCTCCATCCCGGCAAACTCGGGCTCGGCCTTGCCGCGTGGCATCTCCTTGACCCCGAAAAAGATCACCACCGCGATGACGATGCCCAGCGTCCCGGTGATGTAGAACACCGAGCGCCAGCCACCGATCATGGGGGCGATCATCAGGGCCAGGATCATGCCCAGCAGGTAGCCGATCGGCTGGGAGAGTTGCAGCAGGCCGTAGACCTTGCCGCGCACCTCCGGGCCGAAATAGTCGGCCACCAGGCTGTACAGGCCGGGGTAGGATGAATCGTCAATGCCGGTCGAGGCCCGGGTAGCCAGGAACTGCGGATAGGTCCTGACCACCGAACTGAGCCAGGTGGTGGCGCCCCAGACAAAGGATGCCAGGGCCAGCAGTTTGGCACGGGCGTAGCGGTCGTACAGGTAGCCCCAGATGGGATACAGCAGAGTGGCAACGACCAGCGCTCCGGAATTGATCAGGCCCCACTGCAGGTCGTTGAGGTCGAAAGTCCGGCTGACGTCGGTCTGCATCGAGCCGATCATCAGCTTGTCAGTCTGGTGCAGGAGCATGAAGAGAAAGAACACGATCACGACGAAGATGGTGTAGCCGCGGGAGGTTTTCTTCATACCGGCAATACCTCTTTTCCTGGGAGATGTGATAGCCAATAAAGAAAGTGTACAATAGATAAATCGTCACGTCAAACTTTTTTGTCAGACATTTTCCAGAATGATGTGCCACAACATTGGAGCACGGGGGCGCACGTGGTACAATCGCCGCCATGACCCACGCACAAAAAATCGCCTCCCAACTGAACGTCAGGCCTTCGCAGGTAGATGCCGTCATCCGCCTGTTGGATGACGGCAACACTGTCCCGTTCATCGCCCGTTATCGCAAAGAGATGACCGGCTCGCTCGACGACGAGCAGGTCCGCATCGCCGCCGACGAGGTCGCCCGCCTGCGAGCCATCGACGAGCGCCGGGCCGCGATCCTGAAGTCGATCGAAGAACAGGGCAAGCTGAGCGACGAACTGCGGACCACCATCGAAGCCGCCGAGACGATGACCACTCTCGAGGATCTGTATGCCCCCTACAAGCCCAAGCGCCGCACACGCGCCATGGTCGCCCGCGAGAAGGGCCTGGAGGGTCTGGCAGAGCAGATCCTGAAACAGACCCTTACGCAGCGCCCGATCGAGGAAATCGTCACCGAGGCCTACCTCAACGAACAGGTGCCCACGGTCGAGGAGGCCCTTCAGGGGGCGCGCGACATCGTCGCCGAGGCGATCAGCGACAACGCCAGCGTCCGCCAGGTGACGCGTGAAAAGGCGCTCAAGTTCGCCAAGGTCACGGCCGAGAAGATCGAAGACGCCGTCGATGAGAAGGGCGTCTATCAATCCTATTACGCCTTCGAGGCCCGCGTCGACCGCCTGCAGGCCCACCAGATCCTGGCCCTCAACCGCGGCGAAAAGGAAGGCAACCTGCGAGTGCGGGTCCACATCGACGAGCGCGACTGGCGCAGCGCCGTGGTGGCCGAGTACGAGGGCGACATCCTGTCCCCCTTCGTTGACCAGCTCGAACTGGCCATCGCGGACTCCGCAGACCGGCTGCTACTGCCGGCGATCGAACGCGACGTCCGGCGGGAGCTCTCCGAGAAAGCCGACAATCACGCCATCCAGGTCTTCGCCACCAACCTGCGGGCCCTGCTCAACACTCCGCCCCTGGCCGGGCACACCGTCCTGGGCCTCGACCCGGGCTTCCGCACCGGCTGCAAGGTGGCGGTCGTCGACCCGACCGGTAAGCTGCTTGACACCGGGACGATCTACCCGCATGAGCCTAAAAATGACTGGACCGGGGCCCTGACAACCCTTGAGGACATGGTCAACCGCCACCATGTGACCCTGATCACGATCGGCAACGGGACCGCCTCACGCGAGACCGAGAAACTGGCTGCCGAGTTAACCCGCGGCGCGCCGTCGGTGAAATACCTGATCGTCAACGAGGCCGGGGCCTCGGTCTATTCGGCCTCCGCCCTGGCCCGGGCTGAGTTCCCCAACCTGGACGTCTCGCTGCGCGGGGCAGCCTCGATCGCCCGCCGGGCCCAGGACCCGCTGGCCGAGCTGGTCAAGATCGACCCCCGCTCGATCGGCGTCGGACTGTACCAGCACGATGTCGACCAGACCGCCCTGGGCCACGCCCTCGATGGGGTGGTCGAATCGGTCGTCAACGCCGTCGGAGTGGACGTCAACACCGCCTCTCCCGCCCTGCTGACCCATGTCGCCGGGGTCGGGCCGAAACTGGCTGGCGCGATCGTTGCCCACCGGGACGCCAAAGGTCCGTTCACGTCGCGCCAGACCCTGCGGGAGGTCTCCGGGCTGGGGCCGAAAGCATTCGAGCAGGCTGCCGGCTTCCTGCGCGTCCGAGACGGGCAGAACCCGCTGGACGCCTCGGCTATCCACCCCGAGTCATACGCCATCGCTGAAGCGGTCCTGGCCAAGGCCGGACTCTCCCCGGCCACCCCACTGGTCGAACGCAAGCCCGCCCTGGAGGCCCTGACCACTGCCACCCCGCTGTCCGACCTGGCCGCCGAACTGGGCTGCGGCATCCCAACTCTGACTGACATCCTCGAGCAGTTCGTCCGCCCGGGACGCGATCCGCGCAGCGAAACCCAGGCGCCGATCCTGCGTTCCGATGTGCTCAAGATGGAGGACCTTTTGGTTGGGATGACCCTGCAGGGCACCGTCCGCAACGTGGTTGACTTCGGGGCCTTTATCGACATCGGGGTCAAGCAGGACGGCCTGCTGCACCGCACCCAGATCCCGCACGGAACCGTACTCAAGGTCAGCGACATCCTGGACGTGGAAATCCTCAAGATCGAACCCGAGCGCGGCCGCATCGGCCTGGGCTGGGTAAAAAAATAGCGCTCCCGAACCTCCGGCCGGATACCGGGGGTTTTTCTTCTTTTCAATCCTGTGCTAGAATTTCAACACCCGATTCCCATGGCCTCCAAGCGCTTCCTCCCCCAACCCATCCTGGCAAAGATCCGCGCGACCTATGCCCACCTGGCCGCCCACCAGGAGCGCCCTGAGGACAGGCCCGTCACCTCGCTGCGCGAATTCCTGGAGATTACCGGCCGCGCCATGACCCTCGCCCCGGGAGAGATCCTCTTCACCCAGGACGAAATCGGCGAGAGTATGTACTGGATCGAATCAGGTGCCCTGGCGGTCCTTCAAGGCCCACTTGATGAGCCGCGCCTGCTGACCTTCCGCCACCCGGGCCAGATCGTGGGCGAGATCGCTCTGCTCGAGGACGTCCCGCGCACGGCGACCGTGGCAGCCGTGCGCCCGACCCGCCTTAAGGCACTGAATATGGATAAATTCCAGGCTCTGCTGGGGCTGATCCCCGATGTCGGCGTGGAACTGATCCGCCTGCTCAGTGCCCGCCTATACGAGGTCCAGCCGGCGGAGTACGGCGCCGGCTACTACGACCACCTGACCGGAGCCCTGTCGCGCCAGGCCTTCGATGAACGTCTGCAGCAGGAGATCGAGCGCGCCCGACTCTACCGCTACGGTTTTTCGCTGGTCTTCCTTGACCTGGACCACTTCAAAGAGGTCAACGACACCTACGGGCACGCCCGCGGGGATGAGGTTCTGATCGCCTTCGTCGAACGGGTCGGCGCAAAACTGCGGGCCACCGACCTGCTCTTTCGTTACGGCGGGGACGAGTTCGTCCTGATCCTGCCCGGCATCGATGCCGCCAGGGGGGCCACCATGACCCAGGACCTGCTCATGGACGTCCAGGCGACCCCGGTTCCCGGCGACCCGCCCGTGTTCATTGCCTTCAGTGCCGGGATTGCCTTCTTCCCGGATGATGGGGAAAACCCCGAAGTGCTGCTGGCAGTGGCCGACCAGCGGGTCTACACTGCCAAGCGCGGCGGACGCGGCCAAGTGTCCGATTCCATGCCACCCGGGAAAACCGATGCATGAGAATCCCTGGGAGCAGGTCTACCGCCAGGACGGGCATGTTTTCACCGACCTCCCCCCGATCGTACCTGACTTTGTTCGCCTACTCAAAGCAAAGGAATTAGCCGCCGGCCGCCCCCTGCGGAATCTACTGGATGTCGGCTGTGGGAACGGGCGTCTGCTGGTCCATTTCGCCAGGCTGGGGTACCGGATCACCGGTTTCGACAGCGCCCCGACGGCGATCCGGCTCTCCAAAGAGTGGCTGGACGAAGAGCAGCTGGCAGGGTGTCTGCTCCTGGGAGACGCCCGCCAGCCGCTGCCGTTCGCCGACCAGTCCTTCGACATCCTGCTCTCTACACAGGTCATCCACCACGCCCGGCTGGCGGCCGTGCTCGGCACGATCGCCGAGATCCACCGCCTGGTGCGTCCCGGGGGCCTGATCCTGCTCACGGTCCCGGTTTACCGAATGCGGCAGGGCGAAGAAAAATATGCGACCTCCGACGAGATCGAATACCACACCTTCGTGCCTCACACCGGCAAGGAGGCCGGGCTGCCCCACCACCTCTTCACGCTGGAGGAGTTCGGCGACTGCTTTCCAGGTTTCGAGGCCCTGCTTCTGGAGGTGCGCGATGAGAAGATTATTGTCCTGGCCGGGCAAAGACACTGAAGAGAACCACCCCGCGCGCTGGTCTCATGTCACAATGTGGCATCCACCGCAAGAGAGGATCATGAAATCCGACTGGGTTGTGCATCATGGAAAAAGAGTGCTGGGGGCGAGTTTCACCGGCTTCGGCCGCGACCATGAGCAACTCCAGGCCGGATGCAATGCCCTCCTGACAATGCCGGGGGAAGAGCCATCGGATTCAGTGATCGCCATTGCCGGCATCACCGGAACCTCGGCCAGACCGGAAAACGTTCGGGGCCTCAGAGCCAGGGTGTCCAAGAGCAACCCGTATGTCCGCAAACGGGCGATCATCGATGGTTGCGGAGCCAGGACTCTTTCCTGGACACCCTCACCACCTTCACCGGCATGCCAATTTTCACCGCTTCGACACCCCCGGGCAGGTCCGCAACTGGATCGTGCGCTGACAGGCCGGCAATTATCAATCCTGTAAGCAGGAGAATCGAGAAAAACGGTTACAATGTCTACTCGAGAACGCCATGAAATCACACTGGATCGAACACAAAGGCAGGCGGATTTTCTTCGCCGACTACTCCGACTTCGAGAATGATACGCAAGCCCTGCAAGAGGAAGTCGATCAGGCCGTCGATGCAATTGCCCAGGAAGCGTATAAATCCGTCCTGGTTTTGAGCAGCTTTGTAGGGACCCTCGAGACGATCAGCAACCTGCGGGTGGTGCGTCAGGCCATTCCACGTGCCAACCAGGCAGTCATCAAGCGCGCCCTGCTTGGAGTTTCTGGGCCGCGCCGGCTTTTCATCACAACTTTCGCATCCGTTCTCGGGGATACCATCGTCAAGGCGTTTGACACGCAGATACAGGCCCTTGACTGGTTGGTAGAATAACGGCCCCAACGCAACCCTGTAAAGAACCGCCTCCCGGTCAGGGAGGCGGTTCTTGGGCCACTCCCCGGCCACGATGGTGATGGGGCTTCTTGGGGCAGCCTCAGCCCCCGGATTGTGCTTTCGCCCCAACAGGCGTGTCCGGCCCGTTTCAATACGTCAACTGCAGTATAACCATCGCGATCCAGCGAGAGCCCACGCTCCCACTCCACCCAGCGATTCGCCAGGGTGGAGGACGCATGCTTCCTCCCGCGCGCACTGCAGGCCCTGGGCGTGTCAACCGGATCCAGCCAAGAAACCCAGCGCCCCGCTTCAGCCGCCCTGGCGTACAGGCCTGGGAACAGGGTCCCCAACCCGCATCCAGGATGCTGTTCGAGGTGCGACGGTTCCGGATCATCCCGGCGATGTACAGGCCTTCCACCGCGATCTGATCAACGTTGGCGATCAAAAACCAACCCGCCGCCTGCACAACTTCTCGAAAAATCGTCCTTTCCACTGTCCTTGAAAGGACGAGGGGTATGGCAGGTTTTCCTTCGGTCAAGCCGGACACTCCTTCTTCAGCAGGGAGAGCACACCGGCGCCAATCGCCAGGATGCCTGCGACATCATTCAGGCAACGGACAACCACGAAGGTCAGCACACCGACCAGAATGAGATCGATGGCGAGGAGAAGCGTGGGGAGATCCTTTTTCATCTGCAACCATCTCGGCACCAGCGAGTTCAGCTCATAATCCGAAGAAGGTCGTGGTAAAATGGGACTTTCCCTCTCCAGAATTCAGGACATCTGACTCTATGGCAGCAATCCCTTCCCCCGCCGAATTCACCCTCACCCGCCGGGGCTCGAATCGAGGTGGGCCAGCGCGCTGGATCCTCAGCCATGCCCTGCGCCACTGGTGGTTGATCCTCATCATGGTCGCCGGCGCCTGGGGCAACGCCCAGCTGGCTGCCTACGTCCCGATGCTGACCGGGCAGGCCTTTGACACGATCCTTGCCGACCCGAACGCGCTGCGCGCCTTGATTCCGATCACCCTGTTGATCGGCGGCTCGCAGGTCCTGCGCGCCTTCCTGCAGTTGGGGCGCAACTTCGGGGCCGAGGTCATTGCCCAGAAGGTCGAACGCGACGTGCGCGATGAACTGTACGTCTCGCTGCTCGGCAAGAGCATGACCTTCCACAGCCTGCAGCCGGTCGGTGATACGATGGCGCGCGCCACCAATGACGTGCGCGAGGTCAATTACCTGTTCAGCCCGGGCGTCAACCTGGTCGTCGGCTCGCTGATCTTCCTGGTCATGCCGATCGCCTTCGCCCCACAATACCACCCGACCCTGATCCTGACCCCGTTGATCTACACGATCCTGTACTTCTTCGCCCTGCGGCGCTACCTGCAGAACATGGAGCCGATCACGGACGAGGTGCGGGCCTCCTTCGGGAAGATGAACACCCACCTGGCCGAGGCCCTGGACGGAGTCGAAGTCATGAAAGGCGCTGCCCAGGAGGAGGCCGAGGTCGGCCGCTTCGAGGCCAATGCCCGCCGGGTGCGAGCCGCCAATGTCCGCCAGGGTGATTTGGAGGCCCGCTTCGTCCCGCTGCTGATGTTCGCCGTCGCCTTGGGCGTCGGCCTGTTCCACGCCATCCTGCTCTACCGGCAGGGCCTGCTGCAGGTCGGCGACGTTGTCGCCTACATGGGCCTGTTGCTGATGCTTGACTTCCCCACCTGGACCTCGATCTGGGCCTACTCGCAGATCTCGCTCGGATTGGCCGGCGCCCGGCGCATTCTCGAACTGATGAACCGCGAGACCAACCTGGACCAGAACGAGGCTGGCTATAGCGGATTGATGCAGGGCGAGGTCGAGTTCCGCGGCGCCTGCTTCTCCTACGAGGAGGGCGACCCTACCCTGGCCGATGTCGCCTTCAGGGTCCGGCCCGGTCAGACAGTGGCGATCGTCGGCCAGACCGGGACCGGGAAAACCTCCCTCATGAAACTGGTCAACCGGACCTACGATGCCACTTGCGGGCAAGTGTTGATCGACGGCCGGGATGTGCGCGACTGGAACCTGGCCGCCCTGCGCCGCCAGATCTCGATCATCGAACAGGACATCTTCCTGTTCTCGCGCACCGTGGCCGAGAACATCGCTTTCGGCAAGCCGGATGCCACACAGGCAGAGATCGAGGCCGCCGCCCGGGCCGCCCAGGCCGACGAGTTCATCCAGACCTTCGTTGACAAATATCAGACCGTGATCGGCGAGCGTGGTGTGACCCTCTCCGGCGGCCAGCGCCAGCGCCTGGCCCTGGCGCGCGCTTTCCTGACCAACCCACGCATCCTGATCCTGGACGACTCGACCTCGGCCATCGACTCGGCCACCGAGGACCTGATCCAGCGCGCCATCGCTGCTGCTGCCAAGGGTCGCACGACCTTCATTATCACACATCGACTTTCACAGATCCGCTGGGCTGACCTGATCGTCGTCCTGCGCAAGGGCCACGTGGCCGCCATCGGTACGCACGAGGAATTGCTGCAGACCTCGGAGGCGTATTCAAGGATCTTTCGCGAATAATGGGCGGGAGCACGGTGAGACCGTGCCCCAGCCATGGTGAACCATGGGATTCTTCGACGATCTTAACCCTGAGAAATATGACCGCCAGTACAAGGACCGCGACCTGGTCAAACGCATCGCGGCCCAGTTCAAACCCTACCGCAAGGGGATGATCCTCATCTCTTTGCTGACCCTGATCATGTCCTTGATCGGGGCCTTGCTGCCGATCGTCGGCGGGCGGGCCCTGGATTTTCTGGACGATACCAGCAGCTGGCTGGTGCTGATCGCCATCCCTGGTATCGTGACACTGGTCGGCGTCAGCGAGTGGGGGCTGAACTGGGTGCGGCGCAGCCTGACGGTCCGCGTGCTCGGCGACGTGGTGCTCGACCTGCGCACACGCGCCTTCCGGGCCGCTGCCGGGCACGACCTGTCGTTCTACGACCAGCACTCCTCCGGCCGGATCGTCTCGCGGATCAACTCCGACACCAATGACCTGAGCCAGCTGGTCACGATCGTCACCGACGTGGCCTCGCAGGTGGTCCAGGCAATCGCCCTGGGCGTGGTCCTGGTGAATACCGAGTGGCGCCTGTCGCTTGTGCTGTTCGCCTTCATGCCGGTTGTCTTCGGGATCGCCATCGGATTCCGCCGCCTGGCGCGTGCCGTGTCCAAGAAGGGCATGCAGGCCATGGCCGATGTCAACGCCGCCATCAAAGAGACTGTTTCGGGAATCGCGATTGCCAAGAACTTCCGCCAGGAGATGAGCATCTTCGAGGAATTTGACAGCGCCAACCGCAGGTCATACCGCTTCAACATCCAGCGCGGCTTCGTCCTTTCGCTTATCTTCCCGGTATTGAACGCCACCACCGGCATTTTCACCGCCATCCTGGTCTACATGGGTGGCGCCAGCGCCGCGGCGGCGGTCATTACAGCCGGGGCCTGGTATCTGTTCCTGCTCTCCCTGGACCGCTTCCTGTGGCCGGTGATGAACCTGTCGGCCTTCTGGGCCCAGATCCAGTCGGGGCTGAGCGCCTCGGAACGTGTCTTCGCCCTGATCGATGCTGAACCCGTCGTCATCCAGACGGACAGCCGACCGGTGGCGGCGCTCAAGGGCGGGGTCCGCTTCGAGAAGGTCACCTTCCGCTACACCGACACTGAGCCGATCCTGACCGACTTCAGCCTGGAACTCCATCCCGGCGAAAACCTGGCCTTTGTCGGCCACACCGGTTCGGGCAAGACATCCATCGCCCGGCTGATCGCCCGGTTCTACGAGTTCCAGGAGGGGCGCATCCTGATCGATGGGATGGACATCCGGTCCCTCGACCTGGGCTCCTACCGCCGCCGGCTGGGGATTGTCTCCCAGGTACCGTTCCTGTTCTCGGGCACTGTGGCCGACAACATCCGCTACGCCGCCCCCGGCACAAGCGAGGCAGAGATGCTGGCCATGGCCCGCCGGATCGGCGAAGGCGACTGGCTGGAAACCCTGCCCGCCCGGCTGGACACCGAGGTCGGTGAGCGCGGCGCGATGCTCTCGATGGGCCAGCGCCAGCTGGTGGCGCTGATGCGCGTTCTGGTCCAGAAACCGGCCATCTTCATCCTGGACGAGGCGACTGCCAGCATCGACCCGTTCACCGAGTGGCAGATCCAGCAGGCCCTCAACCTGATCCTTTCAGAATCGACCAGCCTCCTGATCGCCCACCGTCTATCGACGGTCAAGGCTGCCGACCGGATCATTGTGATCGAAAAGGGCAAGATCATTGAGCAAGGCGACCACGACGGACTGCTGCTCAAAGGCGGCCACTACGCCACCCTGTATAATACCTACTTCCGCCACCAGTCCCTGGCTTACGTGGAGAAGGCCCGCGAATTGGTCGATGGGGATTGAGAGTGCGCTCACCAATGCCCTGCGCACCAGCAGGGCAGCAAAGTAGTGAGGCCGAAAGAGATTACTGCTTCTTTACACCGGGCAGCGTAAGAACAGGGATTTGGGGTTGATGGATTACAATGCAAGGTTTTTTGATCTTCTGCAGGGGAATGACAGGCTCTTTGAGTGGAAATATATCCTCAGAAATGTATTCATGGCCTGTCGGGACATCAGGAAGGGTGGTTGTGGACTTCGTTCCCACTTTTCAATCCTGAAGTATGCCACTTGACAGGCCTCCCTCTTTACCCAATTTTAGTTGCGGCCGGAGGCCGCGCCATGCTATACGCAGAGGGAACCGCGGATCGAGATCGCCGGTGCAAGGAGGACCTGATGAGCAAGCAGAAAGTCTTTACCGTGATCGGCGAGCGCGACCCGGAGTCTGGCTGGCTGGTGGGGGAGGTGGCCGAACTGCCCGGCTGTTACACCCAGGCGCCCGACCTGCCTGGCCTCGAAAAGAACATCCACGAGGCGATCGTCGGCTACCTTGATGCGGCCGGTCCTCGCGAGCCTGCGCCCGAGTTCGTCGGCACTTTTCACATTGGGGTGTCTGGATGACACGTCTGCGGCTGGTCCCTTACGGTCGGCTCGCCAGGCTGGTCCAGGCCAAAGGGTTCCGCCACATCCGCACAAGCAAAACCCGACTTCCTGAAAGGACGGAGGCCTTTTTGCCAGGAGAGTCATCAACGAACTCTGCAATCGACAAGCGGACGAAAGTGGATGCCGCGATCCCCGGCCTGTAAGCGGCCGGGGATCGTTTGGTTGTTGGGAAGATCGCGGGGGGAGGTCTATTTCTCCCCGTGCGACATCATGTCCACTGCGACGGTGACGGCCAGGATCAACACATCGTCCTCGCCGGGAGCGATCTCCACGCCGTAGGTATCGCTCAGACGGAACCATTTCCTGGAGATTTCGGCCACCTTGCGGCCGCCTTCCTCGATCATGTACTCGTAGTCCAGGATGTTGCCGGTGATGTTCATGTCAGGCCCGTTCTTGATCCGCACCGTGTAGCGTTCCCGCAGCGGGGCGATGAGCGCCTTCTTGACGACCGCCACGGTTTTACCTTCGGCATCCTCGACCGCCATCGATTCTTTGATGGTCAACAGTTTCTGCTGGATCTGGCACAGTTTCCTGCCATTCATATCCTTGAAATCCAGGGTCTTGCGAATGCGCAACACCTTTCCATCGACCATGTACACTTTCTGCCCCTGCTCGTTCTCGATCACGAAGTCATCGCCGATCGAGACCAGCTTCTGTCGCATCTGGTAACGGCTGGCCGTACCCTTGCGCCCGAAGATTTCCCTTTCTTCACGCCGCTTGTTCACCATAGGTCTCCTCTCTTCGCCGGCTTCGTCCGCCGACGAACGAGTCTATTCTACCCCACAATCCGCCTTCCCGGCAATCCACGCCTGGGCAGCGAAAATGCCTACACGAAAAACGCAATTCCAAACAACCAGAAAATGGTGGCGAAGAAGACCAGCCATTCCAGAAATGCCAGAGGCCAGAAGCGCGGCCGCTCGGAGATCTGCTCGGGATCGAGGGCCTCGAGCGGGGCGATGTCGGGCTTCTTGAGCCGGGGCAGCAGCAGGAACGAGCCAAACGCTGCCGCGGCCACCAGGCTGAGCAGGTTGGCGACCTTGGGGATCACGATCCGCTCCGCCGGTTGGAGCTGGATCGCCAGCCCGAAGACGATCACCATCGCCAGCCCACCGCGAAAGAAGGTCATCGCCGCCTTGATGTGCGGATCGAGGTTGTTCATCGGGAAAACGCCCACCGCCGAAACCCCCAGGGCCGTGACAACCCCCACGACAACCCCCAGCCAGGCCAGCCAGGTATTGAGGACGATCCCCAGGCCAACGATGAACGGCAGCAGCAGCAAGCCGCCGAGGACCAGACCAAGGTTAAATAACCGGGCCCCCGTCGAGACACCCACCTCCCCCAATTCTGAGATGAAGTGATTCAAGAGCGAATAGCGCTCGCCGCGTTTGCCGCGGTACTGCAAAGCCGCACAGGCAATCGCCACGACGACCACGACTGTCCCGATCAGGGCAAAATAGAGGAAGATATCGATGAACATGGTGGAGCAAACCCCTTTCGATTGGTCTCGGCATGCCCTGGCGGGGAGTGCTCGACCATCGTATGAAACTCAATGCTGGCGCAAGAAATAGCCGGTCAGGAGGTCCGAGAAATCCGCCGCCGTGTGCTGGCGCAGGATCGTGAAGAAATCGCCGGCCGTGGCCCGTCGCCCGGACATCTGGGCAGTGTAGTCCAGCAGGAACGCATAGAAGGCCTCAGATCCAATCCGGTCGCGCAGGGCTTGCAGGAAGCGCGCTCCGCGCAGGTAGACCGCGTCGGTGTAGGCCCGGAACGACAGACCGCTGTAAATGTCCACATCGACCCGCCCGCCCGGGCCGAAACCATCCACCCGGAAAGCCCACCACCAGGATCGATAATACGGGTAATTGTCCTCGAAGAAGATGCACTCGCTGTACGTCGCCAGGGCCTCGTCCAGCCAGGGCTCGATGGCCTGGTCGTTGGCGACCATCCCGTACCACCACTGGTGGGCAGCCTCATGGATCCCGATGACGATCAAGTTGTCCTGGACCCCGCCGCCGTACTGGCGGTAGAAGTCGCGGCTCAGGAAGAACAGCCCCTGGTATTCCATGCCGTCCGGGAAGACTGCCTCGACGACCGTCAGGCTGGCATGCGGGTAGGGTCCAAAGCGCCGGCTGTAGGTATCCACCGCCCGGGTGGTCTCGCGCAGGATCGCCTCCCCGCTGACGTGCTCCCCCGCAAAATAGTAGCTCAGCACGGTCACCGACCCGACCACGGTCGTCGAGAGGCGGTAGCCCGGGCTGGCTGAGAAGACGAAGTTGCGCGCATTTTCCAGGTGATAGTGATGCTCGCCTCCGCCTCCGTAATCGAGACCGCTGGCCGCGATCACGACCGCCGGGTCGGAGACCTGCAGGGTGACGTCGAAATCTGCCGGGTCGTAGACCAGGTGCTCACCGACGTTCGACGGCGGGTGCAAGATCCACCCCCCTGCCGGTTCATAGGGGACGATGAAAGGGTACCAGTCGGTGAAATGGGCCTGCAGGCTGTTATAGCCGAAGAGATGCGAGGAACTGGAATAAGGTTGGTAGAGGACGTACTGCAGGACCAGGGTCAGGCGCTCGCCGGGGTTGAGCGCCGCCCCCAGGCGGACCTCAAGCCGGTTCCCGTTCAGCGAGTAATCGCCCCAGGCCTGGTTGTCCACCAGCAGCGAGGACAGGAAGAAGCTGTTCGACCAGCGGTTGGGCTCGACCGCCAGGACGATATTTCCCAGCGGGACCCCGGTCTGGTTGGTGTAGTAGATCACCTGGCCGACCCCCAGGCTGTGATTGGCGTAGTCCAGGGATGCATTCAGAATGTAGGTCGTGCGAGCAGACTCGGACGGGATGGCCAGGTCTGTGGCTCCCGGGTCGGGCGTGGCGCTCGGGGGCAAGGTCGGCGTCGGCGTCGGCAGGAGCGGGGTGAAGGTCGGTGTGGGAATCGGCGTATCGGTCGGAAGCGAGGTCGAGGTGGGCGGCGGAATGACCGACTCGTCGACCGGCTGGAAGGGCGTCGCCGTGTGCGTTGAGAAGGGATCGAGCGTCACCGACGGATAGGTCGTCGGGGTCGGGGGCGGAGTCGCCGGAGCCGGGAAACAACCGCCCAGGATCCAGGCAAGCAGGGCCAGGGCCGGGAGAATGGTACGAAGACGGAGGTGATGGGTCATCAGTGCGGTTGCTGGAAGTACAGGCTGAACAGGTCGTTCAGGTCCTCCGAGGTGTGCTCGCGCAGCACAGCGAAGAAATCGGCCGTGGTGGCACGCTGGAAACGATAGCGGCTGGCATAGTCCGCCAGGAAGGCGAAGAAAGCATCTTCGCCGATGCGCAGGCGCAGGTTCTCCAGGAAGGTCGCCCCGTTGAGGTAGATCGCCCGCCGGTAGAGCTCGTAGCCTTCGGTGGCGGCGACCGGTGCATCCAGCCAGCCGGAGGGATTGTACAGGGCGATGCGATAATCCCAGTACCAGCCGGCCTGACCGGGATAGTAGGTCTCGAAGTAGATCCGTTCGCTGTAGGTGCACAGCGACTCGTCCAGCCAGGGCTCGAGGGCCTGGTCGTTTCCAACCAATTCGAACCACCACTGGTGGGCAGTCTCGTGAACGGCGATGATGGTCAGGTAATTCAGCGGACTGCCATCGTAGGTGCGGTAGAAATCGCGGCTCAGGAAGTACAGGGCCGAATACTCCATCCCGTCGGCGAAGTCGCCGGCGATGGCCGACAGGGTGGTGTGCGGGTAGGGACCGAAACGGCCGCTGTAAAGCGACAGCGCCCAGGCGGTTTCCTGCAAGACCCGTTGTCCGGCTTCCTCATAAAAAGGGAAGTAATAACTGAAGACCGTCACCTCGCCCACCTGCTGGCT
This sequence comes from Anaerolineales bacterium, assembly GCA_016934715.1. GTDB lineage: Bacteria > Chloroflexota > Anaerolineae > Anaerolineales > Villigracilaceae > JAFGSI01. The sequence continues at coordinate 40,521 of JAFGSI010000068.1, forward strand.
ACTGACCAGGTACTCGTGGCTGGCCGACAGGGCGAAGGTCCGCCCGTGCTCGAGGCGGTAGACGGTCGCCTCGCCGGCCTGCTCAGCCGCCCCGCTGGAGGCGATGACCGGCGCGTTGGCCGGATCAGCATGACGCAGGGCGACCTCGAAATCGGCTACGTCGTAGACCAGGTACTCGCCGTAGGCGAATGGATCATGAAGGATCCAGCCCCGCCCGGCCTCGAACGGGACAATGAACGGGTACCAGTGGACCAGATTGGTCTGGCGGGCCATCCAGCCGAAGATGCGTGGCCGCTCATCGTTGGGGTCGGTGAACATCTCGGCCTGGGGCAGGAAGAGCTCATACTGCATCTGCAGGACCACGGTCTCACCAGGGGCGAACGGCTGGGCCAGGCTGATCTCCATCCGTTGTCCGGAGGTTCCATAAACCGCCGCCTGGTCGTCGACGGTCAGCTCGTGCAGGACGAAGCAGTCCGGCCAGGTGTTGGGCACCACCGCCAGGGCCAGTCCGGTCAGGACCTCACCGCTGGTATTGGGATAGATGATCGTCTGCCTGACGCTGGCATAGTGCCCGGTGTAGTCGAAAAAGACATCCATCTGATAGAGCGGGACGTCCCGGGCTGCAGGCGTGGAGCTTGCTTCGGGCATGGGGGAACCGACATCAGTAACGGCAGTGGAGGTCGGGTTGATCTCCTGCGGTGAAGTCGCCGCCGGGAGCGGTGCCGTCAGCGGGGCGCTGCAGGCGGACAGAAGAAACAAGAACAGGAGGAAAAAGCAGGGCAGGCGGTTTTTCACAGAGGTCCTCGGCATAGAGAGTGACTTGATTCTACCCTACTCTTTCCTCCCTGTGAGCCAGAGCCAGGTCTACGGACCGTTGTGCTGGACCGTCGGCCCGAGTGGGACCGGCAGGTCGTCGACGATCTCAAATCCGCCCTCCGGCATCGGTGGGCCATCGTGATCGCGGAAGAAGAGCGGCAGGCCTTCGGCGAAATTGATCGGGTACATCGAGGGGTCCTGGCGCTGGTGGTGGATGTGAATGTGTGGTTCGCTGGTATTGCCCGAGTTGCCGCACTGGCCGATCGGCTGCCCTTCCCGGACCCGCTGACCCGCATCGACCAGGACACTACCCTGTTTGAGATGGGCGATCAGGAGGTAGGTGCCGGTCTCCATCTGGATGACCACGTAATTCCCGGTCGGGGCTTCGCTATTGTTGGTCAGAACGCCGGGAGTGGCATCCGGTTCGCCGTCATGGGCGGCAGTCACAAGGCCATCGATCGGCGCCACGACCGGGACGCCGTAACAGCCGTATTCTTCAAGCTGATTGCTGCCGGAGAAGAAGGGGGCGACGACAAAATCATACGCCCAGCGCTGGTCCGGAACGATCACGTGATAGTTGGTCGCCAGGCGGTCGCCCCCCCAGGCGACCAGCAGTGGAACGTCAGCTGGCAGCCGGACGGTGGCCGCGGGGCCAGTCCGCTCAAGCGAAGCCGGGTAGGGCACCGACACGAACAGCATGAACACCGGCAGGATGGCGAGCACAGAGAGCAGGACCGCACCCGTGGTCCGCCGGTCCCAGCGCCGGCGGATGAGCGCGGCCAGCCCGGCGACCAACAGGCAGACCAGTCCCAGAACGGGCAGGGCAAGTTGCAGCAGATACCAGGCTGCCACCCTGCGCATCCCGCCCGAAAGCAGCAACCCGGCAAGAACTGCAATCGCGACCAGCAGAAAAATACCCACAACCAGGGGCAGGGTACTTCTCCGGGGCGAGGGCCTGGACGTAGAAAGGCGAGTGGACATCATCTCCTCCGGATGTATAGATCAATTCTTATACGTGAATCTGGGGAATGAGTCGCAAGAAACGGGGTCCAGGCCTGTCCCGGAAGGGAAGTGCTGGCGATGGATGAAGGGCTACTGCTTGTGCCGCCGGAACAAGAAAACGACCAGGAAGAACAGCGTCGCCGTCAGGACGATCGCCGATCCGGAAGTGATCCCCCAATAGTAGGAGGCGTACAGGCCAATCAATCCAGACAGGGAGGCCATGCTGGCCGCCAGGACCATCATGTACGGCAGGCGCCGGGTCAGCAGCGAGGCGGTCGCCGCCGGGGTGACCAGCATGGCGACCATCAGTGCCACCCCGACCGTCTGCATGGAAACCGCCACGGTGACAGCGATCAGCACCAGCAGCAGATTGTTCAGCAGGTTGACCGGCAAACGCAGGGTACGGGCCAGGACCGGATCGAAAGAAATGGTCAGGAATTCCTTGTAAAAGGCCAGGATGATCAATAACACCAGCCCGCCGAAGATCGCCATCAGGACCAACGAACGGCTCGAGACCCCCAGCACATCGCCGAACAGGAAGTGGCTCAGGTCGACAGCGTAACTGCGCACGGTGGAGATGATGGCAATGCCGAGGGCGAACATCCCGGCGAAGATGATCCCGATGGCAGTATCCTCCTTGATGCGGGCGCTGCGGGTGATGGCGCCGATGCCCAGCGAGGCCAGGACCGAGGTCCCCAAAGCCCACCAGAAAAGCGGCTCGCGCGCACCACCGCTGACCAGGTAGCCAAGCGCCACGCCCGGCAGGAGCGTGTGCGCCAGGGCGTCGCCAAAGAAAGCCATGCTGCGCAGGACAACGTAGGTCCCGACCACGGCACAGACGATGCCGACCAGGACAGCGGCGACCAGGCCGCGCTGCATGAAGGCATAGGAGAGCGGTGTGATCAACCAATCAATGAGCGTGGTCATGCTCGTCTCCCTCGCAGCAGGTGTCCATGACCGCGATCGTTCCTCCATTGGCTACGCGCAGGCGGTTGCCATAAGCCTGGACCAGGACCTCGGGCTGCAGGACCTGCCCGGCCGGGCCGAAGGCAACGATGCGCCGGTTGAGCAGCATCACCCGATCGAAATATACGGCCGCCTGCTGCAGGTCGTGGGTGGCGACCATCACGGTCACGCCCTTGCGCTGCAGCTCCCCCAGCAGGGCCAGCAAGGCCTCCTGGGAAGGTGTGTCCAGTCCGGTCAACGGCTCGTCCATCAACATCAGTTCCGCCTCCTGGGCCAGCGCGCGGGCGATGAACATGCGCTGCTGCTGCCCGCCGGAGAGTTCGCCGATCTGGCGCCCGAACAATGCGCTCATCCCGACCGTCGCGAGCGCCCCCCGGACCAGCTCCCAGTCTCGCTTGCGCGGCCAGCCCAGCCAGCCCAGCTTGGCGATGCGCCCCATCATGACCACATCGGCGACGCTGACCGGGAAATGCCAGTCGACCTGCGAACGCTGGGGAACATAGCCAATGCAAACATGCCCGCCCGGCCCAGATCCATAGACGCGCACCTCACCCCGGTCTGGCGTCAGCACTCCGGCCACGACCTTGAACAAGGTGCTCTTTCCGGCCCCGTTCGGCCCGACGACCGCCACCCGCTCGCCAGCGTGCAGATGGAATGTAATCTCCTCCAGCGCTGAACGCCCGTCGTAACGGACATTCAGGCCGCGCACATCGAGCACGGGTTGATCAGTCTGATGGTCAGTGTGGGGATACATTTCTTCCAGACCCCATCGGCGAGCCGATGGTTTATCGCAGGGCGTTCACGATCGCGGTGACATTATAGCGCATCAGATCAAGGTACGTTGCCGCCGGGCCGTCAGCCGGGCTCAACGAGCCATGGTAAACCATGACCAGCTGCACGCCGGTGTCGCGGGCCACCTGGGCGGCCAGTTCCTGGTTGACCGTCACCCCGACGAACACTGCCGGGACATCATACAGACGAATATCGTCCTCCAGGGCAGCCAATTCACGTGCCGAGGGGGCGGCATTGGTACTGAAGGAGGCCGTCAGCGTCCCGACCTGCTCGAAGCCGTAGGCTGCAGCGAAGTAGCCAAAGACGGCGTGATCCGAAACCAGCAGGCGGCGCTCCGGCGGAACCTGGGCGACTTCGTTCCGGATCCAGTCATCCAGCTGCAGGAGTTCGGCAGCGTAGGCGTCAGCGTTGGTCCGAAATACGGCGGCGTGTCCTGGGTCAGCCGCCGCCAGGGCCGCGTAGATGTTCTCGACCCAAACCAGGACATTGTTGGGATCGAGCCAGGTATGCGGGTCACCCTGGGCATGTTCGTCGGCATTCGCGCCAGCGAAGGGCAGCAGTTCGATCCCGGCAGACACTTCGACCAGTTTGTCCACCGCTCCGGCGCTTTCCAGCAGCGGTTCGAGGAACTCCTCCAGCCCGGCCCCGCTGGCAAAGACCAGCTCAGCATCAGCCAGGGCGGCTGCATCCCGTGGACGCGGCTCGAAGGTGTGTGGGTCACTGCCCGGGGGCAGCAGGGGGATCACCCCGACGTGCGTGCCGCCGACCTGGGCGACCACATCGGCGACAATCCCCGTCGTCGCCAGGACCTGCAGCCGATCCGGCCCGGTCCCGGTCGCTCCTCCGCCGCAGGCGGACAGAGCCAGCATAAAGGCAATCAGCAGAACGGCATTCTTCTTCATGTCCGAACGACCTCGCTTGGTTTTTGTCTACCAGGACTATTGTATCCTAAACGGGATGTTCTCCCGCATCTTCCAGTTCCGGGAACTTGATCGGTTCTATTATCTCGCCAGCGGCCTGCTCCAGCTGGTGCTCGGGTTCGCAGTTTTCACCTGGTTCGAAGGCCAGTTCGGGACCACGCCCGGAAAGATCCCGGGAGTCGATCCGATGCAGTTCAGGGTCCTCACCAAAGACGGGAGGAAAACTGGACCCGGGCGAGCTGCGTTGCGGGCGCTCATCGGCCTGTTCGAGATCAACCCGACTGGCGACGATCGTCATCGCCCCCAGCCCGCAGAAACAACGCCAGGGCGGTATGGCCGCCGGGACCCTGGTGGTCGACGAGACCAGGATTCACGTTGTCGCATTCAGACCCGATCAGATCACGCCTACTTCGCGTGCCGCGACGGGCGCAGCGAGGAGATCGTCCAGATCGACAAGGCCGCGATCACCAAATGGCTGGGCGACCGCAGTGGATGCTCATCCGGGCCAAGGTCATCCGCAAGGCGACGGTCTTTTCCAACGACCCAAGTTGGACCGGCTGCGGGCCGGGATCGAGGCAGCCTTTCACATCCAATTCACAGAGCTGCGCGATTGGTGCGGAGCGTCGCCCGGATCATCGCCCCGGGGTTGGTGAGGTGTGTCAGGGTGGCGATCTTCCTGCCGCTGCTCGGAATCAGCCATTCAACCCGCGCACCCCGCATCGAAGACGGGCGAGGAGTTGTCTCATCCGTCTTCGATGTTGCCCGCGGCCGGGAAGAACGCGCTCAGGGCCCGTTGACGGTCGGATAGCCCAATGTCCGCCAGCCGGACACGCCACCGTTCATGCTGGTCACGTCGGGGAAACCAGCAGCCAGCAGGGTGGTGCGCCCGAGGCGGCTGCGGTTGCCCGTGTCGCAGACCACGACGATCTGCCGGTCGCGAGGCAGCTCATCCACCCGGGAGGCCAACTCGCCGAGCGGGATCAGGATCGCGCCAGGAATGTGGAAATTGTCCCATTCGGACCGCTCGCGCACGTCAACGAAGACGGCGGTCTCCTGCTGGTACAAGTCGTAGGCTCTTGCAATGGTGATCTCGGACGGCAGGCCACCGATCTGGGACGGCGCCACGGCCGGCCGGGTGTTGAAATACCAGACCACGCCGATGATCGCCAGGATAATGAACAGCGCCGCCAGCCAGGTGTAGCGGGAAGGCGAGGGGGAACGCCGGCGGGTGGAACGCGTGGCAGAACGCCGGGATGAAGGTCGTCTTCTGGACATGGGAACCTCTCTGTCTGAGTTTAGTGTTTGGATGCACCACACAGGAAAATGTGGCGGCTAGGGGGCGAAACCGGCCAGCAGCCCCTGCGGATCGATGATGGCCTGCAGGGCGGCATACGGAACCAGGACTTCCTGTGGACCGGCAGCCCCCGGCGCTACCTGGTAGGTGTCAAAAGTGATCAGGAAGCCACTGGCGGTCACGTTCCAGCGGTTGTAATTCTCCGCCGTGGGGGCCGCTCCTTCGGCGAACAGGAAGTCACCCACTTCCCGCCCCCGCAGGTCCGCCAGGCAGACGTCTGCCAGGATCCGCAGGTAGTCCGCCCCGGGCAGGAACAGATCGGCCAACGCGACCTGCTGACCGGACTGCAGGTCAAAGGTGAAGGTCAGGCTGTACCGGAAGGGATGGGCCGCCCCGTCGAAATAGCCATTGAAGACGAACTTGAGGCTGACCAGGTCACCCGGAGGCGAGAGCAGGCTGTACGTGATGTCCAGCCAGCTGCCGTTCGTGATCGGCGGATCCGGCACCAGGACCATCGACTCGCCGAAAAGGGCGATCTCCCTCTGGACGACCTCTGCCACCTGGCGGTTGAACGCGAGCACGCGCGGGTCGTCTGAACCCTCGAAACGGGGCGTCTGGGCAGTAATCCTGTAGGGCGGGGACTGGCTTTCCTGTTCAAAAGATTCAGATGTCAGGGTCAGGACCTGGTCGGGGGCCGGCAGTTCGGCATCCCATTCGCAGATGAAGGGCATCTCAGAATTCGGGATGTCGTTCCAGCCGAGCGTGTACCCACCCCAGTAGGAGAGGTACTGTTCTCCGGTGTCGCCGACATTATTCGGCTCCCCCGGATACCAGTGGGTGTAGCTCCAGGGCTCGCCGTTGGCCCAGACCCAGACGCCTTCCTGGACCTCGTCAGTGGCCCCCAGCCAGGTGCTGGGATTCAAACCAAAGACGAATTCGTTTTCAGCCTCTGATTGGATCGTAACCAGATAAGCGCCCCTGGAGGTGCAATAGGACGAGGCTCGATGCCAGGTCATCCCCGTATCCACCACCAGATAAAGATGGCCATTCTCGGTATTCAGAACCCGCCGGTCCGGGGTTGGAACAACAGGTCGGGTCGGGGTGATCGTTGCCGTCGGCGGTACTGTCGCAGTCGGTGGAGAGGGTGGCAGTGGCACAGGAGTTGTCGAATACCAATTGCATGCCAGCATCGCCGCCAGCACGATCATCCATACCGTTCGCCGGATCGCCCGGCCGTATTTTTTAAGCATCAGCACCTCACCCATGCAGGCCTTA
>JAFGSI010000069.1 GCA_016934715.1 Anaerolineales bacterium
AGTGCCAGTGCGGACGGGACGACCTCGAACCTGGACAGTGCGACGGCGCATGCGACGCTGAACCCGGCGCTGACGCTGGTGAAGGGCTACGTGGGTTACGGCGACAACGATACGAGCGGCGGGATTACCGAGGGCGACGACCTGAACTACACGCTGACGATGACCAACACGGGCAACACGACGCTGACGAACGTGGAGGTGAGCGATCCTGACCTGACGCCGACGAGCCAGACCTGCGCCAGTGTTGCGCCGGGGGCGACCTGCGAGCTGGCGGGCAGCTACACGGTGACGCAGGCGGACGTGGATGCAGGCAGTTTTACGAACACCGGGGTGGTGACGGACGACGATGTCTGTCCTGCGGCTGGGGTTGGGACGTGCGAGGATGATGTGACCACGCCAATCCTGCAGAGTCCTGCGATTGCGATTGACAAGAATCCCCCAACGCAGACGGTGGTGAGCGGCTCGAACGTGAACTTCACCCTGACCGTGACGAACCCCGGCAACGTGACGCTGTCGAACATCGTGTTGCATGATCCGACCTGCGACACGCTGACGGGCCCTGTGGGAGATCTGAACAGCAACGGGGAACTGGAGACGAGCGAGACGTGGATGTACGCCTGCACGGTGAACAATGCACTGGCGGATTTCACGAACAATGCGGACGTCACCGGCACGCCGCCGATTGGTCCGGATGTGACGGATAGTGACAGTGCCGATGTGGTTGTCGCACAGGACCCTGTCGTTGGTGTTGCCAAACGGGTTGTCGGCACGCCGGTTCTGGTCAGTGCAGGCACCTGGGATGTCACCTATCAGATCCTGGTGCGCAATTACGGGAACGTTGCCTTAAGTGACCTCCAGGTCACGGACGACCTGGTTGCCACTTTTCCTCCTGCGACCACCTTCGTGGTTCAGTCGGTGACGCCAAGTGCGAATCTGACCTCCAACCTGAGCTACGATGGGAATACCGATGGCGGTATCCATCCCACCCACATCAACCTGCTGGCCGGCACCGATTCGTTGGCGATCAACGCAAGCGGCACGCTTACGGTGGTGGTGCGGGTGGTCCCTGCTGCGGCCGGGCCGTTCTGGAACTGGGCGATTGCCTCTGGTCAGCCTCCGGTCGGGCCTCGCGTGGACGATCTTTCGCAGGATGGAGCGGATCCAGACCCGGACGGGGATGGGAATCCCACCAACAATGACGATCCCACACCGGTGAGCTTCGGTCCGCATCTGTTCGACCCGCCCTTCGGCATCAAACTGCTGGACGCCAACAACCTGCCGGTCCTGCGCTGGACGATGGTCTGGATTAATGATACCAACATCGTTGCGGTCAATGCCCTGGCCAGCGATGGAATTCCAGAGGGGACCACGTTCGTCGATAACGGCATCCCGAGCGGCTATCCCCTGCCGCCTGGAGTCCAGCCTTTCGGCACGGTGGCGAGCGGTGTTACCTGTGAGGACATCTCGGCGGTGACGATCACGCAATACTGTTACTACGAAGGTCCGACAGTGACTTACCCGCGCGGCCGCATTGTCTGGGGGGGCACCCTGGGCCCCGATTTCGGCGTCACCGATCCTGCCGTGGCGGTCAACGCTATTGCGATCACATTCTTCGTTCGGGTCGATGCCGGCGTTGGTGAGGTCAACAACATGGCCACGATCGACTCCGATCGCAACGGCGACGGCGATACCGCTGATGCGGGCGAGCAGATTGTTGCTCGGGCAAGTGCGCACTGGGAGACCGCACCGACCCAGCTTCCGGGAACCGGCTTCGCCCCTGGACAGATCACGGACCTGAGCGACCTGGAACCGGTCACGTACGCGGCTACGGACGAAGTCCGACTTGAAATCCCTGCCCTGCGGATCGACATTCCGATCGTGGGTGTCCCGCTTGAGGGCGGAGACTGGGATGTCACCTGGCTGGCGAACCAGGCTGGCTGGCTCGAAGGTACAGCCTTCCCGTCCTGGGAGGGCAACTCTGTCCTGACCGGCCATGTCTACCTGCCCAGCGGGGCACCGGGCCCATTCGTCAATCTGGGCCAGCTGCGCTGGGGTGACCAGATCGTTGTCCATGCCTACGGGAGTCGCTATGTTTACGAGGTGCGTTCGAACCAGGTCGTCAGGCCAAATGACCTGACTGCTTTGCGCCACGAAGATCTGCCCTGGGTGACGCTGATCACCTGCCGGCAGTACGATGATGCGACGAACGCTTATCGTTACCGGGTCGTTGTCCGGGCGGTACTGCTGCGGGTTGACCCCGAACGTTAGGGAACCGTCTTTCGAAATGCGACGAATCCGTCGGGGTTGTGAGACTCCGGCGGATTCGTCTGTGCTATACTAGAATCCAAGAGGTGCATATGACGGAGGTTTGCCAGGTCGTCCCGAAGGTCTTGCTTGACCCGCGGATTAAAAAATTCAAAGGGGTGCTGATGAACGCGGTGGCGCCGGAGATGCAATCCCTGCCTGCGGGCCAACAGAGCCGGGAGGTGGTACACCGCTGGCTGACGGAAGCCCTCGGGCGTATGAGCGGGGACCTGCCGGTTGAGGTCCGGGAAGCGGTGCTCGACAGTGCTCTGGCCGATCTGGTTGGCTTCGGGCCGCTCGAATGGCTGCTTAAAGAGCCGGATGTCAGCGAGATCATGGTCAACGGGGCCGGGCTGGTCTTCCTTGAGCGCGGCGGCCAGATCCTCGAGACGGATGTCAAATTCGACGATGATGCTCATGTGCTGCGCATCATTGACCGGATCGTCAATCCGCTCGGACGGCGGATCGACTCGGATAACCCGACGGCCGATGCTCGTCTACCTGATGGTTCGCGGGTCAATATTGTCGCTCCGCCGGTGGCGGTTGATGGGCCGCACATCACCATCCGCAAGTTCCTGCGGACCAAGATGGCCATGGAGGATCTGCTGGCCCTGGATGCCCTCAATCATCACATGGCCCGACTGCTGGAGGCCTGCGTGGTGGCCCGGCTCAACATCCTCGTCACCGGGAACACAAGTTCGGGCAAGACGACAATCCTAAACGTGCTCTCGAGTTTCATCCCCGAACGCGAACGCATCGTGACCATCGAGGATGCAGTCGAGTTGCAGCTCAAGCAGCGTCACGTCGTGCGCCTGGAGACCAAGCTGCCTGGGATCGATGGGGATGGGGCAGTGTCGGTGCGCGATCTGGTACGCAATGCTCTGCGCATGCGTCCCGATCGGATTGTGGTCGGAGAGGTGCGCGGTGGTGAAGCGATGGACATGCTCCAGGCGATGAACACCGGCCACACCGGTTCGCTGACTACCCTGCATGCCAACGGTCCGCGCGACGCCACTTCGCGACTGGAGACGATGGCGATGATGGCCGGCCTGGACATGCCCCTGCTTGCAATCCGCAAGCAGATCGCCTCGGCCATGAACGTGATCGTGCACCTGGCACGCCTGCAGGACGGTTCTCGCCGGGTTACCCATATCACGGAAGTGGTCGGCATGGAAGGGGATGTCATCACCCTGAGCGATATTTTCAAGTTTGAGCAGACCGGCGTTACTCCGGAGGGCAAGGTGCTCGGGCAGATGCATCCGACCGGAATCCGCCCGATGTTCAGCCAGCGTCTCGAGGTGGCTGGCTTTAAACTTGGCGGCGAGGTCTTCGGAGCAGGTTTCTAGCCGGGAGTTCCCCACTCGTCTCGTGTTATAATTTTGCTATCTTGATTCCGAATATGGAGGCCAAATGGAAATCACAACCCAGCAGTTCAAACATTGTGATATGGTGAACGTCAAAGGCCGGGTGGACTCGTACACGGCTCCACAATTGGCCGATGCTTTGGAAGCCATCAATAAGGATGGGCGCTTCAAGATCGTCATTGATATGAACGAGTTGGAGTATATGTCCAGCGCCGGGTTCCGGGTCCTGTTGATCGGCCAGCGCAACTGCAAGCATTACAATCGTGGGGAGATCGTCCTGGCGAGGGTGCCCAAGAATATCTACGATGCTTTCGAACTGACCGGTTTCACGCCGCTCTTCAAGATGTTCGACGACGAAACCTCTGCCGTCGGTAATTTCTAACCCCAATCCCACGCTTGACATTGTCGAGGCCGTTACCAGCCGCTGGCCATGGGGCGGCCTCGTTTCTATCAGAGATGCGTACTGTTATCTTCCCGGCCCACTTCGACCAATTAGATGCGATTCGCAGATTCGTCACCCAGGCGGCTCGTGATGTTGGCCTCGCCGAGAAGGATGTCTGTGCGGTCGAGATGGCGGTCGATGAAGCCTGTTCGAATATCATCGAACATGCTTATCGAAGCAGCAAGGGGGTAATCGAGTGCACCTGCGAGTGTGCCGACGATGCCCTGACGGTCGTCCTGCGGGATTACGCCGCTCCCTTCGATCCTGCCAATGTTCCACCTCCCGATCTTTCTGACGATCTGGAAGAACGCAAGATCGGTGGTCTGGGAGTCTATCTCATGCGCCAGCTTATGGACGAGATCCACTATGAAACCGATGCGACCACCGGCAACGTCTTGACCATGGTTAAGCGGCGCGGGGGGGAAGAATGACTTCTCGATCCGCCGCGCCTGCGGCCTGGCAGGAAATGGTTGCATTGGGCGAGAAGCTCCTGCAGGCTGAAGGTCTGGCTGGCCAGTGTAACTGCATCTGTGAAACAACAGCCGAGCTGCTCAAAGCCGAGGCTTGTCTGTGGTTGGACGAGCAGATGTACCGCCTACCCGGTTCGGATGCGCCAGCGTATTTTCACGCTCAGCCGCCGGACCCGGCAATGGTACAGGCTTTCACCCGGGGCGAGGTCTGTTATCTGGAGGTGGATGGCAGGTCACAAGTCGCCGCGCCGCTGCGTTATCAGGACATTTTCCTGGGAGTCCTGCAGATCAGCCGGCCGATGGAGCGGAAGTTTCGCAAGCCCGAGCTGGACATGTTTATCGGGCTGGCAGGCCACATTGGTCTGGCCCTCTACACGGCCCGCCGGGTGGCTGTCGAACAGTGGCGTCTCGAGCAGTTGAACCTGGTTCGCCGGGTCAGCGCCCAGATCGCCAGCGTGCTCGATCTGGATATCCTGACCCGCCGCGTCACGGACCTGATCTTGGAGACTTTCCAATATTATTTTGTCGCCATCTTCACCCTCGAGCCGGGCCAGTCCCTGCTGCGTTTCCGCTCCAGTGCCGGACCGCGTGGTCGTCGCAAGCGCAAGAAGGCTATCTCGCCTCTGGCGGTGGAGCTGGGGCAGGGGTTGGTAGGGCTGGCGGCACAGAATGGCGAAGAATTCGTCGTCAGCGACGTGCGCGCTGAACCGCGCTTCCGCTTTATCGACGTTCTCCCGGAGACGCAGTCCGAGGTCGTCCTGCCGCTCAAGATCGAGAACCAGGTCCTGGGGGTGCTGGACATCCAGAGCGAAAAGCTGGACGCCTTTCACCCGAACGACCTGCTCGTCCTGCGAGCTCTCGCCGATGCCATCGCCACGGCCGTCAACGCTGCCCGCCTGTATAGCGACGTGCAGAAGCGTGCCGAGCAACTGGCCGTGGTGGCTGAAGTTAGCGACGATATCAATAAAGCCCTTGACCTGGAGGTCTTGTTTGCCCAGGTCGCCAAGTTGATCCACGAGCGCCTGGGTTTCCCTCACGTCCACCTGCTCACCGTACACCCCAATCGGCGCCAGATTATCTATGAAGCCGGCAGCGGGACGCACAACAGTGCCAACAAGGGCACGGTGATGAACCTGGATACCGCTGAAGGTTTGATCCCCTGGGTGGCTCGCAACGGTGAAACTGTCTTGGCGAACGACGTGACCTTGGAACCGCGTTACGTTTCTTCACCCTTCCCGCCCCAGAACACGCGCGCCGAGCTGGCGGTTCCCCTGATCTATGACAACAAGGTCGTTGGGGTGCTGGACCTGCAAAGCAACGAAACCGGCGCCTTTCTCGAGACGGATGTCTTCCTGTTCGAGGCCCTGGCTGACAGTATTGCCACGGCGATCCATAATGCCGATCTTTACCATACCGAGCGCTGGCGCCGTCAGGTGGCTGACAGCCTGCGCGAGGTCGCCGGCCTGGTCTCGGCCGATGTCAGCCTGGATGATGTGCTTGACGCCGTGCTGCGCGAACTGGAACGCAACCTGCCTTGTGAAGTTTCGGCGGTCTGGCTGCTGGATGGCGATTCGCTCTACCTGGCCCACGTTCGGGGGGCTGATCCGGTCGAGATCGAAGCAGTCGCCCAGCGCTGGCCGGAAGCCTATGACTATCTGGCCTCGACACTGGTGGTCGATCTGCCGGTCATTCGCCAGCCGGCCGATCCGTTCGGCCCGACTGGCACGATGATGGGCTATGCGGCCGACTATTCCTCGATCGCGGCCGCATTGCGGGTCGGCGACCAGCCCCTGGGCGTGCTGACCCTGACCCATCACACTGCCGGGCGCTATGGGCACGAGGCCCAGGCGATCACGGCGACCTTCGCCAACTATGCTGCGGTCGCGATCGAGAATGCCCGCATGTATGACACCGCCCAGGAGCAGGCTTACGCCTCAGCCACCCTGTTGCATGTCGCCCAGACGGTCGCCAACTCCACCGGCCTGGATGAAACTCTCGAGTCGATCGTGCGCGTCATGCCCATGCTGGTTGGCGTACACGGCTGCGCCGTCTACCTGCTCGGCTCCCAACATCTGATGCTGGCAAAAGCGTATGGGATCTCCGAGGACTTGCGGCTTGTACTGGCGGACCGGCCCTTCCAGCCGGGCGAGTTTCCTCTCCTGGATGCGGTCCGGGAACAGGGCTCCATGATCATCGGGCTGATCGACGCCAAGTGTCGTGCCGAGGACTGTTTGTTGACCGACCTGGCCTTGACTGATGATGAGATCCTGTATGCCCTCCAGGCCGGTGATCGCATGTTACTCGGGTTTCCATTGATGATCCGTGGCGATCTGTATGGTGTCATGCTGGTCGAGGAGACGGGCGAAGCGCGCCGCTTCCGCAATAAGCGCGTCGAGATCATTCATGGCGTTGCCCAGCAGATCGCCATTGCGATCCAGAACGAGCATCTCAAGCGCGAGATGGTTGTGCGCGAGCGCCTCGAGCACGAGGTCCAGCTGGCCCGCCAGATCCAGCAGACTTTTCTGCCCGACCACCTCCCCGAGTTGCCGGGCTGGGAACTGCAGGCGGAATGGATCACGGCCCGCCAGGTGGGCGGCGATTTCTATGATGTCTTCGAACTCCCCGGCCGGCGCCTGGGCCTGTTCATTGCCGATGTCTCCGACAAGGGCATCCCGGCGGCGCTCTTTATGGCCCTCACCCGGACCCTGGTTCGGGCGGTGGTGTTCGACACCGATTCCCCGGCTGAGGCCCTGCGGCGGGTCAACGAATTGATCCGCCCTGATAACCAGCAGGAGATGTTCGTCACTGCCGTCTACGCGGTTCTCTCGCTGGAGGGCGGCGAGCTGACTTATGCCAATGCGGGTCATAATCCACCGCTGTGGTTCAACCGGCCGGACGGCAACGTGGAACGCCTGACCCGCACCGGGGCGGCGCTGGGCGTGATCGATAAGATGGAAATGGAAGAACGCACGATCCACTTCCTGCCCGGGTGCGGACTGCTTTTGTATACCGATGGTCTGACCGAGGCCTTTTCCCCGGATGGGAAATTGTTCGGGGAGGAGCGCCTGCTCCAGGTCCTGGTGGAGAACGCTGCAGCGCCGGCGACAGAGTTGTTGCAGGCGATCAATGCCTCGGTCGAGGCGTTCATGGACACCGAACCAGCGGCTGATGATCTCACCATGCTGGTTCTGCGTCGCGCCGGCTGAATTCGACAGGTCCTTGCTGGTACGCACGCTGCCGGCGTCCATTCGTCGCGTAACCATCATGGTATAGTATAATAGTTTCGTTAGACAGATCTCTAGGAGCAGCATACACTTTGGCTTTCAATCCGTTTAACTGGCTTCTGGGTCTCTTGTCCCTGGACATCGGCATCGACCTGGGAACGGCCAATACGCTTGTCCATGTACGCGGGAAGGGCATTGTGATCAACGAACCCTCCTGGGTCGCCATCGACAAGCGTACGCGTGATCCCCTGAAAGTCGGCCTGGAAGCCAAGGAGATGGTCGGGCGCACTTCGGGGAACATCGTCGTCATCCGGCCGTTGCGCGATGGCGTCATTTCCGAGTTCGAGATCACCGAATATATGTTGGAATACTTCATCGGCAAGGTGCACGAACAGACCGTCGCGGCGTTGCCGCGGCCGCGGGTGGTGATCGGGATCCCCTCGGGCGTGACCGAGGTCGAGAAGCGGGCGGTCTATGATGCGGCGATGTCGGCCGGGGCGCGCCTGGCTCACATGATCGAGGAGCCAATCGCTGCCGCCCTGGGGGCCGGCTTGCCGATAGGTGAGACGCGTGGCAGCATGATCGTCGATATCGGCGGCGGGACGACCGAGGTGGCGGTCATGTCGATGGGAGGGGTGGTCGTTTCGCGCTCCCTGCGCGTGGCGGGCGACGAAATGGACCAGGATATCGTCAAGTACGTGCGCAATAAGTACAACGTGCTCATCGGCGAGCGGGTTGCCGAGCGGGTCAAGTGGGAGGTCGGTTCGGCCTTCCCGCTGCCGGTCGAGAAGACGGTCGAAGTGCGCGGTCGCAACCTGGTCAACGGCCTGCCCGAGTCGGTCGAGATTTCCTCGGTTGAGGTACGCGAGGCCTTGTCGCCTTCGATCCAGGTGATTGTTGACACACTCAAAGACGCTCTCGACGAGGTCCCGCCGGAGATCGTTGCTGATTTGATGGACATCGGTATTTGCCTGGCGGGTGGTGGGGCTCTGCTGCAGGGACTGGCCGAACGCCTGAGTGACGAACTTCACCTGCGCGTCTGGGCTGCGGAAGACCCGTTGACCTGTGTTGTGCGCGGCACCGGCAGGATCCTGGACGATTTTGAGGCTCTCAAAGGGTATCTGGTCGGCCTGGAGCGTGGCAGCACGCGTCACTAGCCCGCGCGTGGCCGCGCCGGGAGGCGCGGCATCCCTGTCAAACCTATGAAGAAATTTACCCCCCGTTCTTTACAGACGATCATCATCGTTCTGGTTTCCGTCGGCCTGGTTGCCATGGCGCTGGGAGGTTTCTTTAACACTGCGACCAGCCGCGTTGGCCAGTTCATTGTCAATGCGCAGACCTGGATTTCTATTCGCTATGTGGCGGTAGTGGACTTCCTGACCGTGCCGCGCGATGTGGCCTCCCTGCGCCAGCGCAATACCGAATTGGAGGCCGAAGTGGCCCGCCTGCAGACCCAGGTGATCGAGCTTCAAGAACGGGTCACCGAAACCGAGGTTCTTTCCGCGCTGGTGGACTTCGCCCGTGCCAACCCGGTGAATACGTACAAGGCTGCCACGATCGTCGGTCGTGACCCAAGCCCGTTTCTGCGCTACGTGATCATCAATGTCGGCTCGAACGATGGCATCCGGACCGGGATGCCGGTCGTCAATGACCGGGGTCTGGTTGGGCGTGTCGATGCTGTTGCTGCCGAGGCGGCCCGGGTCCAGTTGATCACCGACCCGGCCTCGCAGGTCAACGTCCGTCTGCAGGGCTCGAATACCGATGCGTTGCTGATCGGCTCGGTGACAGGTGACCTGTCGCTGGACATGATCTCGCAGGATGCCAATGTCCCAGTGGGCGAGGTTGTCCTGACCTCCGGCCTGGGCGGCGGCTTTCCGCCCAACATCCTGGTCGGACAGGTGCTCAGCATCCGCAAGCTGGACTATGAACTCTTCCAGCAGGCGACCGTCCAGCCGGTCGTGGACTTTAACCAGGTCCAGTTCGTCCTGGTGATCATCAACTTCCGGCCGGTCGATATCACGCCGTTGATACCATCCCAGGCTCCTTGAGATCCGATGTGGGAATATCTGGTTTCCCTGCCGGTTCTCGGGCTGGCGCTGATGCTGCAGGTGGCGATCTTCAGCCGCCTGAACCTGCTCTACGGTAGCGCAGATCTACTTCTGATCGTGGTGGCGGCCTGGAGCTTGCAAGAGCGCGTCCGTTCGGCCTGGGTGTGGTGTGTGCTGGCCGGCCTGCTGGTCGGTTATGTGTCCGGCTTGCCGTGGTTTGTGCCGCTGGTCGGTTATCTGCTGGTCACAGGTCTGGCCGCCTTCCTCCGCCAGCGGGTCTGGCAGGCACCGTTGCTGGCGATGTTCATCGTCTGTTTTATAGGTACTCTGGTGATGCAAACCCTTGCCTTTGTCGTGTTGCGTCTTCTGGGGGACCCACTGGCATTTGACCAATCATTCAGCCTGATTATTCTGCCGAGCGTACTGCTCAATCTATTCATCGGGATGCTGGTCTATCCGCTGCTACGAAACCTGGCTGCCCAGTTCCATCCTGAGGAGGTGGATTAATGAGAAGGACGTTCTCCGTACGCTCCCAGAGCTGGCGTGGTTGGATCGTTTACGCGCTGATGGGACTGGTCTTCGTGATCTTCGTTGTGCGCCTCTTCAACCTGCAGATCTTGCAGGGAGAAACCTGGACGCTCCAGGCGGAAGACAATCGTACCGAGACGATCAGCATCCCGCCGCAGCGCGGCATCATCTATGACCGCAACGGTTATCTTCTGGCACGTAACATCGCTTCCTATAACATTGTCATCACCCCGGCCCATCTCCCCGATGACCAGGCCGATATCGAGCGCATCTATCGAGAACTTTCCGCGTTGAGCGGTATGCCGACAGGTTTTCCCTTGACCGATGAGAGCATCGAGGCGGCCAAGTTGCTGCGCGCCTGTGCCCCTGGGCCGGGAATCGCCCAGTGGGTTGCGCTGGGCGAATCCAATGCCCCTTACGATCCGGTTCCGGTCCAGTGCAACGTCAGTGAAGAGGTGGCAATGACCGTCCGTGAACGCGCAGTCGAATGGCCTGGGGTGGACATCGCCATCGAACCGGTGCGCGACTACCCGACCGGGACTCTGACTGCCAACCTGATCGGTTTTCTCGGCCCGATCCCGGCCGTTTTCTCGGACTACTACGAAGAATTGGGCTTCGACCTTGAGCGTGACAAGCTTGGTTATTCCGGCGTGGAACTGGCCATGGACGAGGTTCTGCTCGGGGTCCCGGGCCGGCGGGTGATCGAGGTGGATGTGGCTGGTCAGGAACTGCGCAACCTGGAGCCCCCGGTGGCGTCCGTCCCGGGCAACAACGTGGTCATGACGATCGACACACGCCTGCAGCTTGCCGCTGAGGCTGCTCTTCGGACCGAGATCGATTCGTGGAATGCATACTATGGCTTCAACCGCATTTCAAGCGGGGTGGTGATCGCCATGAATCCACAGACCGGTGAGATCCTGGCCATGGTCCAGTACCCGTCGTACGAGAACAACCGGCTGGCGCGCATCATTCCCGAATATTATTACCGCCAACTCGTAGAGGACCCTCGCCATCCCCTGCTCAACGCGGCCATCTCGGCCGAGTTCCCGCCCGGATCGGTCTTCAAGTTGTCCACTGCGACCGGGGCCCTGAACGAGGGTGTTGTGACCCTCAGCCAGGTCATCGAAGCTCCCGGTGAGCTGCTCCTGACCGAGCGTTATTCGCCCACCGACCCGGGCAACGTGCGCCCTTTCCGCGATTGGATCTTTGACGACAACCCGGCCGGTTTTGGCACGATCGACTTCCTGCACTGCATCGCCTATTCCAGCAACGTGTGCTTCTATAAGTTAGGAGGTGGCTACCCGGGCGAGATCGAGGAGGGCCTGGGAATCCTGCGCCTGCAGCAGTATGCCCGCGCTCTGGGCTACGACCGGGTCTCGGGCATCGAACTGCCGGGCGAAGCCTCCGGCCTGATCCCCGACCCGACCTGGAAGCGCATTAACCGCGGCGAGAACTGGTCCACTGGTGACACCTACATTGCGTCAGTGGGGCAGGGCTACGTGCTGTCCACACCATTGCAGGTGATGCTCTCCGGGGCGACGATCGCCAACGACGGGATAGCCGTGCAGCCGACGGTGATCCGCGAGATCCTCGATGGGGAGGGCAATGTGCTGGAGCTCTACTGGAATCCGTTCGCCCATACGGTGACGAGCCTGCCCCTCGAGCCGGAGAGCTACCAGATCTCGCCCTTCGTCCCGAGCATCCGTTGGGATATCACCACCGACCCGATCATCGAAGACTTTCTCTGCGTGGACGGGTACTGTGAGCCCACCGGTTTGTTCAAGATTGTCGAGCCCTGGGTCGTCGAGAGTGTCCAGCGCGGCATGCGCCTGGCGGTAACCGAGCCACTGGGCACCCTCAACCGCGATTTTTCGTTCCAGAATTATCCGATCGCCGTGGCCGGCAAGACCGGCACAGCTGAGTACTGCGATGATGTGGCCCTGGCGCAGAATCGCTGTTCCTTTGGCAACTGGCCAACCCATTCCTGGACGATGGCGTATGCGCCCTACGATAACCCGGAAGTCATCATCGTCGCCTTCCTATATAATGGCGGTGAGGGAGGCGTGGTGGCCGCGCCCGTCGTCCGGCTGGTGATGGATGCCTATTTCGAGATCAGGGCGATCGACATCGCCCAGGGAGCCACCGGACCTTAGTCCAATCAGGTCGCGGGGTAGTTAATGCTATAATCACTGGAAAATGAGCGCCATGTCCGACCCGATCCAGATCAAAGGTCTGCGCGAAGGTTTGCTGGTCACCCTGGGCGATGGTCCCTGGGAGGAAATTGCGGCCGCCCTGTTGCAACGGGTGACCGACCAGCCGGCATTCTTCCAGGGCGCGCGCCTGGCGCTGGATATCGGTGCACATGAATTGCGCGTAGTCGAGCTGTCGGCCTTGCGGGACCAGTTGTCGGAGCGCGGCATGACCCTGTGGGCCATCCTGAGCGAGTCCCCGACCACCGAGCAGACCGCCCAGAACCTGGGCATGGCCACCCGCATCTCGAAACCACGTCCCGAAGATGCCCGGCCGGTATTCGAGGCACCGGCCGAGAATGTTGCTCTGTGGGTGCACCAGACCGTTCGCTCGGGGACACGCATCGAGTTCGCCGGTCCGGTGGTGGTCCTGGGCGATGTCAACCCGGGTGGCGAGATCATGGCCGGCGGCAGTGTGATCGTCTGGGGACGGTTGCGGGGCGTCGTCCACGCCGGTGCTCAGGGTGATGAGAAGGCAGTCGTCTGCGCCCTGGATCTGGCGCCCACGCAGCTGCGGATTGCGGCCGAAATTGCCGTCTCGCCGCAGAGGTCCGGGAAATCCCATCCGGAGATTGCCTGCCTGAGGGATGGGCAGATCGTGGCCGAACTCTGGCAGGCTTCCTGATCGATTCGCCTGCCCGCATGCGGGCGATCGCAGTCACGGAATCGGGTATGCAGATCACATTGAGGACTGAAACATGACCGCGAAAATCATAACCATTACTTCGGGGAAGGGCGGCGTCGGGAAAACAACGGCGGTTGCCAACATCGCCGTTTCGCTGGCGGCCAGGGGCCAGAAGGTTGTCTGCATCGACGGTGACATCGGCCTGCGCAACCTGGACGTCGTCCTGGGTCTGGAAAACCGCATCGTCTATGATCTGGTCGACGTGATTGAAGGGCGCTGCCGGCTGCGCCAGGCAATGATCCGTGATAAGCGCCTGCCGGAACTGCACCTGATCCCGGCGGCCCAGACACGTGACAAGAGTGCCGTCTCGCCGAGCGACATGATCCGTCTGGGCGACGAACTGCGGGAGGAATGCGACTGGGTCATCATCGATTCACCGGCCGGGATCGAACGCGGCTTTCGCAATGCGATCGCCGCTGCCGACAAGGTGCTGGTGATGACCAATCCCGAGGTCTCAGCGGTGCGCGATGCCGACCGGGTGGTGGGCCTGCTAGACGCCGATGAGAAGGGTCCAGCTTCGCTGATCATCAATCGTTTGAACATCACGATGGTCAAGCGCGGCGACATGCTCGCAGTCGAGGACGTGCTCGAGTTGTTGGCCATCGAACTGATCGGGATCGTCCCGGAAGACGAAGGTGTAATTGTGGCTTCCAACCGGGGTACCCCGCTGGCCCTGGACCCGAAAAGTCGCGCCGGGCTGGCTTTCCAGAACATCGCCCGCCGTATCCTCGGCGAGGAAATTCCCTTCCTGGACCTGGAAAATCACAATCTGTTACAGCGCATCTTCACGGGGAGGAAAACCACATGACTCCCTTATTCCGACGTAAAAAGAGCGCCAGCAGCGCCAAGGAACGCCTGCAGTTGGTTCTCATCCATGATCGGACCGACCTTTCGCCGAGCGTCTTGGACGCACTCAAGGATGATCTGATCGCCACCATCTCGCGCCACGTGGCGATCGATCCGACCGAAGTGGATATCCGGATCGCCCATGAAGGGCGCTCGCAGCGCCTGGTGGCCGATATCCCCCTGCAGACCTCGCACCGCCACCGTTAGTCGCGCGCGCCAGGATCTCCGCGGGCTCTCCTCCCCTGACCCGGATCCGTATGCATCCCCCGGGATCTTTCCATGGTTTGCGATAAACTCCCTGGATAATGTTTCGCAGCAGTTACTGGCGTCACTTTGATTTCTGGCTCCTGGGCATGGTGATCCTGAGCATGGTCTTTGGGATCGCCATGATCCGTTCGGCGATCGCCGGTAACGAAACCCTGGCAGAACTGCCCTCGCGCCAGATCACCTGGGCCAGCCTGGGCTTCGTGGTCATTCTGATCGTTGCCGGTGTCGATTATCGTTTTTGGGGTGGTGCCGTCAAATGGATGTATTTTGCCATTGTTTTGTTCCTCCTGCTCCTTTATTTCATTGGCGGGGCGACCTTCGGAGCGGTCAGGTGGATCGAGACCGGCCTGGTGTCCATCCAGCCGACGGAATTGGCCAAGATCGTGGTAATCCTGGCCCTGGCGGCCTATTTCGCGCGTTACTACGACGAGCCGCGCACCTGGTTCTGGCTGCTGCGCAGCCTGTTGATCGCCGGGGGAATCGCCGGGTTCATATACATCCAGCCCAACCTCAGCAATGTGATTGTCATCCTGGTCATCTGGGGGGCGATGGCCTGGATCAGCGGCCTTGAATGGCGGCAGCTGATCGTGATTCTGCTCGTCGGGCTGGTGCTCGGGGTGGTGGCGTTCTTCTTCTTCATTGAAGACTATCAGCAGGCGCGCATTGTCACCTTCTTATTCCCGGATCCGGATGCGCGTCACGGGGCGACCTACAATGTCCTGCAGGCCCTGACCGCCCTCGGGTCGGGCGGCTGGGCTGGCCGGGGTTATGGGCTTGGCACCCAGACCCAGCTGCGCTTCATGAAGGTTCGCCACACCGACTTCATCTTTTCAGCCATCGGGGAGGAATTTGGTTTCATCGGCGCTGTCCTGGTGATCGCCATGATCGGGTTCATCATCTACCGCTGCCTGAGGGCGGCGCGCCTGGCGCGTGATCCTCTGGGAACGTTGATCTCCTATGGTGTTGCCATCCTGATCTTCTTCCAGGCGGCCGTCAACATTGCTGTCAACCTGAATCTCATTCCCGTGACCGGTCTGCCGCTGCCTTTTATCAGCTACGGTGGTTCCGGGCTGTTGTCGCTGATGATCGGGATCGGTCTGGTCGAAAGCGTGGTCATGCGTCACAAGCCTCTCGACTTCTAACGGAGGTATTTTGGAACACAAACCTGTCCGTACGCGTTTCGCACCTTCGCCCACCGGGCGGATGCACCTCGGCTCCGCCCGTTCGGCGCTCTATCCTTTCCTGCTGGCCCGCCGCACTGGTGGAACCTTTATCCTGCGCATCGAGGATACCGACCAGAAGCGCTTCGTCCCCGGGGCCGAGCAGGAATTGATCGACGGGTTGCATTGGCTGGGCATCACGTACGATGAAGGGCCGGACATCGGTGGTCCCTGCGGTCCCTATCGCCAGACCGAGCGGCGCGAGATCTATCACCAGCACGCCTGGGAACTGGTCGCCCGCGGCCACGCCTTTCCCTGTTTTTGCAGTCCCGACCGGTTGGGAAAGGTCCGCCAGGAGCAGATGCGGAACAAGCAGAATCCGCGCTACGATGGAACTTGCCGCGGCCTGGACCCAGACCTGGCCCGCCGGCGAGCCACTGCCGGCGAAAAATACGTCATCCGCTTCAAGATGCCCAAGGAGGGCACTGTCCAGGCCACGGACCTGTTGCGCGGTTCGATCCAGACTGAGAATGCAGCCCTGGACGATGCGGTCCTGCTCAAGTCTGATGGCCTGCCGACCTACCACCTGGGCGCCATGGTCGATGACCATCTGATGGGCATCACCCATGTCATCCGCGGCTCGGAGTGGCTGCCGTCCCTGCCGCTGCACGCTCACCTGATCCGGGCGTTCGGCTGGGAAGAACCGGCCTTCGTGCACCTGTCGGTCTTTCTCAAGCCTTCCGGCAAGGGCAAGATGAGCAAGCGCGAGGCCGCGGAAGCCATCCAGGATGGACATTCGATATTTGTCAGTGAGATGCAGGATCTGGGGTACATCCCCGAAGGGGTGCTCAACTGGATTGTACTGATGGGCTGGGGCGTCCCGGAGGACGAGGTCATGACCCTCGACGACATGATCGCCCGTTTCGACGTCCAGAACCTGACCCCATCGCCGGCAGCGGTCAACTTCGCCAAACTGGACCACTTTAATGGAACCCATATCCGGCTCCTGTCGACCGAGGACCTGGCCGCCCGGATCAAGCCGTACTTCATCCGTGAGGGCCTGACCGTGGACGAGGCAACCCTGTTGCGGGTCGTCCCGCTGATCCGCGAGCGCCTGGTCACCCTGGACGACTGCCTGCCCTTCGCGGCCTGGTTCTTCCGGGACAGCGTCAACCCGGATCCGGCCGAACTGTTGATCAAGGGCCTGACCCCGGCCCAGGCGGCCGACGTTGCGGGCAGGGCGCAAGCCATCCTGGCCGGCCTGCCGGTGATCACCCCTGCGACCGCCGAGGCGCCACTGCGCCAGCTGGTGGACGACCTCGGCCTCAAAGCGGGACAGGTCTTCGGTGTCCTGCGCGTCGCCGTGACCGGTCAGTCCGTCAGCCCGCCGCTGTTCGAAAGCATGGAAATTATTGGCAGGGAGAAGGTCCTGGAACGGATCGCCAGGGCGA
The DNA here is from genome assembly GCA_016934715.1 of Anaerolineales bacterium. GTDB lineage: Bacteria > Chloroflexota > Anaerolineae > Anaerolineales > Villigracilaceae > JAFGSI01. The sequence goes on from JAFGSI010000069.1 coordinate 17,039, forward strand.
TCGCGATGCTGGGTTCCTGATCGGCATCCAAAACCAAGGGCGGGTTCTACAAGACAGGAGCGACTTTGCATCGCGGCAAGGTCGCTCCTTTCGTTGGCAGATCTTCAGCCGTTTGACGCCGGGGGAAAAGCCTGCATTTTAGAGGCGGCGATCGTTTTTCGCCGGAGAAGACGTGCCTGTGACCTTGCGGGCCACAAGAATGAACGTACAGGGCCTTTTCTCTTTCGGCAGCATTGCGCCGACATAGTATCTGAGCAGGAACGATAAGAGGTCCAGTGCTGTTTGAATTATTTTCCCCGGGGATGGTTTTCGGGCGCTTTGCTCTGCCGGGATGACCGTAGCCTTTCTCGTGGAGAGATCTTGCCCCCCTTTCTTTGGCTTCTTAGTAAGACGGAAGAAGGCTTTTTTGGCGACCAGTTGCGGCAAGAGTGACCATCGCCGAAAGGCCAACAACTCAAAACCGGTCTGGGCCAGCAGGTCGCGGAGATTTCGCTCACTAAAAAAGAAGAGATGGTCAGGGTATTGAAAGGAAGAAAAAGCAGGTAGGTACTTCTCCTGGAAATCCCCATTGCCTGTCTCGAAGAAGAGTATTCCGCCTGTTTTCAGTCGTTTATGGATGGTGAGGAATTCTGCGAACGGGTCATAGAAATGACTGAGCACATCACAGTGATAGATCGTGTCAAACAGCGTCCCTTCGAATGCATCGTTAAGCATCCCGCTCTCACACGCAATGGCAAGGCTGTTGCGAATGAATTCGACTTGTCTGGTATTCCATTCAAGGCCAAATACTTCAAATCCTGTCTTCCTGGCTTCATCTAAAAAGTATCCGCCGCCTGCGCCGATTTCGAGCAGCTTGCCAGATGAGATGTAGCGGCGAAGGATTGCCAGGTGATGCCTTGCGAGCATTCGCTTGCTGAAGCTTTGTGCGGTGTGTGTATCTGACGGAATTTGGGCCTGGTCGTGTGAATACATGTTCTTGATATCATCCAGTGACGGGCGCGGCGAAATATAGACCAACCCACAGCGTGCGCACTTCCTGCCGCTGAAACCGTTTTCCTGGACAAGGATCGGATCTTCTTGATCGGTCTTGCAAAACAGGCAGTTTATTTTTTCCATCGTCAGTGGCCTGTCTGGTCTGCCTGGCGGGCTGCTTCTACTGCTTCTTGTAGAAAGAGCGGAACGGAAGTTGCCGCGCAGCAGGGGGCAGCGACGATTTCGGTTCGGATATTCCCGCAGTCCTTCGTGATTCCGGGGCAGATCATTTCTGGTGCTCGAATTTGGCCCAACTATCCTTGAGCGTCACAGTGAGATTGAAGACCGGCTTCCCGGGAGCCGAGTCGGGATCGGCGCAGAAGTAGCCATTGCGCTCGAACTGGACCCGTTCGCCAGCCGTAACCTGTGCCAGCAAAGGTTCGACAAAGCAACCGGTCAGCACTTCCAGCGAGTCAGGGTTGGTGATCGTATCGGGATCCGCGGCGGCGTCCGGTTGTTCGACGGTGAACAGCCGGTCATAGAGCCTGACCTCGGCCTGGGCCGCGCCCGCCACCGAAACCCAGTGGATCGTGGACTTGACCTTACGCCCGTCGGGAGCGTTGCCGCCGCGCGTCGCCGGGTCGTAGGTGCAGTGCACTTCGGTCACCTCGCCCGTCTCCGGGTCCTGCGCGAAGCCGGTGCAGGTCACCAGGTAGGCATAGCGCAGCCGGACCTCGTTTCCCGGGAAGAGGCGGTGATACTTGGGTGGGGGTTCGTCCCGAAAGTCGTCCCGTTCGATGTAGAGCACCTTCGAAAAGGGAACCTTGCGGGTCCCGGCGTCGGGGTCCTCGGGATTGTTGACGGCCTCCATTTCTTCGATCTGGCCAGCTGGATAATTATCGATGACCAGTTTGAGGGGGCGCAGGACGGCCATGCGGCGCGGGGAGTGCTTGTTAAGGTCGTCGCGCACACTGGCCTCGAAGACGGACATCTCTACCCAGGTGTCGTTGCGGGTTTCTCCGACCTGGGCGATGAAGGTCCGGATCGCCTGCGGGCTGACACCGCGTCGGCGCAGGCCGCGCAGGGTCGTAAGGCGCGGGTCGTCCCAGCCGCGCACGACACCAGTTTCGACCAGCTTGCGCAGTCTGCGCTTGCTCATCATGGCATAGGTCAGGTTGAGGCGCGAGAACTCGATCTGGCGGGAGCGGAACTCGTCGAGTTGTTCGAGGAACCATTCGTAGAGCGGGCGGTGGATGATGTACTCATGCGAGCACAGCGAATGGGTGATGCCTTCCATCGAGTCGTTCTGGCCGTGTGACCAGTCGTACATCGGGTAGATGCACCATTTTTTCCCGGTGCGGTGGTGATGGGCGTGCATGATGCGGTACATGACCGGGTCGCGCATGACCAGGTTGGGATGGGCCATGTCGATTTTGGCACGCAGGACCCGGCTGCCATCGGGGAATTCGCCGCGCTTCATCCGTTCAAGCAGGTCCAGGTTCTCCTCGACCGGGCGATTCCGGTAGGGCGACTCGACCCCGGGCTGCACGGCGACCTCGGTTTCGCTCCACTTGGTGCCGCGCGGCAGGGTCCCGCGTCCTGCGCTCATCTCCTCCGGGGTCTGGTCGTCAACGTACGCCAGGCCCTTCTTGACAAGCCGGAGGGCCCACTCGTACAGCTGGTCGAAATAATCCGAGGCGAAGGTCACCTTGGTCCACTCGATACCCATCCACTGCGTATCTTCCTTGATCGCTTCGACGAATTCGGTCTCCTCCTTGGCAGGGTTGGTATCGTCGAAGCGCAGGTACAACTCGCCGCCAAAATCGCGGGCGATGGTGTAGTCGATCAGCCAGGCTTTCACGTGGCCGATGTGCAGGTAGCCGTTGGGCTCGGGGGGCAGGCGTGTACGCACGTAGGTGAAGCGGCCGCTGCGCAGGTCCTCGGCGACCTCTTTATGGATGAAGGTGGGGGTTGTGATTTCGGCGTTGTCCATGATCCGTCCTTTTGGCGTATAATTTCGCCAGGCTGTTTTCCTCGGATGGCCTATTATAACAAACGAAAAGGGAGCGAAGAGCAGATGAACAAACACAGTGGCTTTCTGGGAACGTACTTTAACAAGGGGACGGTCATGCGCCTGGCGCAGGGATCCAGGATCCTGGCCTGGGTCATTTTGGTGATCTACGGCTTGCAACTGCTGCTGAGTGCCGGTGTGATGGCACTCCAGGTGCTGCGCGGCTTCTGGGGCGGGATGGGATTGACCGATTATGCCCAGAATCTTCTCTTCCTGTTCGAGCAGCCGCTGCGCGGGGTGGTCTATTTCGTTGTCCTGCAGGGTGTGGCCCAGGTGCTGTTGGTATTCATGGACATCGAGGATAATACCCGCCGCCTGGCCCGCTCGATGGAGAGAAACGGACCCGAAGCCTGATCCCACCCTCTGGACGGATCGGCCCCCTGATGGTAAAATACCGCCCGTAGTTGGGGGCTCGTCTAATGGTAGGACGGCTGACTCTGGATCAGTTAGTAGAGGTTCGAATCCTTTGCCCCCAGCCTAGATATGGCGGTAGACCGCCACCATAGCCCCCAAATACGGGGGCTTATTGTTTTAAGTCGAAAGGCTGTGGTCATTTGATTCAACACCTCTCACTACCTATAATTTGGCGCTACATGCACCCGCTTTGCAACCGTACCGATGTAAAAGCAGAGTACGTTGGCCGTGACCGGGTCCGCCGGCCAGCGGATCGCCGCGCCCCTGGCTGTTAGCGTTGAACGCAGCTGCTCGCCCAGGACGACAGCGCCCCCGCCGGGCGGGATAACGACGTTGAACCGGCGCAGGCTGGATCAGGTCCGCTCGACGTTGCTCAGGATGGCGTCCGGCCAGGCGGTCTTCTGCTCAACCGAGTTCATCGGTCACCAGAATGGCGATAAAGCGGGGTATAATTTAAACATGGTCGCACTCCAAATACGTGTCCCCCGCAAAAAAATTGCTGCTTTCTGCAAACGCTGGAAAGTGGTGGAATTCGCGTTGTTCGGGTCGGCGGTACGGGATGATTTCTCCACGCAAAGCGACATCGATGCTTTGGTTTCCTTCGCTCCGCACAGCAACTGGAGTCTCTTTGACCATATCCAGATGAAGCAGGAACTTCAGGAAATCTTTGGGCGCGAGGTGGATCTTATCACTCGCCGGGCGCTGGAACAAAGCCGCAACACATTGCTACGCTCGGAAATCCTGGGCACGGCAAAAACATTGTACTCGGAGAACGAACACGCCAATGTCTAAGCATCGGGATGACATCGTCTTGAAAGATATCATCAACGCGGCGCAGCTCATCGCCGCGTTTGTTGAGGGTCTCGGGAAAGATGGCTTCAGCGATGATTGAAAAACTCGTTCGGCCGTTTTATACCAACTGACAGTGATCGGCGAAGCCGTTAAACGACTGTCAGTAGAATTCCGCGTCGCCCACCCACAAATCCCCTGGGCATCCATGGCGGGAATGCGCGACCACCTTGTCCATGCTTATGACCTGGTGGATTGGGATGAAGTCTGGGAAACCGCCACGCGAGATGTGCCCGGTCTTATGAAACAAATCGAATATCTCTCCGAATAAGCCCTATATCCTACTTCGCTCGGCAAATTTCCCCTGGCTGATCGGCCGTCCCGAGTCCTCAGGCTTTTCACAGGCCAGCGCTTCTATCCGGCAACGCTGGTCTGCCGTGATCCTGGCTGGCGCTCCCGGACGGGGAGCATCTTGGAGACGATCTTCAATGCTCAAATCGTCCAACGAGATGTCTTGCAGTTTGACCCAACGATTACGCCACAGCCCTACCGTAACTCCGGTGACTTTATACTTCTCTACGATTTCCTTGTTCTTCAGTCCGTCCGCCGCAAGTACGATCCTGGCTCGCAAGGCGATCTGTTGCCCTACTTGATGGCGTTTCACCAGTTTCTCTAACCCTTGCCGCTCTTCTTCGGATAAGGTGACCACTTGTGCTTTTGGTATTGGCATTTCAGGCTTCTCCTTCGTGAGATACCTATCCGATACCACCCATTACCTATTTGCGCCAGAATGTACTAGATGAAACCCAATTTCCCCATGAAACGAAAGGGGTTGGTTTAGATATTTACGCAGCACTCTGTAGCTGTTCAGGCATTTAGGGGTGGCAGTTCTTCGATCCAGTGCATCCAGCCCAGGCGCGCATCTTGCAAGCCATTGAACAGGCGCTTGTCCGCGGTCCAATAGTCGCATTCCAGGGCCTCGGCGAGTGCCAAGTAGTAACTATCGTAGGCCGAGGCGCGCTGCAGCCGCAGAGTCCATTCGAAAGCAGCCAGATTCTGGGTGGGATCCGGTACAAAGAGGCGGACGCCCAGCGCGTTGAGTTTATCGATCGCCCACCGGCCTTCATCCTTGGTGATCTCCCCGAAGTGGGTGGCCTTGGCAATGGCAGATGTGGTCCCGTGCGCCCAGAGGGCCGGGGCGGCCGGCTGAACATCGGCAAAGGTTTGTATTAATGCCAGGCAGTGCCCCTGCAGGGGATTAGGCAGGACAGCCTTGACGGCCACACTTGCATCCAGGATGAGCACGCCGTTCATCGGGTCTCCAGTTCCTGGCGGGAAGCATCCAGAATGGCGTCCACATCCACCATCCCGCCGCGGCGCTGGGCGATCTTGCCGGAAAGCGTCCGGGCCTCTGCCAGCCACTTTTGAACGTCGGTGGTGCGGCTCTCACTGCGCAAAAGACGCTCGTAATCCTCCATGTTGATCAGCACGGCCTTGGGCTTGCCGCGAGAGGTGAGGATGATGCGTTCGCCGGCGTAGGTGACGCGGTTGACCAGTTCGGAGATGTCGCGCTTGATCTGACCAATGCTGACGCGTGTGTTATTCATGGGTATGCTCCTGATCGGGCTGTATCTGTACGGGCCGTCCAACGTCGAGAATGCCGCCCGCCATGCGGCGCGCATGGGCACTGTCTCCCGGACCTGCGCCCCGGGTGAGGCGGTTTCGGCTGCGGAAAGCGCCCTTTCCGGGCAGCCGGTCATTCGGGAGACAAGCGTGAGCGTGCTTGCGCCCGGCGGGGTGGTGGGGACGACCGTGCCCATTCGTGTCACAGCGCAGATCCCAATGGTGATTCCCGGCGGTGAGGCCTTTGGTCTCGGAGCGCTTACCAAAAAGCGCCGTAAAGCCCCACGCTTTAGCGGTGGGGATGTAAGGCGCTTTTTGGTAACGGTGACAGGGATTACCGTGGACCCGGGCAACTAGGTGGTCTCTGGGACGGTGTCGGCAGACTTGTCGTCGCTCGTGCCGGGGATATTGCCATTCCAGGCGGAGTACAGCCTGACTGGATATGCGGAGGTGAGGGTGGAGGGGCGGTCGGTGGGAGAACAAGAGAGATTCTTTCTCGCTGGAGATCACCCGCGAGAAGGAATGGCCGGTCCTGACCGAGCGGAAGACCGTTGGCCAGAATAAATTCCCATTGACCCAATCTTCCTGACATACCCTTGCCCCCAGCCTGGATCTGGCGGTTCCTCGACCCAGACCCCCCCACATGCGGGGGGTCTGGGTCCCCAGTGATCCCAAAAGAGCCTTTCTACTATCACGGATTGGGATCTCCACATCCTGGATGACTGGTTACGTGATGAACGCACCTCTGCCAATGCCCAAGACATCTTGCAAGCCCTCGATGATCGCTACGACCAGGTTCGACGATTGTCGCTTCCCAAATGCCGCTGACCGGTTGGTTTTCTCAAGTTGCTAATCCCAGCCTCGCAGATGCCACCCTGGATCATCTCGTCCACAATGCTGATCGGCTCCAATTGAGCGGCGAGTCGCAAAGAAGGTTGCCTGCAATACGGCCCATGTCGAACACTTGATGTACAATTAGCTTACCAGCGCATTCTCCCCCCCATGTGCGCCATGCTCCGTCTTGCTGTGCGGGTTCACCGTATTACGCAGGGTCAAGCAATTCCCATACATAGTACTCAACTGGAAAGTTCGAATCGTGCTGAGAGGTTTTTATGAAAACAATCTCCATTCCAGTTGTTATTTTAGCGGGCATCTCTTTCTATGCCGGTTTTTATCACCTGATTGTATATATGCGTACCAGGGAGGATAAAAAACAGCTGTCATTCGCGTTGACGTGCATTGCCGTCGGGTTCTATGATGTGTTTGCAGTGGGCGTGTACAATGCAAATTCGGTCGCCCAGGCAGCTTTCTGGCAGCGCAGCCAGGTAATTGCAATGATGCTGTCGGGGGCCGCATTTTTATGGTTTATCGCTGACTACACGTCACAAAGACCCAAAAAGGCGCTCATCCTCTTTACAGCATACTTTTTACTTTCTGCTTTCGTGCATGTCGTGGATCGCAGCGACCTGACCTGGCTTTCGCTGGACCATCCATCGATCAAGAATATCAGCCTTCCCAATGGCTTTACAGTCACTTATTACGAAATGTCTCCGGGCTTGTTTACTGATATCCAGAGCTTTTTTTCAATACCGATTTATATATTTCTCATGTTTATGGGCATTCGTTATTTCCGGGCAGGAAATCAACGGGCTGCAGCACCCTTGTTGATATCCTTGACGCTGTTTTGGATCGGCGTATTCAACGATTCGCTTGTCAGCAGCGGTGTTTACCAATTCATTTATGTTGTGGAATATTCGTTCATGGCAATCATCCTCTTGATGGCCATCTCTCTGGCGCACGATATTGCCAGCGTGACGGATTCTCTGCGGGAGAGCGTGAAAACAATCGAGACTCAGAGCAATGAGTTAGCAATGGCATATGATGCCACGCTCCAGGGTTGGGCAAAAGCCTTAGAACTGTATGACCAGGAAACCGAAGGCCACTCGCGGCGGGTTGTGGATATGACCCTCAGGATCGCTCAAACCTTTAACTTATGCCGGGATGAGTTGGTTGCGGTCCATCGGGGTGTCTTGCTTCATGATATTGGAAAAATGGCCATTCCCAGTGATATCCTGCAAAAACCTGGGCCTCTCAGTGAGGATGAATGGGAAGTTATGCGTCAGCACCCCAACCATGCTTATGAATTGCTTCAACCCATTACGTACCTGCAATCTGCACTCGACATACCCTATTGTCATCATGAACGTTGGGATGGGAAAGGTTACCCGCGCGGTCTGAAAGGCGAGCAGATCCCGCTGGCGGCGCGTATCTTCAGCATTGTGGATGTATGGGATGCCTTGTTGTCAGATCGCCCTTATCGGAAAGCCTGGCCAAGAAGTAAGACCCTGAAGTATATTAAAGAGAACGCCGGAATTCGATTTGATCCAGTCATCGTAGATATATTTTTCCAGAAACTTGAGTAGAGGACTGTGGCAGGTTCGGCCAAAGAGCAAACGCGCTGGGACTCGTTTGTCCCGCGGGGGAAATCCGGGATCTGCACGGATGTAACCGGGAGGTGATCGATCATGGTTCCTTTTGTTGTGGGGAAGAGGGCGTTTTGCAGGACAGCCCGGTCCAGGCCTGCCTGGCCGGGGCGATCGAGAACCAGAAGAGCAGTGTCATCACGATGGCGGATGTCAAGCACCAGGCGCAGGTGGCGCCGATGACGAATGGCTCCAGGAAGGTCAGGTAAATCGAGAAGAGGATGCCGAACATGGTCATGGCGAACATCGTCAGCGTGGCGTAAGCCGCCAGTTGCCCTTTGGCTTGTTGGGCTGTGAACCAGGCGGCAATGATGGCAACATAGCCAAGCATTCCCAGCACGCCAATGGGCAGGATCCCGAACAGGCGGGCATATTGGCTCTCCTGGACCGTGTTGCAATTTCCGACGGGGCCGCAGAAGGCCTCCACTCGGGCGGTCTCCACGTAGGCCAGGTAGCCGGCCACGCACAGGCCCAGCAGGCACAGGCTCGGGATCAGCCATGCTCTGTGGGGAACCGGGGGAAGCGGTTGGCTGCGCTGGAAATGGAGCGCGGCAGCAACGAGAACAAGGACCATCCCGGCCAGCACAATCACAGAAATTGTGTTTCCTGTCAGGTCGAGGGAATATCTCTCATACCAGGTCAGGGTGTGATTGTCAACCAGGATTAGTGCGGGTCTTGAGGTTGGCACCGCCGAAGCCAAAACCTGTTCAACCACATCCTCCAGACCGGGGATATCCGGCCAGTCCAGCCCGCCCCTGGCGAGGCGGGCCTCGATCAGGTCCGGGAATTGGTTCGGGATCTCCCAGGTGCCGACCATCACTGTCTCGCCCGCGATCAGGGTGGGGAATCCCTGCTGTTGCTCAGGTATGGCGAAACGTTCGACGGCGGCATGATACAGGTCGCGCCCCTGCCTGGTCGTGCCGTCAATGCCGATGATCTGCAGTTGGTGGCCGTATTGCGCGAAGAGGGTCCTGAGATACTCTTCCATTACTTCAACGCATCTTGGACAGGTGGGCGAATAGAAGAGCAGGGCGCGCACGATCGGCTCTGCGGTCTGGGCGTGGACTGGCCGGGGATTGATCATCAAGGCCAGCAGCATAATCAAAATTGCCAGAATAAACGTCGGGCATTTCCGTTTCATCAGCAACCTCATTTTCATGCATCCCTGGCAAGGGGCCTTCAGGATGCCCGCATGACGAGAATGATGGAATGCACGGTGGGGTTTTGCCCGCCAGTTGTCTTCCAGGGATTGCTCATGGAGAATGCCGAATGGCAGTGGTCGGTGAGATTTCCCTGTACGTGCCACAACCATATCTGGCGAGGCGGCCGGCAATTGCGTCGAGGCACAGGAGGACATCTCCCCGCTGACGGAGATGAAAGAAGCCCGCTGGAAATTTCCGGTGCCGGCAGGCACGGGGTCGGGGAGGAGACGGGGGCGGCCTGGTCTGCCACGGTCGCGGACGGGATGTCTGCAGAGATCGGGCCGCTACACCCCGCCGGCAGCAGCCTGGGGCAGATCCACGGAAGCATGGTCCTGTGTTTCTTCATCTGGTGAAAGGATTCGCGCAAGGCTGCCGTTGGCGTTGTTCGACAGGAACATCGGCACTGCTGTTTTCAAATACCGGGCTGGCAGGCATGCCTAATCCTGCCCTTGGTGGAGGACAGGCTTGTTGCGCTCCGGCGTATAGGGCAATTCGCGTAACCAGACGCCGGTGGCATCGTGAATCGCGCTGGCCAATGCCGGTGCGACACCGTCCGTGGAAATCTCGGATACCGACTTGGCACCGAAGGGGCCGCTTGGCTCGTCCGTCTGGACGAAAATCACATCCACCACCGGCATGTCCTGGGCGCGGGGAATGCGGTACGTGACAAAGTCCTGGTTAAGCAGGTGCCCTTGCTGATCAAAACGCATCTCTTCCGTGAGGGCAAATCCCATTGCTTGCGCCATGCCGCCTTCGACCTGCCCGGCAGCGGTGACCGGGTTGATCACCCGGCCACAGTCCACGATCATCAATAATCGTTCGACGGTGATCTCCCCGCAGGTGGTATCCACAACCACCTCGGCGAACTGGGCGGCGGTCGGCGGCGGGCTGACCGGGCTGGTATGGGAGGCCGTGGCCATGATCTGGTGCTGCTCCAATTGATGCAGGCTGCTCAGCGCCACCTCTGCCAGGGTCACCGAGCGGCCGTCCGGGGCAGTCACTTTGCGCTCCTCCAGTCTCAGTCTGTCCGGTTCCGGATCGGCCAGCATGCGCGCGGCGTGTTTCAGGATCTGTTCTTTGACTTGCAAGGCCGCCTTGCGCACCGCACCGCCGCTGACATACGTGGTGCTGCTGGCATAGGCGCCCTTGTCGAAGGGCGTGAAATCAGTGTCCGAGGAGTAGACAATCACATCCTCCAGTGGAATGCCCAGCACTTCGGCGGCCATTTGCGCCAGGATGGTATCCGAACCGGTGCCCAGGTCTGTTGCACCGATCAGCAAGTTGAAGGAACCGTCATCATTCATCTTTAGGGTCGCGGCTGCCATATCCAGGCCGGCGATGCCGCTGCCGTGGATCATCACTGACATGCCGATTCCGCGGCGCAGGTGTCCGCTTTGTTTGCGATAGGCTTTGCGCTTGGCATAGAAATCGGTGGCGCGCAGGCCGATCTCCACGCATTGTTCCAGCGCGCTGCTTTGCAGGGATTGCTCGGTGCCTTCGCGACCTTCGCCCAACGCTTTGGAGAGGTGCATGTCTTCCCCAAGCTTGATCCAGTTCTTGCGCTTGAACGCGACCTCATCCAGCCCCAATTTTTCAGCGATCTCGGCCATCAGGACCTCAATGCCGAACTGGCATTGCATGGCCCCATAGCCGCGGAAAGCGCCAGCCGGCGGCGTGTTGGTATAGACTACGTCGCATACGAAATGCGCGTTGGGCGGGTTGTAAAGGGTCAGTCCCTTGAAACCACCCACCATGCTGACCGTCAGGCCGTGGGAACCATACGCGCCGGTATCGCCGATCAGGTACAGCTCGGTGGCCGTGACCCTGTCGTCCTTCACGCCGACTTTGTAGCGTAAGATCTGCGGGTGCCGGCTGCGGGAACTGGTGAACTCCTGCTGGCGGCTGTATTCCATGCGTACCGGGCGGCCGGTTGCCAGCGTGAGATGGGCACACAGGTCTTCAAGAAGCATCTCTTGCTTATTGCCAAAACCGCCACCAATGCGTGGCTTGATGACGCGTATACGCTTGACCGGGATCCCGATCAGCGGCGCGACCATACGCCGGATATGGAACGGAACCTGGGTGCTGCTGCGGATGACCAGGCGTTGATCCTCATCCCAATAGGTGATGCACACGTGGGGTTCTAGGTGGGCGTGCTGCTGCTTGGGAGTTCGATATTCACCTGTGAAGATCGAGTCGGCTTCAGCAAAGGCAGCCTTGACGTTCCCGGTTGCAGCTTCGATGTGATGGACAATGTTTCGCTCTGCCTGGTGAATTCCCACGGTATCGGTTTCGTCGTGGATGATCGGTGCGCCCGCCTCCATCGCTTCCAGCGGGTCAACTACCGCGGGCAGGATTTCATACTCAACATGGATCAACTTCAAGGCTTCTTCAGCCAGTTGTGGGGTCTCGGCGGCAACCACTGCCACGCGGTCGCCCTCGTGGCGGACCTTGTTATCCAGGCACACCTGGTCATAGGGCAACGGCTGAGGATAGCTCTGCCCGCCAGAGGCGTGTTTGATGCGCGGGAGATCCTGGTGAGTCAGAACCGCATGCACCCCTGCCAAAGCGCGTGCCCGGCCCGCATCAATGCGCTTGATGCGGGCGTGGGCGTGCGGGCTGGTGAGCAGCGCGCCGTAGAGCATACCGTCCAGGCGGAAATCATCGGTGAAGACCGCTCTGCCTCGCGCCAGCTTGACGGCATCCACCTTGACCTCTGGTTTGCCGAGCATGTGCGCCGTGGGATAATCTGGCGGTGTGAAGACCAGCGGTGGCAGCGGGTCGCGCGACCCGTCCCGCCGGTAGTAGGCTTCGGGCAGCGTGACATTGTGGATATCGGTCGGCAGCGTCTGTTCCACATGCATGACGGGAGCAACTGCTTCGCCGCGTAACCGTGCTGCGGCACGCTGCACTGCCGCTACCGGACGCACATAACCGGTGCAGCGGCAAAGGACGGGGTTCAGGGCCTGGCGGATTTCGGCCTCGGTTGGGGCAGCATTCTTGTCCAGGAGCGCCTTGGCTGCCAGGATTTGCGCAGGGGTGCAAAAGCCGCACTGAATGGCGCCTGTCTCGATAAATGCTTCCTGGATGGGGTGCAGCGCCTCGTCCTTGCTCAACCCTTCCAGCGTGGTGATCTCTGCACCATCCACATCGGCAGCTTTTATCTTGCAGCTGTGCACTGGCTTGCCATTCAGGAGCACTGTGCAAACCCCGCAGGTACCATCGTCGCAGCCGTATTTCACGCTGAAATAAGAAGCATGGCGCAGCGCGGCCAACAAACTCTCGTCCGGCCTGACGGAAAGCGTTCGACGAACGTTGTTCACGATCACGGTGATTTCAACGCTAGACGTGCTCATCATTTCTCCTTTCGGTTCCTTGGCCTGGCAGTCTCGCCAGACCGGGAGAGGGGAACGCTGCGGCCCAACTGGCAGGAGATGCAATTCCAGTTGCAGGTCTTGAGAGGAATGGGGTCGATGCCCGGCGATTTGCCGAGGCGCGGGAGGGGACCGGGCCGGAGAGATCTTTCATGACTTTGCTTCATAAGCCTTTCGACAGGACGATGATCACTGCCACCAGGATTCCGGCTCCCAGCGAAATCAAAGTGTATTTCTGTTTCTCTTTTTCGACCGCCGGGAGCAGGTGCGAGGCGCCCACATACACCAGCGCCCCGGCAGAGATTGCCAACAGGATGCCCAGGGCAGCTTGATCAATCTTGCTGATGAACGGAAACGAGACCAGCGTTCCAAGAGGTGTGGATACGGCCGCGGCGAGAAAAGCGTATAAAGCTGCTTTCTTCCGTGAAAAGCCGGCGTGCTCCAAAAGCAAGAACGTAACGATCCCTTCAGGAAACTCGTGGAGTACCATGCCGATCGCGGTCATAGCACCGGTGAATATGCTTACGTTAAAGGTTACAGAGTAGATGATCCCGTCAATGAAGGAGTGCAAGCCAATACCGAGCATGGGAATGATCCCGATCGAAAGATTGGTGCATGCACGGTCATTGCAGACAAACGCGGTCAAAAAACGATTGAAGAGGTAGAGTCCCATATATCCGGCCAACAGGGCGACGGGCGCCGCATCGTTCATCTCAAATGATTTGGGAATGATGTGGATAAAGGATACAGAGATCAATACGCCGGCGGCGAAGCTTATGAAATAAGCTACATTTTGGTTGCCCCATCTTTCGTACCTGCTGATGGTATAGATACCGATCGTGGTAACCAAACATGCCAGAATACTGGCCAGGAGAACACTTCCGAAGATGGTCATTGACATCGTTGCATCCTTTTAGATGAGCGTATTGCGATCGTCCATGACTGGCGGCGACTGAGTGAAGCCTGTCTGTGCGAACCCACGCCAGATTTCGTGCACGACCTGCATATGAAAATCCGGGTCCTCAAAGTCCTGGCTGGCCGGAACCGGGTTTGATTTAAGAGAGAGAATGCGATCTGGCAGGGTATTCATGGCAGCTACCCCACAGTGAACGGTACCCGGATCGTGTCGCCCTGTTCATTTCTGCGCAGCGTGTACAAATCCTGTGGGTTTTCGATTCGATCAATGAAGAGGATCCCGTCCAGGTGATCGATTTCGTGATGGACGACCACGGCGTTGAAGCCATCGTAGACGTGGTCGCAGGGTCTTCCTGCCTCGTCCAGGCCGGTGACGCGCAGGTGATGCGGGCGTGTCGTCTCTCCATACAGGCCCGGAAAACTCAAACAGCCATCGAAATCCCTGCGTTTGCCGCTGGCCTCGACGATCTCGGGATTGACCAGGGCGACCGGCAAGCCGGCCCGCCACTCGCCATCCGTTTCGAGTCCTGGGCGAAAGATCACGACGCGCTTTTGGATGTTGATTTGGGGCGCGGCCAGGCCGATGCCTTCGGAATGGGCTTGCAGGGTGTCTTTGAGATCCCGGATGATCCGGCGAACAGTCCTGTTGAAAAGCGGAACCGCCCCACTTTTTTCCCTCAGGGTCTCTCTGTGCTCGGAATAGAGGAGGATTTTACGAACTGCCATTCTTGTCTCCTGTCACCAAGAGGGCCTGCACTTCCTCAAAAAGCGCATCGCTCATGAAACCGCCTTTTTGCATCAGTGCTTGGATTTGACCTTGCAGGCGGTTTTTCTCATCCCTCGTCAGTTCCTTCGCCGTGGAAACGATCACGGGCAGCTCGGCCGTCTTCGGGTCAGTTTTCAGGTTGTCCAGGACTGCGAACCCATCCATTTCAGGCATCATCAAATCCAGGATCAGCAGATCGGGGTGTTCTTTGTAAACCAGGTCCAGGGTTTCGCGGCCGTTGGCCGCTTCAAAAAAGATGTATTCGCCCTGCGATTGCAAAATGCGGCGAACCAGGCAGCGTGCATCGGCGGCGTCATCCGCGATGAGGATGCGCGGGAAGCGATCGGGAGCAACGCGGTTGAGTGCAGCCAGCAGTCCTTCCTCCTGCGGCTTGCTTTTTTCTTCCTTTCTGGGCAGAATGATGCTGCGTGCCCAGCCCGAGCCAAGTACGAGTGGTTCTGCAGGCATCGTATGGCCGGTGCAATTGACCACGATCACATCACTGGGTGTGATGATCCCGGCATGGATTAACTTGAATAAGCCCGCAAAAGCAACGCCAGCGGCAGGTTCGGCCGAAATCCCCTCCATTTTTGCCAATGTGTGCATGGCCTGGTAAGCTTCTTCATCGGTGACACTTTCAAATACGCCGCGATCCTCTTTGAAGATTTTTCTCAAAATGGGGTACACGCGCCCGGGTGTGCCGGTTGCGAGGGTTTCGATGTGAGTTTGGGGGTTTGTGACCGCCTCGGCCTCTTCCCTGTCCTCCCTCCAGGCATGTACCATTGGCGCACAACCTTCGGCCTGTATGGCGGCGATGGCCGGAACCTGGCGGGTAAAGCCCATTCGTGCCATTTCCCTGAAGCCTTTGCTGACCCCAACCGGGCCCATTCCACCGCTGATCGATTGTATGTACCAGGTTGGCGTGCGCCAGAGAGTGCCAGGCTCTTCAGGCGGACCAAGTTCTTCGGTGAGCTGTTCGGCAATTTCATAGGCGATCGTTTTCATTGCCTCGATCGATGTAATCGTGCGGGCTCCCCGGTCCAGGTACAGGCCGCGCTGTTCGGCGAACTCAGTGGCGATTTGTTTAACCTGGTCGTACGTGCCAGTTACTTTAATCACCTGGCCACCGTAGAGGGCGATTTCGCGCATTTTCAGCGCCGGCACCAGGCTGGTGACAAAAGCCCACAATTTAATACCGGCGCGGGCAGCGTAAGCCGAGTAGGAAATAGCAACATTGCCAGTCGACGCAGCCACCATTTCAGTAATGCCGGCTTCTTTGAGCGCGGCGATGGTTACTGCCGCTTGGCGGTCCTTGAAGGATGCTGTTGGGCTTTGACGCTCATCTTTGATGAAAATGTTGGGGCAGCTCAACATGAGTCCTACATTGGCGGCTTGAATGAGCGGAGTTCCGCCTTCGCCCAGTTTCAGGATGGGGAGGGGGTTATGAACCGGAAGGAGTTCTCGATATCGCCACAGGTCAAACCGGCGTTGGGCAATGTCTTGCGGGAATGAGGATGCGATTTCCTCATAAGGGTAGAGCGCCTCCCGCCACTGGCTTTTACAATTTGGGCAATCGATGTCGCCAGGGTGGTAAGGCGTGGTGTGACCACAATCCATGCAACGAATCGTAAATGACATGGGACCTCCAGCGGACTCAGTCGTAAGCCTCTCGCGTGGCCTCATCTGCCATGGTCGGTGCGAGAAGGGGTTGCCAGGCGGGGCTGGCCCACGTTCCAAGTTTTGTGTGCAGGTCAAGATATTTCTTGGGGATGGGATGCGTTCCCACTACGACCTTGACGCCATAACGTTCTTCCAGGAAAGCCTTGAAAACCTGGATGCGCGGGCAGGGAGGGTAACCGACCAGCATCCCGGTCGCCAGGTGGATGACCTGGGCGCCGTTCTTGACCATCTCTTCCCCGGTGTATTCCACATTGCCACCCGGACAGCCGTCACAGGTGGTGTAGCCGACCAGTTCCACATCCATACCCGCGTAGATGCTGAATGCGCCTTCGCGGTTGCGCATCGCGCGCAGGCATTTGCCGCCCGCGCAGGTGTGGTAACGGTTACAGATGATGATCCCGATCTTCCTTGTGTCACGCATTCTTGACTCCTTTGTAGGGGGGCTTCGGCCCCCTCTTCCTGTACCTGCCTCGGATTTTCTTCAACGGCCCGCTCGAGTGCGGCGGTCAGTTCTTTGGAAAGAGCAAAGCCGACGATCTGCATATCCTGCGAGGCGACGCTTGGGATTTCCGCCACCGCGCGCTGGATGACCTCTGCGAGCGGAGCGGCGATTGGGTGAAATGCAGACGAGGGTCTGAACTTGTTGGGGGTGTCTTCGCTCTCGTCCACGGCCAGGTCTTCGATCAGGCCCATGCGCACCACGTCCCCAAGGGTCTCCGGGTTGATACTCTTCACCATCTTGAAAAGGATTGCAGATTGGAACCGTCCGCTCTCGCCCATGTCTATTCCCTGATTTGAACGGGAATGGCCCTGGTAAATGCGTCCAGGAGCCCGGGCATCTCGGAAAGGATCACTTCTTCGATCTTGCCAGCATCGCACAGGGCAGCCAGGGTCGGGTCAATGGGGAGTTGCGCCAGCATGGGCGCCTTGGCGGTCAGGGTGACTTCTGTTGCGTGACTGGGCCCGAAAATAAAATGTTGTTTGCCTGTGTCCGGGCATTGGAAGTACGCCATGTTTTCCACCACGCCCAGGATGGAAACGCCGACGGCCTGGGCCATATGCACAGCCTTGCGGACGATCATGGCAGCCAGGCCTTGCGGTGTGGTGACCATGACGATGCCTCGGACGGGCAGGGATTGCATGGTGCTCAGGGCTGCATCCGAGGTGCCGGGCGGCAGGTCGACCAACAGGTAATCCAGGTCGCCCCACATCACATCCCCCCATAACTGCGTGATGGCCTTGCCGATCAGCGGCCCGCGCCAGATGATCGGCTGGTCCTCATTTGCAAGCAGGAAGTTCATCGACATGACCTTCAGCCCGCCTCGGCTCTCGAGGGGCCGCAGCCCCACCGGTCCGTGTTCCGGGGGCCCCTGCAGTCCAAACAGCATGGGGATGCTGGGGCCGGTGATGTCTGCGTCCAGGATGCCCACCCGGTAGCCTTGTTGGACCAGCGCAGAGGCCAGCAGACCGGCGACGAGCGATTTTCCCACGCCGCCCTTGCCGCTCATCACCGCCACGACATGCTGGATGTGGTTGTATTTTGCTGCCGTACCCTCCGCGGAAGCTCCCATCAATGCCTGCCGTTCTTTGTCAGTCATCGTTCCCGTGTGAAGGACCACCTCTTTGACCCCCGGCAGGGCCCGCACCGCGGTGCGCGCCTCTGATTCGATCTGGGCTCTGAAGGGACAGTTCGGCAGGGTGATGGCAAGCTCGATTTCGACAACATCTCCTCTGATCTCCACTTTGCGGACCATCTTCAATTCTGTCAGGCTGCGATGCAGTTCGGGGTCATTGACCTTCGAAAGCGCGTCCAGGATCTGTTTCTGTGATAGTGTGGATGTCATGGTTTTCCTTATCGGGATGGCAGGGATCGAATGTCAGGAGCCAGCATGCGATTTCGCTACACGGCGATGCTTTCTTGGCTGGCAGTGGCTCCGTGATCCCTGATTGTCGCTGGCTCAGCGTTCATCAGGGCCAGCGCGACAGGCTCGTCGAGCGGAAGGCGGAGGCCGGTTCCAGGCTGCGCTCCAGGCAGAAGGTTTTGTTCTGGTGCGCACCCTGGCGCGGACGCGGAGCGTGTCAGTAGTCTCCAGGATGCACTGCGCGTCGTGGAAGCCGGAGGCGGTCGGCCTGGCCAGCGCCAGATCCGTGCCGGAGAGGGCCGAGCGGACGGATTTTTTATCAGGAGGTTCCTCTCTGCCCGGTCTCAGCCTTTCTCGGCGCGCAGACGGCGGTAGTAGGAATGGCTGGTGTACAGGGCCGCGGCCGGATTATGGCCGGTGACGCGGTCCTTGGCCACCAGCACTGTGACTGGTGCCTGCGAGTGGCGGAAGAACAGGCTATCGTGTCCCACGCACAGTCCAACGGCAATGTTCAATCCTGTGCCGGCCTTGTTCAGTAGGCCTGCCTGCCCGATGGGGTTGCACAAAGCTTCGAATTGGCCCGGGCGGATCTTCTCCTCGTCCTGCAAGCCAATCTCTTCTTTGGCGATCGAGTCAACCTTGCAGCAGACGCTGCTGACTGAGAATCCGTTCGCTTCCAGGATCTCCTGAAGCAGAGCGGCTTCGCGCAGAAGGCCGATGCAGGTGGCAATGCCCAGGTGAGAGACAGCGAGCCGTCGCGCAAATTCCATGATCTCTTCCACGCGCGGCCAGCGGCAGTACCCTGCCGACTCGACTTGGGCCGCGGCTCGAGCCAACTGCCGGGTCCCGGCCTCGGACTGGTAGATTTGACGCGCCGTGGCCAGGATGTCAGACTCTGTCCGCGCCGGACAGAAAGCCGGAAGGGGTTTGACACCGGGTGCCTCGCGGCAGGCCTGCACCCGGCAGAGCGAACAGGTGAGTTCCAATTTTTGCTCCTGTGTGCCGCGGCGGCCTCATCGCCGCCAACCAGGCGGAGTGCCAATCTGGCGGCGATGCACACCGGTCGGCCGGTATGGCTGTGCTGAGTCGGCGTGCCGCCCTCTTTCAGTTGACTGCCTTGAACATTCGACCGCTTCGGCGGCGGTCGGACAGTCGCCGTACAGGTCCATGGCCTCCCGGCCCCGGCTGCCAGGATGGCGTTGAAAGCGTTGGGGCCGAAATCGCTGCTGAGGACTGCCTGGGCTTTCTGGTCAGCAGCAAATTGGGTTCCCTGAATGCCCTCCCCGCCCGAGGTGTTCAGGCCGGGATCGGGGTGGCTTTCCGCCTTGCCGCTTTCGGTGTTCACGACCAGCAGCCAGGCGCCGTGCCCAAAGCGTGGGGCGATCTGCGGTTCGACGGTCGGGGCAGTGGTGCTCAGGATGATTTTCCGCGGTCTACTCGCGGATCATGCGCGTGCCGCAATCGGGGCAGGTCTTGTCCACGCAGCGCGTGCCGGGAGTGTGCGGGATCTTCTTACCACACTTCGGGCAGATGCAGGTTCCGCCTGGGCCGGACCCGGGCTTGGTTCCACCGCCCCGGCCTCCACCTCCATGCCCCTGGCCGCGTGCTTGTCTGCCGCCGGGGCTGAAACGGTTGCGTAAGAATCGGGTGATCATTTGTCTCCTGTTCCGGCAGCACCGCGCGAAACCTGGTCAGGCTGCCCACGCTTGAGACAACTGGAGCATGGCCTGAGAAGACCTGCCGTGTTGCCGAGGCGGCTGCCAGGGAAGCGGTGGGGGGGATTGGGTGAGCCAGGCCTTTTTCCCGATTCCACGCTTAACGAGGCATGCTGCCTCTATTCCATATCCGGTTTCCAGACTTCCCAGACCTTTCCGACCAGGTCGGGCTCGGGTTTGAGCGTGGGCTTGCCAGGCTCCCAGCCTGCCGGGGTGGCCTCTTTGCCGCCCGATGCACGTACGTGCTGGAAGGCCTGGATCTGGCGGATGGACTCGACGAGCTTGCGCCCGACGGGCGGTGTCAATATTTCCAGGGCCTGGATGGTACCATCCGGGTCGATGATGAAGCGTCCGCGCATTTCGATGCCCTGGTTTTCATCCCAGACGCCGTAGGCGCGGCCCACATTCCCGGCCTGGTCGGAGGCCATGTGGAAGGGGATGCCGCCCTTGACCATCTTCGTCAACTCGTGATCGTTCCACATCTTGTGCACGAAATGACTGTCCACGCTGACCGAAATCACTTCGACCCCCAGTTTCTGCAGGACGGGATATTTGTCGGCGACCGCCGACACTTCCGTTGCTCAGACAAAAGTGAAATCGCCGGGGTAGAAGCACATCAATACCCATTTGCCGGCGAAATCGGATAGTTTCACGGGGGTAAAGCCGCCTTTGTAGTAGGAAGGGGCGGTGAAGTCGGGGGCTTTCTGTCCAACACGAGCGCTCATCGCGGGCTCCTTTCGTTCGGGCATTGCGGGGGACGGAGGGGCGGTAGGCGAAGGTGCTTGTTCGCCCGTCACTGCGCCCGTCACGCGGGCGCAGCCAGTGGTCTCTGCCATCGGTTCTCCTTTCTTGTCAATCACGATTCGAGTTCCTCGATGCGCTTTTGGATGGCATCGAGCTGGCTTTTCAGCCAATCTGCCTGGGCCTTCAGGTCTGCGGCTTCCTGTTCTGCCGTGGGCTGCGTCCAGGCTGGGATACTGCCGGCAGTAAAGCGATTCTGCCAGCCGCGTCCCCTGCCTCCGCGTCCAAGGCGGAATCCGGGGGCCGGGCTTGTAAAACCGGGCCGGTCGTACCCGCTGCAGTAGCCCATGCCGCGCCCGGTCCTTGGACCAGCGCCCAACGGGCCTGTGCGATCTCCTCCTGGCATGTTTTTCACCTCCTTCCTTTCTGGTTTGCATTTCTGGTGCGCCCGCGGCGGCGGACTTGCCTCTGTTCGCGTCTGCCGCGTGCATCGGGCCTTCGTACCGGCGCAGGCAACGAAGATGTGCTGGTGGTCATTTCGGGTTGTTTGAGCCTGCGGTCCAATGCGTCCAGTAGGATGTTTGCCAGGCGAGGGGCGACTTCGCGCCCGAGCAATGCCAGTAGGGCTCCAGCCAACGGTGCCGCTTCACGAGCCGGGGCCTGCGTCTCCGGCGCTGCTATCATGGCGGGTGCAGGAACCATGCGAGTCTCCACGATAGGAAGCGTCGATCCAGGTTTACTGCGGGTGGGCACAGCGAGGATTGTGATTGCCTGGTTAGGACAGGCATCGATGCAAGCCTCGCACTGTGTGCAGAGAGTCTCATCGATCGCGGCCCGCTGCTTCACCAGGTGGATTGCCCCGGCGGGGCACGCATCGGCACACACACCGCAGCCTGCACATAGCGCCTGGTTGACCTGGATGATCATGTTTCGCTCCTTGCTATTCCCTTCTCGGTGGAGGGATCTCTGTCCGATCCATGCTCCAGTCGGCGGACAGCGGTCCGGATGGCTTGCACCCACACACCCTGCGTTGTCGTACCATTGCAATGGCCGCAGCTTTTCACTACTGAATGGGTGATCGATGGATGTCTACAGGCGCAGGCGGAAGGGGAACACCGAGACGCATCACCCTTCGACCTGTTCGTTCTTGAAATGCTGCTCCGCCGAACGGTCGTTTTGGTCTGCCGGGCAGAGGATAAGCAGGGAACGGGAGTTCGTATTGCCCCGGTTCTCCCACCGATGCGGTAGGTGGGCCTGGAAGACCAGGCTGTCACCCGGGCCGAGATCATGTTCCTCTCCTGCAACCGTATAAACAAGCCGCCCTTCCAGACAGTAGATGAATTCCTGGCCGGTATGAATGATGGCATCCGGACCGCTGTCCGCGTACGGTTTCAGGGTCAGCAAGAACGGCATCCCTTCTCCCAATGTGAGACCGGCTCCCAGGTCTTCGAGCAGACCCTGGGAAAAGACGGCCTGCGGTCGCTGTCCCGATTTTTGAAAGATCGCATCCTTCTGAGGCGATGACATTTCGAAGAAAGCGATGATCGGCACCTGGAGAGCCTGCGCAAGTTGCTCCAGGGTGCTGACACTCGGGGATGATTTATCATTTTCGATCAGGCTGAGGGTATTGAAGTTCAAGCCTGACATTTCGGCCAGGGACCGGATGGACAGTCCTTGCAGCGTGCGCAGTTCCCGCAACCGCTCTCCGACATCGATGCGCCGGGCGGCATCATTTTCATCTTCTGAATCCAGCATGGCCTTCAGGCTGTCCTGCCAATGTCGATCGCAGGCTCTCTTTCGGGGACGAGATCTGCCTTGATGATTTCTGGGCATCGGACTTCCGAATCGCAAAGTTATAACATTATTATAGTACAAAAATGACAAATTTGTACTATTATTTTGATACATAATTCGAAATGCCCCCCCCATGAGGATGAAAAGGACGTTGCCCCTTTCGAAGAAATGGAAGGGCGGCAGAAAGGATGGTGGCAACCAGCACCCGGGTGGGGGCTGATGGTGAACGAACGAAGAGAAGGAAAAACGCGGGAGCAGGCTGCAGCCAAAGCGGATCCTGGTATCAGGCCTGCCATGATCGATTTTGGGCGTGATTCTTAAGTCTCCGGGCGTACGGAAACCAGTAACGGGACACTGCCCATCCCCGGGGGCGTCCGGATGCAATGGAGTTGCCTCTCACCTGTTGTCTTTGGATGTTCCTTCTCGCTTGACAAGGATCGCAGGCGAGGGATGTTGTTCTTTACCGGTCTAGGAGGGGGGAATGTCTCTCGCAGATTCTTAAAGTCGTTTGAGTTTGCCAGTGACCCCATTTTTGCATGTCTTTCTACTGTCCCCCCCACACGTACAGGCACCGCCTAATTATCCGAACCGAGATCGTTACACCGACCTGCTTGGCGGCAGATTCCGTTCCGCTATTTCTGCAAGAAGCAGGACGGCAGGCGCCCCCTGCAAGCGGAAGCCGATCGAAAATCGTGTTTACTGGTCCGGGAACGAAACAGGCCGGGCTTCGGGATGGAGGGACCGGGAACTCATGGGACTAAGGAATTTCCCACCCGCGATTGCCCTCTCCAGGATCCAGTGTGAAGTACAGGCTCGGCGCGTAATTGAGCAGGCCTCCTGCCCCCGGGTTGCTGACGACGACAAAGGAGAATGCCACCTCCCCGGCGGTGTTCGAGTGGAAAAGGATCCCCCATGTGCCGGGCTGGCGCACTTCGATGTGGTCGAAACTGGCATGCGTAATGGGGTAGCTGCCCTCGAGTTCGATCCCGGAAAAGGTGGGACTGTCGATCAACAAATCGCTGACCAGCAGACCGCTGATCTCCCCCTGCGCAGCCCAGATTTTGAGCGCCCCATGTTCATCATGGAACATGGGGCCGCCGGCCCGGATGAGCGCATTGCTCTGGAGAACGGTGACGCCGTCGAAGGGATTGGCGTTGAATTGCTGTGCGATGAGAATGCCGGGGTAGGTGACCACGTCAAAACACAGGTTGTTTGCGACGCGGTTATCGGTTCCTCCGTAGATGGCGAAGCAGTTGGCTCTCCACGGGACCTGGACGGTGTTGAAGCGGAAGACATTGCCGGTGTTCGGCCGGTCACCCAGAGGAGACCATGAGGCAAGCGCGTCGTCACCCGTATTGCGGAAATGTGAATTCTCGACCAGCGAGTAGCTTGTGCCGTTGCAGAAGTTGACCCCATCGGCGAACAGGTTGCGGAAGCGGCTGCCTGTGATGATCAACCCGTTCGTTCCGCCGCCAACCCAGTAACCGACCTTGGTGTGTTCGACCCAGATATTTTCCAGCCGCGAACCTGTTCCCGCGCCACCGTTGAAGCCGTTATCCGGGTTGTTGTCCTGGCGGAGGACCGTTTCGCCCAGAATGGCAAAATCAAAATAACGGCAGTTGTTCCCGGTGCAAAGGAAGCGGGCGAAACTGCCATGGATGATCGAGTACCACATCCCCGCGCCCTGAAGGGTGACATCCTGGACTTCAAACCCGCGCAGGTTGCTCTCAAAGGTACCCGCCGGGATCCAGACCCCCGTCCGGGACGCCTCTGCCCGCGCAATGCAGCTGCGGATGGCGTCGCCATCCTCCTCGCCATCATTGGGGACCGCCCCGCAGTCTTCCACGATGGAGAGGTAGCCTTCGGGCATGGTTCCGGGTGGGGCGACCTGCTCCAGGTCGACCAGATCAAGGACATAATACTCGGCATCATCGCCGGCGTCTATCTGCAGGCTCACAAGGGCCCCTGCCGGGATGTCGCCCACGAGCGCCCGCGCCTCATCGTAAAAATGGTGTGCGCCGCCTGCCTGGGGCGCATTCAATGTCCATTCCTCGCCACCGTAAGACCAGGCGTATCTGGAGGTGAGCTGGATCGTCTGGCGAAAGACCCCCTCCACATACAGGCTGAGGGTGGCGTCCAGGCCCTGCCCATCATCCGAATCGGGGATCACAAAGCGGACAACGATTGCGTTGGCCGGCTGGATGGCCCGGAAGCGGACATATTCCCCTCTTGCGTCCAGACGGACCGCGCTGCGGCCCGACGACTCTGATGCAATGGTCCCGAAGGTTCGATCGGGAGCGAGGACCTCGCCGTTGGTCTGGCCCTGCTCGGCCTCGTATTCGACCCAGGGAACAGCTGCGCCCCGGCTGGTGGGTGGGTTGGTGGGGGGCGGGATGGCAGGCACCGGCGCGGCTGTGCTGTTGGCCAGTGGCAGGCCGGAGACAGCCTCGATCAGCCAGCGCGCGTTGTCCGTCGGGACCGGAATGCGGTCACAGCGCACCTGGCCGGCTTCGACATACAGCAGTTGCCAGTTGTGCCAGACATTCCGGATGACGATCGCGCCCTGTCCGACATCTCCTTCAAAAGTCCAGCGCGGGCTCATCCATTCCGGGAAAATGGGGATGATCTCAACGTATTCTTCCAGATGCTCGATGGAGAGATAGTTGCTGCTGGCGCGGTTTTGGAGGCGCAGGCTGCCCTGGTAATCTTCAACCACCCAAAGGGAAGATGGATTGGAGGCCGGGAGGTCCCCGACCTGGGCCTGTCCATCCTGTTCGTACAGATAGGTGCCCGTTGCGACATTTCTGATCCGTACGATTGGACGGGTCGCGCCGGGGGTCGTCTCCTGCGGCGCGGTCGGCGTTGGCGTTTGCCCGGCCGTTGACGGCAGTGCAGATGCCGCGGCTGTGATGGGAAGGCCGGGCCCGGTGCTCGTCCCGACCGAGGAAGAGAGCGGCCGGGGACCGGCACATCCCATCAAGCAAAGGAGAAAGAGAAGAATGACACCGAATCGACGGAGCATGAAACGGGTTCTGCCCTGGTCAGAAGGTAAGCCCACCCTTCATGTAGCGCTGCAGGAAAATGGCAGCGAACATGGGCGGGATCATTGCAATGAAAGAGCCAGCCATGTGCAGGTTCATCGGGAAGTCGCGGGTCAAGTTGAAGAGCCGCACCGAGACGGTCTGCATCGATGAGTCACGCAGCACCAGCAGCGGCAGCAAGAAATCGCCCCACAGGCCGATGAAGGACAGCAAACCCAGAACCAGCATGATGGACGCTGACAGGGGGATGGTGAATTGAAGGAAGATGCGCGTTTCGGTTGCACCATCGACCTCCGCCGCATCATAGATTTGACGCGGGATGCTGTCGAAGGCGTTTTTCAACACCAGGATCATGAACGGATTGACTGCATAGGGCAGCCACAGCCCCCAGAAGGTATTGATCAGGCTGGTGTTGATAAAGGGCAGTTTGGCCAGCGTCATGTACAGGGGCACAAGGTAAGCGATGCGTGGAATGGTCATGGTGATCAGGATCAGCACCATGACCAGATTGGAGCCGATCGGCTTGAGGCGGGAAAGAAAAAAGGCTGCCAGCGAGGAGACCACCAGCTGTGCAAGCACACCGCCGCCTGCCACGACGAAGGTGTTCCAGAACATGCGCGTCATATTGAAGCGCCGCCAGGCCTCAACATAATTTCCCCAATCCGGGCTGGCCGGCCATAGATTCACGCCGGGCCGATAGATTTCCGTGCTGTTCTTCAGGCCGGCGGTAAAGGAAAAGAAGAAGGGGAAGATGATGATGATGCCGGTCAGCACCAGGATGGCGAAGAACAGCCCAAGAACGAGGCGCCCTTTGAGGGAACGGCCTTCAACAATGGACATCACGCCGCGATTGGCGGTTGCCTTCATGGATTTCTCCTCAGTATTGGATTGATTCACGCCCGAGCGATAGCCGGACGTAAACAATCGAGAATAATGATAAGACGACCAGCAATGAAACGCTCCAGGCCGATGCCAGGCCAAAGTCGCTGCGTTCAAAGGCGGTCCGGTAGAGTTCGAGCACGGGTGTGACGGTGCTGTTGGCTGGGCCACCCGTTGTCAGAATAAAGGGCTCGGTGAATACCTGTCCCACGACGATGATCTGCAGCAGGAGCATGATTTGCATGCGTGAGCTGATCAGGGGCAGGGTGATATACCAGATGCGCTGCCAGGGCGAGAATCCATCCAGTTCAGCGGCTTCGTAAATTTCTGTGGGGATTTCTTGTAGCGCCGAAAGGTAAATGAGGACACTGCCGCCGGCCCCCAGCCAGGTCATGATCACCACGATGGCGGGTTTCGCCAGGTCAGGATTCTGCAGCCAGAGCTGCGCCGGCAGGCCGATGGAGTTAAGCAGGCTGTTTAAGACGCCGCCATCGGGGGCATAGATCTGCCGCCAGACAAGCAGGGCCACGGCAATCGGAATGAGCGAGGGGAGATACACAATGGTTTGAAAAAAGCGCCCGAAGTGGCGTAGCTCATTGACCATCAGCGCCAGGAACACGGGTACCATGAAGCCCATGAGAATACTGATGATCAGAAAGACAGCGATATTTTTCCAGGCGGTATAGAACAAGGGATTGCCAAACATGCGAACATAATTATGCAATCCAACCCATTCCGAGGCTCTTGTCAGGTTCACTTCCTGAAAACTGTAGACGATCGTGGTGAGGATCGGGCCGAAGGTCATTACAGCAAAGATCAAAAGGGTTGGCAGGATGACCAGATAGGAGAGGGCCTGCTTTTTCCAGAAGTTTCGAGACCGGGGCGGTCTTGGCGATGGGGTGTCGAGGGATGGATTGGCCAGGGTTGTCATCATTTGGCTCCTTGCCAGTATTGTAGTGAACAGGTGGCATTTGCGCAATGCCACCTGTTCGATGGAGTATGTTGAGCCGAGTTACCTCAGTTGATCGAGCACGTTGGTCTGGAAAGTGTCGGCGGTCTGCAGCAGGATGGCTGCCGGGTCAGCGCTCTGATCGTTGACCACAGTGCTGACAACTGCTCCCAGGGCGCTGTAGAAATCCTGTCCGGCAATCAGCGGTTCCGGCTGCATGCTGGCCTGGCCGGAAGAGATCGCATCCAGGAACAGCTGGTAGTTGGCGACCGGCAGATTCGCATACTGGGCCTGCAGGGCCTCGAGCGCGGCTTCGTAATCGCCCACGTAGAGCGGCAGGGTCGGGGCGCCGACGACAACGGTCGGATTGGAGGCACCGGATTCGAAATTGGCAACGATTTCGTCGGGGTCGAACTGGGTGAACAGGCGCCAGTACACTGCGGCCTCAACCTGTTCAGGAGTGGCCTGAGCGCTCACCATGGCGATATTGCCGCCGACCAGGGAAACACTCGTGCCGTTGGGACCGGCAGGCAGCGGTGCGAAGCCGTAATCATCGATGGGCGCATCCGGGTAGGTCTGGCGGATCCAGGTGAATTGATCGCCCGCCATCACAACCATGGCCGCCCGGCCGGTGGCCAGGGCCTCGCCGTTGGTACCCCAGTTGAGGTTCTCGCGCGGCAGGACATCGTAGGTCCAGCGCAGGTCGTAGACGAACTGCAGGGCCTCGAGCATGGGCCCTTCGCTGAAGCCGGCCGCGTAGCCGGTGTCGCTCTGGCGAACGATATCGGTGTTCAGGAGACCGAAGTTGTAGGCAATGGTGGTCATGTGCCAGCCAGCCGCGCCGCTGCCATCCGTGATGAAGGAGAAACCAGCCACACCGGCATCGCGATCGGTCAAAGCCTGCGCCATCACGGCCAGCTCTTCCCAGGTCGCGGGGGGCGCGTCATACCCGGCAGCATTGAGCATGCTGATGTTGTAGGCCAATCCCATCGCGTATGCGAAGCGCGGAATACCATACACTCTCCCATCCTGGGTGGCAATGCTCATGATATCCGGGTTGAAAACCTGGTCGAGATTCTGGGCCTCGAAGATGCTCGTCAGGTCGGCAGCAACCCCCTGTTCGATCATCTTGCCCGGGTCGGTCAGATAGACCTCAAAGAGCGTGGGCACCTGGTTGCCGGCGACAAGCGCTGCAAAAGAATCCGGCGTGTAGGCGTAGTCGGTGCCAGTGATGGTGACGTTCGGGTACATCTCCTGGAAACGGGCCACCTGGGCTTCCCAGGCCTCCACAGCCTCGGGCTGGGAATCGGCCGGTTTCTGCACTACTGTGATCTCCACCGGGCTGCCGCCTGCGATCTCTGCGGGGAAAGCGATCACTGCCGGGAGGGGGCCCTCATCCGCGGGCTCCTCCACCGGGGCTGTGGTTTCTTCTACCTCAGGTGCTTCGGTGGCCACTTCCGGGGCTGCTTCCGTGGTCGCCGAACTGCCGCATGCGCTGAGCACCAGCGTCACCAGCAGAACCAGGGTAGACAGAACAAACAATTTGGATCTCATTTTTCTTCTCCTTGTTGTGGTGGGATGGAACAGAAGGTTTATGACAAAGCATTTTCCTGCTACGATAACACTTTGTTCTGGTAAGAGTATACGAGCAAACCCGGTTGGCTTGGTCTAAGGATAGGCTAAATATAGTTGAACGTTCAACTTGAATGTGGTATAATCTTTGCAAATGGAATCGTGTACTGCGCACCGACTATCTATGACCGATGTCTGGGACGACGAACGCGTAAAGGCCCTGCTTCACTTTCCTCGTTTTCCCATTCGGTTGATCCAGCAGGAGCCCTGGCAATCCTGGATCAGGGAGCACGGCGGGCTGAAAGCCGTCCATGATTACCTGCAGCACTATCCCTTCCCCCCCAGCCATCGCCGGATTCTCGAGGCTGTGCTTTCCACCCCGGAGGCGGTGGCCAACGTCTATGCGGACCGCCTGAACATCAGCCGCGCCACCTATTTCTACCAGCTGCGCGAGCTGGTGGCGGCCATCGTGCAGGCCCTCAACCAATGGGAACCGACCGAGGCGCTGCTGTCCCGGGAGGCGACATTCCCCCGGAGCAGCCTGCCTGCCCCCCTGACCAGCCTGGTTGGTGTCGAAGCCGTCCTGCGGGCGCTTGCGCGCCTGCTTGCCAGTCCGGACGTTCGCCTGCTGACCCTGCTGGGTCCCGGCGGGATCGGGAAAACCCGGTTAAGCATCGCATTGGCGCACCGCCAGAACCGGCCGGCCTGTTTCGTGGATATATCTGCCCACCAGGATCCAGCGAAGGTCCCCGCCGTCATTGCCAAGAACCTTGGCGTCAAGACGGCCACTGCCTCCGGGCTGAAAAACGCCCTTCGAGAGCATGAATTCTTGCTCATTCTGGACAATTTCGAGCAGATTCTCCCCGCCCGCAGCCTGGTTACGGATCTTTTGACGGCCTGCCCCCGCTTAAAGATCCTGGTGACCAGCCGGGCGGCCCTCCATGTTTATGGGGAACATGCGTTTATCGTTCCACCGCTGGCGACCGCGGATGTCGATACTGTCAAGGATCAACAGCTCTGGGCGCAATCCCCGGGCGTGACTTTGTTTGTCCAGCGCGCCCAGGCAGTGAATCCTAATTTTTCGCTCAACAAGGAGAATGTCGAGTCGGTGACTGAAATCTGCCAGCGACTGGAGGGGCTGCCCCTGGCCATTGAGCTGGCTGCCTTTCAGGTCAAGTTCTTCTCGCCCCAGGCCATTCTGATGCGATTATCCGATCATCTCCTGAATTTCCTTGGACAAGGAGTCAACCAGATGCCGGCCCGCCAGCAGGGAATCCGCGCCATGCTGGACTGGAGTTTCAAGCTGCTGCCTCCCGAACTGCAGGCGTTCTTCTGCCAATTGTCGGTTTTCCCGGGGAGTTTCACCATCGCAGAAGCGGAAACCCTGTGTGCAGTGGAAGAAGTGCAGGGCGGCCTGACAACCCTGGTGGATCATTCCATGATCGACCAGCATATTGGAGAAGATGGGGAGCCCTGTTTTCAGATGCTCGATATGATCCGCGAATATGCGCGCGAGAGGTGTCGTTGCAACCTGCCGCTTGACAAAAAGGCTGTTCGCCACGATAATTTGTTGAACGCTCAATCAGGAAGTAACCTATGAGAGTCACGGTCATTGATGTTGCCAAGGCCGCTGGAGTTTCTCGCACGACCGTCTCCAATGTGCTCGGAGGAAAGGGGAATTATTCCGACGAAACACGCGATGCGGTGATCGCGGCGGCGAAAAAACTGGGGTACAAGCCCAATCTGGCGGCGCGCTCGTTGATCACGAACCGCTCGCGCCTGATCGGCCTGATCCTGCCTTCTTACGTCGACACAAACACCCTGACCAACAGCCCTTTCTACAACATCATCATGGACAGCGTCTATTCCGTTTTACGCCTCGAGGCCTATTATGACCTGATCCTGTTTTCCGTTCCTTACAAGGAGATCCTGTTACAGGTCAATGACTGGATTGACGCCCGCAACGTCGATGGCATCCTGGCGGTCGGCGAGTATGAACGCCCATTCATGCAGGAGTTAAATGCCAAGCAGCTCCCCGTGGTCCTGATCGATAATTATGCGCATGACAACTTTGTCAATTTCTCCTATGTAAACTCGGATGACGAAACCGGAGGCTATCTGGCGACCCGGCACCTGGTCGAAAAAGGATACCAGAAAATAGCGCTGTGCAGCGTGGAGCTGGACAGTCCGCTGATGCAGAAACGCTATCAGGGCTATAAGCGCGCCATGAAAGAGGCGGGCTATAAAGAGCATGCCTTCGATAAAACCGGCATCCCGTTTGAAGCGGGTTTGCAGTTCGCCGATTCGTTGTCGGCCCAGCAGTTCGAGGCTGCATTCTGTACGGAAGATATGGTGGCGGTTGGCCTGGTTCATGGGATGCTCAAAATGGGTGTGCAGGTCGGGCCGAAATTCGGCGTGGTGGGCTTTGATAATTCCAACATCGGGAGGCAAATATCCCCCGAGTTGACCACCATTGACCAGAATATCTTTGAGAAGGGCGAGACCGCCGCCAGAACGCTGTTGAAGATCATCAACAACCAGGTCCAGCGAGGCAGCCGCTTGATCTTGCCGGTCAGCCTGGTGGTACGGGAGACGGCTTAGCTTTTCGGGCCTCTTTTTTTCGCAGGGCAGTTGAACGTTCAACTAGATTCTGCGCGTGAGTCTCCCCTTCCGAGACGCACTGCAGCCATTTCTCCCAGGAGTTGTGATGGGCAAAATCGCAGATCAATATTTGCTGGTGGATCCCTGGAAAATCATCGAGGAAGGTTTTCACAGCGATCGAAGCCAGGTGTCCGAGTCGCTGTTTTCGCTGGCGAATGAACACCAGGGAGTGCGTGGTTTCTTTGACGAAGGGTACTCGGGGAAAAGCCTGGTCGGGGTGTACCTGAATGGCATTTACGAGCAGCAGTTCACGCAAGGCACGACCTATAAGGGGATCTCCAACCGGCTGGCTTTCATGGTCAATACTGTCAACTGGCTGGCCACCCGCCTGGAGGTCGATGGCGAAGCGCTTGACCTGGCGAAGAGCACATACTCCGCATTCCGCCGCGAATTGAATTTCCGCACGGGGGAATTGCGACGTGAGTTCATCTGGGAAACCCGGACCGGGAAGAAGCTGCGGCTGGTTTTTCTACGCCTGCTCAGCATGCAAACCAAGGAACTGGCCTGCCAGCAGATCCGCATCACGCCATGCGGTTTTTCGGGGAAGGCGACACTGACTCTGGGCCTGGATTTTTCTGTGCCCCATCGCTCCTTTGGACAGAATTTTTGGGACTGCCCGCGGAAGGAAGCCCTGGCCATCCTCGGGGTGAGCAAATCCCTCGAACAGCGGTTGTTCGCCGGAATGCAGGTGGAGGCCGGAGTGCCGCTGACGCCCATCGAAGCCGAGAAATATGCCGGCGGCAGCATGGACGTGGATCTTGTTGACGGCCAGGAGCAGGTGATCGGGAGATCCGTGATCCTGTCCTCGGACCGGGATCCGAAGCAAACCCTGGAGGAAGCCTGGCAGGGCGGGCTGGGCCAACTCCAGACCTCCATCAGACCCTATGCGGATGTCCTGGAGCAGAACCAGGCCTACTGGCATCACGTCTGGGACCGAGCGGATATCATGATCGAGGGGGATCCGGAAACCCAGCAGGGGATCCGGTTTTGTATTTTCCAGATGCAGCAGACCTATCGCGGCGCGCTGGCGGGTGCGAGCATTGGCGCCAAAGGACTCACCGGGGAAGCCTACAACGGGAATGCCTTCTGGGATACCGAAACGTACTGCCTGCCGTTCTACCTGTTCAGCAACCCGGCGGCGGCAAAGGCGCTGCTTGATTTTCGCCACCGGACGCTGCCCCAGGCGTTGGAACGTGCCAGGGACCTGGACTGCCGCGGGGCGTGCTACCCGGTAGCGACCTGCGACGGTACGGAGAGCTGCACACTCTGGCAGCATGCCAGCCTGCAACTCCAGCCGACGACCGCGGTGGCCTATGCGATCTGGCACTATGGGAAAGTGACCGGCGACACGGCCTTCGTACGCCGTGAAGGGGCTGCGATGCTGGTCCAGATCTGCCGCTTCCTGGCAAGTCGTGGACAGTGGTCCCCCAGAGGCAAATTCGGTTATTACGCCGTGATGGGGCCGGACGAGTTCCACATGATGGTCCATAACAACGCCTACACCAATTACATGGCAAAGCAGGCCTTCGAATTTGCCGCCTGTATCTTGGGCGCGCTGGATCTTTCAGAAGTGGGCTGCTCGGCGGCGGAACTGGGGACCTGGCGGCGCATGGCTGCCGAGATGTTCATTCCCTATGATCCAGAGACCCTGCTGTATGAACAGCACGATGGCTATTTTGATCTGCCTCACCTCGATGTGAATGCCATCCCGGTGGAGGATTTTCCACTGTACCAACACTGGTCGTATGATCGTATTTTTCGCAGCGATATGATCAAGCAGCCAGATGTCCTGATGTTCATGTTCCTGTATAACCAATCCTTTTCAACGGCGCAAAAAGAGGCCAACTATACCACCTATGCGCCGCGCTGCATCCACGAATCGTCCCTTTCGCCATCCGTGCATTCGATCCTGGCGTCTGAACTGGGGCGGCACCAGGAAGCGTTCGACTTTTTCCGCTTCGCGGCCCGCATCGACCTGGACAATTACAACCGCAATACCGACGAGGGCATCCACACCACCTCCATCGCCGCGGCATGGATGAACATCGTCTATGGTTTTGGCGGGATGCGTTCGGATGGCGAGATTCTGGCCTTCAATCCCTGCCTGCCGGCCCAATGGAAGGGATACAGCTTCCAGGTGTTCTATCGCGGCAGTCTGATCCGGGTGGAAGTCACCCAAAGAGGGGCGCTGATACGGGTTGTGGATGGGCCTCCGCTGACTCTCAAAGTTGGTGAACAGGTGCAGGAGGTCGATCAGGCTGGCCGGAGGATCGCCTGGGCATCTGCGCCCGACCAGAAATCCTTGCACGGAAGAGGTCCCTAATGGAATGGAAGATCTCCGAAACAGGCAGACCTGCTCCCGGCGATATTGAGCGCAGGGGCAACAAGCTCCTGATCAGCAACGGGTATATCGGCTATCGCGGCACCCTTGAGGAGTTCAATAGGGACCAGAAGACTGCCACCATTGTCTCGGGCCTGTACGACAGGGTCGCCCATTTGTGGCGCGAACCGGTCAACCTGCCCAACGGTGGTTTTGTCCAGATCGGCTACGCAGGCGAGCTGCTGCATGTGCTGACGAGCAAGGTGATTGACCATTCGCAAAGCCTGGATCTGCAGCATGCAGTGCATGAACGACAGACCACCTTCGAAACCAGCGACGGAACCCGCATCACGATCCGCTCGCGGCGCTTCGCCAGCCTGGCGCGCCGGAATCTGCTGTGCATGGAATTTTCGGTCAGCGCCGACCGAGCGTGTGAAATTGACATTTGCACCGGCATCGAGGGGAATGTGTGGGACATCAACGGTCCGCACTTGACCGCTCTGGCTGCCAGGGAGCAGAAGGGTATTCTTTCGGTCAGTGCCGTCACCCATGAAAATGCGATCCAGATTGCGGTTTCAGAAGCCGTGGTCCTCCCGAGTGGGCGCAACCGGGTGTACGGGCAGGGCGCGCAGTTGTCCGCAGCCTCCGCTTTCCGTGAGTTCCGGGTTGCGCTTGTCAAGGATGGTTTCACCTTTCACAAAATCGTTGCGCACGCCTTTGGCCTGGACTGTGAAGATCCCCTCGCAACCAGCCGTCAGCTCTGCCGGCAGGCAGCCGGTGTGGATTTTGAGACCCTGCTTGCCGAGCATGCTGCCCTCTGGCGCCAGCGGTGGGAGAACTGTGATATTCAGATCGAAGGCGATCCTGCCGCCCAGCAGGCCCTCCGCTTCAGTATGTATCATCTCCTGGCGATCGTTCCCGCGCACACGGCCCGCGCCTCCATCCCCGCCCGGGGCATGTCTGGCCAGATGTACAAGGGCGCAATTTTCTGGGACACCGAAATTTTCATGCTCCCGTTCTTCACGCACGCATTCCCCCGGCTCGCTCGCAACCTGCTGCTGTACCGTTACCATACGCTGGATGGGGCGCGCCGCAAGGCCCGCGAATACGGCTACCGCGGCGCTTTCTACGCCTGGGAGAGCCAGGACAGCGGCGATGATGCCTGCACGCTTTTCAACGTCACCGACGTGTTCACCCACCGTCCGATCCGGACCTATTTCCGCGACAAACAGGTGCACATCAGCGCCGATATCGCCTATGCCTTCTGGCAATATTTCACCCTCACCGGTGACGCTTCCATATGGATCGAGGGTGGGGCGGAAGTGATCTTTGAATGCGCCCGCTTTTATCTGGCCTACATTTACTATAACCCCGACAGGCGCCGTTACGAAATCCTCGATGTCACCGGGCCCGATGAATATCATGAGCGGGTCCACAACAATGCGTTCACGAACCGCATGGTCGCCCACACCTTCGAGGTCTGCCTGAAGGTCGCGGCCCTCCTCAGGCAGCATTCCCGGGGATTCTATGATGGCTTGATGGAGGCGCTTTGTTTTGAGTCTGACCTGGCAGCGATCGCACAGATCGCCCCCAGGGTGTTCCAGCCCGATTCTGCCGTCCCCGGTACCGTGATCCCTCAATTTGATGGGTATTTCACCCTGGAGAATGTTTCCCTGCCCACCCTGTTGGGGCGCAAGCTGCATCCAACCGAATATTTCGGCGGCGGGAGTGGACTGGCCACGACGACCCAGATCATCAAACAGGCCGATGTGGTCTTGATGCTCTCTCTTTTCAGCGAACGCTACCCAACTGAAACAAAATCCGCCAACTGGGAATACTATGAGTCCCGCACGGAACACGGCTCCAGCCTGAGCACCTGCTCCTACGCGCTCATCGCTGCCCAACTTGGCAAAGTGGACTGGGCATATCAGTACTTCATGAAGACCGCCACCATCGACCTGGCCGGTGAAGCGAAGCAATATGTGGGCGAGCTGTATATCGGCGGCACCCATCCCGCCGGCAACGGCGGCGCATGGATGTCAGCGGTCTTTGGCCTGTGCGGGATCCATTGCGTTGATCTCTGCATCGCCATCAACCCGCACCTGCCTGCGCACTGGAGCAAGGTCACCCTGCCGATCATCTGCCAGGGTCAGATGTTGCGCATCACCCTGACCCATGAGGCGGTGACCGTGCTGCCGGTCGTGCCCCTCGAAGCGCAATTATCGGTCTCGGTCGAGGGCTCCGTTCACCCGCTGGATCCGACCGCCGAAACAACCTTTCCCTATCATGCGTGGCAGGGCGCTGAAAATGGTCTTGAAAACGCCTGCCGGGCAGAAATTGCATCGACCGGGTTCGATCGGGTCCATGGCGAACCCTGCGAGTCGTAAAGAAGCCGGCGATGATCCGAGAAATGCGTGCCGCCATTTTCGACCTGGATGGTGTCATTGTCGACACGGCGCACTATCACTACCTGGCCTGGAAACGGCTTGCTCAAGATCTCGGCTTTGATTTCAGCGAAGCCGAGAATGAACGCCTGAAGGGCGTCAGTCGTACCCGCTCCCTCGAAATCCTGCTGGAAATCGGCGGCCTGACCATGGACGAAGACGCCAGGGCCAGGGCTGCCGCCCGCAAGAACGCCTGGTACGTTGAGTACCTCGCCCACCTGGATGCCTCGGAGATCCTGCCAGGCGCGGCCGAGTATCTGCACAGCCTGCGCGGGCGGGGGGTCAAAACTGCTCTCGGCAGCGCGTCCAAGAACGCCCCGCTCATCCTTGCCCGGCTCGGGCTGACCCCGCTGTTCGAGGCGATCGTTGACGGCAACATGGTCAGCCGCGCCAAGCCCGATCCCGAGGTCTTTCTGCGCGCCGCCAGGCAGCTCCGCACCCCACCGGCCAGCTGCATCGTCTTCGAGGATGCCGAAGCCGGCATCCAGGCAGCCCTGCGCGCCGGCATGGGCGCGGTGGGTGTTGGCAGACCAGAGACCCTCAAGACAGCAGACATGGTGATCGAAGGGCTGTATCAACTCAACGCCCTGCTGGGCATTCGCTCTTCTGCATAGTTCAGGAAGGTTCCCGGCAAATGCCGAAAGGCCACACCGATGGGGGGGCGCCTCCGGGGCACAAAACGGCTCGCCAATGCGGAAGGGGGGCAAACGCGGACGGCCGGCCGTGTGCAGCGCTGTCAACCAGCCCATGCCGCGCAAGGGGCCAGTTCATCCAGGCCGGCTTTCAATCCCTCCCGCGCAGTGCTGGTTCAGCCGTTCAGTCTTTGATAACTTGCCTTGTTCTGTTTGTAGAACGTGACGAACTCGGCGAAGAGCTTGTCGTAAAGGGCCCGGTTCTCCGGGTTCGGCAGGTAGATCGCCTTGCATGCGATCTTCTGCGGGATGTCGGCGAAGGCCAGGTGTCCCAGGCCGACAGCGGCGATGAAGGCCGCCCCGCGGGCGTTGGCCTGGATCGGGTCACGCAGCTGGCGGATGCTCACGTTCATCACGTCGGCCAGGATCTGGCTCCAGACATCCGACTTGGCCCCGCCACCGACGAAGTTCAGCTGGGTTAACCTGTGCCCCATGAACTTCTCGGCCGGCCCGACCAGCCAGCGCGCGTTGAGCGCAACCCCCTCCAGGAAGGCGCGCACGATATCCTCGCGGGTCGTCTCCAGCGAGATGTTGAACAGGGCGGCGCGGGCGTTGCGGTCGTCGATCGGGGCGCGCTCGCCGTAGATCCACGGCATGTACATCAGGCCGTGGCTTCCGGGCGGCGTCTTGGCGGCGATGCGGTCGAAGACCTGGAAGACATCCGGGTTGTGCTCCTCCTGCAGGAGCTCATCCTTGTGGTAGAGGATCTTGTCGCGCAGGTAGTTCAGGTTGCCGCCGGCGGTCGTCTGCAGGACGATCATCAGGAACTTGCCGGGGATGGCGCACGGCACCGAGGCCATCCAGGATGAGAGGTCGGTCTTCTTGTAGGGCACGTGGGCGGCGAGCCAGTTGGACGTGCCGATGTAGATGTGGGCGTCGAAATCGTTGACCGCCCCGGCCCCGATGGCTGCCGCGCTGACATCGATCGCCCCGGCGACAACCCTGACCCCCTCCTGCAATCCCAGGCTTTGGGCCACCTCCCGCTGCAGCGTCCCGATCACCGTGGTGCATTGGACCAGTTCCGGGAACTTGTCCGGGGCGATGCCGCAATCTTTGAGCAGGCCGTCATCGTAGGTGATGTGGGCCGAGTCGCGGTTGTCGGTCACCCAGGAGGTCAGGATCGAGTCGGACGTGGCGACGAATTCCCCGGTCAGGCGCAGGTTCATGTAATCCAGGGCTGTCAGGAACTTGTAGGTCTTCAGGTAGACTTCGGGATACTCGTGGCGGACGAGCAGCATGTGGGCGGCCGGATCCGTGCCGGTGTGGGTGGGCACGCCGCCGGTCAGGGAAAGCCAGCGCGGCAGTTTGAAGACGTTGTAGCCGGCCACCTTGACCAGCCCGCCGATGATCTTGTGGAGGTGCCTGGCGCCGCGCATGTCCAGCCAGGAGATCACGTTCATCAAGGCATTCCCGTCGGCATCGACCGGGATGGTGCACTCCCCCTGCGTCGAGCAGCACACGGCGAGAATGCTCGCGACCGGCACCAGCTCCTTCCGGATCAGGCGCCTGGCAGTGGCGAGGAAGGCATCCCACCAATCCTGGGGGTCCTGCTCGGCGCCGCCGTCGGGCAGGATGTGGAGCGGCAGCTCCTGGACTTCCCAGCCGGCCACCCTGCCGGAGGTGGAGATCAGTGCTGTTTTGAGGGCCGAAGTGCCCAGGTCCACGGCGAGAACGTAGGGCTCATTTTCCATTTTCACTCCTTGATCGGCCAGGCGCAAAGGTTGAAGTCGGCCCGTGAGCGGGGATCATCCCAGCAGCCGGACCAGTTTCTCGGGCTGCCGGGAGAACGCAGCGATCGGGATCTCGCCGCGCACCATGGCCAGCAGGGTCTCGGTCAGCAGGCGGCTGACGGGCGTCGGGAGGCCGGCCTGCTGGCCGTGACGCGCCACGGCCCCGTGCAGCCACGCGACCTCGCTCTGCCTGCGCCCGGCGTGCAGGTCGATGTGGAAGGACGGCATTTTCCTGCCGCGTCCGCCTCCGACGGCCTTCATCATCACCGGCCGGGCCAGGAAGGCCGGCAGGCGGGCAGCCAGTGCCAGTATTTTCACGGGGACCCCGGGCAGGTTCACCGGGCGGACCCCCTCGGCGGCCATGACCGCCTGCGCCTCGCGCGCCAGGCGCATCTCCAGGTCGAACAGGTCCTGGCGGGAGAAGACCTCCGCCGGGGTCATGTCCAGGATGGCCGCCGTGGCGCTGCCCGGCAGGTTGACCAATACCTTTGACCATTTCATCGCCGCGGCGTGTGGGAAGAGGCGGGCGTTGAGCAGGGCCGCGTTCATTGCCCCGACGAGCCGCCTGGAAAGGGGATGCCCGGCGGCGATCCCGACCCCGCGCGCCTTTTCGAGGACGATGTCGCCGGGGCCGCGGCGGGCGATCGAGCAGGTCACCGTGCCGGCCAGGATGCGTTCGGTCCCGAGGGCGGCCGCGATGAGGGCCTCGTTGTCCACGCCGTTCTGCAGGCAGAGGACCGGCGGCATCCGGTCCGCAAAGGGTTGGATCCCCTCCAGGGCGAGGGCGGTGTCGTAAGATTTCATGGCGAAGACAGCGACATCGAACGGGCCCTGCTCGAATGCCTCCGGGAGAGAAGATGCGATGCCGAAGGCTTCCGGTCGGATGACCAGCGGCGCTGCCTGTCGGCGCTGCCGGTCGATGGAAACATCCAGGCGCATGCCGCCTGTGCGCAGTTCCGCGGCGGCGGAGGCCTGCTCGATGAAGGTCACCCGCTGCCCGGCCGCGACCAGCGACCCGCCGATGTAGGTGCCGATCGCCCCGGCTCCAAAGACCAGGGTGGAGAGAGAGGAAGAGTCAGTCATGCGTGTCTCCATGTCTTAGAGTACCCCCGACGCATTCAAAAGTTTCGCTGGAGAGAGTCTCCAGCCCGGTGGGGGACGTATCGGGGGGAAAGATCATGGGGATCCGAATTGGGCCGCCAGGCGGCAGAGCCAGCGCGTAAGGATGCCTGTCCCCGAAAAAACGAAATGGTCATTGGTCTCCGGCTGGAAGCCCAGCCGTTGCTTGACCTCAAAGGCGCCGCTGCCCCAGCGCAGGGTTTGCACGCCTTGTTCGATTGCGAGGCGGATCCCCTCATATCCCAAGACGAAGTAAACGTATGGCAAATCGTCCTGGATACCCAGCCCGGTGTGCAGATGGCTATTTCCGTCCCGTAACACGAGTTCCGAGCCGACCAAGCGATCGCCGAGATGGGCAGTGAGCCAGGTGCCTCCCGAAAGATGCAGGTGCTCCATCACACGCCGGATCCATGGATCCGGGGAATTCCCATAACGGCGGTCGATCTTGCCGACCAGTTCCAGGGCGGTCGGGATATCACTGACGGCACTGTGGCGTGCGACCCGAATCCCCAGGTCGTTGGCATTCCGAACGCTGCGTTTGTAATGCTTGCGCTGGTTCTTGCTCAGGCTTGCCAGATATTCCTCGAAGTTCGCCCAGCGGATTTCCAGCCGGGTCCCCGGGTCATTCAGGGAGATGCACCTGAATCCATTCGGCCATTCGATCTGGCTGGCCTGCGCGGTTTCGAAATCAAAGAGCACCAGGGACGCATGCTGGTTCCTGGCGATCTCGAGAGCCGTGTCCGCGATTGTTTTCAGCGCGTCGCGGCGCAGTTGGGACTCGGGAAGGATGACACCCGACGTACAGGCCAGTGGGGAACGGCAGATCATCAGCGGCCGGTGCTGTAACAAGCGTCCCAGAAGCGCACGCGCCATGGGGGGGAAAACGGAGAGCGGTTCATTCCTGGTCAGCCAAAAAGCCGCCCTGGCGATTTCTCGATCGTCGCGGGATAAGAGGATGTACGTGGGGGGGCAGTCGGAAAGGATTTTCTCTCCCCAGACATACCAGGCATAGCTTTGGAATGGGCGGCCGCCGGAGAGTCTGTTCCAGGCCGTGGGCCCGATCTCCTCCACCCTATTTTTGATCTGGATTGTGAATTTCTTCTGCTGGTTGTTCATATTTTTGAAACACGATGAAGCTCACACACAGGAGTAGGCCGCCGGCTACACCCAGGAGGCGAACCCCCAATGGTCCCCGGGGGTCCTCTGCGCTGCGACCGAGCAGCAGGAAGAGCGGCAACAGGGCCGATCCGACGCCGGCGGCAAGCTGGTCGAGCAGTCCCCATACGGCAAAAAAGGTCCCTTCGCGATGCTGCCCGGTCCTCCTTTTATCCAGGTCGGTGATTTCTGCAGCAATGGCAGTTGGCAGGACCTGGGCGCCGGTGAGAACCGCGGCCTGAAGGGAGATCCAAAAAACGCCCTGCAGGATCAGAGGAACAGGGATTTGTTCGCCGAGGGCCATCAGTCCAGGCATGACGATCGCTCCCGCCAGGAGCGAGGCTGCAAAGACGCGTTCTTTCCCGAAGCGGTTGGCTGCCCAGCTGACGAGCGGATAACAGATCAGCGAAACCAGGACCGCCGGCAGGAAGAAGTACACCGTGGCTGCCTCACGCAGCTGGCAGATCTCGGTCACGATATAGGGGAGCGATTCCAATACGAATGTAGAGGCGATCCAAAACAGGGCATACGTGATCGTAAAGATGCGGAAAGGGCGGCTGTCGAAAACCGATCGTACGCTCTCTCGGAACGATGTTTTTGAAAGGAACCTGTCCCCCCCGTTTTTTTCTCGCAGGAAGAGCAATGGAATGAACAGGAAGGGTGCGCTCACGAGCGCAAACACAAACGCGGTCCTCAGATAGCCCATGTTTTCGATCAGCGGGCCAGCGAACCCCGCCAGGATGGCGCCGGCCAGGTGAAATCCGGATGCCCAGGCAGATGTATTTACGCGCTGCTTTTCTTCGGGGATGATTTCCGGCAGGAGGGCTTCATACGGTGTTTGGAAGATCTCGTACGCTACATTAAATCCAATCAGGGCCAGGGCCAGGAAAACCAGATTCCAGATCGATTCTCCTGCATGGGGTGGCATCCACAACAGGAGGAACAAGAACGGCAGGCAGATGGCTCCTCCGACGATATACGGCATGCGCCGCCCCCAGCGCGTCCGGGTGCGGTCTGACAGGTATCCGATCGGCAGGGTGATGGCGATGTTGATGCCTCGGCTGACCAGCATGACCAGGCCGAAGAGGCCAGCGGGGACCAGGGGGGTTCCAGTGGGGGGCAGGTAGTAATACAGGAGCCAGCCATTTACGACACCCCAAAGGG
This sequence comes from Anaerolineales bacterium, assembly GCA_016934715.1. Lineage (GTDB taxonomy): Bacteria > Chloroflexota > Anaerolineae > Anaerolineales > Villigracilaceae > JAFGSI01. Next base: position 59,166 of record JAFGSI010000069.1, read on the forward strand.
TGGAACTGGCAACCATGATGGCCGCGTAAAGAATGCCGATCTTCGGTTTCCTCTGCATCGTATCCTTGTTGCCGATGGACTTCTCCTATTTTACATTGGGCTGACCGAATCGCGCTGGCTTTCTGCCCACGGATTCCCTTCGGGTGTGGCCGCCGGTAACGAAAAACTTCCGAGGTTCAAACCTCGGAAGTCCGGTGCCTGTTACAGGGTCGCCCCCTGGGGCTTGCGGCGGAACCAGTTGCGCCACTCACCGGTCTCCCACAGCACCAGGAAGGGGGCGGCGATGAAGATCGACGAGTAGGTACCGCTGAGCAGGCCGACCAGCAGGATGATGGCAAACTCCCGCAGGGTCACGCCGCCCATCAGGGCCAGGGCCAGCAGCAGGAACTCGACGGTCATCAACTGGGTGTTGATCGAACGCTGCAGGGTCTGGACGATGGAGTGGTTGACCAGGGTCTCGAAGTCCAGGCGGCGCAGG
>JAFGSI010000070.1 GCA_016934715.1 Anaerolineales bacterium
CGAAATTATGCCGCTTATCTTTCTCATCGTAAGTCAAAACTCGCCCGACTTGCTACCCTGACTACCAATGTTGCGCTGTAATACTAGGAGGCTGGCGGAATAAGCCCGCCGGGTCGCCAGAAAGTAGAGGGTCAGATGAGGAACGTCAGGATTTCCAGAATCGGCGTATCCCTATTCCTGCTGGTGTTTCTTCCAGCCACGGCTGGCTGCTTGCCGGCGCCAGGAGCAATCGAGGCGCTGGAGCCAGCCGGATCAACCACAGCCATTGCCACCATCCGCATTGCCACGTCCTTCCCAACCGCACCTGCCAGCGCAGTCTATTACGTCTCGCCCAATGGGGATGACGCCAACCCAGGCAGCGAAGCTCTGCCATGGCGGACGATCCAGAAGGCAGCCGAGATGCTCGCACCAGGCGAGACCGTCCTCATCATCGCCGGTACCTACTCCGAGCGGGTAATCCCGCAGCGCTCGGGGACTGCCGAAGGGTTTATCACGTACGCCGCCTATCCCGGTCATACGGTGATCATCGCCGGAACGGATGTCGAGATTCCTGAATGGGGCGGGTTGTTCGAGATCAGCAACCAGGCTTATATCCGCGTCTCCGGTTTGACGATCATCAACGCCCAGGCCAACCCGCACAACCCTGGCCTCCTGGTCGAGCACTCAAGCCAGATCATCGTCGCCAACAACACGATCCGCAGCACCAATGACTCGGGTATCGCCATCTGGGCCAGTGCCCAGGTCATTGTCGAACACAATGATGTCGGCCAGGCCTGCCTTGCAGATTGGAACGAGAGCATTTCGATCGGCGGCAGTACAGCATTCGAGGTCCGCTACAATCATGTCCACGACAGCCAGAAGGAGGGCATTGCCATCAAGGACGACTCGTCCAACGGGCTGGTCTACGGGAACGAGGTCTGGAGCGTCCACTCGGTCGGGATCTACATCGACGGCTGGGACAAGTCCACCCACGACGTCGCAGTGTTCGCCAACCTGGTCCACGACATCCAGGGAAATGGCTTTGCCCTGGCTTCCGAACAGGGCGGCCTGCTCGAAAATATCTACGTATACAACAACATCGCCTACGACAACCAGTGGACCGGTCTGCATGTGACCACCTGCTGTAGCGACAGCCACCCGATGCGTAACCTGCAGATCCTCAACAACACCTTTGTGGAAAACGGCCGGGATCCCTGGGGGGGCGGCATCCTGCTGGAAAACCCTCAGGCAGTGGAGGTTCTTATCCGCAACAACCTGTGCAGCCAGAACCTGTCCTTTCAGATCGCTGTTTCTACCAGCGTCCCGGCCGCCAACTTCATCGTCGATCACAACCTGATCGACGGCTACCGGAACGGGCAAGATGAAATCCGCGGGATGGATTTCATCGAGGCCGATCCGCTCTTCCGGGACCGCATCGGGCGGGACTTCCACCTGCTGGCCGGATCTCCGGCCCTCAACCACGGCGTCTCGGACCAGGCGCCGGCGACCGATTTCGATGGGCAGCCTCGCCCCCAGGGCGCCGGCCTCGACATCGGTGCGGACGAGGGAGAGTGAACCCGACCGAATTTATCATCGTCCTGAGCGGCCCCTCAACCGCCTTGACGCCGAAAGGGTCCACCGTGAGAACAGCATTTTCGGCAAAGAGTGAAACCAAAAGCAAGAACGGGCAATCCCTGCCCGTTCTTGCTTAACAGACCTGCAGTATCCACAAGACGTCGACTGGCAGATGTTGGTGGACAGCCTGGAAGTGCCGATTGGCTCGGCATATGACAGTCTGCCAGGTCCGGATCCTGCCTTACGCGAACGTTTTGCGGACTTCCAGGAGGAACTTTTCTGTCATTCAGAACCAGACACCTGCTTTGCCCTGGAGCAACTGCAGGCTGCCTTTGGAGCGCGCGACGAAATTCGCGAAAACCCCTAGCGAATGGTCACCAGAACAATCTCCCCTGCTGCCAGGCCGGTCTGTTCGGGCGGGATGCGCACCAGGCCATCGGCGGCAGCCAGGGTAAAGATTAGATTGGATTTTCCGAAAACGGGTTCCGCGGCCCATTCCCCCTCACCCATTTCCGATCGACCCGGCCGCAAATGGACCGCAATCCAATCTTCCCTCCCGGCTTGCGAAGGGACATTCACCGTCAAAACCGCCGCCACGCAGGGCTTCGGCTGCGGCCTGGCCCGCAACAACCGATCGATCAACGGGCTGATGAACAGCCCGGCGATGACCAGGGCACTGACCGGGTTGCCAGGCAGCCCGATGGCAGCCTTTCCGTCACAAACGGCAAGGATGGTCGGTTTTCCCGGTCGTACATTGACGCCATGTACCAGCACCCCCGGCTCCCCCAAGGAATCCAGCACCTCGGCAGTCATGTCCCGCGCCGAGGCCGACGACCCGGCCGTGACAACGATTAGGTCGCATTCCTCCAAGGCCCTGGCAGTCACGGCTTTCATCGCCTCCAGATGATCCGGGACGATCCCATACAGCCTCGGTTCCCCTCCCGCCTGGTTCACCATCGCAGCCAGGGCGTAGGAATTCACGTCGCGCACCTGCCCAGGATCCGGATCCTGCTCTGGCGGGACGACCTCATCTCCGGATGAGATGATCCCCACGCGCGGTTTTCTGGCTACGCGCATCTCGACGATCCCCAATGCCATGCAGCCGCCAATCTCCGCCGGACGGATCCGGGTCCCAGCCGGCAGGACAACCTGTCCCGCGGCGACATCCTCGCCGATGCGCAGGACATTCTCCCCAACTGCGACCGACCGCAGAAGCTCTATCTCCTGTCCCGAGGCGCTCTCCACGCACTGGCAGTATTCCAGCATCACAACCGCATCCGCGCCTGCCGGCAGCATCCCGCCGGTATGGATCAGACCGCAATTGCCCGCTTCGAGGATGAAATCCGGAGCTGCACCCATGGGCACCTCCGCTGCCAGGCGCAGGTAGGCTGGCTGGCTTTCCGAAACGCCGTAGGTGTCCGCTGCCCGGACGGCGTAACCGTCGACCGTCGAGCGGGGGAAAGCCGGCAGTGGATGCGGGGCGACGACATCCAGCGCCGTGACCCGACCCAAGGCCAGGAGCGTATCGACCGCCTCGGGAACAGGCTGCGGGTCAGGCAGGACCTGCAGGAGCAGGTCAAGGGCCTCAGCAGGCGGAGAGAGTTGCAGGAATTCGGGCATCGCGTACGGATCGGCGAGTCAGGACAGAGGCGAGTCAGCGCAACCAGAAGGAAAGGGCCAGAAGATAGGCGCTCAGACCGAAAACGCCGGCGGCGAGCGAGAGCAACAACTTCCACATGGTTCGCCCGCCCCGGGCAATCCGCTCCAGCAGGTAGATCTGTAGCCCGGCGAAGGGCAGGGTCAGAAAGACCGGCCAGACCAGACCCCAGGGAACTCCCGACAGGGGCGCAAGGGCAAGCAGCAGGTAGGCCCCCAGGATCAAGGCATGGTGCAGCGGGATGGCCCGTTCCCAACCCAAACGGACGAGCAGGCTCCGCCGGCCGTATTTCTGGTCAGTCGCAAAAGTCGGGAAGGTGCTGACCAGCAGGCAACCAAACAGCAGCAACGCCAACGGGAAGGTTGACAACGACAGGAGCCGGTGGAATCCATTCGCATGAAGGCTGAAGGAGAAGGCCGGCAAGACCACGGCAAGAAAGGCGGATAGGATCAGTTCCCCGTAACCGCTCTCGGAGAAACGCAACGGCGGGACCGCATAAGCGATCAGGAGAAGAATTCCCACTCCCGAGAGAATCCAGGCCTGGAGGTTGAGAACGCCCAGTATTCCCATCACGGATAGCATCGCCCCGGAGAGAGTTAAGGCAGCATAAGAAACCTGCAACACACGCGTGCACCTGGTTGCGCGCTGCCGGGGAGTCTCTTCGGGTTCAAGGGGAGCAAGCAACAGGCGGAAATATTCATTCAACAGGGATACCCACACCAGCAAGGCCAGAACGACCAGCAGGCCAAACCAGAAGGATGGCACCCGCAGGGAGGCGCCCAGGTAACGGGCAATGCCCGCTCCGAGCGCATAGGTGATCCCGGCGAAAAGCAGGTAGAGAGGACGGGTGAGCGAGAGGAGTCTGGTGGTCATATGCGATGGAGCATCTCAGGCAGGGCATCCAGCTAGAGGAGGGAGTAGCCCCCGTCGACAACGATCGTCTGGCCGGTGACGGAGGAATTATCGAGCAGGAAAGTCAGGGCGGAGGCGATATCCTCGGGCGCAGCCGGTCGCCCGGACGGCAGCCGCCCGACCAGCCGATCCCAGGTCTCGGGCGATACGTCCGCCCCACGCAGGGCCAGACCGGGGGCGATGGCATTGACGCGCACCGCCGGGGCGTAGGTCTTGGCCTGCAGACGGGTCAGGGTCTCGAGGGCCGCCTTGCTGACCACGTAGGCCGGGAACCCGGTCCAGGTCTTGCCGGCCCCAACGTCGCTGACGTTCACGATCAACCCATTCGCCTCCATCCGCGCGACAGCGGCCCGGCCCAGCAGAAATGGCGCTCGCAGGTTAAGCGCCAGGGTGGCATCCCATGCTTCGGCCTCCAGGCTGCGCAGATCAGCGCCCGGCATGACTGCCGCCGAGTTGACCAGGACGCGCAGGGGGTGTGGCAGATCATCGATCGCTGCGACGAGCATCTCAACGCCGGAGACCGTTCCCAGGTCTGCCTGGAACAGGTAGGCAGGCATGCCAAGCTGACGGATCGCCCCGGCAGTTTCCTCGGCCTCCTCATCGGAACGGTGATGATGCACCAGAATGGCAAAACCGTGCCGAGCCAGGGTCAGGGCGAAGACCCGACCAAGACGATGGGCCGCGCCGGTCACAAGAGCGAGAGGACGGTCAGGCATATCCCTGTTTTACCATAAAAAACACTCCCGGCGCTCGCGAGTCGCCGGGGATGTCTTTCACCTGCGGAAGAAATTCGAAAGGAAGAACCAGACGTTGGCCGGACGCTCCGCCAGGCGGCGCATATAATAAGGATACCAGTGGGTCCCGTAGGGAACATAGATGCGCACCGGATAACCCTGCTGCAAACACTGCTCCTGCAGATCGCGGCGGATACCGTAGAGCATCTGGACTTCCAGGGCTCCCTTGGGCAGCCCGACCTTGCGGGCATAGGATGTGCCGAAGTCGATCCGCCGCGGGTCATGCGTCCCCAGGACGGTTACCGGCGGGAAGCGCCCATCTGGGCTGACCGGCCGCGAGCCGGTTGTCAGGGCGCTATCAATCATCACCTGGGTGAGCAGGTCAAAATTGGCGTCCACGTCTGCTTTTTTCGGATAGGCCTTGTCAGGCGGTTCCTTGTAAGCTCCTTTGACCAGGCGGAAGCAGCAGCCCTCGGTCAGCAAGTCACGGGTATCCTTCTCGCTGCGAAAGAGGTAAGATTGGATCACCATGCCCGTATTGGCATAGCCCTTCTGGCGCATGGTCCGGTACTGACGGATGGTCGCATCGGTGTAGGGCGTATCCTCCATGTCGATCCGAACGAAGTTGTTGTATTTCCTGGCACGCGCCAGGATGTTCTCAAGGTTCTGCGCGCACAATTCTTCGGACAGGCTGAGCCCGATCTGGGTCAGCTTGATGGAGACATTGGCGCGTACGCCGGCCTGGTTGACCTGATCGAGCAGGGTGAGGATATCCTCGGTCGCCCTGGCAGCCTCCTCGGCTGTGCTGGTATGTTCCCCCAAATGGTCGAGCGTTGCGTTGATCCCCCTGTCATTCAACTCGTGGACCACAGTGATCGCGTCCGCGACCGTCGTCCCCGCCACGAACCGGCTGGCAGCCTTCCAGGCGAATTTCCAACCAGCCACCAAACGCTGCGCCCAGCCAGCCTTGGATAGATAGATCAAGAACGATCTAAGCATGTGCCTCCTCGCCAGAGATGAAAGGAATGGTAAAATCCACCATCGCGATTGTAGCATATCTGTCCCGAACGGGTGTGTTATACTCTTACCTCAGTCTAGGTGATAAAAGTCACTGTTTTTTCGGAGGTCATGTGAGAATCCGAGGCTCCTCGCTCTTGCTGCGCTGGACATCGTTGTTCTTGATCCTTCTGGCAGTCATCCTGACGATCGTCCAGCTGATCGGCTACAGCCGCCTGCGCGGCAACTATCCCCCTGGAATGACCATCGGCGGAGTGCCTGTCGGCGGACTGGACCCACAAGCAGCCGCCCAACGCCTCTTGCAGGTCTTCGCCACACCAGTCGAGATCCGCTACGGCGAGGCGATCATTCAAATGGATCCTTCGTTGGTCAGTTTCCAGCTGGACCTGGAAAGCATGCTCGCCGCGGCCGACCTGCAGCGCACCGGCTCCCCTTTCTGGAGCGGCTTCTGGGACTATCTCTGGAACCGCACCTCGCCAAGCAATCAGATCCCCCTGGCAGCGACCTATTCCGAAGAACGGCTGCGGACCTACCTGCGTGATGAGATCTCTTCCCGCTACGATCAGCCTGCCATCCCGGCCCAGCCGATCCCCGGCAGCCCTGATTTTTCCGCAGGCACCCCCGGGGTCACACTGGACACCGACCGGGCCGTGGTCCTGATAGAAAACGCCATCTTCTCCCCAACCGACCGGACGGTATTGATCGCCTCGCAAACCGCCCTGCCGGGCCGCCCATCGATGCAAGCCCTGCAGCAGCAGATCGAGCAACTGGTGGTCCAAAACCAGTTCGACGGCCTGATCGATCTCTACCTGGTAGACCTGCAATCCGGTGACGAACTGCATTTCGCCTATCAGGACGGCGCGAACATCGCCGTCAACCCGGATATTGCCTTTACGGCCTCGAGCACGATCAAGATCCCGGTCATGGTCTCGTTCTACCAGCATACCGGTGGCCGACTGAACGACGCGCAGGCCCAATTGATGCGCGAGATGATCCAGCAGTCGGACAACAACGCCACCGACGCCCTGATGTACGCCATGGATGAGATCCGTGGCCCGCTGCTCGTCACCGAGGATATGCAAACACTCGGCTTGCAGAACACCTTCCTGGCCGGCTATTTCTACCCGGGGGCCTACCTGCTGGATTCTTTCCAGACCCCGGCCAACATGCGCACCGACATCGACACCGATCCTGACTCCTATAATCAGACCACTCCATCCGATTTGGGTTCGCTGATGGTCGACATGTACCACTGTGCCGAGACCGGCGGCGGGCTGGTGGCAGTCTTCCCTGGACAGATCGACCAGGCTGCCTGCCAGGAGATGATCCGCACCCTGGAAGAGGACCGGATTGGCGTCTTGATCCAGGCGGGTGTCCCGGAAGGGACCCGCGTAGCCCACAAACACGGCTGGGTGACCGACTTCAACACCGGCTACATGCGCAACGCCAGCGACGCGGCGATCGTCTACACGCCCGGCGGTAACTACGTCCTGGTCATCTACACCTACCACCCGGTCCAGATCATCTGGGAACAGGACAACCCTTCCCGGCTGGGGGCCTCCCGCATGTTCGCTGATGTTTCCAGGGCCGTTTACAACTACTTCAACCTTTCGGCTCCCTAGCACCCGCGCCCGCTGCATTCGTGCAGCGGGCGTTTTCATTACAGAAGCAACCCGCCCGGCGACATTCGTTATATAATACTCCTATCATGAGCCAATCGCTCAGTCTCTATCGTCTGCAACAGACCGACAGCCAGTTAAGCCGCGTCCAGGCCCGCCTGGATGCAATCCAGGCGTGCCTGGAGGATGATGAGAACCTGCGTCAGGCCAGTTCTACAGCCGGGCAGGCAGAAACGCAACACGCCGACTGCAAGCAGCGCCTGCGAGAGGCTGAAGCCATGGTCCAGGAGCAGCGGGTCAAGATCGAGCAGACCGAAGCCAGCCTGTACGGCGGGAATGTGCACAACCCCAAGGAACTCCAGGATCTCCAGAACGAAGCAGCAGCGCTCAAACGTTTCCTGGCAACCCTCGAAGACCGGCTGCTCGAAACCATGATCGCCCTCGAGACGGCTGAAGGAGAGCACCAGGCGGCAGACCGGGTGTTGCAATCCGTCCGTCAGCAACTCGAACAACAGAACCAATCCCTGACTCGGGAATGCGCGGTGCTGCAGAAGGAGCAGGCCCGGTTGATGACGGAACGGGCTGCTCTCCTCACCGGCCTGCCTGCCGATTTGATCCGCCTCTACGATGAATTACGCCAAAAGCGGCAGGGGATCGCGGTAGCCGCGATCGCAGAGGATTCTTGCGATGCCTGCGGCGCATTCCTGAACCAGGCCCAGGTCCAGGCCGTACGCGCCGCCATCCAGCCGGCGCGTTGTCCGTCCTGCGGGCGGATCCTTTACGGGAATTAGACCAGGAAAACCGTATGCGCTTCCGACTCCCGAATATCGACACCTTCTCCTTCTGGCTGGGCGTTGTCCTGACGACGATCGTATGGCTGGTCATTACAGCCTTTCGCCCGGCCCTCCGGCATATCCAGAATGATCTCCGCGAGAAGCAATCCGAGGCCAAAGAAAGAAGAAGCCGCCTACCAAGCGCCGTCGAAAGACATTACCGGCAGGCCGTCCTGTTGCGGGCCCAGGGCATGCACCTGGCAGCCCCGCTCTTCGCCCTCGATGAGATCGTTGACTCACCGGTCTTGCTGGCCCCACCGCCGCGCGTCGAGCCAGGAACCGCGCCGCCCCTTGAAGACATCGTAGGCCAGACGGTTCCCTACCTGCCCGCCTGGCCAGAATTGGCTGCCACTTATAAAGCTTCCACCCTGACCCTCTCCGAGGCGCTTTCGGGAGACTCGGACATCGTCCTGACGGGTCACACCGGGACGGGCAAGACCGTTACCCTGGCCTACCTGGCTTCCCGCTTGGTACGCCGCGACCCTGTGGCAGGATTGTCAGATGACATTCTCCCCTTCCTGATCCATGCAGCAGACCTTAATCTGGCCGCCAGGAAAGTCGATGATCCCCTGAAGCCGCTGGTCGATACCATCTCTGAGTACGCTCCCGTGCTCGACCTGGGGCGCATCCCCGATTTCATCAAGCAGGCTTTTGCTGAGCAACGTGCCCTCCTGCTGATCGACGGCACTGACGAACTGGCCCCGACCGGCTTGCAGCAGGTGGTCGAGTTTATCAAGAGCATCAAGAAGTCCTATCCCCAGACCCGAGTTGTGACCACGGCCTCCCCCGAATACCTGGACGGCCTCGTGTCGCTGAATTTCACACCGCTGATGATGGCCGCCTGGGACGATACCCGGCGCGCCCGGCTGCTGGAAAAATGGGCCGATCTCTGGGCGCGCTATGTGGCGCTCGAAGCCTGGGCCCAGACCGGGCCGGAAGCGGTCGATCCGATCCTGCTCAACCACTGGCTGGATCGGGATGCGCGTTTCTTTACTCCCTTGGAATTCACCCTCAAAGTTTGGAGCGTGTATGCCGGAGACGTGCGCGGCCCGCGTCCCGTAGATGCCATCGAGGCCCACCTGCGCCGCCTGACCCCGGCCAATGCCCCCATAGAGGCCATGGAAATGCTGGCCCTGCAGGTCAACCTGGCCACCGAGCCGGTCTTCGACCCACGCAAAGCCCATGATTGGATCAAAGCCTTCGAACCCGCGGCGACCGCTCCTGAATCTGCGGTCGGGGGCGAGAATGATGTGATCCTGCCTGAGAACGAGGGCGGCGAGAGACCAGAAAAAGAATGGAGAGCTGGCAGAAAAGAAAAGGGCAAGCGGGCCGGCAAGCAACAAGCCCAGGCGCCCTCCCTGGGATTGATTTCTGCCATGGTCGGCAGCGGCTTGCTGACCCAGCACCGCGGCAACCGCATGCGTTTCACGCAGCCCTTGTTCGGAGGCTACCTGGCCGGAAAGGCCCTGGTCAATTACAAGGCGGAAGCCGTGCTTGAGCAGCCCCCCTGGGTCGGCAAACATCTGGCCCTGCACTATCTGTCCATTCATGGGGACATCTCCGGCATCGTGACAAAACTGCTTGGCGAGCTGGATCGACCGCTCTCCCGCAACCTGCTCCTGGCTGCTCGCTGGCTGCGCGAGGCCCCCCCACAGGCTGCCTGGCGCGGCCAGGTCATGGCCCGGCTGGTTGAGCTGCTGCAGACCGAAGGCCAGCCGCTCAGCCTGCGGGGCCAGGCGCTGGCTGCCTTCGTGCTGAGCAACGACTCGAGCATCGGCGTCCTCTTCCGCCAGTTCTACGAAGCTCCATCCGCAGAACTCATCCAACTGGCCGCCCTTGGCAGTGGGGCGATCCGGGACACCAAGGCCATTGATGGCCTCTCCAGACTGGCAAACAATCCCAGTCCGAATATCCGGAGAGCCGCCTGCCTGGCGCTGGTCAGCATCGGTACGACCGACGCGCTCGAGTCGATCGGCTATTTGCTCCTGCACGGCGACGAGGACCAACGCCAATGCGCCGCCGAGGCTCTCGCCAACGACCCCGACGAGGGGTACGCCATGTTGATCGACGCCGCGGCGATGCAGGGAGATATCATGGTGCGCCGGGCTGCGGTCTATGGACTGGCAAGGGTCAATGAACCCTGGACCGACGAAATCCTGACTCGCATGCAGACAGAAGATCCTGAGTGGGTGGTGCGCAACTCGGCCGTGGAAATTGTCGAAGCCCGCCAGGGGATCAATCCGCACATTCCCCGTCGGCTGCCGCACCCCTCTGAGTCAGCTTGGGTGATCGCGTTCGCCGGGAAACAAGGCCTGGGGGTCACTCCCAATGAACTTCCCACGGACCTGCTTCTTCAAGCGCTCAAGTCCGGTAGCGAAGAAGAAAAACTGGCCTCGCTCTCCTACTTACGCATCCTGCCCCACGAAGGAGTCTTCGGGACTCTCTACCAGGCCATGTACGCGGGCGAGGCAACCTTGCGCGAAGCGATCTTCCAGACAGTCTGGGAGATGGCCGCCCGTGGAATCGAGATTCCCGACCCGGTCCAGTTTGGAGTGGGATACTGATGCTCATCACCCATGCCAACCTCATCACCTGGGAGGAACCCAACCGCATCCTGGAAGACCAGGCCGTCTACATTGACGGAGAGCATATCCGTGAGATCGGCCCGACGGGTGAATTGACCGCCAGGCACCCCGAACCGGCACCGCTCGACCTGGGTGGCCAGTATCTCCTGCCCGGGAACATCTGCGCGCACACTCATTTCTATGGCGCCTTTGCACGCGGCATGGTCATCCCGGGTGAGGCACCGCCTTCCTTTCCCTACATTCTCGAAAAACTGTGGTGGCCGCTGGACAGATCGCTCCAGCCGGAGGACATCCGCCTGTCGGCGCTGGCCTGCCTGATCGACGCAGTCAAGCACGGCACGACCACCCTCTTCGACCACCACGCCTCACCGAACGCCATCGACGGCTCGCTCGATATCATCGCCGAGGCCGTTGAGCAGGCTGGTTTGAGGGCTGTGCTGTGCTATGAGGTCTCTGACCGGGATGGAGATACGAAGGCCAGAGCGGGCATAGCCGAAAATATCCGCTTCCTCAAAAAGCAAATGAACGGTTCTGCGAATCGGCAACTCGCGGCGACGTTTGGCCTGCATGCCAGCCTGACCCTGTCCGATGCCACGCTGGAAGCCTGCCGCCAATCCGCCCCGCCAGGAACCGGCTTTCACATCCACGCCGCCGAAGGTGATGCTGATCAGTTCGACAGCCTGAACAAGTCGGGAATGCGGGTTGTCAACCGCCTGGGCGCCCATGCAATCCTCGGACCGCATTCGATCCTGGCCCATTGCGTGCGCGTTGACGAACGCGAGATCGACCTGCTGGCCGAGTCTCGCAGCTGGGTCACGCACCAGCCGCGCTCGAACATGAATAACGGCGTGGGAGTAGCACCTGTCGAGACGATGCTCATGTCCGGGGTTCGGCTTGGACTGGGCAACGATGGCTTCTCCAATGCCATGTGGGAAGAGTGGAAGGCAGCCTACCTGCTGCAGAAGGCCTGGCACCGCGACCCGCGCCGCATGTCCGGCAGCAACGTCGCCCAGATGGCCGCCTACACCAATGCAGCCCTGGCAAATGAGTACTTCCCCGATGCCCCCATCGGCAGGATCAGCCCCGGGGCCTACGCTGACCTGATCGCCGTCGACTATCATCCCATCACCCCACTGACACCAGGAAACCTGCCCTGGCAGATCATCTTCGGGTTCCACGAAAGCATGGTGACCACCACGATCGTCGGCGGGAGAGTTTTGATGAAGGGACGCCAACTGCTGACCCTGGACGAGGCCGCCATCGCTGCCGAAGCCAGGCAGGCCGCCCGGCGAGTCTGGAAACGATACGAGGAGCTGTTTTGATGGACGACAAGGAACGACTCATCATGACCATCGCCATCCTCGGCGGAACCGGCAAAGAAGGCAAGGGACTGGCCTACCGCTGGGCGAAGAACGGCTACCGGGTCCTGATCGGCTCGCGCACACCCGAAAAGGCCAGGGCTGTCGCCCACGAACTTGGCGCCCTGCTCAAAGAGCGGGCATGCATTGAAGGTGGGGACAACTTGATGGTCGCCAAAAATGCCGACATCGTCGTCCTGACCGTTCCCTATGCCGCCCACCGCCCGACACTCGAGTCCGTCAGGGAGGCCCTGCAGGGCAAGATCCTGGTCGATGTGACCGTGCCGCTGGTCCCACCCAGGGTGAGCACCGTCCAGATGCCCCCGGCAGGGAGCGCCGCCCAGGAAGCACGCCAGCTTCTGGGGGAAGGTGTCGAAGTGACGATCGCCTTCCAGAACATCTCGCACGAGCACCTGCTTGAGGACGAAGACGTGGAATGTGACGTACTGGTCTGCGGTTCGAGCAAACCAGCCCGCAATGAGACTCTGAAACTGGTGGCCGCCGCTGGCCTGACTGGCTGGGACGCCGGCCCGTTGGAGAACGCGGTCGTTGTCGAGGGCCTGACCTCGGTCCTAATCGGCATCAACAAGAAGTACGGTTCCACGCATGCCGGGATCAGGTTGACCGGCATCCCCATCCAGGAAGGACCGGACGATTGAGCCTGACGCTCACCCCCCTCCCCGGTATCCCCCTCATCCGCCCAGGTGACAACCTGGCGGATATTCTTCTAGCCAGCCTGAACGAGGCAGCCATCGCCCTGCTGAACGGCGACGTGCTTGTCCTGGCCCAGAAAATCGTCAGCAAGGCCGAAGGCCGGCTGGTCAACCTGGCCAATGTCACTCCCTCCCGGCAGGCCAGGAAATTGGCTACGCGCAGCAAGAAGGACCCGCGGCTGTGCGAGTTGATCCTGGGAGAGAGTTGCGCGATATTGCGCGTCCGGCCGGGCACGATCATCGCCGAACACCGCCTGGGATTCGTCTGCGCCAACGCCGGGATTGATCACTCCAACGTCCAGGGCGAGAGCGGGAATCCGGAGGACTGGGTCCTGCTTCTGCCCCAGGACCCCGACCGTTCGGCAGCCGAGCTCCGTCAACGGCTGGAAGCTGCCAGCCAAAAGCGCCTGGGCGTGCTGATCATCGACACGCACGGTCGCGCCTGGCGACTGGGAGCCCTCGGGACAACGATCGGTCTCTCCGGCCTGCCCGGGCTGGTCGACGAGCGCGGCTGGGAGGACCTGTTCGGATACCGCCTGAAGATCACCACCGTCGCCGCGGCCGACGAACTGGCTGCCGCCGCCTCGCTGATCATGGGCCAGGCCGCCGAAGGGCGGCCGGCCATCCATGTGCGCGGTTTTCCCTACCCGCTGAGGGAAGGGACTCTGCAGGAACTCATCCGCCCCAGAGAACGGGACCTGTTCCGCTGACGGCGACTCACGCCCGCCTGGGAAACCGAATTTCACAAGCAGAGAGGAGTCGGAAATGGAATACCTTGCCAAGTCAGGAATGGAGGCGCGCCGGGGCGCGGTGCTGGTGCTGCACGCCTGGTGGGGGCTCAACGAGGTCATCCGCCAGTTCTGCGATCGCCTGGCAGGCGAAGGCTACCTCGTCCTGGCCCCGGACCTCTATGCGGGCAACATCGCCGTGACGATCGCCGAGGCCAAGTCTCTGCGCTCGAAAATGGACCGTCAGGCCATCCGCAGGCAGATCGCCGCCGCGGTGGACCGGCTGACCGGAACACCAGAAAGCACCGGGAAGCCGATCGGGATGATCGGTTTTTCCCTGGGATCCTTCTTCGCCTTTGGATTGCTGGACAAGAAGCCCGAAAAAATCGCAGCCCTGATCACCTATTATGGTCTCGGCGGCAGCAAGTTCACCAAGACCACGGCCGCCTTCTTGGGTCACTTCGCCGAGGACGACGACTTCGAACCGGTCAACGCTGTGCTGGAGTTCGAGCAGCACCTGCAATCTCTCGGACGGCAGGCCACCTTCCACCTCTACCCGGGCACGCGGCACTGGTTCTGCGAGCCCGACCGTCCCGAGTATGACCCCCAGGCTGCCGAGCTGGCCTGGAAACGGACCGTCGCCTTCCTGCAGGAAAAACTATGAGCAGCGATTTCTGGTCCTGCCTCGACCAGCTGCTCGCCGCGCACGAGGTGGTGATCGACCGCCCCGTCGGGACAGCTCACCCGCGCTACCCGGAGGTGATCTACCCGCTCGACTATGGTTTCCTGGAGGGAACGACCGCCGGCGACGGCGGCGGGATCGACGTCTGGTGCGGCGCATCCGGCGAACGCCTCCTCGTGGCCGTGATCCTGACCGTCGACCTGCACAAGCGCGACACTGAGATCAAACTTGCCCTGGGATGCGACAACGCCGAGTTGCAGACCATCCTGGACTTCCATGGCGGCAACAGCATGGGGGCGACGCTCATGCGCCGTCCCTTGGAGGCGGAATGAAAATCATCCCCGAAGAATTTCACGATCTCCTGGGCGACGAGACGCGCGCCTTCCTCTTCCTGGCCACGACCATGAAGGACAGCTCGCCGCAGGTCACCCCGCTCTGATTCAACACCGACGGGACCCACCTGTGTATCAACTCGGCCAGAGGCCGCACCAAGGACCGCAACATGCGCCGGGATGCCCGCGTCGCTGCCTGCATCCCGGACCCCACCGACCCCTATCGCACCATCCAGATCCGCGGCCGGGTGGTGGCGATGGTCGAAGAGGGTGGCCTCGAACACATCAACGCCCTGGCGATGAAATACTACGGGCAGACCTGGGACTACAAGTCCGACCAGGTGCGCGTCATCTACAAGATCCTGCCCGAGCACGTCGACGGGCATTAGGAGTCCTGCCATGAAAATCTCCAAACCAGAAAAGGCCGGTTTTTCCTCCAGGCGCCTGCAGCGCATCACTTCCTGGATGCAGGGGTACGTCGCGCGCGGCGAGCTGGCCGGATGGATCACCACCGTCGCCCGCAATGGCAGGACGGTCTACTACGGCAAGTCCGGATGGATGGACGTCGAAGCCCGAAAACCGATGCAGGATGACACGATCTTCCAGATCATGTCGATGACCAAGCCGGTCACCAGTGTGGCAGCCATGATTCTCTATGAAGAAGGCCGCTTTGACCTGAACACACCACTCACGGAATTCTTCCCGGCCTTCAAGGATACGAAGGTCTTTGTCGGCGAAATGAAGAAGGGCGGGCTGCAGGTTGAACCCATGCAGCAGCCGATCCTCCTGCGCCACCTGTTCACACACACGGCCGGGTTCAGCTACGGCAGCAACCAGGACGATCCGGTAGACAGGGCCTACCAGAAGGCGACCAGAGAAAGGAACCTGAGCCCGGTTACGATGACCTCCGCCCAGTTCGTGGAGGCCCTGGCCCAGCTTCCACTGGCCTTCCAACCCGGCACGCATTGGCGCTACGGCCTGGCGATCGAACTGCTCGGCTGCCTGGTCGAGCTGGTCTCCGGGAAGCCTCTGGATGTCTACATGCAGGAGCACATCTTCGACCCGCTGGGCATGACCGATACCGCCTTCCAGCTCCTGCCGGAAAAGGCCGGCCGGTTGGCGCTGGTCTACGATCATCCGGTCGACGGGCAAGCGCTCCGCCGGCGCGACGATCTGAAACCGCCAGCACAACGCCCCTGCTTCTTCTCCGGCGGCGGCGGCCTGGTCTCCACGATCGGCGACTATGCCCGCTTCTGCCAGATGCTGGTCAACCGAGGCGCGCTGGACGGGGTACGCCTGCTCAGCCCGAGGAGCGTGGCCATGTACGCGCACAACCAGGCACCCGCCGCCGCCCTGCCCTACCGCTTCGACCAGAACGACCGCAACCACCTGGGCTAC
This sequence comes from Anaerolineales bacterium, assembly GCA_016934715.1. Classification (GTDB taxonomy): domain Bacteria; phylum Chloroflexota; class Anaerolineae; order Anaerolineales; family Villigracilaceae; genus JAFGSI01. The sequence goes on from JAFGSI010000070.1 coordinate 16,123, forward strand.
GGCTACAGCCTGGCAACGCGCGTCCTGATCGACGTCGCTGCCTCCGGCCGAGCCGGCTCGCTCGGAGAGTTCGGCTGGGACGGGGCCTTCAACACCTACTTCTGGATCGATCCGCAGGAGGATCTCTACGGCCTGATGATGGTCCAGACCAACCCGGGCATGTACTACCCGATTGCCCCGCAGTTCAAGATTCTGACATACCAGGCCCTGGTGGATTGATGGATGCCGCCGGCCTGCACGCCTTTCTGCGCAGCCGCCGCTCGGTGCGGCGCTTCAAGCTGGACCTCATACCGGCGGTGGTCCTCGAGCGGATCCTCGAGGCCGGGACCCTGGCCCCCTCGGCCCACAACCTGCAGGCCTGGCGCTTCGCCGTGGTGACCACGCCGGAGGCCAAGACCCGCCTGGGGCAGGCCATCACTGCGAAATTCCGGGCCGACCTGAGCGCCGACGGCGCGCCCCCGGAGGAGATCGATGCCCGGGTCGAGCGCTCGCAGCGCCGCCTGAACGAGGCCCCGGCAGTGATCGTCCTGTGCCGCGACGTGTCCCTGGTCAAACCGCAGCCCGACGAGACCCGTCGGCAGGCCGAGGCGACCATGGCTGTCCAGTCCGTAGCCCTGGCAGGGCTGCAGATCATGCTGGCCGCCCACGCCGAAGGCCTGGGGACGGTCTGGATCTGCTGGCCCCTTTTCGCCCGGGAGGCCACCTGCCGGGCACTGGACCTGCCGCCCGGGTGGGAGCCGCTGGGGATGCTTTTCATCGGGTTCCCGGCCGAGGATCCTGAAACACCCGCGCGGCATGGCCTGGATTCAATCGCGAGGTTCCTCTAGCCAGGGTCTTCCCAATCATTCCACAAAGCGAGATTGCCGATGAAGATCGTTGCCCTTGCCGGAGGAGTCGGCGGAGCCAAGCTGGCCGACGGCCTGGCCCGGCTCCTGCCTCCCGAAGACCTGACCATCGTCGTCAACACCGGCGATGATTTCGAGCACCTCGGCTTGATCATCTGCCCCGACCTGGACACGGTCTGCTACACCCTGGCCGGACAGGCCAACCCGCAAACGGGCTGGGGTCGACGCGATGAGACTTTCCTGGCACTGGAGAACCTGCGCCACCTCGGCGGCCCGGATTGGTTCACCCTCGGCGACCGGGACCTGGGCACCCATCTCGAACGAACTCGCCGCCTGAAGGACGGCCAGCCCCTCAGCCAGGTCACACGTGGCTTCTGCCAGGCCTGGGGAGTGAAACCGACCATCCTGCCGATGAGCGACCAGCCAGTGTGCACGATCGTCGATACGGTCGAGCACGGCGAGCTGGCCTTCCAGGAATACTTTGTCCGCCGGCGTTGCGAACCCCGCGTCCGGGGATTCCGCTTTGCCGGGCTGGAGGCGGCGCGCCCTGCCCCAGGGATCCAAGAGACGATCGATAAGGCCACCGCGATCGTGATCTGCCCGTCCAACCCGTGGGTCAGCATCGATCCGATCCTGGCCGTCCTCCAACTCCGCTCACCCGTCCACCAGTCACAATCCATCATCGCTGTCTCCCCGATCCTCGGCGGGCGGACCGTCAAGGGCCCGGCGGCGAAGATGTATGTCGAGATGGGAATTCCGCCCTCGGCTATCGCCGTTGCCCGACACTACCAGGGCCTGGTCACCAATTTCATTCTCGACCGCCTCGACATTGACCTGGCCGGAGAGATCGAGAGTCTGGGCATGCGCGCGCTGGTGACGGACACGCTGATGAAATCCTCCCCCGGTCGCCTCCGTTTGGCCCAAGATGTGCTAAACTTGGTCGAGACACCATGACCATCTGGGCTATCGTCCCCGTCAAACCCCTGCGGCGCGGCAAATCGCGCCTGGCGGGTATGCTGAGTGAAGACCAGCGCACCCGGCTGAACCGACATTTACTCGAACGCACCCTGACTGCCTTGAACGAAGTCCCCGAGATCGACCACACCCTGGTCGTCAGCCGTGACCCGGCCGCCCTGGCCCTGACCCGCGAGATGGGAGGACGAACCGTCCTGGAAGACGGCGCCCCGCAGTTCAACACCGCCCTCCAGCGGGCCACCATCGTCGCCAAGGCCCACGGCGCCCATGCTGTGCTGATCCTACCGGCCGACCTGCCCCTGATCGACCCGCCAGATGTCCGAACCCTGCTCGGGCACGGCAAGAAGCCCCCGGTCGTGGTCATCGCCTCCGACCGCCGTAAGGACGGAACCAACGCGCTGTTCGTCAATCCGGTCGGGTTGTTCGAGTACGGCTACGGCGTCGGCTCCTTCGAGCGCCACTGCGAACGCGCCCGCCAGGCAGGTGCCCGCCTCGAGATCCTCGACCTGCCCACCCTGGCCCTCGACCTGGACCTGCCCGAGGACCTGGAATATCTCGGCGGCCTGGAAATGCTGGGCATTCCTTAAGGAGAAGACATGACCAAACGAGTTGCCCTGTACCTGCAAGATTCCCATGACCTGCGCGATGGGCTGGACTATGTCCGCTACGCCGAGGGAAAAGGCTTCGAGGCCGTCTGGCAGGCCGAGTCGCGCCTGGTGCGGGACGCGATCGTCCCGATGGCAGCCTATGCGGCGGTGACTGAACGGATCAAGGTCGGCTCGGGCGTGATCAACAACTGGACCCGCAACATCGGGCTGCTGGCCGCCACCTACCTGACCCTCGATGACCTGGCCCCTGGGCGGATCCTTTGCGGCATCGGCGCCTGGTGGGATCCGCTGGCCCGCAACGTGGGCATCGACCGGCGCAAGCCCCTGACAGCGATGAAAGAGACCGTCCTGATCCTGCGCCGCCTGCTGAACCTGGAACGGGTCACCTTTCACGGAGAATTCGTCCACGTCGACAGCATCGAGCTGGACGTGGTCCACGGCCGGCGCGAGCCGCGCCAGGTCCCTATTCTGATCGGGGCCACCGGTGACAAGATGCTGGAATTGACCGGCGAGATCGCCGACGGCGTGGTATTGAACTACTGCGTCCCACCGGACTATAACGACCGGGCCCTCGAGCTGCTCGAGGCCGGCGCCCGCAAGGCCAGCCGGACCCTGGACGAGGTCGACCGCCCGCAGCTGATCGTCTGCTCGGTGGACCAGGATCACAACAAGGCGATCGACACGACAAAAATGCTGCTCTGCCAGTACCTGGCCCAGCAGCCGCACATCGCCAAGGCCAGCGGGGTATCGCACGATGTGGTGGCCGAGATCCAGTCCATTCTGGGCTGGCCGGCCACCAGGGAGCAGATCGAACAGGCCAAGCATCTCGTCCCCGATGCGCTCGTCAATCACATTACCGCCTCAGGTACGCCGGAAGAAGCGCGCGCCAAGGTCCAGGAATACATCAAGCGGGGCTGCACCTGCCCGATCCTCTACCCGGTCGGCGGGAACGTGCAGCTCCTGATCGACACGTTCGCCCAGACTTGACAGGGGTGGAATTGGTAGTATGATTGCCGACTTGTACCTCAGGCAGGAAATTTATGGCCCAAAACTCAGGCAAGACCAACGGCTTCTCGGCCCCATCTGACCCGCTGCGGGAGGAATACTCCCGCCAGCTGGCTCTCTTTGACTGCCAGCCGCCAATTGTGCAGCGCTTCCTCGAAGCCCAGGGGCACCTGGTCGGAGAAGCCTTCACAGAACAGGCGCCGCGCCTCCGCTTCACGCTGCCGGACCGGGTCGTGATGACGAACTCCGACGAACCGCAGCCTGTCCCGCAGACCAGCCGCGAGCAGGCCGTTGGACGGCTTTTCCCCCGCCTGACCCGTCAGGATGTGCGCCCTGCCATCAAACAGCGCTTGACCGAACTGGAACAATCCACCGACCCGGCGCTGGCCGTGTCCGGCGGCTTGCTCCGCTTCGCCGCCGTCCAGCACATCGTCCACAAGATGCTCCCGGCAGGACGTTCGGTAATCTACGAGACCGCCGAGGGTGACGAGATCGCCACCATTCCGGTCGGCCGCGCCGCCGATCCTGAGTCAGCGCTCACCGCCGAAACGGACGCGATCGTCGAGGCAGGCAAGGCCGAGGAGGGCCGCGGCCGTCTGCAGGTCCCCTACGTGCCGGCGGCGCGGCGCTTCTACCTGCCGCAGTGGGTCGCCTTCGATGATCAGGGAAAGCTCCTGGTCTCCTCGACCGCCGAAGCGGAGGCCCACATCGCCTCGATGCAGCGCTTCCTGGAGGTGCTCTTTGGTGCCCGCTCCCTGGCCCCCTACATAGTAGCCGACGAGAGCTTCGAGCGCAAACGCTACGGCATGCTCGGGCAGTTGGTCAACCAGGGCCGGGCCCTGGCGCTGCATATGACCGGCGAGATCGTGGCGACGATCAAGCGCCGCGCTGCCGCCGGCAGCCTGAACCGCGGCCTGAACTTGAGCCTGCCCTACTTTGATGATCAGGATCTGCTGATCCAGACATACAGATTTACAATCATTCCAGCCGGACGGATCATGTTCGTGCCGGCCTTCGTCGTACGAGCGGCTATCGAAGAACAGGCCAAAGTCGCTCAGGATACCCGCCTCAACCCATCCACCCGCAAACATCTCCTAATCGAATTGTCTCTCCTGGCCCAGGCCTTCACACCGAGGGGGAAGTAGGATCCGCTCATGTTGTTCGCGATCGGTGTGTTGATTGTTATTGTGTACCTGGCCTATCGCGCAGCCCCGCGCGAGCGCGAAGAGGACGCCCACGTGCACGGAGCCGGGCAGGTCGGCCTGTTGGCTGCCGTTGCCCTGTTCGGCGTCGACTATTTCACTTCCTACTTCTATGCAACCGGCGAGATGCTGCACGCCCTGCACCCCTATGGGCTGGAGCACCTGGCTTACTATGCCGTGATCGTGATCGCCATCGCCAACATCGTCTTTGGTGTCCTGTACATGTACTTCCTGGGGATCTTTAAGGAAGGCGGTGGTTCGTTCGCTGCATCAATGCGCTATCTGGGACCGGCGATCAGCCTGATCGTAGCCATTGTACTTCTGCAAGATTACGTTTTCACGATCGTCGTCTCGACCCTCTCGGGTGTCGACCAGCTGCTTTCGCTGGGGAACGCCGGCGGCGTCCACTGGCTCTGGCATTTCATGATTGGGGCCCTGATGGTTTCGATCACCTGGTTCATCACCATCCGCGGACGCGGTGAATCAGCCCAGATCGTCTTCACCGCCCTGGGGATCTTCGCCCTGCTGACCATCACGATGGCAATCGGCCTGCTGATCGCCAAGAACTCCGGCGTGGCACCCCTGCCCGAAGCAGTCGTAGCGCAACCATCAGGTTCCATCTGGCAGGCCTTTTTCCACCTCTTGGCGGCGTCCATGAAGGGCCTGGTGGCCCTGACCGGCCTGGAGGCCATGGCCGACGGGATCCAGTTCGTGATCGACGATGATCCCGGTTTCAGCAAATGGGGAAAACAACGCCTGCCGCGCCTCGGTTGGCTTTGGAACTTTTACAGCGGAAAGTCGGGGATCGGACGCGTCGTACAGACCTCGTTCTTGTTCTACGGGGCCCTCACGACCCTGCTGTTGACCTACTTCGCCATTCACTTTCAGGCCTTCGACGGTGTACTTGGCCGCTCGCTGGTCGCCAACCTGGCCTCGATCGGGTTCCATGCCATCTCCGGGAGCGGTGGGGTGATCCTGTACTGGGCCTACCAGATCCTGGCCGTGGGCCTTCTGACCGCCGCCTCCATGACCGCATTCCAGGACCTGCAGGCGATCACCTGGCGCAATGTGGCCATCGGCGAGATCCCGGAAGCAGTCGTCTACCGCAATCCAAAAGGGACTTTCACCCGGCCGGTCACGGCCGCCGCCATCCTGGCGATCATCATCCAGTTCCTGGTGCGCGGGAATACCAGCGCGGCGGTACCCTTCTATGGCGTCGGCGTTTTCATGCCGATCACGATCATGGGGTTGGCCATGCGCCAGCACGTCAAGACCATGGTCACCGGGCGTGCCCGGACCTGGGGTCTGATTGGTACGACCTTCTCCATCATCCTCTCCAGCATCATTTTCCTGGGCCAGATCATCAGCAAGTGGAGCGAGGGCGGCTGGGTCGTCCTGCTCACCTTCGGGGTCCTGGTCATCCTGGCCTATATCATCCTGCTTTCCCCGGCCGGGTACCGCGACCCCAAGGCGATCCACCGTATCATCCGCGAGAAATCGCGCGTCCAGGGCGTGATGGGCAACATGGTCGAGTGGCAATCCCTGAAGATGCAGGAATACCGCTACAGCCTGATGATGGGAGTCGCCCGCTTCATCGGTCTCTTTGGCATCCTGAAACCGCTGCGCTTCGAACAGAAAGTCCCGGTTGCGGCTGGCGAATTCGAAGAGGCCCTGAACCACACCCGGTCTGACAGCTACCTGGACCAGTACCTGAAGAGCAAACGCAGGCGCAAGCCACGGGCAGGAGGTGCCCCGATGGAAACCGCGCCCGGTGACGAGGAAGAATGAGTGCGGGGGCGAAAACCCGGCGGGTTTTCGCCCTGGTTTTCTGAATGCGATGCGTTCTGCCCCTGTCCACGAACTGCGCACTCCCGAAGTCTTCCAATCCCTTGAGACTTCCCCCACCGGCCTGACTGCCGGTGACGCCGCGGCGCGCCGTTCGCTGTACGGGGACAATCTGCTGAGCGAAGCCCCGCGCGCCGGGGGGACAGAGAAATACCTGCGCCTGATCTGGCACCCGTTCACCCTGCTCCTGTTCCTGGCTGCGATCCTCACTGCCGCCAGCGGTGACTTCACCCTGGCAATCATTATCCTGCTGCTGGCGCTGGTCAACAACGCCCTCTCCTTCTGGCGAGAACACCGCGCCGAGCAGGCCATCGAGAAACTGCGCCAGCTGCTGCCCGCCTATGCCCATATCCTGCGCGACGGCGAAGAATGCAACCTGCCTGCAAGCCAGGTCGTCCCGGGCGACATCCTGATCCTCTCCGAAGGAGACAATGTGCCGGCCGACGCCCGGGTCGTTGAGGAGTATGGGCTGCGGGTCAACAACGCCTCCTTGACCGGGGAAGCATTGGCTGCTCGCCGGACTGCCGACGCCTCCCTGCATCCTGGGATCAGCGAGGTTGAACGGCCTAACCTGATCTTCGCGGGGACCTCGATCGCCTCCGGAACCGGGCGGGCAGTCGTCTACGCCACCGGCATGCTGACCCAGTTCGGGCGCATTGCCCACCTGACCCAGTCGGTGCGCGAGGAAGTGACCCCCTTCCAGCGCGAACTGGAACGGCTCGGCCGGGTCTTCTCCTGGATCGCCTTGGGGATCGGGGCCCTCGTCTGGGTGGTAAGTTCTTACGACCCGATCGTCTCGGGCCGCATCCAACAGCCGCTGATCCTGGCCCTGGGGATCATCGTTGCCGTAACGCCCGAAGGGTTGCCCGCCACCCTGACACTCTCGTTGGCCATGGCCGTCCAACGCCTGGCCGGGCAGGGAGTGCTGGCCAAGCGACTGAACACGGTCGAGACACTCGGCAACGTCTCAGTGCTCTGCACCGACAAGAGCGGTACCCTGACCCAGAACCAGATGACCGTCCGCCAGGTGTGGGTGGCCGGCAGGCGGCTGCGGGCCACCGGGGTCGGCTACGAACCAAAGGGCAACTTCGAACCCGCTCCGGCCGGCCAGCCGTTCGAGAGCGACCTGTCCGACCTGCTGACCGCCTGCCTGTGCTGTAACAACGCCCGCCTCAACCCTCCCTCCCCCGGCCATCCCACCTGGACCAGCCTCGGCGATCAGACCGAAGCCGCCTTGAAGGTCGCGGCGCTCAAGTTCGGGCTGACGGAAGAAAGCATCAACAAAGACTGGCCCCGGATCCACGAGCTACCCTTCGACGCTCGCCGAAAGCGTATGACCACCATTCACCGCATCCCCTCAGACGGGGAGATGGCCTTCGTCAAGGGATCGCCACGCGAGGTCCTGGCCCTGTGTACGTCGATCCGGGTCGAAGGGCGAAACGTGCCGCTCGACGAGATGCGGCGGGGCGAGATCCTGACAGCCCACGACGAATACGCCCGTCGGGCGCTACGCGTCCTGGCGATCGCCCAGCGCGAGCTGCCTGCCCGGTCCGGTTCGTACCACCACGAGAGGGTCGAGACCGACCTGACCTTCCTGGGCCTGGTGGCGATGATGGATCCGCCGAGGCCGGAAGTCGAGCAGGCCATCCGGACCTGTCACCTGGCCGGCATCCGCACGGTAATGATCACTGGCGACTACGGCCTCACCGCCGAATCGGTCGCCCGGAGGGTCGGGATGGTGACCACCCATGACCCGCGCATTGTCACCGGCGCTGAGCTGGACGGGATGTCGGATGCCGCCCTGCAGCAGATCCTCGCCCAGGAGATCATCTTCGCCCGCATGGCCCCCGACCACAAGCTGCGCCTGGTAGCCGCCTACCAGGCGCGCGGCGATGTGGTGGCCGTAACCGGCGATGGGGTCAACGACGTCCCCGCCCTGCGAAAATCCGACATCGGGATCGCGATGGGCCTGATCGGCACCGACGTGGCGAAGGAGGCTGCCGACATCATCCTGACCGACGACAACTTCGGGGCCATCGTGTCAGCCATTGAAGAAGGCCGGGCGATCTACGACAACATCCGCAAGTTCATCAGCTACATTTTTTCAAGCAACGTGCCCGAGGTACTGCCCTTCCTGGCGACCGCCCTGCTGGGCCTGCCCAACGCCCTGACCGTGCGCCAGATCCTGGCCATCGACATGGGCACCGACATCCTGCCAGCCCTGGCGTTGGGCATGGAGAAGCCCGAACCGGGGGTGATGCACGCCTCGCCGCGGCGCCGAAACCGACCGCTGCTTGACCGCGGCCTGCTGGTCCGCTCGTTCCTGTGGCTGGGCTTGATCGAGGCCGGGTTATGCTTCGCAGCCTTCGTGGGAACATACCTGTTCTCGGGAAACGCGGCTAAACTTAACCTGCCCCTTTTCAACGGGCTCCGCCTGCCTCACCTGCTGCCTTTTATCACTTCCGAAAACGTGGAGGGCATCGCCCGATCGGTGTTCCACGCCGGGATGGTCACCGCCCAGGTTGGCAACGTCTTCGCCTGCCGGACCGTTCGGGCCCACAACCGGCAGATAGGCTGGGTCACAAACCGCTTCCTGTGGCTGGGGATCGCCGTGGAACTGGTGTTGATCACCGGGCTGATCTACGTCCCCTTCCTGGCCCGGCTGTTCGACCAGACCCCCTTCCCGCTGGGCGTCTGGCCGATCCTGCTGCTGAACGCACCAATCCTGTACGCCCTCGACTGGCTGCGCAAGACGCTTGCCCGCCGCGCCAGCCAGCCAAAAAAGATAGCCAACGAAAATGAACATCTCTCAGAAGGAGGGAACAGATCATGAAAGTCATCATTATGGGCTGCGGGCGGACCGGCTCGCAGATCAGCATGCTGATGGACGAACACGGGCATGAAGTGGTGGTGATCGACCACGACGCCAACGCCGAAGACCGGCTTGGGCCTGGATTCAAGGGCCGGCTGGTCAAGGGGGTGGGCTTCGACAGGCTGGTGCTGGTGGACTCGGGGATCGAGCAGGCCGACGCCTTCGTGGCCTCCAGCCAGTCGGATAACGCCAACATCGTCGCCGCCCGCATCGCCCGCAACGTTTTCCGAGTGCCACGTGTTGTCGCGCGCCTGTACGATCCGCGCCGGGCAGAGATCTACCAGCGCCTGGGCCTGATCACGATCTCCTCCACCACCTGGGGGGCGGAACGGATCTTCCAGGTCCTGACCCACAGCGACCTGGATGTTCGCCAGACCTTCGGGCGCGGCGAAGTCTCGCTGGTCTACATGGAGGCGACCCCGACATTGGTGGGCAAGAACATCATGCAGCTCAACGTCCCGGGCGAGGTGCTGGTCGTCGCCATCACCCGCGACGACCAGGCGATCCTGCCGATCTCGGGAACCGAGTTCCGCGACGGCGACATTATCCACCTGGCCGTGCTGACCGCGGCGATGAACCGGCTCGAAGAACTGCTCGGCCTGGAAAGGAGGTAGACATGTTTGTGATCATGGTTGGCGGTGGCAACACCGGCTCCTATCTGGCCAAACTACTGCTCGAGAGCGGGCACACAGTCAAGGTCATCGAGGAACGCAGATCGATCCTGGAGAAACTGCTCACCGAGCTCCCTGCCGAGAGCGTCCTGGCCGGCGACGGCAGCTCTCCGGCCATCCTGGAACAGGCCGAGGTGAGGCGGGCCGACGTTCTGGCGGCAGTCACGGGATCCGATGAGACCAATCTGGTCGTGACCTCGCTGGCACGCTTTGAGTTCGAAGTGCCGCGCGTCATCGCCCGGATCAATAATCCCAAGAACCAATGGCTTTTCACCCCCGAGATGGGCGTGGACGCCGCTCTCAACCAGGCTGAGATCCTCGGCCGCCTGGTGGCCGAGGAGATGTCGCTCGGCGATATGATGACCCTGCTTAAGCTGCGCAAGGGTGAATATTCCCTGGTCGAGGAGAAGGTCCACCCGCAATCGCCGGCAGCAGGCAAGGATCTGCGCGAACTCCAACTGCCCAGCGAATGTGTGATCGTGGCGGTCATCCGGAAGAACACCTTGCTCATTCCTCACGGCGACACCGTCCTGCAGCCGGCCGACGAAATCCTGGCCCTGGTTCACGCCTCCCATCTGGGGCGCCTGGATGCACTGCTCAGCCCGCAGAAGCCAAGCGGAAGGGAAGGATGAGCAGCGCCTTTCCCCAGTCGATGATCTTCCTGCGCTGTGCAGACCTGGAGCGGACGACCGCCTTCTACCTGGGGATCCTGGGCCTGGCACTCGTTCGTGACCAGGGAACCTGCCGCATCTTCCGGGTCAACCCGGGCGCCTTCCTGGGCTTCTGCACCCATCTCGAGGGAAGCCAGCCTAAGGGTCTGATCCTGACCCTGGTCAGCGAAGATGTTGACGGCTGGCACGCCCGGCTGTCGGCGCAGGGTGTGGAGTTCCTCAGCACACCGGCCCACGATCCTCACTACCAGATCTACCACTGCTTTCTCAGGGATCCCGACGGTTACCTGCTGGAGATCCAGCGCTTCGACCGGCCGCTGGATTGATCGGAGTCGGAAACCAAGAAGATTGGCGTCCTTTGCACCATACTCCCTGAAAACCTTGCCCCACCTGCAGGGCAGCTTCCATACATTGTTCACCGAGGCCACATTCGAAAAGATCAGGAATAGCATGCGATGACCGTCGAAGAGTTTTTTTCAGGACAAGCCAAATCCAGACAGATCTTTGAGGTTGTACGCAGCGCGGTAGAGGCCATCGGACCGGCTGAGCTTCGCGTTCAGAAGAGTCAAATCTCCTTCCGCAGGCGCAGGCCGTTCGCATGGCTGTGGATGCCGGGGCAGTATCTCGGTGGAAAAACCGCTCCACTGGTGCTCTCAATCGCATTCCGCAACCGCACTGCATCGCCGCGCTGGAAAGAAGTTGTAGAACCGCTGCCCGGACGCTTCATGCATCACCTGGAATTACACTCCCCCTCCGATATCGACAAGGAAGTATGCACCTGGCTGCAAGAGGCCTGGCTGGCAGCAACGGAGACTGACCGGTGATGGTGCCGTCCAGAACCAGACGATGGGTTGGGGCCCAGAAATAACCACCAGGAGAATGCATCCCGATCATCGATCAAAACACTCCCAAAGGCCGCGTTGATCCCAGCGCGAGGTGTCCCAAAGAGATCCAGAACTTCCTCGAAGAGGTGCGGGCCATGACCCAGGAAGTTGCGCCCGATGCGGAGAGACCATCAAAGATCAAATCCCGACCTTCACCCTCAAAGGGATTCTGATTCCTTTTGCCGCATTTACAAAGCAGATTGGTCTTTACCCTGCCCGCTATTTCTTATGGACAGAGAAAATTCAGTTTTTGCCCCCTCTAACATCGGCGGTGTCACCACAATTAACCGTGGTCATGAGGCCCACATTTGGGTCAAGCGGATGGTTTCTCTGGAAGGTCTGCCCCGCTGGACAG
>JAFGSI010000009.1 GCA_016934715.1 Anaerolineales bacterium
CATGAGATGCGGACCCCCCTGACTTCGATCAAGGGATACTCCACGGCTCTGCTGATGGAAGACGCGCCCTTCAGCCCTGAAACTCAGCGCGAGTTCTTGCAGATTATCGACGAAGAGTGCGATACATTGCAGGACCTGATCCACGACATTCTCGAGTCGTCGATCATTGACGCCGGCCTGCTCAAATTGGAAATCCAGCCGGTGCTGCTCCCCCGCTTGATTCAGGGCGTGGTGGATGAAATGGCCCGCCTCACCAACGAACACCGGTTCCTGGTTGACCTGCCGTCCCAATTTCCTGTGGTCGAAGCCGATCCCGAGCGCATCATGCAGGTGTTGCGCAACTTGCTCGACAATGCCGTCAAGTATTCACCCGAGGGGGGATTGATTATCGTGCGAGCCGAGGCCAAACCCCAAGAGGTGGTCGTAAGCGTAGCCGACCAGGGTCTGGGAATTGCACCGGAACACCTGCACCAGCTATTCGAAAAATACTTTCGGGCCAAGACGGGCCTGGCCCAACACGTCGTTGGATCGGGGCTGGGCTTGCCCATTTCCCACGCCATCATCGAGAACCATGGAGGCCGCATCTGGGCCGAGAGTGCAGTGGGCCAAGGCAGCGTCTTTTATTTCACTCTGCCACTGCCCAAACCCGATGCAGAGACAGATCCAGGGACAGGATGCAATTCATGACGGAAACGATCTTGGTCGTCGAAGACCAACCGCGAGTGGTGCGGCTGGTGAGCGAGATTCTCAAAGCGGTCGGGTATCAGGTTCTGACGGCAGGGAACGGACAACAGGCCCTGGAGATGGTATCCCTGGAGCAACCGGACCTGGTTTTGCTCGATGTATTGCTGCCGGGCGAACTGGATGGGTATGAGATCTGTCGTCGATTGCGGGAATTTTCGTCCGTGCCCATTATCATGCTTACCGCCAAGGCTCGCGACGTGGACATCCTCAGCGGCTTTGACGCGGGCGCCGATGACTATATTCTCAAACCTTTTAACGCCAAAGAACTGCTCGCCCGAGTCAAGGCCGTGTTGAGGCGCACCCAACATCCTGAGGAGATGACGTCAGCAACCTTTGCATGCGGTGACATGACCATCGATTACGCGCGCCATGCCGTAACGTGCCGCGGCGAAACCGTATCCCTCACGCGCACCGAATATGCCCTGTTGCGTGAACTGGCCCTGAACGCAAACCGCGTCATGCCCCATCCCGATCTTCTAACGGCCGTCTGGGGTTCCGAATATCGGGACGAGATCGACTATTTGAGGGCCTATGTGCGCTGCTTGCGGCGCAAGATAGAAGCCGATCCCTCCGATCCGAAATACATCGTGACCCTATCCGGCGTCGGCTATATGCTATCGTGTCCTGAAGACGAGTAGGCAAGCATCATCCAAGTAGGCCGGCCAAAGTGAATATCATCTCGAGGGCGATCCTCTGGCAGGGATCGTCTTTTTTCATGAATTTTTCATGACTGGGTGAGAGCTTTCTATGAGTTTTTGGGGCATGGTGTGCTATTATGGGCCTATGTGAAGACTGGAAACACAAAGGGAGGACCTAATGAGTACCGATATGAAACGGAACCAAGCACAAGTTGAGGATCTTGGCACTGCCACGCCTACTTTTCACCTGCCGGATGCTGCGAGCATCGTTCAGGGTGCGATGACTGAAGCGCTGGATTCCTGCAGCCAGAGGATGAACCTGCCGGACCCGGCCATCAGCCTGGATAAAGTCCGCCAGGGCGACAAGCGGGCGCAGGATTATATGCACTACCGGTTGGCGCAGCTCGTTGCCGAAGGCTTGGGCGAACTCGACAGCAACGTTCGCTCAGTCTCGCTGTTCGAATTCGAGGCTACAGCGGATGATAGCATCCTGGGCGAGCATTCCGAGTCGCTGCCCATTCATCTGCTCGTCCAAGTGGAGCGCAAAACAAGCGCTTTGAACGCCCTTGTGACCGCTCTGGACCGGGCCCTGGTGAAGGACTATGCCGAGACGATTGGCCCGCGGGGCCTGGCTCACGTCCTGGATGTGCAGGTGGTCGACCAGAGTGATGTGGAAAGCCGCCGGGGCGTAGCTGCCTTGCTCTCATCGCTGTACAATCGTCCCGTCAAGCTCTGGGAGCGGTAGGCGATCGGCGGTCGAGGCCAGGGTACGCCCTGGCCCCATTTCCACGCCGATTGTCAGGAGAATTTCATGAAAAAGACTCTGATCGCCGAACAGGCCGCCCAGGATACCCAGGGCTTGATGGCTGCCGGGCTTACCAAACAAACACTTTGGGACACAGCGTTAAAGCAACTGGACACGGTCGCTATGCGCATTGGCCTGGACCCCAGCATTCACCGCATTCTGCGGCGTCCGGAGCGGGAACTGCTGGTTGCTGTTCCGGTTATGATGGATGATGGCCGGATTGAGGTTTTCAACGGATATCGCGTGCAACACTCCAGCGCCCGCGGGCCGTGCAAGGGAGGCATTCGCTTTCACCCGAATGTGGACATTGACGAAGTCCGAGCGCTCGCCGCTTTGATGACTTGGAAGTGCGCCGTAGTGGGCATCCCGTACGGCGGCGCCAAAGGCGGCGTCGAATGCGACCCTGCGGTCATGTCGCAGCAAGAACTGAACCGCCTGACCCGGCGATTCACCACAGCCATTATGCCCATTCTGGGTCCCAAGCGGGATATCCCAGCGCCTGACGTCAACACCAACGCCCAGGTCATGGCCTGGATGGCCGACACGGTTTCCATGTTAGAAGGCAAGGCTGTGATGGAGATCGTCACCGGCAAGCCGATCTCACTGGGCGGCTCGTTGGGCCGCAAAGAGGCGACCGGTCGGGGCGTAGCCATGGTCACTTCGGAGCTGATCAAGCGCAGGCAGGGAGATCTTGCCACCACAAGTGTAGCCGTACAAGGGTATGGAAA
>JAFGSI010000071.1 GCA_016934715.1 Anaerolineales bacterium
AAAAATTATAGGTGTTCCAATTCTTTTAGACAATAGGTCTAATCTCCTGCTGGCCTCAGAACGAAGATCAATGGAATATACCCAAATCCAGCACCCGTTGTTGGCTGGAGACTTGGACCATGGTCAGGTCTCTTAAATTTATACAGCAAGCACGGGTCTCAAAAGGACAGATCATCTCCTGTCCTGCTTGAAGGGAAGTGCTCGCATCTGGACAGCCTCCTTCACCTTATCCTGCCAAGTTCGATCATACTGCGAGGCGATGCTGGTAGAGGAGTGGCCTACGATCTGGGCTTCGAGCAGGAGGCTGGCATCGGGAATGAGACTGTCGAGAAGACCGTCACCGGAGGGAAGGAGGGTGAGGGGAGAATCAGTTGGCACGTTTGGATTTAGCGGGGAACAGGGTAAGTCGTGTAAAGACAAGTTATCACGAGTTACTCGGGACCACGCGGCCCGGCAGGCCGCTTCGGCTTCTTCTGGGCGCCCCAATTCTTTCAGCAGCAGGCCCAGGTTGGAGTGGGCCTTTGCATACTGTGGGTCGGCGGCGAGCGCGGCCCCGAAAACCGCTTCAGCTTCTTCTGGGCGCCCCAATTCTTTCAGCAGCAGTCGTTACTTGCCGCTTTTGGCCTGTCATGAGCGGCAAGCCTGGGAGAGGCTGCGGGGGATTGCGGTGCACAGCGGGCTGATCTTGACCTTGGACGGGCTGGCTCCCGAAGGGGGCGAACCGCAACTGTGGGTGGTGCGCGAACGGGTGAGCGGGTTGACCTTGCGTAGCGGCTGGCTGGCCAGGCAGGATGAAACCACGTTGATCAACTTCCTTCAGCCGATTGCGGATCTGAATCTGCCGGTGACGGCAATCATGAGCGACAAGCAGCGCGGCCTGGTTCCGGCGGTGGCGGTGGTGTTCCCCCAGGCAAAACATGCTTTCTGCCAGGTTCACTACCTGGACAATGCCGCTGAGCCGGTGGCAGACGCCGATGAAGCCATGAAAGTGGCCTTGCGCCAGGAAGTTCGCACCCAGTTGGGCGACTTGATCCGCCAGGAGCAGGTCGAAAGCAGTGGTGTTTTGACTGTCACGGGATTGCTGCCTTTGCCACAGCCGGAAACAATCTCCCCACAGCCGCCTCAGACCCCAGAACAGGAATGCGAAACTGTCCGTCAAGACCTGCGCCGGCGCATCCGCTATCTGCTGACCCTGAAGGGGCGTCCGCCCTTTCGTCTGGCAGGCATCCAGATGTTCGAGCGACTGCGAGAAGTGCAGGATTGCCTGGAGCATTTGATCGCCCGACATCCAGACCCGCTCCTGACTCAATTGCAACAGGGACTGCAAAACGCCTTGCAAACCTATCAACCCGACTATGCGATCCTGCGCCAGGCTGGAGATTGGTTGGAAGATATCTCTGCCCTGCTCAACCCACAAGACAAAGCGGTTCGTTCGGGCAACCAGGTCAAACAAGCCCTGTTGGATTATCTGGACAAGATCCAGCCGGAGAGCCAGGCCGCCCCAAACCTGAAGCGCTTCTTCCATACCATCCAGAAAACAACCCGTAGTTATGCCCCCGGCATCTTTCACTGCTATGATGTGCCTGGCTTGCCACGCACTAACCATGACCGGGAAAGTGAGTTCCGCGATTTGAACCGCCGCTTGCTCCGCACCACCGGTCAAAAAGGCTTGACCAAACGCATCTTGCAGCGCGAAGGCGCCTGGGAATTGATCCCCAGACCGGCCTCCCTGGAGCAAACGATCAAAGCCTTCTCGCAGGTGGAGCCCGAAGAGTTCCAGAAAGAACGCCAGCGTGTCCGAATACACCGCAATCGTTTCAGGCTGCATACCCGTTCTGCCAAACAATCTCAAGTTCAACTGCATCGCCTTGAACAACGTTGGGCTGACATCCATTCAGTGGATAGTTCATAGCAAATTATGCGGTACTGCGTTTTTTCTGTACCTTTTGGTTTGCAGCTTGACGTCTGTCACCCAAACCCGGGATGAATGTACCAAAATAGTAGTACAATATTGACTTAATTGTACTATTTTGTTATTATATCCCTGAGAGGAGCGTTCTATGCCTAGAGGTCAACAGGGAGGCGGCCGGTCGCGTCCGGGACAACGCCAGCAACTCCGTCAGCGCCGCTGGCAGGAAAGCCTGCAGGCGATCATGGATCCGACCGTGGATGATCCGGCGGTGGCCGAGATCAATGTCGGTCGGCGCCTGCGCGAGCTGCGCAACCTGGCGGGCTTGTCGGTGCGCTCGCTGGCCGAGATGAGCGGCTTGAATTTCAATACCCTCAGCCTGATCGAGAATGAGAAGACCTCACCCAGCGTTGGTACGCTGCAGCATCTGGCGCACGCCCTGCGGGTGCCGATCACGGTGTTCTTCGAGACCTCGAGGCTGCCCAAGGAAGCTGTTTTCCAAAAAGCCGGGAAGCGCCCACGGGCGGCTTTCGCCTTTGGGCTTTTGGAAGACCTGGGATCGGGCCTGACCCTGGGAGAAGGCCTGCCGCTGCTGGTGACCCTCGAGCCGGGGGCTGACAGCGGCGCGGAGGCCATCGTTCACACCGGGCAGGAATTCGTCTATTGCCTGGAAGGCTGCCTGGTCTATACGGTTGGGAACCAGGAGTACGTTCTGGAAGTGGGAGACAGCCTGATCTTCCAGGCCCACCTGCCGCATCGCTGGATCAACAAGGGCGGCGGGGCGGCGAAATCGCTGCTCATTTTGTGCCCCTCGGATGAAAATGATCGTTCAGCAGAACAGCACTTTGTTCAGGAACAGGGGAATACGCAATGATCCTTCCCATGATCCGGATCGACCTGGAACGATGTACCGGGTGCGGCCTGTGTGTCGAGGCTTGTTCGCAGCACGCTCTTGTCCTGGAAGGCAAACAGGTCCGCGTGCTGGATGACCGTTGCCAGGGGTGTGGAGCATGCGCGGATGCCTGTCATCGGGAAGCCATCCGCCTGGTCGATGTGCCGGTCGCGGTCCCTGCCCGGGACGACCGAAGCTCTGCGGCTGTCGGCCGCCATCGTCGATTGCGACAGCGTCGTGGGCGAGCGATCGCCTCGACCAGCATCGGGCGGAGGGTCTCTTGAGCGCGGCGGCTTTTGACAGGCGGATCTACACTCTGCCAATGGTGCGGAAGGCGGTGTGGGATATCTTCGGTCATATGGATGAACTGCGCCAGGCGGCTCGCGGCGGCCGGGTCAGTAAGGCCTTCGCCGAGAAGATCATGCTGGCGATCTCGCAGGTCAACGGCTGCCGTTACTGCCTCTACGGTCACAGCCGGACTGCACTGGCGGCCGGGGTCAGCCCGGACGAGGTCCGGCAGCTGCTGGCCGGCGCTCTCGGGTCCTTTCCAGAGCAGGAGGCGGTGGCCCTGGCCTTTGCCCAGCATTATGCGGAATGCCAGTGCCGGCCTGATCCGAAGACGGTCCAGCGCCTGGAGGCATTCTACGGGCCGGAGAAGGCCGGCGACATCCAGGCCTACCTGCGGATGATCACCTTCGGCAACCTGTACGGCAATACCTTTGACGCCCTGTTGAGCCGCCTGCGCGGCCGGCCGGCCCCGGGCAGCAGCCTGGGAAATGAGCTGGGCGTCCTGTTCGGTGTGTTCGTGTTCGTGCCCCTGGCCATGCTCCGGCGCCGGCCGGCCGGAAGAACCCGGGCCAGACCCCAATCCCTATCAGGAGAATAACATTATGAAAATTGCGGCTATTACAGATGATGGTGAAACCATCAGCCAGCACTTCGGACGGGCAGCCTATTACCAGGTCGTGACGGTCGAGGACGGCAAGATCATCGACCGCTCTCTGCGAGAGAAGCTCGGCCATGCCCACTTTGGCGACCAACCGCATGCTGTGGAGCAGCCCGGCCAGCCGCATGGCATGGACCCGGACTCGCACAACAAGCACCTGCGCATGGCCGAGGTGATCGCCGATTGTGAAGCCCTGCTGTGCCGCGGTATGGGCCAGGGTGCCTATGAGAGCATGAAGGCGCGCAACATCCGCCCGGTGGTCACCGATATCGAGTCGATCGATGAGGCCGTGCTGGCCTACGTCGAAGGCCGGATCGTCGACCTGGTGGAAAAACTTCACTGACCAGATATGAACGGAAAGGAGAATCATATGTTCACACAATTCGTACGGAATCGATTTGGCCGCGGACGCGGCGCAGGGGGAGGGCAGGGTCGTGGCCAGGGTCGCGGCGCAGGAGGCGGCCGCGGTCAGGGGGGCGGGAACAAACCCGGCTCCGGCCCGAGTGGAGACTGCGTCTGTCCGAGGTGCGGCAAGAAGGTGCCGCACGTGGCCGGCCAGCGCTGTATAGACCAGGTTTGCCCGGATTGCGGAACGCGCATGGTGCGCGAGTGACGCCATGAAAATCGTCCTGACCACGACCTCCGCGGACATCAAGTCCGCAGTCGACCCGCGTTTCGGGCGGGGTGCCTATTTCCTGATCGTCGACACCGAGAGTGGGGCCTGGGAAGCGCAGGCCAACCCGGGGGTGAATGCCTCCGGTGGGGCCGGTGTCCAGGCTGCCCAGTTCGTCGTCGCATGCAAGGCCGGGGCCGTCGTGAGTGGCGCCTTTGGCCCCAACGCGTTCGACGCGCTCAAGGCGGTCGGCATCCAGATGGTTCTCTACGGCGACTGCCAGACGGCTGAAGAAGCTCTCGAACGATACAAAGCCGGAACGCTGGAACAGGCCACTGCACCGCAAAGCGGCGGGCATCGCGGACGGGCATGATCGTCGCAGTTGCCAGTGGTAAGGGCGGCACGGGCAAGACCACCATCGCCGCCAGCCTGGCGCTCAGCCTGGCGGCGGGCGGGGGACCCGCGCCGCTTTTTCTCGACTGTGACGTGGAAGCCCCCAATGCCCACCTGTTCCTGCAACCCGACCTCCAGGAACAGCGGGATGTGACCCTGCTGATCCCGCAGGTCAACGAGGACCTCTGTTCTCACTGTGGAAGATGCGCCGAGGTTTGCCAGTATCATGCCATCGCCGTGCTCGGCGAGAAGACCCTGGTCTTCCCGCAATTGTGTCACGGCTGTGGAAGTTGTTCAGCACTGTGCCCGGAGCAGGCGATCAGTGAAGTGCCTGCCCGGTTGGGCGTGATCGAGCGCGGCCCGGCACGCGATGGGATCGCCTTCGCCCGCGGTGTGCTCGACATCGGCCAGCCGATGGCCGTCCCGCTCATTCGGGACCTCAAGGCCTGGGCCCGTCCCGGACCCGGCCAGCACGTCATCGTTGACTGCCCACCCGGGGCTTCCTGTCCCGTGGTGGCTGCCCTGCGGGGCGTGGACTTTCTGCTGCTGGTCACCGAGCCGACGCCGTTCGGCCTGCATGACCTGCGCCAGGCGGCTGCCATTGCCACCGAACTGGGCCTGCCGGCGGCGGTGATCATCAACCGGGTCGAGGGCAGCTTCCCGGATCTGGAGACCTTCTGCCGGGACAGCGATCTGCCGATCCTGCTGCGCATCCCGTTCGAGCGTGCCATCGCGGCCGGGATCGCCCGGGGCCAGAACCTGATCGAGATCCGGCCTGTCTACCGGGAAAGGCTGGCGGATGTTTTTTCCAAACTGAACAAGAACGTGCAGGAGGGTAGATCGTGAAAAACGGGAAAATGATCCTCATGGCGGCGATCCTGACCCTGGCGGCGGTCGCCCAGATCGTCCTGGCAATCTTGCTGTACAACCCGGACGGGAATGTGGCGGTCATAAATCTGGGCTGGGTCATCCTGTGGTTGTCGGCCATCTTCGGCTGGCTGCCGATCTTCACCTTCAAGAAGTGGGGGAAAGTGCCGCAAGGCAAGGGCTATATTCATACCACCGCCCTGGTCGACCGGGGCGTGTACGCCATCGTCCGGCACCCCCAGTATCTGGCTGGAATTCTCATCGGCCTGGGCCTGCCCTTGATTTCCCAGCACTGGCTGGTCGCCGTTCTGGGGGTGGTCGTGATGGTGGTAGCCTATCTGGATACGTTCGACGAAGAGCGATCGACGATTGCCAGATTCGGGGATGAATACCTTCACTACATGCAGCGCGTGCCGCGGGTGAACTTCCTGCTGGGGATCGTGCGCCTGTTGTGGAAGCGAGGAAAACAGGATGACGAAAGACCGGATTGAACTGCCTGCTTCCCGGATGGCCGGGCATCCCTGCTTTTCGCGCGCCGTGCAGGCGCGCGAACCGGATCGGTTGGTATGAGACCCAAGCATACGGCCAGAGGCACTCATTGGCATCCCAGGCAGAAGGCGCACGACAACTCGGACATGATCTTGATGTCGCTCTCGGATGGCGCCAGAAATCTCGACGAGATCAAAGAGAATTTCTTCGCCTTCGCTCGCCGCCTGGGCGTGTTCGCGCCTCTCTATCAGCATGCGCCAGCAGACTACGACAAACTCTCGCTGGAACTCTCGCAGGATCTCGCCAGGCTGGTTGACCAGGGTTGGGTCGATCGCCTTGGGGAAGGACGCTTCACGCTCACCGGGATGGGCCATCAAAAGGCAAGCGAACACCTGGCGGGCATTCGCAGGGCTGCAGGGCTGGCGCGCAACCTGATGCATCCGCAGACCGTTTCGAAAGTCGGTGTGGCCGTGCACTTTTCCCTGGCAGCGCTCAAGCTTCCGGCCGCGATCCTTTCGGGCAGCATCGGGTTGTTCAACGATACCGCCGATACGCTTCTCGATGGCCTGGCCAGCATTCTGGTTTACCTCGGGATCCGCTTTAACCGGGAATGGGCGGTGAACATCGTCCTGGTGGTGCTGATGTTGCTGACCGGCAGCCTGGGCTTCTACGAGGCGGTCCGGCGCTTCTTCATTCCCTTCGAGCCCTCGGTGGATTGGTTCACCTTCCTCTCCTCCATCCTTTCGGGGGTTGTGTGCCTGGTTTTGGGACTCTACCAGCGGTATGTCGGGCTGAAAAACGGGAGCTTGGCCCTCATTACACAGTCGATCGATTCGCGCAATCATGTTATCGTTGCTGCCGGCGTTGTCACCGGGCTGATTGCTTCGCTGCTGCACTTTCCTTTCCTGGACAATCTTGTGGGTTTTTGTATCGCGGTCTTGATCATCAAAAGCGGAGTTGAGCTGGCGCTCGAACTCTTTCGCTCGCGCGGCGGAGAATCCCCTGATCTCTCGCAGTATGCCATCGGGTTGACAGGGAAGTATGAGGAGTTCAGGCGGGCCCAACTGCGCGATTGGATGCTTTTCATGGTCGATACACACCGGGCCAGCACGCGCGCGGCGCTCCTGGCAGAAGCATCCTGGGCGCTTGACTTCGACCCGTATCCGGCTTTGCGAGCCTTTGGCCTGGGGCATCAGGGACAGACTCAGGAGGCGATCGCCCGTGGACTGGCCGAGCTGTTCGAATTCGGCTGGCTGGAGGAGGACGAGTCCTTGCTGGTAACCCGGGCAGGAAAAGTGCACCTGCAAAAGCAGACACGCAGGGCGCAGCGGAGATCTGGAGGTCTGATGAAAGCAGGAACACCCAGACAGGCGGGTCCAAGCGGATGAACGTGCGGATCCTTATATATGGAGCAGGACCCTTGGGCAGCCTGTTTGCTGCCCGACTGATGGAGGCAGGACATGAGGTCTCCCTGCTGGCGCGCGGCCAGCGCCTGGACGATCTGCGCAAGGTCGGCCTGGTCCTGGCCGATACCCGGACGGGACAGGAGACCGTGGCGCACCCGAAGATCGTCGAACGGCTCAGGCCGCAGGACGCCTATGACCTGGTGATGGTGATGATGCGCAAGAACCAGGCCCTGGAGATCCTGCCGATCCTGGCGAAAAACCAGCACACGCCCAATGTGCTCTTTCTGATGAATAACGCTGCCGGGCCGGGGGAACTGGTCGCAGCCCTGGGGCAGGAACGGGTCGTGACGGGTTTCCCGATGGCAGCTGCCTACCGGCGTGGGCACGTGGTTCATTATCTCGTCGGCGGGCCGCAGGGCCGGGATGTCGCCATCCCGATCGGCGAAGTGGGTGGCCGGATCACACCCCGGCTGCAGGAAGTGGGAAGGATCCTGGCGAGTATGCCGGGCTTCGCGGTCGATCTGCGCGTCGATATGGATGCCTGGCTCAAGACCCATGTTGCCCTCCTGATGGTATCGCTGGCCCCGGCGATGCTGGCTGCTGGCTGGGACAACCTGCGCATGGCCAATACCCGCGACGCGATGGTGCTGGCAACCCGTGCCGTCCGGGAGGGGTACCGTGTCCTACGGGCGCTGGGTTATCCGATCGTTCCGCGCCGCGCCCGGATTTTCGAACGCTTCCCCGAGCCGATCCTGGTATGGGGTTTCCGGAAACGAATTGCGGACCCCCGTATGCGGGTGGTCATGCTCGAGCATGGCGCGGCTGCCCGGGATGAGATCAAGTTCCTGGCCGATGAATTCATGGCCCTCAAGCGCAAGACTTCCGTCCCAACACCGGCCATGGACCACCTGTTCATTTATTTTGATCCGGATGCGCAGCCCATGCCGGAAGGGAGTGCCTGGTTCCCTTTGGACTGGCGTTTCCTGTGGCGGGTTGGCGGCGTTCTCGCTGGCGTGCTGGTGCTGGGCATGGTGCTCCTGGTTTTTCTCAAGTAAAGCCATGCTTTGAGAGGAAATGGAGATGTCCAACGGGTCAATGGTGAAAAGCGGGTGTTCGGTGAATGGTCGGCCCGGCAGCCTGCTGGTGGTGTCTGGCAGTGGGCTGGCGCCGGGCAGCGTGCAGCGCGGGCCGATCCTGGATAAGGCGCGGAACATTTCGAGATTGAGGTTTTTTCGATTATGAAACAACTGGTTATCCTGAGCGGCAAGGGCGGCACCGGCAAGACCAGCCTGGCAGCGGCTTTTGCCCACCTGGCCCATGCGGGCCCTGTGCCTCTGCCTGTGGTCCTGGCCGACGCCGATGTCGATGCCGCCAATCTGGAACTGGTCCTGCAACCCCGGCGGCTCGAGACCCATGATTTTACCGGCGGGGCGATGGCGGCCATCGATCCGGAGCGCTGTCAGGGCTGCGGGACCTGCGAGCGGGTCTGCCGCTTCGAGGCTGTCCTGGTCGCCGGCGATGGTTTCCTTCGGCAGATTGATCCGATCGCCTGTGAAGGCTGCGCGGCCTGTGTCTACCAATGCCCGGAGGAAGCCATCCGTATGGAACCGCAAGTTGTCGGTGAGTGGAGCCGCTCGGAGAGCCGCTACGGACCGCTTTTCCACGCCGAGCTGCGGCCTGCCCAGGAGAATTCAGGCAAGCTTGTCACCCTGGTCAAGCAGCAGGCTCGCCTGCTGGCGATGGACGAGGATCTTCCGGCGTTGATCGTCGACGGCCCGCCGGGGATCGGCTGCCCGGTCATCTCGGCTGCCGCCGGGGCCGACCTGGCGCTGGTGGTGACCGAACCGACCGCTGCCGGCCTGCACGACATGCAGCGCGCCGTGGAGATGGCGGCCCACTTCCGCCTGCCGGTGCAGGTGGTGGTCAACAAGGCCGACCTGTATCCGGAGGGGAGCGCGGCGATCGAAGCGGCCTGCGCCGAACGGGGGCTTGCGTTGATCGGCCAGATCCCCTTCGACCCGGCCGTCGGCGCGGCGATGATGCAGGGCCAGCCGGTGACCGCCTACCGGCCTGACTCGCCGGCTTCCCGGGCTATCGCCGAGATCTGGCAACGGCTGCGCCCGGCTCTGATGGAAGGAGATTCGCATGCCTGACCCCCGGATTCTGAAGCAGGCGATCCTGGAACGCCTGTCCCGGGTGATCGACCCCGAGACTGGCGTTGACGTGGTGCGCATGCGCCTGATCGAGGACCTGACGGTCGATGACCAGGGCCATGTTGCCTACAAGTTCCACCCCTCGTCGCCGTTCTGCCCGATCGCTGTGCCGCTGGCGGATGCCATTCGGCGGGCGGTGGACGAGGTGGAGGGCGTTGGCACCCAGGACCTGGAGATCGTCGGGTACGTGATGTCGGAGGAGCTGACCGCCTTGATCCGCGAGGCAATGGACAAGGCCGGGCGGGAGGTGGATGCAACATGAAATATGTCTTCGGTCCGATCTTCTCGCGCCGTCTGGGCCGGTCGCTGGGCATCGACACGATCCCGCTCAAGACCTGCAACTGGAACTGCATCTATTGCCAGCTGGGGCGCACTGTCCCGCTGACCCATGTGCGCAGGGAATATTTTCCATCCGTGGAGATCCTGGCCGAGGTCGAGCAAGTCCTGGCTGGTTCGGCGCCCGGCGCCATCGATTGGGTGACTTTCGTCGGTTCAGGCGAGCCGACCCTGCACAGCGATCTGGGTGGGCTGATCCGGGGCGCCAAGACGCTGACCGGCCTTCCGGTGGCAGTGATCACCAATGGGGCGCTCCTGTACCGGCCAGACGTGCGCCAGGAACTGAGCGCTGCGGACGCTATCCTGCC
Organism: Anaerolineales bacterium; assembly: GCA_016934715.1. Taxonomy (GTDB): domain Bacteria; phylum Chloroflexota; class Anaerolineae; order Anaerolineales; family Villigracilaceae; genus JAFGSI01. The sequence goes on from JAFGSI010000071.1 coordinate 10,373, forward strand.
GTCCCTGGATGCGGGCAGCTCCGATCTCTACAAGCAGATCAACCGCCCCTGGCCGGAACCGACCTTCGCCCAGTACCTGGAGGGGCTGGTTGCCTTCCGTGAAATGTACGCCGGACAATTGTGGCTGGAGGTGATGTTGGTCAAAGGGATGAATGACAGCCTGGCGGCCCTGGCTGACATCGCCGCGGCGGCTGCCCGCATCCGGCCCGACCAGATCCACATCAGCCTGCCGATCCGCCCGCCGGCGGAGAGCGGCGTGGAACCCGCCGACGAGGAGGGCCTGATGCGGGCCCAGGCGATCCTGGGCGAGCTGGCCCGGGTGATCACCCCGGCGCATGGGGAGCTTCCCATCCGCGCGGATGCCGAACTGGCTGATTTCCTGCTGGGAGTCATCACCCGCCATCCACTGCGGGAAGACGAGGTCACGACCCTGCTGCGCCGCTGGCCGGCGGACGAGATCCGGGCGGTGTTTGCCAAGTTGGAGCGGAACGGCCAGGCCCGGGTGGTGGAACGCTACGGCATCCGATTCTGGGGTGCGGCAAGCGGAAAATATTCGCAGCGGAAAGAGAGCGAACATGATTCCTGATGAACTCCTGGATATCCAGGCCAACCTCTGCCAGGCAATGGGCCACCGCATGCGCTTGAAGATCGTTCACGGCCTGCGGGAGGGTGAGAAGAAGGTCAGCACCCTGGTGGAATTGACTGGCTCTTCCCAGGGCGCGGTCTCCAGGCAGCTGGGAGTCCTGCGCAACGCCGGCATTGTTGTCGCCGAACGGCGCGGGACCGGCGTGTACTACCGGATCGCCAACCCGAAGATCATAACCGTCTGTGACCTGATGCGCGAAGTCCTGGCCGAACAGATCAGCCGGCGTTCCGGGATCCTGGATGATTCCAATATTCCGGGTTCGAACGCTTGACCCATGAAAACCTCGTTGGATTGTATTCCCTGCATCCTGCGCCAGGCTCTGGAGGCGGCCCGGATGGCCTCCCCGGATCCGGCAGTCCACGAACAGCTTGTCCGGGAGGTGCTCCACTGTACTGCCGGGATGGACCTGTCCGAGTCGCCGCCTGCGATGGCACAGCGCATTCACCGACGGCTGCGCCAGATCTCTGGCGTGGTTGATCCCTATCGTCCGGCCAAGCAGCGCCTGAACCGCATGGCCCTGGGCCTGCTGCCTGTGCTGCAGGGGGAGGTCGCGGCGGCAGCTGATCCGCTGATGATGGCGGCCCGGCTGGCGATCGCCGGGAATGTGATCGATCTGGGCGCCAACGGGAACCTGCGCGAGGCGGATGTGCACCAGGCTGTTCAACAGGCCCTGACGGAATCGTTTTGGGGGGAGGCGGATGGATTTCGGCAGGCGGTTGCCGGGGCTCGTTCGATCCTGTACCTGGCCGACAACGCCGGCGAGATCGCTTTCGATCGGCTGTTGATCGAGCAGCTCGGTCCGCAGCGGGTCACGCTGGTGGTGCGCGGCGGACCGGTCATCAATGATGCCACCCTGGAAGATGCCCGGGCGGTCGGACTTGAGGAGAGGGTTGTGGTCATCGAGAATGGCTCGGATGCACCCGGCACCCTGCTCGCTGACTGCGATGAGGATTTCCGCCTCCGTTTTCGCGAAGCGGATCTGGTCCTGGCCAAGGGGCAGGGTAATTTCGAGAGCCTCAACGAATGTGGGCGCGAGGTCTTTTTCCTGTTCAAGGCGAAATGCCCGGTCGTTGCCGACCACGTTGGTCAGCCTGCAGGAACGCAGATGCTTGTCCGCACTCCAGTGGGTCAAAAGGCTGCCGGGTGATGATCTTCCTGCAATCCGCGCATGCGGCGCGCACCGTGAGCGCCTGGACGCATACCGGCGCAGTCATCCACCGAAGACTCTACAGGTGGATGGCCGGCCCCGGGCCCACATTGATCAGGCTCTTCTCTTCCTGGTGGACGCCTTTCTGCCGGCCGAGATGGGGTACTCCCCCATTTCTACGCGCGGGAGCGTGATTTCCGGTTTCTGGCCCCGGCTTCCTTTCGGTTGAGAGGCCTGACGGACCGCCAGACTCTGGAAACCCTGGACCGCCTTGTGGATGATGTCGAAGGCGTGGACAAGGCCGCTGGGATCGGTCTCTCGGTGGGAGGCGGCCTGCGGGATTGGATCGAATCCGGGACAGGATCGTTCTTGGAAAAGACCACGCTCTTCTTGTTGATTTGGGTTGGACTGCTGCTGGCCGGATGCACGGGTGCGGGTACTGGCGCGGCTCCTTCGGACCTGCCGCTCGCCACGGCCCCTGCGGTGGCGAGCCTGACTCCCTTCCAGCCGGTCACTCCGACCGCTTCCCCTGACCCGGGTGCGGCCCTCAGCCCGACCCCGATTCCTATCCCAACCCCGACTCACCCCACCCCAACACCCTGTTTGACTGCAACGGAGGTCGATATGTCCACCGAAACATTCCCTGATCCCTTGATCATCTCGATTGTTTACAACAACCTCGCCAGCGATGCGCGCCTGGTGACCGATTGGGGCTTCAGCGCCCATATCCAATATCATGGCCATGTCATTCTCTTCGACACCGGCACCAACGGCCAGACCCTGCTGCAGAACATGCAGGTGCTGGGGATCGCCCCGGCTGCGGTCCAGACGGTCGTGCTCTCCCACGCCCATCGCGATCACACCGGCGGGTTGGATGCCTTCCTGGCGGCGGGCTCACAGCCAACCGTCTACCTGCTGGCCTCCTTTGGCGACCCATTCCACGCCCAGGTCAGCTCGTTGACGGAGGTGATCGACGGATCCCCGGGATTGGAGATCGCTGAGGATATTCTCACCACCGGGGAACTGACCAGCGGGATTCCCGAGCAGGCGCTGGTCATCCGCACTCCGCAGGGACTGGTGGTGGTCACGGGTTGCGCCCACCCGGGGATCGTGCGGATCATCGAACGGGCCGTCGCATTGACCGGCGAACCGGTCGAACTGGTGATGGGCGGGTTCCACCTGCGCGATTCGAATCAGGCCGAAATTGCGCGCATCGTGAGCGATTTTCGCCGGCTGGGTGTCCGGCGTGTGGCGCCATCCCACTGCACAGGCGATCTCGCCATCAGGCTGTTCGCCGAAGCGTATGGCGATGATTTCATCGCTTCCGGCGCCGGCAGCGTGATCACGATCGGGGAATGAGGATGCAGGTCAAACCGATCACCTGGAGGTGACCGCTTGCGGAGTACGCAGGAATTGTGGGACAGCCTGCAAGAGCATGCCCCGATCCGTTCGATCGGCGGATGGGATCGCCCTGACCGGCAGTTCGCTCATCGATCATCTCCTGGAAGGCCCGCTGGTGCTTTGCCGTCCTGGCCCGGTCGTTCTGATCCTGGGGCCAGGCACGCTGCTGGCCCCGCTGTTGTTCGAATTTGCGGTTACAATTCTGTCTGGTTCACAGGTTTGTGATGAAAGAGCCGCCCTGCGCAGTCTGGGGCAGGGGGCTTCCTTTCGCCAGAGGCAAGGTGTTTGCTTACTGAATCGTATATCCAATCAAGAGGAGCGTTCGTGGAATTCATCATGCGACCGATCGGCGTAATTCATTCTCCCTTTCAGGAGAAAGCGGAGACTCCCATCCAGCCCTCGCGCTCGGATGCTCTCGGTCAGGTGGTCGTGGCCGCGGCGTATGCCCCCGGGCTGCAGGATATAGAGGGTTTTTCATACATTATCCTTCTGTATGCCTTTCACTGTTCGGACGGCTATGCCCTGCAGGTCAAGCCTTTCCTGGACGATCGCCTGCGCGGCCTCTTTAGCACCCGCCACCCCTGCCGGCCGAATCCGATCGGGCTCTCGGTGGTCAGGCTGCTTGGACGGCAAGAGAATGTCCTGGAGATCGAGGGCGTGGATGTGCTCGACGGTACACCGCTCCTGGACATCAAGCCGTATGTCCCCGATTTCGATATCCGCACTGGGGCGCGCGCCGGATGGTATGAGCAACGGAGTAAACGATAGCCATGTTCAAAGCTGCACTCTTTCTTACCCTTCTCCTGGCGGCCGGTGGAGCTCATCCGGCCGGCATCCAGCCTCAGGATTCTGAGCCTGCGGTGGTACGCGCCGTCCTGTTCTACTCGCCCAACTGCGGACACTGCGCGTACGTCATCAACGATGTCCTGCCGCCCCTGTTCGAGCGATACGGTGACCAGCTCCAGATGATGGGGATCAATGTCAGCAGTCCCGAGGGGCAGACGCTCTTTTTTACAGCCGTGCAAATGTTCAATATCGAACAGGCCGGGGTCCCCTTCCTGGTGATCGGAGATACATACCTGTTTGGCTCGGTGGATATTCCCGAGCGATTTCCAGGCCTGATCGAGTACTACCTGAGCCAGGGCGGTGTGGACTGGCCGGCTATTCCCGGATTGGCGGAAGTGATCGCCATGGAAGAGGAATCCCAGGGCGCAGTCCCCTCTCCCACGGCGGGCCAGGCCGGACCCGCGCCGGTGGCCGTGAGCCCTGAAGGATCGGAAGACCCTCAACCTGCTCCGGTCTCCGAAACTCCGGCCCCGTTCCCGATCTTCGGGGAGGAGAACCCGTTCAGCCTGCAGGAGCGACTGGCAAGGGACCCGGTCGGGAACGGACTGGCGATCATTGTCCTGCTCGGGATGCTCGTGAGCCTCGCGGTGAGCGGGGTGCGCTTTTCACGCATCAAAGGCAGGAAGCTCCAGGGCACCCAGGCCTGGGCGATTCCGATCCTGTGCGTGATCGGCCTGGGTGTAGCAGGCTACCTGGCTTACGTCGAAACCACCCATACGGAGGCCGTCTGCGGGCCAGTGGGGGACTGCAACACGGTTCAGCAGAGCAAATATGCGCTGTTGTTCGGAGTCCTGCCCATTGGCGTCTTGGGAATGGCCGGCTACGTCCTGATCCTTGCCGCCTGGGCAGTCGAGCGTTCTTTCCGGGGCGTGCTCTCCGATTATGCGGCCCTGGCCATCCTGGGGATGGCGATCTTCGGCACCGTCTTTTCGATTTACCTGACCTTCCTGGAACCGTTCGTCATCGGGGCCACCTGTGCCTGGTGCCTCACGTCCGCGATCATCATGACAGCCTTGCTGCTGCTCTCCCTTGCGCCTGGAAAACGGGCATTAACCCGGTGGAATTTGAAGAGCAGTTAGAACCCGGATAAGAACCGGCCAGCCAACAGTGTGACAAAGGAGAAGGTTGATCGGCAGACGAATCCGGTAAAGTCGTTTTTCTTTACGGCGACTACGAATGGAGATTGGGAGGCCGGCATGGTCGATTTCAATAAGATCGCAACTTTCCTGCGGGCAGCTGAAACGCTGAATTTCTCTGAAGCTGCCAAACAGCTTCACCTGAGCCAGCCGACCGTGAGCCAGCAGATCAAAACCCTGGAGCAGGAGATGGGAGTGGTCCTGTTCACCCGCACCAACACTGGATTGGGATTGACCGAAGCGGGCCGTTTGCTCCTGCCCTGGGCGCGCCGCCTGTTGCGCGAGACGAACAACATGCAGGCCATGATGTCTTCCATCCAGAACGATGTTGTCGGTGAACTGCGCATCACCTGCAGCACCACAGCTGGCAAGTATGTCCTGCCCCAGATGGCGGCCCGCTTCTGCCAGCGCTTTCCGGGAGTAAGGGTCAGCATTCTGGCCTGTACCCCGGAAGATGTCACCCTGCGATTGCTGGAAGGGGATGCGCATATTGGCGTCCTCAGCCGCGAAATCCTGGATGCCGGGCTGGAAGCGCAGGAATTCTTCCGCGACCGGGTCACCCTGATCGTCCCTGCCGACCACCGCTGGGCCTTTCGCAAGCTGATCGACCCCGGTGAATTGCTTGAGGAGCCGCTCATTCTGCGGGAAGAGACGTCCGGCACACGCCGGATGGTGCTGTCCGAACTGGCAAAATACGATATCGGCCTGGGGGATTTGAATATCTTTATGGAAATGGGAAATGCCGAAGCCATTGTGCGCACGGTCGCGGCAGGCTATGGGATCGCTTTTGTTTCCAACCTGGCCAGCGCCTGCCCGCTCGAGCGTGGGAATGTCGTCGATCTCAAAGTGGACGGCCTGGCTCTCAAACGCAGGATCTACATGGTCCGCAAAGCCAACAGCCCGTCACACCGGCCGCGCGATGCTTTCTGGAGTTTCATTCATATCTCCGAAAACGCGGACCTGCTCCAGATGCCAGAGCAAGAGCCATGAGTTTGACATGCCCCCCGCCTGCGATCTCAAGCGGGGGGCAGATGATTCGTATTCTTCGATGATGCGGACCTAGAAGACGTAGGTCATGCCCGCGCCTTCAGCGCTCATCAGGAACGGCGGAGCCTTCTCGATAAGGATGCGCCCGTCACGCAGGTCTTCGGGGGTAATGCCCTTGTTCTCCAGGGCCAGTTCGCACAGGACGACCCTGGCTCCCAGGTCGAGGATGTCGTTGAAGAGCTTGATGGGATCCGGCAGCCCCTTGGGGGTGCCGATCTTCTCCAGTTCATCCTTGAGCGTCCACCTGGTGCCGGCCGGGCAGAAGAAGACGTGCACTTCGTAGTCCAGGGCCAGGCCTGACGAGGCGAAGATCAGGGTCGGCATGATGTTCTTGGGTTCATCTCCGTTGCAAACAACAACCATTTTTTGGGTCATGGGATTTCTCCTCTAGGATCTGCCGCGCACGAAAATGAGATAGGCGGTCAACCAGGCGCCCAAAACGATCGCGAGAGCGCCCACCAGGGAGCCGATGCCCAGTTGCGGCAGGCCGCTCAGGATATGGGTCACGTTACAACCGGCCGAGGTCACAGCACCAAAGCCCATCAGCAGGCCGCCTGCAAAGGTCTGTCCGATCATCGCCCAGCCTGGCCAACGGATCTTGAACTCGCCGGCGATCAGGGCAGCGATGAAGGCACCGACGATGATGCCGATGACCAGCCAGGAATCCCAACCCATCGTGAAATCTGGCACTGCGATGATCTCTTTGACAGCGCCGATCCAGCCAGAGGTGATCGCCAGGGGGTAACTGCGACCAGCAAGCGTGGACAGCCAGAAGGCCAGCATGTTGATCAAACCGATCACGATGCCGGCTGCAAGCCAGCCCCAGCCCTTCTTGAAGATAGCCTTGAAGATGGACCCATCGCTCTTGGCTTCGCCCTTGTCCCGGTTCTTCAGTGCCACGACCAACCACAGGATGGCGATGATCCCGGCCAGGGCAAACGCGACCACGTAGTGCGGCAGACCGAGAATGTTTGCCAGGGTCGGGTTGGCCTCACCAACCATGACTTTCGTGCTGGATTGCAGGATATCCTTGATCGGTTTTAAGAACCCCATGGCGGTCACGGTCGCTGCGGCAGCGAGGCCGATCAGGGCCGACAGTGCTCCGACCACGCCCTCGCCGACCCGATAGGTCACGCCGCTGGCGCATCCGCCTGCCAGGACCATGCCGATGCCAAAGATTATCCCGCCCACCAGGTTCGCACCCCAGAAGAACGGCGTGGGGCTGATGGTGATGACCCCGCCCAGCGCCATGGCCGCAAAACCGACCATCGCCACCAGGATCGCCACAACAACCCCTTTCAAGAGGGTATTGTCTTTCAGCAAAATGGCATCCCGGATGGCGGAGTTCATGCAGAAGCGCCCGCGCTGCAGGGCAAAGCCGAACAGAATGCCTACCAACAAACCGCTTAATATTGTAAGCGTCATTCGATTTCTCCTTCTTCCGTCTATCAGGTTGGGGTTATTTCAACCCATGAGCTTCGATCAGCATACGATGATTGGGGCCGCCGGTATTCTCAACACTGATCAGGCGGTGTCCTTGCTTGGTGAGGTTGCGTGGGATCCGTTCCACAGAGAGGGGGTAATCCAGCAGCACCTCCAGAATTTCGCCCTTGGCCATCTTCTTCAGTGTGGTCATGGTGTCCATGTCAGGGTAGGGGCAGATCTTGCCACATACATCGAGGGATTGGGTGGGTTTGACAGCATCGCTCATTTCTTGCTTCCTCCTGGGGTAATGTTTTTTATGAGGATGGGATGGTCCGCTAATAGCTGAAGACCATCTTCGCACCCTCGGCTTCAAAAAGGAAGGTGGAGGCCATCATGACCTCGACCCCTTCGACCAGGTCCTCGGCCTTCATCTCCCAGACAGGCAGGCCGAGCTCACACAGGATGATGCGGCCTTCCAGCACCTGGATGGCTTCGAAGAGGTCCTGGGGATCTGGCAGTCCTTTCAGGCCTTTATATTTATCCAACCCGCCCTTGGCCAGGATCCTGGCCCCGCCCGGCTGGACAAAAACGAGAACCTGATCGCCGGTGGCGGCAATGGCCGCCGCCATGACGAGGGCCGCCATTACGCTCTGGGGATCATCGTGGTTCAGGACCACTACTATTCTTGCCGTGTTTTCTTCAGTCAAAGGGAACCTCCTGATCTTGGTTTGGGCCGGAAGTGTTCTTCGCAGTCAAGGCAGTTCATCTGCAGCGGCGGCTTCCGTTTTCTGTTCTGATCCGGGTTCAATCCGCAGGGGCGAACGCTTCCGTGGTTGAGAGGGCGTGTTTTCTGGCGCTGGCTTTTACCTTTTCAAAGTAAATGGCCAATGGGCGGTAGTACAGGTGGGCCCATTTCCCAAACGGCACTTCCAGGATCAGCATGGGGGCGGTCACTGCCAGATGAACGACATAGGTGTAATAGGTCGGCAACGGCCACCCCAGGTACCGGAAAGTATGCTGCAGGATACCGGTCAGGGTTACCGAAAGGAGCAGGATGGGAAAGATCCAGTCGCTGGGATGGGAAAAGCGGTGCATTTGAAACTCTTTTTTTGCACGCCCCCAGAGGGCGCGCACGGTTCCGTACAGCAGAACCCCGGTAGCATAGTAGCCAAGCCAGCGCTGCGGGTTATGGACGGGGTAGATGTTGTCCGTTTGGAACCAGGGCAACATGAAGACGATGATGAAGAACATCAACCCGTAACCGCTTACCAGCAGGATGTGCGTCAGCCAGGCATTGCGCTTGCGCCTCTTTTCGATCGGGTCCTGTTCGTCGCTTGCGCAGGTGCTCCAGCGTGCCTGGGTGGCTGCATTGAAAAGAAGGTGCCAGGCCTCTTTCACGTAGAGGCTCAGCGGGATCTTGAGCGAGCGATCCTTAAGCACTGTCAGCCAGTACATGCGGAAGACGTTGGTCGCGATGAAAAACAGCAGGGTTCCGGCCATGATCCAGTCGGCCAGGTGGACGATTTCGATCGGCGCAAAGGTGTTGAGTTCCACGCGCTCGGTTACCAGCGGACCATGGAAAAAGAGGATGATCACCACGACGGCCAGTGCCACCAACAGGATGGACCCGATTTCCCAGGCCAGGGAAGTGTAAAATTTCCGGGCCAGGCCGGTCCAGTCATACCGACCGGTCAACCAGCGGCGGGCGGCCATCATCGTTTCACCGGGTTCCGCTCCCTTCGGGCAGGTGGCCGAACAGTCGCCACAGTAATAGCACAGCCAGGGATCCAACTGCTGTTCGAGCCGGTCTTCCTGTCCCACCTGGATACGCCGGATCACGCTGCGTGGAAAGGGATACTCGTCACTTGCCAGCGGGCATATGGCGGTACAGTTGCCGCAGTTGAAGCATTTTTCAATGCCAACGGCACCATATTCTTTCAGCTCGTGCATCAATCCAGGGTCAATTCGGGAACTCATTTCTCTTCCACCTTTTGATAGAGCGGGTAGTCTCCGCACATCCCCGCTTCGACGACAATGCCGTATTTCCGCAATCCCGCCAGGAACCACAGGACTTCGTGGCTGGGTTTGCCGATCGCCGCGGCGATTTCGGGAACCGTCTTGGGCGTTTCACGGATCATCTGACAGATGGATTGCTGCAGCGACCGCTGCTCACGGAAGAGCACCTGGGTCCGTTCGACGCTGGAGGCATGTTCCTCGCGTAATTGCTTGAGCAGTTCGCCGCGCGAGGGGGGATTCGTTTTGGCCTCGCTCATTTTTCCGCCTCCGCAAATGCCGGGATGTCCATCGCGAGGGCATCCACCATGGCTTCATATTGAGCCAGCGTCCAGGCCTGGACGTCGATGGCCCGCTTCGGGCAGACGCCTACACAGGCGCCGCAGCCGGTGCAATTGGCCGGGGTGACCACAGCCCGCCTGACCTCGTGGCCATTTTCCTGGAAGGTCTGCAAGGCGATCGCACCTTCTTCCTGGCAGGCTTCCACGCAGGCGCCGGTGCCGTCGCACTTGCTCTCGTCCACGCGCGCCACAAAGGGCGGCAGTTCCACGCGTCCCTGTCCGAGCAGCGCGGCGACCTTGGCCGCCGCGGCGGATGCCGCCGACAGGCTCTCCTGAATGTTCATCGGCCCCTGAGCGGTCCCGGCCAGTACGATGCCGCGCACCGCCATCTCGACCGGCCGCAGTTTGGGATGCACTTCCAGCAGGAAGCGATCATTGCCGCGCGAGACTTTGAGCATGTCGACCAGGGCGTCGATCGGGCTCGGCATCATGCCCACGGCCAGCACCACCAGGTCGACAGGGACTTCGATCTCCTCGCCGTAGGTCAGGGTGTCCACGACCCGCACCAGGGCTGGATGTGTGTCGCCGGGGGGGGCGGCTGCCACTTCCGGCTGCTTCTCGCCTCGGTAGCGCAGGAAGTGCACCATCGCGGACTGGGCCTGGTTGTAGATCTCCTCGTGCCCGCGCCCATAGGTTCGAATGTCCTGGTAGAGTTCGTACAGGTTGATCTCGGGGAAGCGCCGGCGCAGTTCAAGAGCGGTGTGCAGGGAGGCCGTGCAGCAGACCCGCGAGCAGTAATTGTTGACCTGTCCATCGTCCTGGGGCGTGTGAACTCCCTCGATCTCGCGGCTGCCCACGCAATGGATCAAAGCCACATCCCGGACGGGATGCCCGTTCCAGATCAGCGGCTCGCCCTGCGGGACCTGCGCCAGGATGCGGATCAGCTGGGGCAGGGTCACCACCTCGGTGATCTCACCGTAGCCATACTCCCCCTGGCGCGGCTCGTAAGGGTTGAAACCGGTTGCCAGCACGATCGCCCCGACCGTCAGTGCGTGGACCTGCGGCTTGTCTTTCAACACGACCGCTTTCCCGTCCACCTGGATCGGCCGGCCGTCGTAGTGTTCCCAATCCACGGCCGGGGTGGATGGATAGCAGCCCGGGTAGGGGCGGTAGACCACCTTGCGTCGGGTCAGTCCGTAGTTGAAGTTGTCGGGGGCTTCCTGCTCGCAAGCTGCCAGCAGTGCTTCAGCCAGCTCCTCGCTGAGGCCGCGCTCGTGCTGGGTCACCTGGAGGTTGAAGTTGCCCACATATCCGGAAACGGCGGTCACTTCGGCCCCGGTGAGAATGGTGATGCTGGGGTGGGCGGCTGCCTGTTCGATCAGGGCGTGCAGCAGCTGGCGGGGTTCCTCATCTGTCGGAAAGATCGATTCCAGCTGGGCCATGCGTCCGCCCAGGAAGGGTGACTTTTCGACGAGGGTCACACGAATCCCCTGGTGGGCGATGTCGAGGGCCGCCCTCAGGCCGGCCACGCCGCCCCCGATCACCAGGGCCCCTTTCTCGGCTCCCAGCCGGATCGGCTCGAGCGGGGTGAGCAGGCGGGCCTTGGCTAAGCCGGCCGCCATCAGGCGCACAGCTTTTTCGGTGGCGCCTTCCGGGTCCCCGTCATGCACCCAGCTATCCTGCTCGCGGATCCCGACGTGATGGTAGAGATAGGGGTTCAGGCCAGCGCGGGTGACCGTGTTGCGGAAGGTCTGCTCGTGGAGCGAAGGGGCGCAGGCGCCGATGACAACCCGGTTGATGCCCAGTTCCTGGATGTCCTGCTCGATGATCGCCTGTCCGGCGTCGGAACAGAAGGATGGGTCGGTGCGGGCGACGACCACGTCCGGCATTTTGCCGAGCGCCTTGGCCACCCGTTCACACTGCACCACGTGGCTGATGTTGCCGCCGCAGTGACAGGTGTAGACGCCGACGCGCACTTCTTCCTTGTCCGGGGAGGCTGCTTTCCTGGCGGCTTTCTGTTTGTCAGGCATAGGCGGTCTCTTTCTGATGTTCACGGATATAGGCCGAGGCAGCCGAAGCCACCGAACCGGCGGTGATGATGCTGTCGACGATGTCCATCGGGCCCATGGCTGTGCCGGTGACGAAGATCCCTGGACGGGCGGTTTCACACGGATTGGCGTTCGGTGCCGGGATGGCGATGAACTTATCCTCTCCCAGGGGCAGGCTCAGGATCCCGTCCGCGCCAGCCGTGGGAACCATCCCGAGCGACAGCACGACCAGGTCGAAGGTTCGCTCGATGATGCGCCCCTCCTCGGTCAGTTCCACCTTGACGACCGGGTTCTGCTCGTCATCCTCCCGGATGGCGGCCACCTTGCCACGCACGAATTCCACTCCCATGGCCTGGGCGTTCTGGTAGAACTGCTCGTAGCCTTTGCCGAAGGTGCGGATGTCCATGTAGTAGATGGTGATATCCGCCATCGGCAGGGCACCTGAGATCAACATGGCCTGTTTGATGGCGTACATGCAGCAGACCCGTGAGCAATATTCCACGCCCAGGGTCTGGTCGCGCGACCCGGCGCACTGGACGTAGGCGATCGAGGTCGGCTCCTTGCCGTCACCGGGGCGCAGGACGCGGCCGTAAGGTCCGGTGGGGGCCAGGAACCGCTCCATCATCAGCGGGTCGATCACGTTCTGAAGGGTTTCCCCGCCATATTCTTTCTTGGCGTTCAGGGGGGTCAGTTCGAAACCGGAGGCCACGACGAGGGTGGTGGCCTGGATCTCAAAGGTTTCAGCCCGCTGGGTGAAGTCCACCGCTCCGGCGGCGCAGACTTTTTCGCACTTGCCGCACAGGATGCAGTTCTCGATGTCGAGCACGGCGGTCTGCGGGACAGCGGTCGAGAAGGGTACCCGAATGGCGCGGTAGGCTCCCAGGCCGCGGTCGAACGGGCTGGGCAGGGTTACCGGACATTCGTATTCACATTTCCGGCAGCCGGTACACTTGTTCACATCCACGTAGCGGGGTTTCTGCACGACGGCGAGGCGGAACCCGGAACCGGTTTCGGCAACGGATTGCATCTCACAGTAGGTCAGCAGGTGAATGTTTGGATGGTGGGCCACAGCCGACATCTTGGGGGTGGTGATGCAGGAGCAGCAGTCCAGGGTGGGGAAGACCTTGCTGAGCGTGATCATCTTGCCGCCGATGCTGGGCTCGCGTTCGAGCAGGGCGACCTGAAAGCCCTGATCGGCCAGGTCGAGAGCGGCTTGCATGCCGGCGATCCCGCCACCGAGCACCAGGGCATCTACATGTAGATTTTCCACGAGCGATCTCCTTTAAGCCGAGGCGGTTACCGGTGCGGCAAGTTCATCTTTGACGAAGCCGATGCCCTGTAGAAGTTCGACCATCTGGTTGACCTCTTTGAGGAATGGCTTGACGCAGACCGTGCAGATGGCTGCCAGGCGCAGGCGGCGGATATCAATGCCGCGCTCCTTCATCAGTGCGTAAGAGCTGTTGACGAGGGCAGCTGTGCCATCTGCTTCAACCTTATAGGGGCTGTCGGTGCCGCTGTACATGATGATGATGCCGTCGATGCCGCGCTCGAAGGCGCGCACGAAGAATTCGGGCGGGAACATGACCGGGCACATGATTGGCAGGATGTAGGTATTGGCCGGGTAGTCGGCATGTGCCTGGCCGGTCGAATCGGCTCCGGCATACCCGCCTGCCAGCGTGGCCAGGATCAGGATTTTGGGTTGTTTTGCCTTTGGGTTCGAGGCCATGTCACGGTTCCTGTTCAGGAGAAACGGGCTGTCTGGTGATCGATCAGGCAGCCCGCGGCTCCTTGAGCTATTTGGCGCGGCGGATGAAGAGGCGTTCGTAGCCTTCGCCGGGCAGCGTGCCCAGGAATTCGTGGCCGACCTTTTCGCACCAGCGCGGCATGTCATTTTTGGTGTTGGCGTCGCCTGACCAGATCTCCAGCACTTCGCCGACCTTGACGGCGGCGATGCTCTTCTTGGCTTCCAGCAGGGGGCCCGGGCAGGACATGGCGCGTGCATCGACAACTTTGCCGATCTGGACATTGTTTAAATCGACTGTGGTCATGGGTATTTCTCCTTTTCTTGACTGATCACTCGTTGGTTTTCTCGAGCACATCGGGTGCTCGTGACAGAGCCGGACAATTTTTGAGATAGATGTGGTCTGCGATCTGGTAGTAGATCGTCTGTCCTTCCCGGCGGGCGGTGACGATGCCGGACTTCTTGAGCAGGTTGAGGTGTTGCGAGACATTCTGCAACGAGCTCCCGGCCCGGGCCGCGATCTCGTGGACCGGCAGCTCCTCTTTCGAGATGGCCCATAGGATCAGCAGCCGGCGGGCGTTCCCAAACACCCTGCACAGGGAGGCTTGTTTTTCTGCCAGTGCAATTGCTGAAGAATGATCCATCCGATTATGCCAGGGCCTTTCTCGAAATTCCGCTAATGACTTAATTAACAACCGGCTTTAGTATAGAAGCTGCCCGGCGTGAGGGGTAGATGTTGATTATCACAACCGCCTTTGCATTGTTTGATGGCGGGATATAGGAGAATCCTATAGCCGAAACATCCGAACCATGCGCTTTTCATTTTCAATTTTAGGTACAGTCATAATTTCACAGGGTGTTCTCAAAGATACTGTTGGCAAACCTGCTATACTGAGGGAGGAGGCGAGGAAGTGCTTGAAAGTGCAAGAACCATGGCCAATGCCAGAAGAGACGGCAAGGGGGGGAGAGTGATTCTGAAAGAGGAAAGTCCCTATCGCTTGATTGGGGAGAAGTTATTCGAGAAATTTAGCGAGCAGGATTATGCAGATCTATACTCGCCGGAGGGGAAACCTGCTATTTTGCCGGTGATCCTGGTATTTGTGACGGTATTCCAGTTCATGGAGCGGTTGCCGGATCGGCAGGCAGCCGAGTCGTTGCGGATGCGCATGGATTGGAAATATGCACTACGCTTGCCGCTAGAATATGAGGGCTTTGATTACAGTGTGATGAGCGAGTTTCGGGACCGGCTATTGGAGCACGAAGCTGAGGGGAGAGTATTTGAGCAATTGGTGAGCGAGTTTCGAGCCATGGGATTGATCAAGGAGTGCGGGCGACAGCGAACAGATAGCATTGCGATGTTGATGAGTGTCAGGCGACGGAGCCGCTTGGAGTTGGCAGTGGCCCTCTGTGACTATAATGGTGAGACAGCTCCCCTCGATAATTTAGTGAGCAGGGCGGAGGAGAAAACAGTATGCTAGAAGAGCTC
>JAFGSI010000010.1 GCA_016934715.1 Anaerolineales bacterium
GAATCGATGCCGTCGATGAACAGGTTCGATGTGACACGGCAGTTCTCGTTGCCAACATCCATCCACAGCGCGTCGCAACCGATGCACTCCTTGAAGACGTTCCTGCGAATGAGGGAATCCACCGCATTGTGGACCTTGATGCCTCCTGCTTCCCATGAAAGCTCCATGCGCTGCCAACCCGTCCCCACGATAGAATTGTCCTCGATCAGCATGTTGCGCACAAACATTCCGGCGATACCGCATACGCCCACATCTTGAATCGTATTTCGCCGGATGATGGTATGCCCAACGATCTGCCCCTCGATCAAGGGGTGATGCCAGCACTCATTTCCGCAGTCGATGCCGGTTGCGTTCGACCAATCAATGGTGCAGTCTTCAATGATCCAGTGATGTCCCCGATAACAGGAAAGGGAGCCGCGCTGCGGCACAGGGGCGCCGGTCGCTGCATGAGCCAGCGTCAGCCCTTTTACGCGGATGTAGGACAAAAAAGGGACCTTTGGGGCAAAGCACTGTTCACGGTTGCTCAGCTCAATGAGATGATCCTTGGGGTCGCCGTCTCCGGCAAGGCGAATATGCACCTTTTGGCCGTTGGCTTCCACCCAGTAGGCATTTTCGGTTTGGCTCAACTGGTAATACAGCGGGACCTGCTTCATCGGCTTTCCGTCTACAAACACCATCCCTCTGCGGTTTAGGTAAGGAGTCATGTCCGTTTTGCCATATTCAATAAAGAGCCGATCGTGGAGGATGTTCACGGCGCAAAACGGATTGTAGCCCTGAAAGTCCTCCGGATTCAGTTCGATTTCCCATACCCTGATCCCTTCTGATGAAATGGCGTCGGCCCTGAAACCCGGAAACAACCGCCATCCAACGCTCGGTTTCAAGTCCTTTACCTCCACGGAAGCCTTAATGATCACTTTTTCCCCTTGATAGGCTTCATAACTGATCATCTTTTCAGGCCCCAGCCCGCCCATGGCCGGCTGAACCGTCTCGCGATACGTTCCGGCATGAACAAGCACCCTGGTTCCCGGAGTTGCCACCTGGGCTGCGGCGTTGATCGTTGCAAACGGCTGCGAAATCGTGCCGTCGTTCTGATCGGATGCACGGGGATTTTGATTGTCCACATGGATTTCGCGTTCGTACTTGCCTTCGACCTCCCAGAACGCAAACATTTTCCCATTGGGAAGCTGGGCGGAAAAATCCGTTTGCTCTGCCATACCAATCATCCTTTCTGATGGTTCTTTCGCTTGCCAGGTCCTATACCATCCCAGAAAGCCCTTCTGGGTCATCGCCGAGGCATGCGTCTGTCTCATCATCGACCGGCGTGATTTCCAGCATACACAGTGGCGCGGCTTGGGCAAAGTGTACCCCAATTCAAGTTGCCGCACAAATCCCAATCGACACAGTTGACCCGATCGGTACTGTGCAAATTTGACCTTTCCGGCAAGTGTGCGATAGAATGCAAGTGGAAACAAGGAGGCAAACCTCCCTACAGGGCGGCGATCCGCCGGAAGGCCCGCGCCCGCTTCAAGAGGGTTGGGTAGATGAGGAACAGTTGAGCAGCCATCGAAAGGCAGATTCAGATGGACTTTGAACGCTTCGACCTGGAGATCGACCGGCATCCTGACTGGAACCACCGCTGGCTCCAGCCCCCGCAGATCGCCTACCTGGTGAGCACGCTGGACCGGGCCGGCAACGCCAACCTGACGCCGGTCACGATGGGCACGGCGATGGTCTCGCCCGGGAACGGCTGGTGGTATTCGTTCGCCATCGTGAACGAGCACGACGCCTGCCGCAACCTCCTCGAGGCGCCTGAATGTGTGATCGGCTACTATGGGCCGGACCTGATGTACAAGAGCTGGATCACGGCCCTTCCGATCCCCCGCGGCATCAGCGAGTTCGACGTTGCCGATCTGTCCCCCCTGCCCTCACAAAAAGTGAGGCCGCACGGCATCCAGGAATGCCCGGTGAACCTGGAGATGAAGGTCTACCATTCACAGAGGTTGGGCGACGACGGCGGCAGCACCATGTTCACCGGCAAGATCGTCGCCGCCGCCGTCGGCAAGGAATATGTGCGCAAGGATGTGGAAGCCGCAGAACGCGTGGGGGTGCTCTCGATCGATCCTGTGTTCGAGGTCTTGATCGCGCCTCAAGAGATCGGCCCGGACAGGCCCGAGCGCCTCTACTATGCCCGGATGCAGAGCCGGCCTCTCTACCGTGACTCGGACGACATCGGCTGCAGCAACGATTGGATCGGCGATTTCCAGACCTGGCTGTCCGACGAGGAAAGGCGGGGCAGGATTGACGCGCGGGAGCGCGAGGAACTCCTGGAACTCTATCAACGGTGGGTGGAGGGTCCGGATGCGGAAACCAATCGGCAGGTCAAAGCGGCATTGACCGGAAGACTGCGGGAGATGGTGTGGCGGCAAATGTAAAGGCCGGGCCTCTGCAAGATCGACCTGCCGCAAAAATCATGCTCCTGGGCGTGTTTCACTTGCAGGATCGGGGCCTCGATCGCTACAAGCCACAACACGGCTTTGACGTGTTTTCTGAGCGACGCCAGCAAGAGATCGCAGAAGTGGTGGAGCGGCTGGCCCGGTTCGGGCCGACCAGGGTGGCCATCGAGCGCACGCAAGGACAGCAAGGGCAGGTGGACGGGGACTATCGAGCGTACCTGCGCGGCGAGTTTGAGCTATCGGCCGACGAGATCCACCAGCTCGGCTTCCGCCTGGGCAGGCGCCTGGGGCACGAAGGGGTGTACTGCGTGAACGCGTGGGGCCGCTATTACGATCCCCCGGTGGATTGCGAGACCTATTTGCTGGAGCACAGCGTCCAGGAGGCGAACGACCTCCTCGCCGCCCACACCCCCGAAGCGTACGCGCGCGCCCACGGCCAGGAGCACCTGCTGTCGCAGTGGTGGCCGTACTACCAACGGCAATGCGAGGAGGAGGACGCGCAGATCGACCGGCGAACGTTGCGCGAGATCCTGGCGATCTCGAACGCCGAAGAGAACGCGTGGAAGTCGCACGGGCCTTACCTGGTGGACGGGTTCAAGGTAGGCGAAGGTCACGCATATCCGGGAGCGGACTGGGTCACCGCCTGGTACAACCGCAACCTGCGCATTTTCGCCAACCTGCAGCGCATTACGACAGCCCAGGACGAACGGATCCTGCTGATCATCGGCGGGGGGCACGTGGCGATCCTGCGGCACTGCGTCCTGGCCTCGCCAGAGTACGACCTGGTGGAGGTTTGTGACTATCTTGGAGCAGAATAGGAGACCAGCGATGAACAGAGTGCACCACAGATCAACCAGGACGCCGGCCCTTGGCCTGTGCTTGCTGCTGCTGGCCCTGACCTTTCCGGGTCCGGGAAGCGACGCGGCCCCTCCTTCCCGTTCCTGTCTGCCCCGCTACGGGGACCAACAGTTCATCCTGCGGGTCAATGAGACCAGTCCGTTGCTGCAGTTGGCCGGCAGGCGACTGAGCGTAGGAGGCCAAAGTCTCCAATGAATGGGTCACGCCTGCTTCCCGCCATAGATAAGGGTTATACGGGCCC
>JAFGSI010000072.1 GCA_016934715.1 Anaerolineales bacterium
CGGGTATTGCTGTTTGCTGTTTCGTGCGAAAATCTCCGCACGCGCTGAAACGGCCGCCTTCAGGGAGCAAAACCAAATCTCGGGTTCAATCACGAACACGGTGCTCTGTAGAAGACGGTAAAGCGAGTAAAATATAACCCTTCGCGTTCTTCATTCCCCGCGGTCTATTTCTATGGATGCCAAAACACTTCACGTTCTCGATTACCCCAAGATCCTCGAGCGCCTGGCCGGTTTCTGTGACTTTTCGGCCTCGGCCGAACTGGCTCTGGCCCTGACGCCGACCGGCGACTACGACGCTGCCCTCGAATACCTGGCTGAGACGAGCGAGGCACGCAAGCTGCTCTCGATCAACGACCTGACCATCGGCGGTGCCCACGATATTCGTGAGCAGGTCGAACTGGCCGCCCGCGGCGGCGTGCTCGAGCCGCAGGAGTTGCTCGATGTGCAGAATACGCTCGTCGCCTGCGGGCGTCTGCGCCGGACGCTGGAGAGGTCGGCCGACGAACATCCACATCTCGTCGAGATTGCCCTGCGCCTGCCGGCCTCGCCCGGATTGGTCGAGGCCATCGCCCGCTGCATCGCTGACAACGGCGAGGTGCTCGACTCGGCCTCGCCCAAGCTGTCCGACCTGCGCCGCCAGGTGCGCATCACCCACGATCGACTGATGACCCGCCTGCAGAAGTACCTCACCGACTCGTCGACCGCTGCCAAGCTGCAGGATGCGGTCATCACCCAGCGTGACGGGCGCTACGTCATCCCGCTGCGGGCCGAGTTCAAGGGCCAGGTCAAATCGATCATTCACGACCAATCGTCCACCGGAGCGACGCTGTTCGTCGAACCCCTGGCGGTGGTTGAAATGAACAATGCCTTTCGCGAAGCCCAGCTCGCCGAGCGCGACGAAGTCCGGCGCATCCTGGCCGAACTCTCCGACCAGGTCGGGGAACTGGCCCCCGAGATCAGCCCCGGCATCGCCGCCCTGGCCCAGCTGGACCTGGCCTTTGCCAAGGCCAAGTATGCCGACGAGATCCGGGCCAACGAGCCGGTCCTGCACCCGACCGCAGGCCGTCGGCCGCGGGCAGAAGCCGACCAGAGTCCAGGGACTGCCATCATCCGGCTGCTCCACGCCCGTCACCCGCTGCTCGATCCGGAAACCGTCGTCCCGATCGAGGTCGACCCGACTCCCGGGACGTTCGCGGTGGTGATTACTGGCCCCAACACCGGCGGCAAGACCGTCTCGCTCAAGACAGTCGGACTGCTGGCGGCCATGGCCCAGAGCGGACTGCATATCCCGGCCCAGTCGGGCTCGGAACTGCCCTGCTTTGAAACCATCTTTGCTGACATCGGCGACGAGCAGTCGATCGAGCAATCCCTGAGCACCTTCTCGGGTCACATCACCAATATCATCGGGATCCTGAAGAAGGCCGACCGGCGGTCACTGGTCATCCTGGACGAACTCGGCGCCGGCACCGACCCGGCCGAGGGTGCGGCCCTGGCGCGGTCCATCCTGAACGAATTGCTCGGGCGCGGCGTGACAACCTTCGTCGCCACCCACTACCCCGAACTGAAATCCTTTGCCCATACCACCAGCGGCGTAGTCAACGCCTCGCTGGAATTCAACCTCCAGACCCTGCGCCCGACCTACAAACTAACCCTCGGCCTGCCCGGCCGCTCGAACGCCCTGGCGATCGCCCAGCGCCTGGGCCTGCCGCAGGCGATCATCGAGGCCGCCCGCGCAGACGTGAACCCCGACGAACTGCGCACCGACAAACTGATCGGCGACATCACCCGCCAGCGCAACCAGGCCCACAAGGAACGCCAGAAGGCCGAGAAATCCCGCAGCGAGGCCCGTCGATTGGAGCGCGAACTGAGCGATCGCTTGGACAAGATCGAGGACGAACGCCAGGTCGAACTGGCCAAAGCCCGCGCGGAGGGCGAACTGGAAGTCGAAGTCCTCAAGACCCAGATCGAAGCCCTGAAGAAAGACCTGAAGCAGGCCCGCCAGCCGCTCGACGCCCTCAAGGCGATCGAGGAAAAGGTGGAGTCCCTGCAGGAGCAGGTGGAGGCACCGGTCAAAAAGAGAAAAACCAAAAATGAAAAGACGCTGTTCACAATCCGGGGTCCGCTGGCCGTCGGCGAGAAGGTGATCCTGCGCACGCTCGGGACCCAGGGCCTGATCACCGCCCTCGACGAGGACCAGGCCGAGGTTCAGGCCGGGGCGCTGCGGATGCGGGTCAAACTGGAAGATCTACGCAGGAAGGCCGATGAGCAAGAACCGGAAGAACAAAAAACAAAAAGGCAAAAGGATGCGACCCCGGTCCATGGTGGACCGTCTTCCGTCAACCTGGCCGCCTCGCCGGGCATGGAACTCGACCTGCGCGGCCAGAACTCTGAGGATGCCCTCGACAGGCTCGAGGATTACCTCGACCGGGCCTTCCTGGCCGGAATGCCCTTCGTGCGCATCATCCACGGCAAAGGAACCGGAAAACTGCGCCAGGTGGTCCGTGAAACGCTCCACGGCCACCCACATGTGACCTCCTTCGAGGAAGGCGGCGACAAGGAGGGCGGCGCAGGCGTCACGGTGGCGAAGATTGCCTCCGGGTGATTTTTCTGGTATAGTGGCGAAAATCCGGGAGGCCGCCGAATGTCGCTTGACGCTGCCATCAATGACCTGAAAGACAAGATCACCGCCGCCGGCAAGACGGCCGCTGTGAAAGTTGTCAAGATGTCGGCCGAGGAGGCGCGCATCAGCGTCTTCGCCACGGCCGCCGAGATGCAAGCGATCCGCGACGCCACCTTCCAGCCAGTGCTGGACTACCTGACCAGCGACGGCCTGGACATCCAGGTGCTGGTCTATGACCGGGACAATCCACCCGAAATCGGTTGAGACGAAAGGCCGGGTTCCTGGCTGGAACCCGGCCTTCTTTTATCGCCCCGTCACCGCCCGCCAGACGGTGTCGAGCGCCTGCAGGCCGGTGAAACGTTGCAGCTGGAGGGCCTCATCGGTCAGGTAGATGTCGCCCTGCAGGGGTCGGTCGCCGCGGGTGTACAGGCCGCCATTGGGTAAACTCTGGACCGCAGCCCAGAAGTTCCACAACGGCAGATCGTACTCCTCCGCCAGGAGGGCATAGTCGCGGTTGACGCGCTCGTCCAGTTCGCGATTGTCGGCCTTGGCCACCAGGATCGGCACCACCCCCTCGGCCAGCAACTGGTCGATGATCTGGCGCAGGTAGGTGATATTGCGCGACTCGTAGTGCGTCCCGACGTGGATGAAGACGAAGGACGGGTTGTGGAGGCGCAGTTCGCAGGCCACGGGGGATTCGGCGAAGGAACAACCGTACATCCCCTGGTGCCACTCGTTCCACAGCAGCGCCCCGGCCGTCGTCCCACCGCGGACCGTCGGGCTATCCCGGTCAAATGAGCCGGCGAACCAACCGGCGGTTTCCTGCAGGTGCTCGGGCAGGGCCGCCACGGCACCGGGGTCGCTATCGTAGACTCCCCAGAAGGCCTCCGATTCCGATTGGCAGTCGCCGAAGACCGAGAAGGCGTGCGGGTCGTTGCCCAGCCGCTGACCAAGTGCGTAGATCTCGCTGACGCCGGCTGCAACCACTGGAAGCACCGGCCAGTTCTTCCAGTCCTCAGGATCCAGGTTAATGTGGACCGGGAACGGGGTGAGCGAGACAGTTGCTTGCAGCCCGGCCTGGATCGCCAGCACCGGGGTGGCAGTCTGCGTGGGAGGCGGATAATCAAGGCCAGGGGTGAAGGTCGCGAAGATCACCGTCGCCGGGGCCGGGGTCGGGGGCGTCGGGGATGGCGAGAGCGGCGCGGAGAACGCACAAAAAAAGAACAGGGGGAAAACGAAGAATAGTTCGAACGGAGGGCGGCGAAGAGGCATGGGCCGATTCTAATTGATTTTTTAAAACTCAACCCGCCGGGGCGCTAAAATGGGGTATAATGCGGCCCTTAAGGCGTCCGATATGTCTATACAGCCACCCGCAAACGACCAGCGCACGACCACCACCACTCCCTGTCTCCCCACGTGAGTGGACAGCCGGTCATACCTGATGCCAGCCCAGGCTCCCGAAGTCCGCTCCCTTCGGGAGTTTTCTTTCAGGAGGAACATGATCCCCTACCAAGGAGTCCTGCAGCGTTTCAGCTCCCTGCTCGACCTGCCGGAACACGCCCGCCCGGTCAGCCTGTTGGAAGGCGACACCCCGCTGATCCCGGCCGCCAGCCTGGCTCGGGAATTGGGCGGTGGTTTCGAGTTATTCATTAAGTATGAGGGCCTGAACCCGACCGGCTCGTTCAAAGACCGCGGCATGACCGCAGCCGTCAGCGAAGCCCTCGGACGGGGCGCCAGCGCCGTCATCTGTGCCTCGACCGGCAACACGGCTGCCTCGGCCGCCGCCTACGCTGCCCGGGCCGGGATGCGTTCGGTCGTGCTCATTCCACAGGGCAAGGTGGCGACCGGCAAACTGGCCGGGGCCCTGGCCTACGGAGCCCGGGTCGTCCAGGTCAATGGCTCGTTCGACGACGCCCTGACGATGGTCATAGAGATGAGCAACAAACACCCGCTCTGCCTGGTCAATTCGATCAACCCCTACCGCATCGAGGGCCAGAAGAGCGCCGCCTTCGAGGTCTGCGATACCCTGGAGACGGCCCCCGACTGGTTGTGCCTGCCGGTCGGCAACGCCGGCAATATCACCGCCTGCTGGGCCGGTTTCAAGCAGTATGAGACCCTGAAATCCAGCGGACTGCCGCAGCTACTGGGTGTCCAGGCCGAGGGAGCCGCCCCGCTGGTGCTCGGCCACCCGGTAGAGCATCCCGAGACGGTCGCCACAGCGATCCGGATCGGCAAGCCGGCGCGCGGTGAACAGGCCCTGCAGGCTGCCGAAGAGTCTGGCGGGCGGATCATCGCCGTCAGCGACGCGGCGATCCTGAAGATGCAGCAGGCCCTGGCCCGCCTGGAGGGCATCTGGGTCGAACCGGCCTCGGCTGCCGGGCTGGCCGGGCTGGCCGATGAACTGTCCGCCGGGCGCTTCGATGCCAGGGGCAAACGGATCGTGGCCATCTGCACCGGTCACGGTATGAAAGATCCCGACATCATCACCCAGGATTTCACCTGCCCCACGGTCGTCCCGCCGCGGCTGGACGCGCTCGAGGAGGTATTGCTACGATGAAAGCGATCCATATACGCGTCCCGGCAACGACCGCCAACCTGGGTCCCGGCTTCGACGCCCTGGGCCTGGCCCTCGACCTGTGGAATGAAGCCGTCTTCCTCCAGACCGAGGACGCCCACACCACCCTGACCGTCTCCGGCGAAGGGGAAGGATCCCTGCCCGCGGATGAGCAAAATGCGATCGCCGGCGCAGTGTGCCAGTTGTTCGATCTGGTCGGCAAGGCCCCCCGCGGGCTGGTCATCCACTGCCTCAACCGCATCCCGCTCATGTCAGGGCTGGGGTCCAGTTCGGCGGCTCTGCTGACCGGCCTGCTGGGCGCCAACACCCTGCTGGGCAACCCCTTCTCCCACGAGGAGATCCTGACCCTGGCGACCCAGACCGAGGGCCACCCCGACAATGTCGTCCCGGCCATGCTGGGCGGGCTGGTGGCCTCGGCGATGTGCGACGGCCGGGTGGTCACGCGTAAACTGCTGGTCGCCCCCACGGCGATCACGGTCGTGCTGCCCGATTTCTACTTTCCCACCAGGAATGCCCGCGAGATCCTGCCCGACTACGTCCGGCGTGAGGAGGCCATCTTCAACCTGAGCCGGGCCGTGCTGGTCATCAAAGCCCTCGAAATGGGTGATCTGGCGCTGCTTGGTGAGATCATGGAGGATTCCCTGCACCAGCCCTACCGCCTGCCCTTGATCCCGGGAGCCCAGGAGGCCATCCGGGCAGGGCGCGCGGCTGGGGCCAGCGCGGTGGTGCTTTCGGGCGCCGGCCCCAGCCTGATCGCCTTTTCCGGGCAGCCGGCGGACACAGGCATCGGCTCTGCCATGCAACAGGCTTTCGAAGCCGCCGGCCTGGAGGCGCGCGTGTTCCCGTTGAACATCAGCCAGAGCGGCGCCAGCGTTCTCGAAAAAGAAACTGCTGGAAAGGCTGCCGGTCTCTTGCCAGCGGAGGCATTTTTTGCGCGATAATTGAGGACACAGGAGACCTCATGCGCGCTCGACGAGCCCTGCTCTACATGCCCGGCGACGACCGGCACAAAATTGAAAAAGCCCTCACCCTGGGAGCGGACTGCATCTGCATGGACCTGGAGGATGGTGTCGCCCCCAGCCGCAAAGCGGCTGCCCGCCGGACCATCGCGGCGGCTCTGGGCGAACTGGACTTCGGCCGATCTGAACGGCTGGCCCGCATCAACCCGGTCGGTTCGGGGCTGGAGGCAGACGATCTGGAAGCGGTCCTCCCGGCCCGCCCGGACGGGATCGTGATCCCCAAGGTGGAAACAGCCGAGCAGTTGGTCTGGGTCGGCGAACGGATCGAGGCCGCCGAGCTGGCCCACGGCTGGCCGGTCAAGTCGATCCGGATCCTCGCCGATGTCGAAACCGCCAAAGGGATCCTGAACTTGAAGGAGATCGCCACCGCCCCGCGCCTGGAGGCCCTGATCTTCGGCGCTGAGGATCTGGCCGCCGATCTGGGTGCCGTGCGCACCCGGGAGGCCTGGGAGGTCTTTTATGCACGCAGCGCGGTCGTCATTGCCGCGGCGGCCTGCGGGCTGGGGGCCATTGACATGGTCTCAGTGGACTTCAAGAATCTGGAGGCCCTCCAGAACGAGGCAGCCTTTGGCGCCCGGATGGGATACCTTGGCAAGCAGGTCATCCACCCGGCCCAGATCGGGCCGGTCCAGGAGGCCTTCACCCCCAACGAACCAGCCATTCTCCGCGCCCGCCAGATCATTGAGGCGTTTGCGGAGCACCAACGATCTGGCAGCGGCATCTTCACCATCGATGGCAGGATGATCGACCTGCCGCTGGTCAAGGCCGCCGAGAACGTCCTGGCTCGCGCTCAGGCGGCCGGAAAACTCTGATCCACCCAGACGACCCACAGGACCTGCCTCCACTTGCTCCCCATCTTCTATGGAATTCTCTCCGCTCTCACCTGGGGGGCGGCCGACTTCTGCGGCGGGCTGGCCAGCCGCAAGGCAAACGCCAACCAGGTTGTGGTCTTCAGCGAGTTGACCGGGCTGCTTGCGATCCTGGTCCTCGCGCCCATCTTCGGCGCGCAGGCCCCCCCCTGGTCTGACCTGATCTGGTCGGCCGCCGCCGGGGCACTCGGCTGCACCGGGTTGGTGATCCTGTTCAAGGCCTTTTCCGACGGGCAGATGAGCACGACCGCCCCGGTCTCAGCCCTGGCCGCCGCAGCCCTGCCGCTCTTGGTCGGCCTGGTGCTTGAAGGACTGCCGGGCCTGCTCACGATCGGCGGATTCCTGCTGGCCCTGATCGCCATCTGGTTCATTCCGCAGGACAGTGACGAAAGGCCCTTCACCCGCCTGGCAGACCTGCGCCTGCCGCTGCTCTCGGGGATCTTCTTCGGCCTGTACTTCATCCTGATGGACAGGGGCACGCAGACGACCATCCTGTGGCCGATGGTGGCGTCGCGCTTCGGCGGGTCGTTGGTGATCACGCTCTACATGCTCGTCCGCCGCCTACCGCTCCTGCCGGGGCAGGCAGCCTGGCCGTTGATCCTGCTCAACGCCGCCCTCGATGTCGGCGGAAATGCCTTCTTCATCCTGGCGGCGCGCCTGGGGCGGATGGACGTGGCCGCCGTGATCAGTTCGCTCTACCCGGGCATGACCGTTTTCCTGGCCTGGCTGGTGTTGAAAGAACGTCTCGGCCGCCGCCAGCTGGTGGGGGTTCTGGCGGCGATCGGTGCCATCACCCTGATGACCCTCCCGGGTTAATACAAACAGGAGAACTCTATGCCACCTATCAAAGTCATCGCCAATCCGACCGCCGGGCACGGCAAGGCTGCCCGGCTGATCCCCGACCTTGAGCGGGAACTGACCACTCTCGGCCTGGATTACGAGTTGGTCCGCACCGAACGGGCCGGCCACGGCCGCGAAATTGCCCGCCAGGCGGCCCGCGACGGTTATGCCGTGGTCGTCGCCGCCGGCGGGGATGGGACCATGAACGAGGTCCTCAACGGGCTGATGGCGGCCCGCGCCGAGAGCCCCAACCGCCCGGCCCTGGGTGTGATCTGCCTGGGGCGCGGCAATGATTTCGCCGCCTGCGTTGACATCCCCGCCGACCTGCCGTCCGCCTGCCGGGCGCTGCAGGCAGACCAGCGCCGCACGATCGATATCGGGCGCATCACCGGCGGGGACTACCCGCAGGGCCGCTACTTCGCCAACAACGCCGGCATGGGTTTCGACGCCATCGGCACGATCGAAGTGGTCAAACTGCCAGAATGGGGCATGCTCAGTTTCATGATCGCCATTCTCAAGACGATCGTTCTGTATTACAAGGGTCCAACCGTGCGCATCGATTACGACGACCAGAGCCTCGAGACCTCGACCCTGATGGTCCTGACCATGAACGGAAAACGCATGGGGACCGGCTTCCAGATGGCTCCTGATTCACAACCCGACGACGGCCTGTTCGACGTGGTCATCGTCCGCCAGGTCAGCCGCGGGCGGATCCTGACCCTGATCCCACATTTCATCCAGGGCACCCAGGGCTCTCAGCCCGAACTGCGCACCCTGCAGGCCGCCCGGGTGACGATCACCGCCCTGGAGGGCGTCCTGCCCTCCCAGGCCGACGGGGAGATCATCTGCGTTGCTGGCAAGCAACTGACCATGGAAGTGCTGCCGCGCCAGATCGAGGTCATCTGCCCCATGCCAGACCCGGCATGAACATCAAGAAGCGAGTGACCGCCCTGTTCTTCCGGGCCCTGACCGGGCTGATGTTCCGGGTCGACGCCCGGGCGCTGGCGCAGGTCCCACGGCAGGGACCTCTGATCCTGGTCGCCAATCATGTCCACATCCCCGAGATCCCGACCCTGTACACCCGTTTGCTGCCGCGGCAGGTGCGCGGCATGGCCCTGGCCGAACGGGTTGAAAAAAACGACCTGTTCGGGGCGGTCCTGCGCCTGTTCGAGACCATCCCGGTCCATCGCGGCGAAGCCGACCTGGCCGCCCTGCGAGCCGGGCTGGCGACCCTGGCCGAGGGTGGTATGGTGCTGCTCGACCCGGAGGGAACCCGCAGCCACGACGGGCGTTTGGGCCGCGGTCGCCCGGGGGCGATCCTGATCGCCCTGCACAGCGGCGCGCCGCTGCTTCCGGTGGTCCACTATGGAAGCGAGAATTTCAAAAGGAGCCTGCGGCACCTGCGGCGTGAACCGCTGCACTTCGTGGTCGGCCGGCCGTTTAGGGTCGTCCCCGGGAGTGGGCGTGTGACCAGCCTCGTGCGCCAGGCGATGATCGACGAGGTGATGGTCGCGATGGCCCGCCTGCTGCCGTTCGAGTACCGCGGCGTGTATGCCGATATCGACCGGGCTCCGCGTTACCTGAAACCAATCGATCCATGACCGGGATGGAGGAGCCTTCCTGCACGCAAGGACGAGCCAGGCCTGAGGCCTGGCCCGTTTGAATAGGAAAACTGTATCAACGACCGTCACGAAGCGTCGCTCACTACCGGTTGCTGCAATAACCCACGCAGGTGCCTTGCGTGTTTGTCCAGATACAGGCTGGATTGGCCATACAAGCCGCACAAGCCAACTGGCTGCAATCGACAGTCGGGACAGGCGTCGCAGTGCTTCCAGCAGGCTCATCGCTGCCTTGACCGGTCCCATCGTCGGTCGGCCCGGGCGCCGGCGGCGCCGTGCGGACCGCCAGGAGATTGACATCCTCCTCGGTGTTGACCAGCCCGGCACTGATCCAGCACTCCCCAAAGCCGTCCGGGCGGATGACGACCAGCCACGAGCCAGGCGCATTGCGCCCTACGACCTCAACTCCCTGCCCGCGGGTCAGGTAGAGCAGGATGGGATGATCGAGGCTTGGGCCGCTGCGGCAGACGGCATCCTGGTTGACCTGTCCGGAGGTCGAACGGTCGCAGGCGCCGCTGAAATTGGTGCGGAAGGCGCGCGTTTCTGAGAAGGGCCCTTCGCCGTTGGCAGTGGTGGCCGCCACGTGCCAGTAGTAGGTGGTGCAGTCATCCAGGACCACTGCCGCCGGGTCGAAGGTGTTGTACTCACCCGGGATATCGCCATAGACCACCAGGTCGGTGAAGGCGAGATTGCGAGCCACCTCGGCGTGAAAAGTGATCAACGCCTCGCAGCCATGGCCGGAATAGCCCCAGGTTACGACCGGAGAGGTGCCGGCCCAATCGGCACCCTCGGCCGGTGAGAGCGGCGTGGGAGCCGGCAGGCCGGTCACGTCACAGACCCCACCCGGGCATGTGCCGGCCAAATCCGTGGTGAAGGACCAGGTCGTGGAGTACGGGCCGACTGTCCCGCCCGTATCGGCCGCCACGTGCCAGTAATAGGTGGTGCAGTCGTCCAGGACCGCCGCCGCCGGATCGAAGGTCAGCCAGCCGCCGGGAACATCGCCGTAAACCACCAGGTCGGTGAAAGCGAGGTCGCGGGCCACCTCGGCATGGAAGTCCAGCCCCGCCAGGCAGACCGGATAGGGATAATCCCAACGGACGATCGGATAGTTTCCTGTCCAGGCGGAGCCGTCGAGCGGGGAGAGCGGTTGGGGGGACACCAGGCCGGCGGCATCACAGGGCATCCCAGGGCAGGTGCCGTGGAAGTCGGTGACGAAGTACGCAGGGACATAGTGCTCGCTGGCCGTCCCACCGATGACCGGCTGGACCCACCAGTAGTACAACTGGCAGTCATCCAGAAAGGGAACATTGGTCTCGAAACCGGCGTATGGCCCACCCTCTCCGCTCAGAGCCATGGCACTGGTATCTTGATTTTGAACCCTGAACTGGTAGCCCTCCGGCAGACAGGAAGCATCGGGGTAGGACCAGGCCAAGGCGGGATGCTCTTCGGCCACCACTGTCCCAAACCCCGGCGACTCGAGCGTTACCGTCCAACGCTGGTCGTCCGCGCAAGCCGGGCCGGTGAAGAAGGACCGCTCCGGCGAATAGTCTCCGACCACCCCGCCAACGTAGGCTGCCACCCGCCATTGATAATGGGAAGCTGGCTGCAGGTCACCGGACGGGGTCCAGGAACCGGCATCCGGACCGGTCGTGCCGATGACCAGGCCCGGCGCGGTGAAATCGCCATCCAGGGCCACCTCTACCCGAAAGCCGTCAAAATCGCAATCGTAAGCGGCGGTCCATGGAAATTCGGGGGTCAGGTCCTCGGTGATGCCGGACGTGGATGGCCCGGTGCCGCTGATAACCCCCGGGGCCGTCAGATCGGCCGCCTCGCAAGGGTCAGCTGCCGGGCCGCAGCCGGGCAGGCCAAGCAGGATGACTGCACAAATCAGGATGCCGATCGATTGACGATGTTTCATGGTTCCTCCTCCTTAGTCAGCGTGCCTTTGCGCTAATTATTCGATAGATCCTGTGAGAATCCAATCCATAAAAGGTCATCCTCCAGGCAAACTCCCCTCCTGTTTCCACCTGGCCAGCGTCAGAAAACGTCAAGGCGGTCACCGCTGCGACCCCGGCTTGAGTATAATCAGGCTACTCCGCAACAGTGAATCCCGTTATCAGCGAAAGCGAAGATTATGGTTGAGGTCCTGCCCGTCCGTACTCGTCGTGAACGGCAATCCTTTCTGACCTTTCCCTGGCGCATCTACCAGGACGATCCCTTATGGGTTCCGCCGCTGCTGGTCGAGCGTGCCAAGGTCCTCGATCCGCAGCGTGGACTGTTCTTCAAAGATGGCCACGCTGAACTCTTCCTGGCCTGGCAGGACGGCATCCCCGTGGGAACGATCTGCTGCGCCGAGGACCGCAATCGGACCCGCAGCCGGGGCTTTGGCGAGTGCATGCTCGGCTTCTTTGAATGCATTGACGACCAGACCGTGGCGACGGCCCTTTTCTCCCGGGCCACGGCCTGGGCCTGCCAGCATGGACTGACGGCCCTCTACGGGACCTACAACCTGGACCGCGAGGAGTCGCGCGGCCTGCTGATCGAGGGGCGCGACCGCTCTCCCGTCTCGTACTGTGGGCATAACCCCGATTACTATCCGGGTCTCTTCGAGCGCTTCGGCTTCATCCAGGACGGAGAAGATGCCCTGGCCTATGCCATCGACCTCGACCTGGAGACGCCCCAACTGCAGCACCTGATGCGGCTGGCAGACCGGATCCGCAGCCGCAAGGCGATCACCATCCGCGGCGGCCGGCTGGACGATATCGACGGCGAGATCGGCCGCATCGTCGAGTTGCAGAACCGCGGCCTGGCCCACTTCCCCGACTTCACCCCCTACACCCGCGCCGACATCGAGGCCCTGGTCCTGCCAGCCCTGGACGTGCTCGATCCCGACCTGGTCCTGTTCGCCGAGGTCGACGGGCAGACGGTCGGCTGGTTCCCCGGCATCCCTAACATGAACGAAGTGCTCATCCACCTCAACGGCCTGCGCCGCCCCTGGGACTACCTGCAGGCCATCAAGTATGCCCGGTACCGGCCGGAGTGCCTGACGATCAAAAGCGTGATTGTCGTCCCCGAATACTGGGACACCGGTGTGGGCGTGCTGCTCTTCGACGAGATGGCCCGCCGGGCTGCCGCCAAGGGTTATCGCTGGATCGACCTGTCACTGACCGGTGAGGAGAATCCCGACACATCCCCCCTGGCCCACCGCATGGGTGCCCAGATCTACAAACGCTACCGCTTCTACAGGAAAGAACTGGCGGGCCGGGAATAACCGGTCTGTCAACGGGACACGGACGAGCATGGGGAAGGCCCAGGAAGGTTCGTGACCCCCAAGACTGGTGAGCAGTCTTCAGGTCCGCCATCGTTTTCCGCATCGTGTCGAGAAAGAATACCGGGCCAGGGGAAGTGATGAATTTCACGCTTTTTGAGGACATTCAGGCCGCGCAGACAATGTAAAATAAGGCCAAGGAGAGCCGATGCCCAATTACGCCGATCTGATCAATGCCTATCCCCAGTACGACCGGACCCATGACATCGACGAACTGCGCCAGCGTGAGTACAGCCGTCTCGACCGCCAGGGTCACATTTACCTGGATTACACTGGCGGCGGATTATACGCCGACTCACAGGTCCGCCAGCACCACGATCTACTGGTCGACAACGTCTTCGGCAACCCGCACTCGGCCAACCCGACCTCCCTGGCCGCCACCCGGATGGTCGAATCGGCGCGCCAGTACGTGCTGCATTACTTCAATGCCTCGCCTGACGAGTACGTGGCCATCTTCACCCAGAACGCCAGCGGGGCGCTCAAGCTGGTCGGCGAGTCCTACCCCTTTGGCAAGGGCTGCCACTACCTGCTGAGCTTCGACAACCACAACTCGGTCAACGGCATCCGCGAGTTCGCCCACACCAAGGGCGCCGATGTGACCTATGTTCCGCTGATGCTGCCTGACATGCGCGTTGACGAGGCCATGCTGGATGACTACCTTGAACTCGGGACGGCCGGCTGCGCCAACCTGTTCGCCTACCCGGCCCAGTCCAACTTCTCGTCAGTCCAACACCCGCTGGAATGGATCGAGAAGGCCCACGCGAAAGGCTGGGACGTGCTGCTCGACGCGGCTGCCTTCACCCCTACCAACCGCCTCGACCTGAGCCAGGTCAGGCCCGACTTCGTCCCGCTTTCGTTCTACAAGATGTTCGGCTACCCGACCGGCCTGGGGGCGTTGATCGCCCGCAAGGAGGGCCTCGGAAAACTGCACCGGCCCTGGTTCGCCGGCGGCACGATCACCGTCGCCTCGGTCCAGGGCGACAAATACTACCTTGCTGATGCCCCGGCCGCCTTCGAGGATGGCACGGTCGACTACCTGGATATCCCGGCGATCGAGATCGGGCTCAAGCACCTCGAGACGGTCGGCATCGACCTGATCCACGAGCGGGTACGCTGCCTGACCGGCTGGCTGCTGCACAACCTGTCCCTGCTGGAACACAGCACCGGGGTCCCGCTGGTGCGGGTCTACGGGCCATTGACCATCCCGCAACGTGGTGGTGCGGTGACGGTCAACTTTTTCGACAAGGACGGAAAGCCGATCGACATCCGCATCGTCGAACAGGCCGCCAGCGCCCGCAACATCTCGCTGCGCACCGGCTGCTTCTGCAACCCGGGCGCGGGCGAGATCGCCCTGCAGATCTCGAAGATGGATTTGGCCGCCTGCTTCACCCAGTCCGATCACGTTCAGCGCCTGACCTACGACGACTTCCGCCTGTGCATCGACGACAAGGCCTCCGGAGCCGTGCGAATCTCGGTCGGGATGGTCAGCAATTACGAGGATATCGAAGAGCTGCTGAAATTTGCCGAAGGGCTGCTGGAATAGAGCACTACGGAGGTGGGAGAGGGTGGAACACGCCTGCTGATCGCCTTATCAGGAATGGGGGCCATCCCGGGCATTTTCTTCCTGATCGATCTCCTACTCAGCCTGGCCGCGCTGAAAAACAGGCATAAGCCCGGGAAGAAACACCGGGCGCCTGGTCGATAGACACAAACATGAGGAGGTCACCTATGGCGTTGAAAGATCTGGTCCTGAAAAACCGCAGTTTCCGGCGCTTCCACGCCGATGAGCCTGTCAGTCTGGAGACCCTGCGTCAGCTGGTCGACCTGGCCCGCCTTTCGGCCTCGGGGTCCAACATCCAGCCATTGAAGTACATCCTATCCTGCGAGGCGGCGACCAATAACCGCATCTTCCCGACCCTGTCCTGGGCCGGCTACCTCAAGGACTGGCCCGGACCCATCGAGAACGAACGCCCGGCAGCCTACATCGTCATTCTGGGCGACGCGCGCCTGCGCCCAACCTTCGGTGTCGACCCGGGGATCGCCGCCCAGTCGATCCTGCTGGGAGCAGTCGAAAAAGGCCTCGGAGGCTGCATCATCGCCTCGGTCAAAAAAGAGGAATTGGGACAAACACTCGCCATCCCCGACCACTTCGAGGTCCTGCTGGTCCTGGCCCTGGGTGTGCCCAAGGAGACGGTTGAGATCGAACCGCTCGGGCTGGACGGCGATATCAAGTACTGGCGCGACGCCGACGGCGTCCACCATGTCCCCAAGCGCGCACTGGAGGAGATCATCGTGGGGCAGCATGGACGGTAGGAAACGCGCCGACATCCAGCCCGGTCAGCGGGTCAAGATCGTCCTGAAGAAAGACCAGCCCACCGGGAAACTGACCGAGGGCGTCGTCCTGATCATCCTGACCAGTTCGGCCACCCACCCGCACGGGATCAAGGTCCGGTTGGTGAGCGGGGAGGTCGGGCGGGTCAAGGAGATCGTTGGCTGAGTCCCCGTCCAGAGGGAAAGGGAGGAATAACGATGAAGAAAATTATAGTGCGGCTGGTGTTACTGCTGGGATTGGCACTCGCTGCTGGCTGCGGGCTCGGGCCCGATCTGCCCTGCCCGATCCCGCTCGAGCTGAATGCCCCCGGCGAGGGGCGGGTGGCCTTCAGCCTGCAGAACGACAGCTGCACGACCATCTGCGGCCTGTACATCAGCCCGACCGCCTGCGATGACTGGGGGATGGAATGGCTGGGAGACGACAATGTCCATAGCGGCGAATCGGCCAGCGTGTATCTGCCTCCGGGCCGCTACGATGCCATGATCGAATACTGCACCGATGAGGCCTTCATCATCGAGCGGCTGAGGATCGAGGAGGACCAGACCTGGACCCTGAGCAGCGAAGACCCGGCTGACGGCCCTCCCTGCGGGACATCGCTGGCGGTTGTCAACAATTCCCCCAGTCCCATCTGCCACATGTGGATCGCCAATCAGTACAGCGAACGCTTCGGGAACAACTGGTTGGGCAACGAACAGATCGCTTCCGGTGAGACACGTCTCTTCGTTCTTGAACCCGGCACCTACGACCTGAAAGCCGAGGCCTGCGACTGGACCCTGCTGCGGATCGAGGTCGGTGTGCCCCTTTCCGGCCCCGTGACCTGGACGGTGCCGTGACAGGTTTGGGCTGTGACGTATCCGCGCAGCCGGATGGCGGGTTAAGCCTGGCGTTTCTGGTGCACTCCTTCCTCTCGCCGCAGAAAGTAATCATAGTCTCCCCGGTCTTGAGGAAAACTAAAATGGTCCAGTCGTTCGGCCTTTTCATCGATTACGACGACCATATTCTTCTCCAATGCCAGGTCGACTCCCACGTGCAGGGTCCCTGGTTGGACTTGCCTTAATTTATTGGATGTGGTAGATTTCGATATGAGGTATCCTCCTAGGTACGGTTTGATCCACGATTGGTTCATGTACACAGAGGATACCTCACTCTTATTTGCTATACTCGATAAGTGGTTATGGAGACCCTGCCTTTCCTTCTCTCCGTCATCGGCCTCGGCCTGCTCGGCTACTTGAGCGGTTCGCTGCCCTTCTCGATCTGGATCACCCGGCTGGTCAAGGGCGTGGACGTGCGCGACTTCGGCTCGAAGCACGCCACGACCACCAACACGATCCGCACCGTCGGCTTCGGCTGGGGCGCGCTGGTCTTTGTGCTGGACACGGCCAAGGGATTCCTGCCTACCTGGCTGGCCCTGCATGTCGGCCAGCCCTGGATCGCCAGCCTGACCGCCGGACTGGTCATCGTCGGTCACTGCTGGCCGGTCTTCGCCCGCTTCCGGGGTGGGATGGGCATCGCCAGCGCCGGCGGCTGCCTGCTGGCGGTCAGCCCGCTGGCCTTCCTGCTGGCCCTGGGCCTGCTGGTCGCCCTGACCCTGATCTTGCACCACAATGCCCGGGCCAGCCTGCTGACCGGGCTGTTCGTCGCCCCACTCTTCTGGCTGCTCCACCTCGACGCGGCGGTCATCTGGGTCGCGGCCGGGGCGGGATTGATCCTCGTCGTTCGCTTTCCAATCGACTGGAACCGCAAGTACCGCGAACTGTGGCTCGACCGGGAACAGCCTCCCGGCACCCTGCCCAAAGAGAACGAACGTTAATCAAAACGGCCCTGGTGATTACCAGGGCTGCTTTTTATCGAATGCCTTGCCGGGCTAGAACAGCCCACGCACGATCAGCATGAAGCCGAAGACGATGAACGGCACGCCGATGATGGCACCGATGATCGTCACGCTCAGCAACACGCCGACGATCAAGAACACCAGCCCCAGGACCACAGCGACCAGGCGACCGGTCAGGGCGACGACGCCCACGACCAGCTTCCACAGGGCGACGAAAGGCCAGAGATACCAGGGGACCCTCTTCTCGGTTTCAGCAGTCATTTTACCTCTATCAGGATATACGCACGAAAACGGGCAGGGTTTCAGCTGCAACCCTGCCTGCTAAGGCATCGGCGAGAGCACCTGGAGTGTCGCCAGGTATGCCAAGACTGCCGGCTCGAGGATATACCAGGCCAACACCCCCAGGACAGCCGCCAGCAGGAGCAGGAGCAGCGCCGTGATCGCCATCCTGGCCCGCAACCTGGCCGGGATCCGCCGGGCCCGCGGCCGGAATGGCATCGTCATCAATAGGACGGTGATATTGTCGTAGCCGCCGCGCTCGCAAGCCATGTTCACCAGTGCCTGGGCCGC
Source organism: Anaerolineales bacterium (assembly GCA_016934715.1). Classification (GTDB taxonomy): domain Bacteria; phylum Chloroflexota; class Anaerolineae; order Anaerolineales; family Villigracilaceae; genus JAFGSI01. The sequence goes on from JAFGSI010000072.1 coordinate 17,604, forward strand.
CGTCTCCAGGTCCGAACCGTTCACCAGCGTCAGGATCTCCTGATCCATGACCAGGTCGGTCAATCCATCGGTGCACAGCAGCAGGATGTCGTTCACTTCCATCCGGGTGCCCTGGTTCGCCTCGGCCTGGGAGTCGCTCTCCTCCTTGCCCAGGCGCAGGCGCAGGTCAGCTTCAGGCGGCTGGGGAGAGCCCAGGTAGCGGCGGATGACATGCACATTGGGATGGTTGTGTGCCTCTTCAGGGGTCAGGATGCCTCGATCGAGGGCCTCCTGGATCCAGGTATGGTCAGTGGTCAACTGGCGGATCGCCCCGCCGCGCAGCAGGTAGATGCGCGAGTCTCCCACCGAGGCGGTGTAGAACCGGTCATCGACAACCAGGGCACAGACGCAGGTGGTACCCATCCCCAGGCGCTGGGTGTCATCCCTGGCCTGGGCGGCGATCATCCTGCTGGTCGCCTGGATGGCCTCCTGGAGAATGATCTGCGGTTGGCTCCCATCGCTCTCGGCCACCACCCTGCTGATGGCCTCGACGGCCAGTTCGGAGGCAACCTCCCCGGCCCGGTGCCCGCCAATGCCGTCGGAAACGATGGCAAAAACCACCGGCGTGGGGTCGTCGTGGTCAAGCTGGAAGGCGGAGACGGCGTAATTGTCTTCGTTCTGCTTGCCTGTCATGCCTGCATGCGATAGGGCAGCCACTTTCAGGTGGGCGTGGGGAAGGCGAATCATTTCTTCTCGGTAATCAGGCGCGGCCCGGGGCGCTCCGGAGGTTTGTTGTACAGGAAACGATAGGACAACTGCCCGATCTGGATCACGTCGCCGTGGACGAGCCGGCGCGGCTCTCCGCTGACGGGTTCGTAATTGACCCAGGTGCCGGCAACCGACTTCTCATCCTTGACATAGTACTCGTCCTCATTCTTGCGGATCAGGCGGGCATGCAACGGAGAGACAGACGGATCGCTGACCAGGCGCTCGGCCTTGGTCGGATCGGTGCCGAAGGTGATCTGCTCCTCGACCAGTGGGATTGGCGGAGCCGTCATCGGCTGTCCGTCGGGGCGCAGACGCTGCAGATAGGCAGGGGCCGGTTTGGCCCGTCGCGACCAGGGCGGGCGCGCCGACCGGTTGACATCCGCGCGCGGGATCGGCTGGGTCACCGGGTCCAGCACATTGCGCCGGGACCGGCCCCGCCCACTCCGCCGCCGGCCGCCCAGAAGCAGCACCAGGGTCAGAATCACGCCGGCGACACCAACCGCTCCCAGCACCACCCAGACCACATTGCGAGTCAGGAAGATCATCAGGCCGCTCGGCGGCTGGATGACCGTCACCGTCACCGGAACCCCCAGGGTGACCTGGCTCAAGCCGAGCGTATCGACTGCCTCGACCCGCAGCATGTGCTGGCCACTGCTTGTATAACCAGACAGATCCCAGGCGAATAGTTCGAACGGCGGTTCGAGGTTCTCGTCGGCGATCTGATCGTCCACGTACAGGGTCGTGCGGACCAGCGGACGGGTATGCCCGTCGGGAAATTCGACCAGGACCTCGACCACCTGTGTGGCAGGCTCCAAAGCGGTCAGATCGGTGATCGTGATGTCCGGCACCCGGCGGACGATCTGGTCGGGCGGCGAGACGAACATCGGATTGGGCGGCTGGACGTCGAGGCTGAAGAGTCGCGGATTGGAAACCGCCGGCTGGCCGTCGAGATTGGCCAGTACCGACAGGCTGTGCTCGCCCGAGGTGGTCAGGGTCGAGAGGTAGGTCAGGCGGTACAGGTCACGGAAGGGTGCCAGGTAGGAATCGGGATCGGGCAGGGTCTCTTCACCGGAATAGGTGAAGTAGGTCCCGTCGGTGCGGATGGCGACATCCTTGAGCGCCGTCGCCCCGGTCGTATTGAAGTAATCCCGCGAGGCCACGATCCAGACGTGGATGCAGACACCCAACTCGTCTGCCCGGGCGGCCAGGCTCTGCAGGATCGGGATGGCATCTACGTCCGGGATAGGCGAGATGAACAGGACAACGCGCCTCATGTCGGGGCGCGGGGTCGGTTCGGCAGCGATGTCGATGGCCCGCGAGAGCGTGTCCAAGGTGGGAGCGACATTGCGGGCGTCGGTCTGGTAGCCAGCCAGCAGGTCGAGGAAGGCGGCCGGGGAAGACAGGTGCGTGGAAGCGTAGCTGTCGGATGTCACCAGGCTCAGATCGTCCGGGTTGTCGGCCGGGCGGGCATCTGCCCAACCGCGCAGGGCCGTCAGAACCCCATCCAGGCGCGAGATAGCCTGGGCGTTGCGGGTCGCCAATCCCGGGCCGGTGTTGAGCGCCACGACGAACTGGACCCCTGGCTGGAGCTGCTCCAGGCTGTTGACCGGGTGCGGATTGCCCGACTCCATCACCGCAACATCAGCGGCGGCCAACCCGTAGACAAAATTCCCCTCTCCATCATAGGGCCGGAAGGAGGCCGCGATGATCGGGAAGCCCTCGGCCGAGAGCGAAACCAGTTCGACCTGCGCCGGAGCCTGGGCGCGGGCCAAGGGCGCGCTGATCAAAAGGATCAGTGCCAATGAAAAGAGGAAAAAGGAACGGGGAAAACAAACCTTCACAGGCAAATCAGCATTCTATTCTGTCTCGACGTCCACGACCTCGCCCTCGGTAGCCCCTTCCTTCGGGAAAGAGAGGCGCTCAACATGCGAGCCGGGTAGCCTGATGAACTGGTGCAGACCGGCCCAGGCCAGCAGTGGGATTCCGACCACCGTCCCGGCCACCGGGTAGGGCACGCCAGCCAGGATGCCCATCAACAAGCCCTTGGCCACCGCCGGTCCCCACTCGTCGCTGGCCAGGTAACGCTGGAGCAGGGTCACGACAGTCATCCCCAAGGCCCCGATCCCCAGGCTGGTCAGGAGCAGCATCGGTGGGGCCAGGGTCGAGAACAATTCGGGGATCGTGAAGACATAGTCGAACGCCAGCGTGACCAACGCCGCCAGCGGATGGATCGGTGCCGGCGGGATCGGACGGCGAGGTTCGATTTCATCAGGCATGGTTCACCTCGGGAGAAGGATCAAGTTGGAGTTCACCCGTCTCAAGCTGCGGCAGGGTCAGGCGTAAATAAGCCCGCATCCAGGCAGATCGGGGATGGATCAAAAACAACCCCTGCAGGATAATGAACAACGGCCACGGTCCGCAGGATACCGGCATATCCAACTGCAGAAGCCGGGGCGATCGCCATCCCGAACAGGTTCGGAATCAAAACCAGGGCCAGCCCGAAGCCGAGGCTGGCTTTGGGTTTCCAGAGAATCTTCCAAGGATCGAGTAGAAGTGCGCCGTGGTTCAACATTATTCCCATTCAATCGTCGCCGGCGGTTTACTGGTTATATCATACACCACTCTATTGATTCCGTGGACCTCGTTAACGATTCTGTTGGCTACCCGGGCCAGCACGTCGTAGGGGATGCGAGCCCAATCGGCGGTCATGAAGTCTTCGGTGACCACCGCCCGGATGGCACAGGTCTCCTGGTAGGTACGCTCGTCGCCCATCACGCCCACTGAACGGACCGGCAGCAAGACGGCGAAGGCCTGGCTGGTGCCGGCATCCTTGCCGAGCAGGCCGGCAGTGGATAGTTCGCCTGTGAAGATGGCGTCCGCCGCCCGCAGGCGGGCAACCCGTTCGGGGGTCGCCTCGCCCAGGACGCGTACGGTCAGACCCGGGCCTGGGAACGGCTGCCGCCAGACCATCGATTCCGGCAGCCCGAGGGCCTCACCCACCGCCCGGACCTCATCCTTGAACAGATAGCGCAGCGGCTCGACCAGGGTCAGCTGCATGTCCTCGGGTAGGCCGCCGACGTTGTGGTGTGACTTGATCTTGGCTGCCTTGCCCCGGTCGGGGGCAGCCGACTCGACCACGTCGGGGTAGATCGTTCCCTGGGCCAGGAACCGCAGGGTGCCGAGTTTCCTGGCTTCACGTTCAAAGATCCGGATGAACTTCTCGCCGACGATCTTGCGCTTCTGCTCGGGGTCGGTCACGCCCTGCAGGGCCGCGAAGAACTCGCCGGCAGCCTCGACGGCCACCAGTTCGCTGCCCATCTGCTGATGGAAGGTCTTGACCACCTGTTCGGGCTCGCCCTGGCGCAGCAGGCCGGTATCGACAAAGACCGAAACCAGCTGGTCGCCGACCGCCCGGTGGACCAGCGCTGCAGCAACTGACGAGTCGACCCCACCCGAAACTGCCGCCAGGACACGCTCCTCACCCACCTGGGCACGGATGCGTTCGACGCTCTGTTCGATGATCGAGGCCGGGGTCCAGTCGGGCCGGCAGCCGCAGATCTCGATCACGAAGCTGCGCAGCATCGCCGGACCGTCAGGGGTGTGCTTCACTTCCGGGTGGAACTGCAGGCCATAGTAGCGCCGCTGCAGATCGGCCATGGCGGCGAAGGGGCTGTTGTCGGAGCGGGCGATGATGGCGAAGCCCTGCGGCAGGCGTGTGATCCGATCGCCGTGCGACATCCAGGCCGGGAAGGCGCCGTCCGGAAGCAGCGGATTAGGTTCGAGCGTCTTGACGGTCGCCAGGCCGTATTCGCGCTCGGGAGCCGGGTCCACCTGGCCGTCCAGGTTGTAGGCCAGGAGCTGCATCCCGTAGCACAGGCCCAGCACCGGCAACCCTGACTCGAGCACATAGGGTGGCAGGGTCGGGGCGCCCGCAGCGTAGACCGAGGCCGGCCCACCAGAGAGGATAAAGCCCTGCGGCCGAATGGCCAGCACCGCCCCGGCAGGGGTATCCCAGGGGAAGAGCTCACAGTAGACCTGGGCCTCACGCACCCGCCGGGCGATCAGTTGGGCATACTGTGAACCGAAGTCGAGGATGGCGATGGAGTTGGGCATGGGTCATTTCCCGTAAGGTGACGCGGCCCCGGCAGACGTGCTGCGCGTCGCCGCCTGGTCCGATATCAGGTGAAAATGCAAATGCGGGAACTCCTGGTGCGCCCCGCCGTTGACGATCAACCGGTAGGCCGGCAGGCCGTACTCGGCCACCAGTGACTGCGTTGCAGCGACGAGGTCGCCCAGGAACGGATCGGCTGGATCGAGGTCCGGGAGGCCCCGCACGACCTGCCGGGGGATCAGGAGCACGTGAAAGGGATAGGCCGGCCGGGGATGGAAGAAGGCCAGCAGGGCTTCCGTTTGACGCAATCGCTCGACCGGAATGGCGAAGGGCAGGTGTTTCAGCATCCAGATGAATATGCGATAGAAGACGGGACGGCGCAGCAGGCGAAAGAAAAGGCGAAGCATCCCCCACCTTTAGCTGTCCGCAAAGGTGATCTGGTCCTCGTCCATCGAGGTGATTACTGCCAGCGACTCGACCGGCACGCCGAGTTGCTCGAGCAGGTCGCGGCCGCCCTCGAAGGTCTTCTCGATCAGGGTCCCGATGCCGACAATCCGGGCCCCGGCGGTTTGGGCCAAGCGCACCAGGCCCATGATGGTCGCCCCGGAGGCCAGGAAGTCGTCGATGATCAGCACCCGGTCGCCCTCATCGAGATGTTCAGGGGAGATGATCAATTCGACCATACGGCCCTTGGTGTGCGAGGGGGCCAGGGTCAGATAGACCTGGTCGGGCATGGTCACCGGCTTGGTCTTGCGGGCATAGACCACCGGCAATCCGAGCGGCAGGGCGGTCAGCAGGGCCGGGGCGATGCCGGAAATCTCGGCCGTCAGCACCTTGGTAGCGTCGACATTGGCGAAACGGCGGGCGAGTTCCTGCCCGCACAAATCCATCAGCTCCGGGTCAACCTGGTGATTGATGAAACTGTCGACCTTCAAAATTCCATTGCCCAGGTTCTTTCCATCCTGGCGAATGCGCGCGACTAACTCCTTCAAACCAGCCTCCTTGAACGCGGATTAAAGAATACTGCGTGATTATCCGAACTGAAATCGTTGCTACCACCTGCTTCACGGCAACTTCAGTTCAGCGATTTCTGCAAGAAGCAGGTAGATACGCCATTTTACAACGGGCGGGGAGAACCCGCCAGAGGCGGCGGCCTAGTTGGTCTATACAATCCCAGTCTGCGGGTTTGCTCTTTTCCCCAAAGCACAGTAGAATCACGCCCGTGAGCAACGAACCGGTTCTGGTGCTGGCGTCGAACTCTCCCCGCCGTAGCGAACTGCTGGCCCTGGGAGCGTGGATGTTCCACATCCAGCCGGCCAGCGTGGACGAAAGCGTCCGCCCGGGTGAAGCACCCGGCGACTACGTGCTGCGGCTGGCCGAGGCCAAGGCCCGCATCTGCGCCGCAAGCGGCCATCCCGGGCAGACCATCCTGGCCGCCGACACGGCCGTGGTCATCGAGGACACCATCCTGGGCAAGCCAAATGGTATGGACGAGGCGATCACGATGCTCACCCGCCTGCGCGGGCGCACCCACCAGGTCTGCACCGCCATCGCCGTGCTGCGCATGGCCGACGACAAGCTGCTGACCGAGTTGTGCATCACCGACGTCCCGATGCGTGACTACAGCGAGGCTGAACTCCTCGCTTATGTTGCCAGCGGCGATCCGCTCGACAAGGCCGGGGCCTACGCCATCCAGCATCCCGGCTTCCACCCGGTCAGCGACCTGCAGGGCTGTTTCGCCAGCGTGATGGGGCTGCCGCTCTGCCACCTGGTGCGGGCCCTGCGCCAGCTGGATGTGGCTCCCAACGCCGACGTGCCCGCCAGCTGCCAGGTTCACTTGCGATATCAATGCCCGATCAGCCACCGCGTCCTGCGCGGCGAGCAGGTCGGATAATCCGAAAGGAACAGAATGAAACGCTTCCGTTCGCTCTCCGTGGTCATGGCGCTGCTCTTGCTGGCTGCCTGTGCAGGCGCTCCGTTCGGGACCGAGCCCTCCACCCTGCCCCCGCCCGAGGTGACGATCATCCCTGCCCCGGACGTGGGAACAGCGATGCAGGCCTTCCTGAATGCGCTGATCCTCAAAGACTACCCCACCATGTATGCCATGCTGTCCGAACAAAGCCGGCAGGCGATCCCCTTCGATGCCTTCGCCCAACGCTACACCGACGCTTTCAATGCCATGAGCGTTAATGAAATCGAGTTTACTGTCCTCTCTTCCATGACCAGCGATGTGGACAGAGCCCGGGCTTCCTTCCGGGTGATCTATCACACCGCCCTGTTCGGAGATTTCCAACGTGACATGCTCACCAATCTGGTCCTGGAAGAGGGCAACTGGCACCTGCTGTGGGTTGAGACCCTGATCCTGCCCGAGCTGGCTGGCGGCAGGACCCTGGCGACCAATTACAACCCGCCGTCGCGCGGCGACATCTACGACCGCGACGGGGAGGCGATCGTCACTCAGGCCGACGCGGTGGCCATCGGCATCGTCCCCGCGCAGGTCTTCCCCGACGAAGAGGAATCCATGCTGGTGGCCCTCTCCCAGGCGACCGGCATGCGCCCCGAAACGATCTACGAGATGTACCGTTATTACTCACCAGACCAGTATGTGCCCATCGCCGAGGTGGCGGCCGAGGATATCAACGCCGGTTGGATCTGTTCTTACGGCGGCGTGGTCTGTTCCCAATACACCTCGCGCTACTACCAGGACGGCGGCATCGCCCCGCAGGTCGTCGGTTACACCCTGTCGATCAGCCCGGCCAACTACGATTCTTACCGCAGCCTGGGCTACAGCGGGGCGGAGCGGGTCGGCGATACGGGCATCGAGGAATGGGGTGAGGAATACCTGTCCGGCCGCAGCGGAGCCACGCTCTACCTGGTGGATCCCAATGGCACGGTCGTCAGCACGCTGGCCAGTGTCGACCCGGTCCCGGCCCAGTCGATCTACCTGACCATCGACCGTGACCTGCAGTACCAGGCCCAACAGGCCTTTGACGGCCTGCCCGGCGCGGCAGTGGTGATCGAGGTCGACACCGGCCGGGTGCTGGCAATGGTCTCCTCGCCGGGCTACGATCCCAACCTGTTCGATCCCAACAACTACAACAATCTGGCCCTGGGCAACCTGCTCCAGGACCAGGCCCAACCGCTCTTCAACCGCGCCGCCCAGGGCCATTACCCGCTTGGCTCGGTCTTCAAGATCATCACCATCTCGGCCGCCCTGGAAAGCGGGTCCTTCACCCCTGAGACGACCTACGACTGCCAGTACGATTTCACCGAACTCGGCTCGGACAACATCAAGCACGACTGGACCTGGCAGCACTGCCAGGATGAACTTCTGCGAACCGGGCAATGCCGCACACAGCCCAGCGGCCTGCTGACCCTGCCGCAGGGCCTGATGCGCTCCTGCAACCCCTGGTTCTATCACATCGGCCTGGGCCTCTACAACCAGGGCCGTCCCAATCTGATCTCGGACATGGCCTTCGGCTTTGGCCTGGGCCAGCCGACCGGCATCGGGCAGATCGCCGAATCGGCCGGCAACATCCCCTACCCGACCGACGGCAACGACGCCACAAACATCGCCACCGGCCAGGGCGAGGTCGAAGTCTCCCCGCTCCAGGTGGCGGTCTTCACCGCCGCGATCGGCAACGGCGGGACGCTCTACCGACCTCAGTTGGTCGAGCGCGTCCAACCGGTGGCTGGCGACCCAACCTACACTTTCGAACCACAGGTCAACGGTACGCTGCCGATCAGCCCCGAAAACCTGGAGATCGTTCAGGCGGCGATGCGCGAAGTGGTTGTCAACCCGCGCGGCACAGCTTATTTCCGCCTGTCCTCCCTGCCCATCCCGGTGGCCGGCAAGACCGGCACCGCCGAAACAGGGGGGGCATACCCGCACGCCTGGTTCGCCGGCTACACCATGGCCAACCGCGAAGATAAACCCGACATTGCCGTGGTCGTCTTCGTACCCAGCATCGGTGAGGGGTCCGATTACGCTGCGCCAATCTTCCGGCGCATCGTCGAGATCTACTTCTACGGCCGCCCGCAGAGCCTGTACTGGTTCGAAGCCAACATTGGCATCACCGAAACCCCGACGCCCTTCGGCTATACCCCCGAACCATAGGAGCGGGAAACACCCCAGCGGAAAGGTATGCCTACAAGCCTAACAGAAACCGGCCTTGTCATTCGTGCCCAATCGGGCTTCTTCACCGTCCAGGCGCCCGGCGGTCCCCTGACCTGTCAGCTGCGCGGCCGCCTCAAGCAGGGGCCCCGCACAGGCGACATCGCCGCCGTTGGCGACCGGGTGAAGGTGACCCGCCTGCCCGACGGCAGCGGGATGATCGAGTCGGTCGCCGAGCGCGACCGGGCCCTGGTCCGGCTCGACCCGCGGCCACGGGGTGTCTACCAACAGGTCATCCTGGCCAACCCGGACCAGGCCGTGTTCGTCTTCGCCTGCGCCAACCCGGCCCCACACCTGCGCATGCTCGATCGATTCCTGGTCATCGCCGAGAAGCAGGGCATCCCGGCCTTGATCGTGGCCAACAAGATCGACCTGGTCGAGCGGCAGGAGGCCGAGGCCCTCTTTGGCTTCTACCCGCCGATCGGCTACCCGGTGATCTACACCAGTGCCCGCCGCAGCGAAGGGGTGGATGAACTGCGCCGGAGGCTGACCGGCAAGGTCTCAGCGCTGGCCGGGCCGAGCGGGGTGGGCAAATCCAGCCTGCTCAACACCATCCAGCCCGGGCTGGGGCTGGCGGTACGCGAAGTCAGCGCAGCGTTCAAGAAGGGCCGCCACACTACCAACGTGCGTGAACTGTACCCGCTCGACGACGGCGGCTACGTGGCTGACACCCCGGGCATGCGCGCCCTGGCCCTGTGGGACACCCAGGCGGAAGAATTGGACGGGTACTTTCCCGAGATCGCCCCGCTGGTGCGTCACTGCCCGTTCAGCGACTGCACCCACGAACACGAACCTGGCTGTGCCGTAAAGGCCGCGGTGGAGGCCGGCCGGGTCCACCCGCAACGTTATGAGTCCTATCTGAGATTGAGAGCTGGAGAGGAATGATCAAGGACGAGGAACGGACGACTGATAACTGGGGCTTGCTCGGCCACCAATGGGCGGTGGAGATGCTCAAGCAGCATATCACCCACCAGGCCGTGCGCCACGCCTACCTCCTCACCGGACCGGGCGGCCTGGGCCGCCGGACCCTGGCCCTGCGCTTCGCCCAGGCTCTGGCCTGCCCGCAGCCCCCGGCCGCGGCCGTTCCTTGCGGCACCTGCCAGACCTGCCGGCAGATCGAGGCCATGCAGTTCCCCGACCTGGCCGTCGTGCAGGCCGAGAAGGAGGGCGGAGTGCTCAAGGTCGAGCAAGTGCGCGCGGTCCAGCACAACCTGTCCCTGAAGCCCTACCAGGCCGCCTATCGCCTGGCACTGTTCCTGCGCTTCGAGGAGGCCAACCCGAGCGCAGCCAACGCCTTGCTCAAGACCCTCGAGGAGGCCCCGGCGCACGCCATCCTGATCCTGACCGCCGGGGATGCTGAGGCGCTGCTGCCGACCATCGTCTCGCGCTGCGAAGTCCTGCGCCTGCGCCCCCTGACAGTGGAGGCCGTGGAGGCTTTCCTGCTCACCCGCGGCGCCGGGGCAGACGAGGCCCGCTTGCTGGCCCACGTCTCCGGCGGTCGGCCCGGGCAGGCCGTGCGCCTGCTGCTGGATAAGAAGAGCACCACCTTGCGCCGCCAGCGGCTGGATGAGGTCGCCACCCTGCTGTCCGCCAGCCGTCGCCAGCGCTTCGTCTTCGCCGAGACCCTCGCCAAAGATAAAGACGGCTTCCGCAACAGTTTACTGATCTGGCAATCCTACTGGCGCGACGTGTTGCTCCGCCATACCGGCGCCGGCGCCCCCCTGGCCAACGTCGACCGGGAAACCGAGATCGCCGCCCTGGCCAACCGACTGGAACTGGGCGAGCTCCGCCGCCTGATCCGGGACAGCGAGCTGGCCGTCGAACGATTGGAAAAGAACCTCAACACCCGCCTGCTGGCCGAGGTCCTGTTGCTGGACTGGCCGCGGTTCTGAGGGCAACATTGATGAAGGAAATGTGGAAAGCTCTTTACGTCCGTTTGAACCGCTCCAGTCCACTGCTGGGCTCAATCCTCCAGCGCATCGTCATCGGAAAGCGGTTCCTTCGCAAGCGCATCAAGGGCAAGAACAATCGGTTTCTGGCATCCAGGGCCATGTTGAAGAACATCACCGTCAAAATCGACGGGGCTGACAATCTGATCGAGATCGCCGAGGACGCTCGTCTCAACGGTGTCACCTTTCACATCCGCGGGTCCGGGCACCGGGTCCGGATCGGGGCTGGCTGCAGGTTCAACCGGGGCGGAACCATCTGGATGGATGATCAGAATTGCTGTCTGCAAATCGGCCCTGGAACCACCTTTGAGGATGTGCATATCGCCGTTCTGGAGCCGAACTCCAGGGTCGTCATCGGTGATGATTGTATGTTCGCTTACGACATCGATATCCGCACAAGCGACTCGCATCCGATCTTCGCGATCGGGACTGGCGAACGGATCAATCTGGCCCGTGACATCAGAATCGCAGACCATGTCTGGGTAGCTGCCCATGCTGTCATCCTAAAAGGTGTGGAGATCGGCTACGGCGCGATTGTGTCCACCGGCGCGATTGTGACACGTCCGGTTGGTCCGAACACCATCGCGGCTGGAAATCCTGCCACGGTCATCAAAGAGGGTGTAACCTGGGGCCGGGACTGGACGGTCACGTCCCCGCCTGACCGTCCGCAGGACATATAACCAGAATCAAGCCCGAAGACCGATCAAAGAAAAATGCCCGCCTGAGCAGGCGGGCATTTACATCCTGGTTTTAGGAAAATTATCTACCCGCTGACGTGACCCAGCCGAGGGTCCAGGGCATCACGCAGTCCGTCGCCCAGCAGGTTGAAGGCCAGGACGGTCAGCATGATCGCCAGGCCGGGATAGAAGACCAGGTGCGGCGCGGTGAAGACCTGGTTACGCTCCGCGCCGACCATCGAGCCCCATTCGGGCAGGGGCGGCTGGGCGCCCAGACCAAGGAAGGAGAGAGCCGCCGCATCCAGGATGGCAGTGGCAATGCCGAGCGTTCCCTGGACGATCAGGGGGGTCAGGGCATTCGGCAGGATGCGTCCAAAGAGAATGTAAAGCGTACTGCCGCCCACGGCCCTGGAGGCCGAGACGAAGTCCATCTCCCGCACCGACAGGACGCTGGCCCGCACCACGCGGGCATAAGCCGGGACGGAGACAATCCCAATCGCCAGCAGGGCATTCGTCAGTCCGGGACCGAGCACGGACACGATTGCGATCGCCAGAAGCAGGGATGGGAAGGCCAGTAGCACGTCCATGACGCGCATGATCACGTTGTCCATCCACCCGCCGAGGTAGCCAGCCATGGCTCCCAGGAAGGTTCCGACGACGATGGCAAAACCCACCGTGGCGAAACCGATGAACAAGCTGTAGCGGGACCCGTACAGGACGCGGCTGAATTCGTCGCGCACGTTGCCGTCGATGCCCATGATGTGCTGCGGTTGGTCTTCAGGGCAGCCGAAGAGATGGATGCAGGGCGCCTGGCGCACACGGACATCCTCGACGTCGATCAGGACTGCGATCGGATCATAGGGAGCAATCCAGTCGGCCGTCAGGGCGATCAGGACCAGACCCCCCAGAATTACCAACCCGACGATAGCCGACTTGCGGCGAAACAGGCGCCGCCAGGTGATCTGCCAAAGACTGACAGATTTGAGCGAGAGACCCTCGGCATCCAGCTTGGCAATGTTGTTGTTGACCGGTTTCTCCATGAAGTCCAATCCTAATCCAACCGAATGCGGGGGTCGAGATATGCGTAGGAAATGTCGACGATCAGATTCAAAGCCACGAAGAAGATGGCGACCACGACAGTAAAGGCCTGCACAATGCCGTAGTCGCGAGCAGTAATGGCGTCGTACAGGATCCGGCCGACGCCGTTCAGGCCGAAGATCGTCTCGGTCAGCACGGCACCCCCCAACAGGCTCCCCAACGAGAGGCCGATGATTGTCGCCAGGGGCAGCAGTGCGTTGCGGAAAGCGTGCTTCAGAACCACTGCGTTCTTGCGCAAGCCCTTGGCGCGCGCCGTGCGGATGTAATCCTGGCCGAGGACTTCCAGCATGCTGGAACGGGTCATGCGGGCGATCAGCGCCATCGGGATCGTACCGAGTGCCAGGGCGGGCAGCAGTAGATGTTTAAGCGCATCGCCCAGAACCTTCCCATTGAGGGTCAGGAGGGAATTCAGAACGTTCATCCGGCTGAAGAATTCCTGCGCGGCTCCCCAGAACCCTTCCCGGGCTTCCCATCCCCAGGCCTCGAAGAACGGTGTGGGCAGGACGCCCGACGTCAGTCGTCCGGAGGGTGGAAGTTGAAATGCTGTGTCCTTGAGCAGAAGCGCAAAGATATACTGAAAGAGCAAACCCAGCAGGAAGACCGGGATGGAAACCCCGAGGTTGGCCCAGAACATTGTGGCCACATCCACCCAGGAGTTGTGCCGGACAGACGAGATTACGCCCAGGGGGATGCCAACCAGGATGGCGACAATCAAAGCACAGAGACTCAGTTCGACCGTGGTAGGCAGCCGCTCGACGATCATGTCGGCGACCGGCTCACCATAGCGGAATGATTGGCCGAAATCGCCATGCGCAATTTCATTCAAGTAATAGCCGAACTGAATGTGGACGGGACGATCCAGGCCGTGTTCGCGAATAAAGCGATCACAGATCTCGTCGGTGGCCTTTTCCCCCAGGATGGCACGACACGGATCGCTGGGGATCATGCGCCCCAGGGCAAAGGTGGCAAAAAGAATGCCAAAAAGGACAGGGATGCTGGAAAAAAGACGCCGCAGGATGTAGGTAGTCATGAGCCTCTGAAATCCTCCGGCGGGGAGACCCCCGCCGGAGGAAAGGTATTACGAACGCCGGGTTATTCGTCCGCGTTCAGGAAGCCGCCAAACAGCGACGTGAAGTAGGTGAATGCACCGGTATTGCCGACGTGCAGCGGGTGGTTTGCATCCCACTGCAGGGTGAAGGACAGGACCACATCGTTGGCATCGAGCGTCGTGCCATCGTGGAACTGGACGCCTTGGCGCAGGTAGCAGGTCCAGACGGTCAGGTCGGCATTGGCCTCGCAGCGCTCGGCCAGGGAGGGCTTGACCGCCGTGCCTCCGACTTCGTAGGCCAGCAGGGCTTCGGTAACCTGCTCGCAGGCTCGCAGGGATTCGCCGTCGGTCTCATCGGCGCAGAACAGCGAGATAGGCTCGGCGTTCTGCATCCAGACGAAGGTGTCCTGGCCGGGTACTTCCATGACCGCGAAGTACTCGTTGCCAAGCGGGCTGGCATGCGCACCCACAGCTGCGGCGTCATACGCCGTGGCAGAACCGCCATGGGCGACCGGGATCATCGGGACGTGCTGGCGGATGGCGTTGTTGGCTGCCTCATAGTACGGCGCCCGGGCGGCATCATCAGCCAGCTGGGCCCCGGCAGCCAGATTCTCGTAGATGTCCGGCCATTTCTCGCCGAACTGGTTCGAGGAACCGCTGCCGAAGTGATAGTCCAGGAAGTTGGTCTGATCCGGATAGTCGGCGCCCCAACCCAGCAGGTGCAGGCCGTCGAGCTGACCGGAGTCAGCTGCATCCAGGAAAGCGCCCGATTCCATCGAGACGACCTGAGCATCGATGTTCAGGTTCTCGAGCAGTTGGGCCTGGATATCCTGGGCCACATTGCTCACCTGCGGCAGATAACCGCGCACGACGTCACGGAAGAAGATCGAGGTCGTAAAGCCATCCGGGTAACCGGCATCGGCCAGCAGGGCACGACCGGCCTCGGGATCGAAGGTGTACCATGCCTCACCCACGCAGCCGTTGGGGATCGCGCAGGGCGTGAAGTGTGAAGCGACTTCCGAGCCCACCGGGTAGAAGTTGTCCACGATGCGCTGGCGGTCGATCGACATGGCAATCGCCTGGCGGACACGCTCGTCATCGAACGGCGGATAGGTGTTATTGAAACCGATGTAGAAGATGTTCAGCGCCGGGCGGGCGACCAGTTGCAGGCCGGGATCGGCCTGGATGACCGCAAAATCACCCGGGCCGGGGTTGTCGATGCCATCGACCGTGCCGGCCTGGAGTTCGAGCACGCGCTGGGCTGATTCCGTGCTCCAGCGGAAGACCAGGGTCGGGGTCAGGGCAGCATCGCCCCAGTAGCCGTCGAAGCGGGTCAGAACCAGCTGTTCACCGCGCACCCAGTCGGCCACCATGTAGGGACCAGTACCGATCGGGTGGGTCAGCAGGTCACCCGCGCCGCCGGAGGCCTCAACATATTCGCTCGGCAGGATGGCAAAGGCAGTGAAGGCGATCTTCGAGGGAAAGGCCGGGTCGGGATAGCACAGCGTGAACTGCACGGTGTACTCATCGACTGCCTCAATCCTGAGGAACTCGCCGCCGTAATCGCAATTGGGCGCTTCGGAGACCATGCCGTCGTATGCCTCGACCGGGGCTTCCGTGGCTGCCTCGGTTGGGGCCTCGGTGGCTGCCTCGGTGGCCGCCTCGGTGGCACCACCGCAGGAAACGAGCAGCATGCTGACCAGCACCATCAGCGACATAAGCAAGAATAGTTTCTGTTTCACGTTTCTCTCCTCCTAAGAGATGAAAGGGATTGTCTGAAAAGGTGGGGGGGAAAAATCAGCGGCAACCTGCGACGAATCACCTCCTTTCAGAAAGGGAAACTGTTCTGGTTGCATTCGACCATTATACAGCAAAACCCTAGAACCGGGCTGGTTTAGGTCGGCCCGGTCCGTCAATCTGGACGGAATCCGGATCTGCGCTCCAGATCCCCGGCATGGGTGTGCCACACTGCGGGCACGCCCCCCCCGCAGTCAGGTGGTACTCCGAAACCACATATGCCCGGCGCCGCACAAGCGCCAGACCGCACTGGTGGCAGAAGGTGGTCTCATACTCCTCCACCCGGCCGGGCAGGTTTCCGGCGTAGACATAGCGCAGGCCAGCCTCGCGCCCGATCTCCGCTGCCCGCAGCAGGGTCCGGGAGGGCGTTGGGGCCGGATCGGTCATCCGGTAATCGGGGTGATAGGCGGTCACGTGCCAGGGGATGTCGGGGGAGCTCCCGGCCAGGAAGCGCCCGATCTCCCATAGTTCCTGGTTGCTGTCATTGAAGCCCGGCACGACCAGCGTCACCACCTCGACCCACAGGCCCATTTCCTTGGCCCGCCGGATCGTATCGAGCACGTTCTGCAAGACCCCCCCCAGTCGGCGATAGTTCTTGTCCTGCATCGATTTCAGGTCGATCTTCATCCCGTGCAGGTACGGGCGCAGGTAGTCCAGCACCTCGGGCGTGGCATTGCCGTTCGAAACGTAGACGCACTTCATCCCGGCTGCCATCGCCTGCTTGAAGATCGCCACGGCCCACTCGCTGGTGATCAGCGGTTCATTGTAGGACGAAGCGACGATCTCCGCCCCCATGCGGCTTCCGAACTCAACCACCTGTTCAGGGGAGATGCGGCGCACGAACTGGACCGAGACATCCGACTCGGGGTCGCGCAGCACCTGGGAAGTCAGCCAGTTCTGGCAGTACTCGCAGTGGAAGTCACAGCCCAGCATGCCGAAGGTCAGGGCGGTCGCACCGGGCAGGACATGGAAGAAAGGCTTCTTCTCGATCGGGTCGGCTTGCAGACCCGCGACATAGCCCCAGGGCACGCGCAGGGCCCCCTGGTCATTGAAGCGCACCTGGCAGATGCCACGCCGTCCCGGTCGCACCAGGCAACGGTGCGCGCAGGCCGTGCAGCGCACCGCACCGGCGGCCTGCTTTTCATAGAGTTCGCCCTCAGCAGTCAGGCGATCAAGCACATCGGCCAGGGTCGTCATAATACACCAACTCCTATATAATAATACACCGATGTTGACGATTTCGGTGCAGGCTGGCGGTAAATCAAACCGTATGGGCCGGGAAAAGGCCCGCATGCTCTTCCTGGGACGCCCTCTGTTGGAGCGGATTGTCGAGCGACTCGCGCCAATCGCCGTCGAGGTCCTGGTGACAGTCGCCAGACCCGAGGACTGCTCGGCCTTTCCCGACCTGCGCTGCGTCCCGGACCTGCTGCCCGGTTTCGGCCCCCTGGGCGGACTCTACACTGCCCTGTCTGCTGCCAGCCAGCCACTGGTCGGCCTGGTCGCCTGCGACATGCCCTTCGCCAGCCCAGCCCTGCTGGCCCGCGCCTGTGACCTGCTGCTCGGAGGGCAGTACGATGCCGTGGTTCCAATCAGCAGGTCGGGTCGGGAGCCGCTGCACGCCGTCTACCGCCGCCAGACCTGCCTGCCGCTCGTCCACTTGGCCCTGGAAACCGGGGAACGGAAACTGGACTCCTGGTTCTCGCAGGCCGAGGTGTACTTTCTGACTCCTGACGAAATTGCCCGCTCCGACCCGGGCGGCCGGGCATTCTGGAATCTGAATACACTCGAGGAATTCCGGCAGGCCGAAGAACTTGCCCGGGAAGAAGAGGATCCACACGCCCGGAAATGAGTACAGGGCAGCGGGGCGCCGCCGCCCTGTACTCCATTGACTTCAATGATCGCCACTTTTTATGACGACAAGACATCCCAATCGCGCCACCCCGAATTCCATGACGGTTGTCTCGCCTTGACCCCCACTGGCATCGGGCGATCACATATCAATCAAGATCATCCTACCCAGTCAAATAGACAGCTTCACTCATCAGCGCATCAAAGCGCGGGTCACCGTGCAGCAAGGCCAGGTCGGGATCCTTGCGGATCTGATCCACCGATGTCTGGTTGCGCTGGATCGACTGACGTAAAAGGTCTAGCGCCCTGGCCACATTCCCGCAGATGGCCTCAAAGCAAGCCTGGTTGTATTCCTTTTCATGCGCCATTTTCGGCGCCACGATCTCGATGTGCGCCCGGGCATCCTCGTCGCGGCCCAGGTGACGGAAGCTGCTGGCCAGCGCACTGTGGGCATAGATACACCCCGGATTCAGGCGGACCGCCTCCTGGAATACCCGAATCGCATCCGCGAACCAGCCTTTTGCCATATAGGCCTGGCCAAGATGGTAATAATAATCTTCTTTGCTTGCGTCCACCGAAATTGCCTGCTGAAAGGCACTGATGGCCTCTTCATACTGCCCGAGTGAGGAATACAGATCGCCCAGTTTGTCCCAGGCGGCACTGTTCTCCGGATTCATCTCGGTCACTCGCTTATAGGTCGCGATCACTCCGCGTAAATTGACCTCATCCGGGCTGGTTACACTGACCCCCGGCGGCAGACTGCCGTTGCCGGAAGGCTGGCGCCGATCGATGGCGCCTTCGTCCTGCTCCTCCTGCACCGCAGGCATTTCCGGGATCGGAGCACTCGATCGGACGGCCTCAGGCTCTTTCACGCCCTCGCTGGATGAGTCACCACCCACTTCCCGCCCGGGCAGTGGCATCCATCCCGACTCCCCGGCACAAGCGTGGAACAGGCTCTCGAACGCGGGGACGGCGTCCTCGCTGACCTCCGCCTCCGCTTGCTGAGGCGGTCCATTGGGGGCTGCCGGCGGCACGTCCAGAGATGACCAGATATCCATCCCTTCCACGGCCGCCAGATCTTCATCTTCTTCCTCCGACCCTTCTTCGGATTCTGTCACGCGACCCGCGAGAAGCTCAACTTCAGGCGGAACTTGCCGCTCCTCGGTGAAATCTGCCGCCTCAGACTCAAGGGCCAGGCGCGTGGCTGGGGTGGCCAGGTTTTCGGTCGGGCATTCGACCTGTGCGGCTGAATCCGGCGTTTTGACTTCATCTTCCAGGCCGGTTGGTTCCTGGACCGAGACCGCCGCCCTGACCTGCTGTTCCGCCAGAGAGGGCGCGCGCACCAGGGCTTCCGTCTGGCGGACGGAAAGATTCTCAGCCAAGATTTGTCGCAATCCCTCCACCTGAAGGGATGCGGCCGGCAGCGCGAGCAATGCCCTGGCATGCCCCTCACTGATCCGTCTGCCCGTCAACGCACGTTTTACCTCGTCCGGCAGGTTAAGCAGGCGCAGGACATTGGTCACCGCCACACGGCTCCGGCCGACCCGCCTGGCGATTTCGCCATGCGACAGGCCGAACTCCTCCCCCAACTGTCGGTAGGCTTCGGCGAGTTCAAGCACTCCCAGGCCCTGACGCTGCACATTCTCGACCAGGGCCAGTTCCAACCGCTGTTGTTCGTCTGCCGCCCGAACGATGACCGGGACCTTGTCCATCCCGACCTGACGGGCCGCTTCCAGGCGCCGCTCGCCGGCAATCAGCACATACCTGCCACCTGCCTCGAGGGTCGCCAGAAGCGGCTGGATGATCCCGTATTCACGGACCGAGTCCACCAGATCTTCCACATCCACCTCGACGCGCGGTTGATATGGATTGGGAAAAATACAGTCGATGAAGATTTCCCGGACCGCGCCCTCTTCCAGCATGGCAGGTGGCAGTGACGAGGCCATCCCTTGACTTGGCTCGCCCTCGACCCCGGTACCTTCCAACGACCCTGGTACTGGTGCAGATAAAGCTATTACTGTGTCATCCACCTGCGGAACTGCAGGTTCTCCCGGAATCATATCAACATGCGCATTGAGATAAGCTACGTCACCAACGAAACCGGAATGATCCTGTTGGATGGCCTGCAATTCCGCAGGTTCAAGGAAACCATCAATGGCTTCGGCTGTCTGGCGAATTTCGTCGCCGAAGGCCTCGGGGTGGATCCCATCCACGGAATCCTGCTCTTCGGCCTGCCGCGCGCGCTCGAACGAACCCGGTTCAACTGTCGCCTGGGAAACGGCCTTTTCGCCCTCACTCTCCAGATTGGCGATCTCCAGCCGCAACGCGACCAGGTCATGCTGAAAGCCATCATTCCCGGGCGCCAAGTCGACAGCCTTCTGATAAGAGGTGAGCGCATTGGGGTAGTCACCGATCATGAAATGTGCGTCGCCCAACTTGTTCCAGGCTATCGCCTTTTCCTGGCTGCCTTCCAACCCGCTCAGGCTCCTCCGGTACAGGCTGATCGCTTCGGAATAGTTTCCCTTGCGAGCCTGAGCCTTGGCGAGATTGTACATGGCGAGACCAAATGTACTCTCCAGTTCGAGCGCTTTGCGATACGCTTTGATCGCGTCATCATAGGCACCAGCATTGAGGTGAAGGTTTCCTAGCTCATTCCAGATAGCGTATTCGCTCATGGTCGCCTCGCTAATCCACGGGAGGTGGCACCCTCAAATACGAGTTCCACTCAGCAGACCGGAGCGCGTCCACACCTTGAGAGACAGGTTCTCGGGATCCAACTCGTCGGCAGCCTGGTAGGCCTTGGCCGCACTGGCATAATCATCCAGCATCCGGTAAGCATTGCCCAGGCTGTTCCAGGAGGTGGCCTTGTCATGCTTATCCTTCAGCAGATCGATGCCCCTGTTGTACAGGGGAAGCGCTTCCTGGTACCTGCCCGTCTTGACATATGTCAGCGCCAGGTTGTGCACGGCATAGCCGTAATCCGGATCGAGTTCGATCGCCCGGGTATAAGCCATCAGAGCCTCTTCGAAGGCCGCGGCATTGAAGAAGACATTGCCTAGGGCGTTCCAAACCGGCGCGTTGTTCTTGTTACCGTTGCCATTGGAGGGCAACGCGGCATTGAAGATCTCGACCGTTGCAGCCACATCCTCCGCTTCATTCTCGATTGTGGCTTCCGACGCGTTGACGGCCACCTCGGACTCGGTAAGGGCCACCATCT
This sequence comes from Anaerolineales bacterium, assembly GCA_016934715.1. Taxonomy (GTDB): domain Bacteria; phylum Chloroflexota; class Anaerolineae; order Anaerolineales; family Villigracilaceae; genus JAFGSI01. The sequence continues at coordinate 38,270 of JAFGSI010000072.1, forward strand.
CAACCTCGGGCTCGGTCTCCGCGACCTCCCCCTCGGGCTCGGCCAGGGCCACCGTCGCGACCTCAGGCTCGGTCTCCGCGACCTCCCCCTCGGGCTCGACCTCGACCAGGGCCACCATCTCAACCTCAGGCTCGCTCTCCGCGACCTCCCCCTCGGGCTCGGCCTCGACCAGGGCCACCATCTCAACCTCAGGCTCGCTCTCCGCGACCTCCCCCTCGGGCTCGGCCTCGACCAGGGCTACCATCTCGACCTCAGGCTCGCTCTCCGCGACCTCCCCCTCGGGCTCGACCAGCACCACCGCAGCCTCGATCTCGGCCACCGTCTCGGGCTCGGCCAGGGCCACCGTCTCGACTTCAGGCTCGGTCTCCACGACCTCCCCCTCGGGCTCGACCAGCACCAC
>JAFGSI010000011.1 GCA_016934715.1 Anaerolineales bacterium
CCGGCAGGAGAGGGGCTGTTGGGCAGAAGCGAAGCGCTTCTATCGATTTATATGGAATGAGCGGTTCAATCATCATCAGTTGTTCAAGGGTGTGTATCGGATCGCCCAGCGGACAGTGGCGGCAGAAGATCCGGAATATCTGGTGATCGCCCTGGATCCGGTCAACTTTGAGAAACCGTACACGAAGAAGCTGGAAGGGGTGAGCACGGTACGCAAGAGTACGCCGCCCACCCTGGAAGGGGAAGCCCGCCTGGCACACGGCTATCCAGCCATGACGGCTGCCGTGGTCAACACAGTCGTACCGGCCATTTCGTATCTCAACTGGTTCTCCTACAAAACAGCCGAGTTCATCAGCGAGAACCGGGAGATCCAGCGTTCGATCCGCACGACCCGCTGGGTTTTTCCGGGTCGAAAACTGCGGTTCGTGGGCGATTCTGGCCTGGACGATCAAAAAAACTTCGCTTTTTTGGGGATGGACGAGTTCATCATCGCCGCCAAACACATGAACCGGCTGGTGGAAGTCTACAACTCCCGCTTGGACCGCTGGGAGACCGAGCATCTGCAGGACCTGGTCAACTGCGTTCTCTGGCAGGTTACCTATGAGGTCGCCTTCCAGCACGCCGGAGTTACTCGCCTGGCCGATCTAAAAATGGGCTGGTTCCAGATCCGCCTCCCGGAAACCCATCAGAAGTTGTGGTTTCTGGTGGCTGAAGACAACCTGCATAAAGGCGCCTTCACCCTGCTGACCAACATCCCCATCGATAGTGTACCCAATGCACAGGCGGTCTACGCCGATTGGCGCTTGCGCGGTCGCATCGAACATGGCTACCGCTTCGACCAGGAACAAGGCCTGGATGTCGAAGACCTGCGCGTCCATACCGTGGAGCGCACACCTGCACTTGCAGCAGGTGCAAGTGTGCGCCGTGTCTTTGCCTTGGTTCTGGTAGCGGCTCAGTTCGTCTTCTTTCTGGTGAACCACTGGCCGCCCAAAGCCGTACTCTGGCTGCGAAAACTCGGCGGAAAGTGTGGCCTCAAATCTGATCGAGATGGCCCTTGCATCCTGCTACGTGGCTTGAGCGCTGTTTGGCAAAGTATAGCAACTCTATCCTGGCTGGCAATTCAGCCTTTTCCACATCAACTTTTCGGCGCTACGTGAGTTATGGGCAATCACCGGATTCCGGCCCTCACGGGACCCATTCGACCAGCCGCTCGATCTCCAGTTCCACCCATGGACCATCATCAGCCTGGAAGTAGAAGACACAGGCATCCAGGAAGTCCTGGGCATCTGCGCGGGGAAAGCCCTGCTCACCATCCAGCAAGGATATAACCGCCTGCGTGGCCTGATCTGGATGGACCACGAAAAACTCATCGCCGCCGAACTCCATGGTGGAAAGCTTGGTGGCACGCAAATAGATCGGGTCGGGGAACCGCGATGCCGTGCGAATGACTTCGAAAGTGACCGGATCAGTCACCAGTTGGCATTGCGATCCGCCTTCGCCCAGAAACAGGTAGGAATGCGTGCCTTCCGACCAATATCCGGCCGGGAAAGGCGGCGAGGCAAAGCGCGGTATCCATAAATCCGCCTCGGCCGGGGCAGGCGCGGGAGGAACGGAGTCACCAGGAATGACAAGGACCTGCCCCGGTTCGAGGCGGCAGTTGGCGTCCAGGTGATTGGCCTGAATCAAATCCTGAACACTTACCCCGAAAGCGGATGCAATCCCGGCACAGGTATCTCCTTCCTGGACCGTATAGGAAATGGATTCCCCTTCTCGCTCGGTTGGCGGCACGGGAGTCTTCGTCGGCTCCGCCGTGACCGGCGCTTGTTCCAGGCGGGGCAGCAAGAAAACGACAACCAAAACCGCACCGATCGCGAACAGCGCCAGGACTCCCGCCCCCAGCGCCCAGACCCAACCCGGGATCTTCTTGCGCGGGAAGGAGGGTCGCGCAGGAGAAGGCTGGACAGGCGCAGGCGCCCGCAGGCGCTGGCCGCAGTAACCGCACACGTTGGCGGTGTCAGGGACTTCTTGCTCACAATGAGGACATTTCATTGAGACATCCTCCAAAAAGGCTCACGGGCAACTGATATACATGTTCCCAGACAGATTCACATTGCTCCCTGAGCAAACCACATTGTTCGAGCAATCCTCCAGGCGGATATCATAGATTCCTGCCGGCAGACCGGTCACCTGGAAACTGCCCCCGGGCGGGATGATAGAAGTGCCCAGCCGGTCGGGTCCCCAATCGGGAGCACTGCTCAAGGCCACGTACGCATAGCAGATCGAGACATTCAGGTTGTTATAGATCATCAGGCTGGCCACCGGCGGAGGCTGGGTCCGCGTGGCGGTCGGCGTCGGCGGGGCGGCGACGACCGGCAGGTTGTTGACGTTGCCACGGGTCTCGCCGAGGGGGCCATACACCCAGCAGGTTACCCCCTGCTTGACCACCTGGTACCAGAGACCCCATTCCGGCGCGCTGCGGCCGGTGATCTGCACCTCCTCCCCCTGGTTGATACCCGTCCGGATCGAGTACGCGTTAGCCGGTCCAGAACGACAATTGGTGGGCTGACTGGCGATGAATGTTGGGATGGCAGGCGTAAAGGTCAGCGTCGGAGGCGGGATGGGCGTATTGGTCGGCGGCGGCGGGAAGGTATACGTGGGCAGCGGGGTGTAGGTGGGCTGCGCTTCCTGGGTCGGAGCGGGGGCCGCCGGCGGGGCGACGGCAGCGGTCTGCGAGGCGGCCGGCAGGCGGATCACGAAATCACCCTGGTAGAAGAACAGGAAATAGGCTCCCACCCCCAACCCGACCATGCCCAGCAATGCCAGCAAGATGCCCAGGAAAATGCAGCCGACCTTGCTTCCCGGCCGATTCGCGGCCGGCGGAACCGCGTAGATGGCCGCCGGGGGTGAGGCGGGGATGCCCTGCAAGCCCGCACCACAGGCCTCGCAAAAACGGGCCCCCGGCCGGATCTGTCCGCCGCAGTTGGGACAGAATCGGGCCGAGGGCGGGGGCGGGCCCGCTGCCGGGGAGGAGATCACCTCCGGAAGCGTGGCGCCGCAATTCTCGCAGAACTTGATGTTGGGGCGATTCTCGAAACCACAGGCTGCGCATTTCATGGCATGCTCCTTCAACAAGTTACAGCCCCTACGGTGTTGAAATTAATATAGCACACGCAGCAACCGAATACAATACACAAAAAACCGGTGATTGCCCATAACTCACCTAGCGCCGAAAAGTTGATGTGGAAAAGGCTGAATTGCCAGCCAGGATAGAGTTGCCATACTTTTCGATCCGTTTCGCACCTGCCCAGCAGCTCGACTCCTGCCGGGGCGTGCTTTGCGCCATCGCAGCGATCACTGGCGTCTCTTGTGCCAGGATGCCGCGCACGGCCTCTGGCACCACCCGTCGCAGGCTTTCTTCCGGCAGCAATTCAGTCATGGGCGAGAGAAACTTCTTCAACGTTTGGTCCAGTTCTTCGATCGGCATTTTGGCGAGGATGTCCATCAGCGGTATATTCAACATGGCTCTGCCTCCTGGGTAAGGTTTGTGTGGTAACCAATTATTACCACAGTAGGCAGAGCTTTTGTTCTTTCTTCCCACTTATGGGTAATCACCAGCCAATATTTTCATATTTTCACTTTTCGGTTGGCCAGGACCTGTGGTGAAAGTCATCCGAACGGGACTGCGGACTGGCATGTCATCGGCGCACTTTTTGCCAGGTCCCGCCGGAAAGCCCCGGCGTTCACGCCTGGGGATATCAGGCATCGGTGCGCAGCGCCGGATCTTGGGCCTTGCACGCTATGGCTCCAGGCCATAGAAAAGGGAGGCCTTCTTGATTTCCGGTCCATGATCCTTGTCCGCCCGCACAACTTCAACCCAGCATCCTGTTTTACCAGGACCCATTTTCTACGCCGCTGTCGGCCGATCGCGGAGGCAGGACTTTGTGGTATAAAGACCTGCGATGCGCATTCTCTTTGTCGCCGACGGGCGTTCCCCGATCGCCCTCAACTGGATCCGCTACTGGGCCGAGCGCGGGGATGAGGTCCACCTGGCCTCAACCTTCGCCTGCGCCCCCGATCTGGCCGTACGCAGTCTGGACCTGGTGCCGGTCGCCTTCAGCGGAGCCGGCTCCCGCTCCGCACCCGGCCGGAGCGGGGTCCTGCACAGCCCGCACACGGTTCTGCTGCGTGCGACCATCCGCCAGTGGCTCGGCATGCTGACCCTGCCGGGTGCCGCCCGCCACCTGCGGACGATCGTCGCACGCGTCCGGCCCGACCTGATCCACGCCATGCGCATCCCCTACGAGGGTATCCTGGCCGCCCGGAGCGGGACCCCGGTGCCGCTGGTCATCTCCAGCTGGGGAAACGACTTCACCCTGCACGCCCGCCTGTCGCCCTGGATCCAGCCCGCCATCCGCCAGACACTGCGCCGGGCTGCCGGCCTGCACAGCGACTGCCAGCGCGACCTGCGCCTGGCTCACATGTGGGGCCTGGCGGTCGACCGGCCGTCGCTGGTCGTTCCCGGCAACGGCGGCATCCATACCGAGATCTTCTATCCACCGGCCGAGCCGCCTGGAGAACCGGTGGTAGTCAACCCGCGCGGCTTCCGCGGTTACGTGCGCAACGACACCTTCTTCAAATCCATCCCGCTGGTGCTGGCCCGCCAACCGCAAGTGCGCTTCCGCTGCGCGGGGATGGCCGGGCAGCCCGAGGCGCTCGACTGGCTGAAGCGCCTGGACGTGGAAGCGGCCGTCGAACTGCTGCCTCCCCGGCCGCACGCCGGCATGGCCGACGTCTTCCGCAGTGCCCAGGTGGCCGTCTCTCCAAGCACCCACGACGGCACCCCCAATACCCTGCTTGAAGCGATGGCCTGCGGCTGCTTCCCGGTGGCCGGCGACCTCGAATCGATCCGCGAATGGATCGTCCCCGGCGAGAACGGCCTGTTGATCGACCCGGCCGATCCACAGGCCCTGGCCCAGGCCATCCTGAACGCCCTGGACGATGCCGGCCTGCGCCAGGAGGCGTTAAAAAAGAACGCCCGCCTGATCGCCAGGCGCGCCGAATATCGACGCTGCATGGCACAGGCGGAGACGTTCTATCGTCAGATCGTGGGCAACTGATCAGGCTTTGGGAGCCCGCAGAGTATCCAGGCGCTCCTGGAGTTCGATCCGCTTGGAGGAGACCGCCTGGCGAACTTCGCTGCCAAAGGTCGTGGCCCGGTCACGGATCTGGCCGCGCAGTTCGGCACCTGATTCAGGGGTATACAGTAGGGCCAGGGTCGCACCGACCAGACCGCCAACCAATGCGCCGATAATGAAGCCTAGAGTCTTTCTCATTTTATGACCTCCTCGTCTATGTGAGAGTAAGAACGCATATTCCTGTCCTTATTATAGAGCAAAATGAGACCCGCGGGAAGATTGCCATGGCCTTCGTTCTGTGGAATAATGGGGAAAGCCGCGCGTATCCACCAGAACGCCACGGCGGGACCATTATCTTTTCCAGCGAGGCTCGTCCGGGCCCCAGGGGGGCATCCGTCCGGAACGGCCCCTACCTATTGACGGAGGGTACCTTGTCCACGCTTTCCCCTGACGCGCATTCCACATCGGAGCGCAAGAAGATCACCATCCTGGCCCTGCGCCAGATGAAGGCCCGCGGCGAGCGGATCAGCATGCTGACGGCCTACGACTACCCCACTGCCCAGGCCGTCGATCAGGCCGGGCTGGAGGTCATCCTGGTCGGCGATTCGCTCGGGATGGTCGTCCTGGGCTACGAGAACACCCTGCCGGTCACGATGGACGAGATGCTGCACCACTGCCGGGCCGTGCGGCGCGGGGCCCATGCCGCCCTGCTGGTCGGCGACATGCCCTTCCTGTCCTACCAGGTGTCGGACGAGGAGGCCCTCCGCAACGCCGGGCGCTTCCTGCAGGAGGCCGGCATGGACGCTGTCAAGCTCGAGGGCGGAGGCAAGCGCAGTGAGACCATCCAGCGCATCGTGGCGGCCGGGATCCCGGTCATGGGCCACCTCGGCCTGACCCCCCAGTCGGTCCACCAGCTGGGCGGGTTCCGCCCACAGGCCCGCACCGCCGCCGCCGCCCGGCGCCTGGTCGAGGACGCCCGGCTGCTCGAACAGGTCGGCTGCTTCAGCCTGGTGCTCGAATCGGTCCCCCGCCAGCTGGCGGCATTGATCACCCGCCAGCTGTCCATCCCGACCCTTGGGATCGGCGCCGGAGCGGAGTGCGATGGGCAGGTGCTGGTCGTCCACGACCTGCTCGGCCTGTTCGAACGCTTCACCCCCCGTTTTGCCAAGCAGTACGCCGGCCTGCACGCCGAAATGCAGCGCGCCTTCGGCGAATACCTGGCCGAGGTCCGGGAGGGGACCTTCCCGGGACCCGAGCATGCCATCGACATGGCGGACGACGAATGGGCCGCCCTGCAGGACCTGTTGCGGGAATGACGGCCGATGAGCGAAATCCTGATCGTCGGCAGCGGAGCCCTGGCAACCCTGTTCGCCGCCCGGTTGGGAGCCGCCGGGAACGACATCACTCTGCTGGGCAGTTGGGCGCAGGCCCTGGAGGCCCTGAACAATGGGGGAGCGCAGCTGGAGGGGCGGCCCGCGGTACGGGTGCGGGCCAGCGCGGACCCGGCCGAGTTCCGCGGCGCCCACCAGGCCCTGGTGCTTGTCAAGGCCTGGCAGACCGAACGGGCCGCCGCCCAACTGGCCGAATGCCTGGCCCCTGACGGACTGGCCGTCAGCCTGCAGAACGGGTTGGGCAACCGGGAGATCCTGGCCAGCTGCCTCGGCCCGCAGCGCGCGACCGCCGGCGTGACCACCGGTGGAGCAACCCTGCTTGGGCCGGGACTGGTCCGCCCGGGCGGCGAGGGGATCCTTTCGCTGGAAGCCCACCCGCGCCTGGATTCGCTTGTATCCGCCCTGCGGGCAGCCGGCTTCCCGGTCCAGGCAGTGGTCGACGCCGTGCCGCTGATCTGGGGGAAGCTGGTCATCAACGCCGCCATCAACCCCCTGACCGCCCTGCTGCGCCGACCCAACGGCGCCCTGCTCGCCAGCCAGGAAACCCGCCAGTGGATGGGAAATCTGGCCCGCGAGGCTGCCGCAGTTGCCACCGCACTGGGGATTCGGCTGCCCTACGATGATCCCCCGCAGGCGGTCGAAGAGGTCGCCCGCCAGACGGCCAAAAATCTCTCGTCGATGCTGCAGGATGTCCTGCGCGGCGCCCCAACCGAGATCGAGGCCATCAACGGCGCAGTCGTCCGCCTGGGAGCAGAGGCCGGGGTCGCAACCCCGCTCAACCGGATCGTCTGGCAGCGGATCCGCGACCTCAGCCCGAATGCCAACTTTCTTCCCCCAAATTGTCAGGCATGGTAAGATATAACCAGACTCGATCCGGAGGTGATGGATGCGAAAGATTCTCGTGGTGCTGGCGCTGCTGACGGGGCTGCTGGTCCCGGCCGGGGCACAGGCCCAGGCGGAGGTTTCCTTCAGCAGCGTCGTGGTGCAGTTGTGGCCGGAATATGACCAGCCAGCCATGCTGGTCATCTATGACTTCATGCTCTCCCCAGACATGCCCCTGCCGACAGTTTTGACTATACGCATTCCGGCTGCGGCCGGCCAGCCCTTCGTGGTGGCAATCGGCCCGACCCCGGCAACCGTCGCCGACCAGGACGTGATCTACGAGACCTCCCCCGCCGGCGACTGGATCGAAGTGGCGATCAACATCCCGAACGGCAATCTTGCCGTGCGCCTGGAATACTACGACCCGGACCTCGCCAGGGACGGCGCCGCCCGGCACTACCTCTACACCTGGCCTGGCGACCACGCTGCCACCTCGTTCCACGTCAGCTTCCAGGTCCCGGTCGGCGCGACCAGCTTGCAACTCTCCCCGGCCCTGCCTGACGTGGCCAGCGGCAACAACCAGCTGACTTACTATGAAGGCGAACTCGGCCCACTGGCCGCCGGCCAGACATACACTCTGAGCGTAGATTACCAGAAGAACAGCAACGCCCTGAGCATCTCGGGGGCCTCGGTCCAACCGGCCGCACCGCTGGATGGAGATACACCCGGGCGCCTTTCGCTGCCCGAGATCCTGCCCTGGGTGCTGGGCATCCTGGGCCTGCTGCTGATCATCGGCGGGGTGATCCTGATCGGATCCTGGCAGGGTGGCAAACGGAACAGATCCGGGCGGCCCAAACACCGACCTTCCCGCCGCGCGGCGGAGACCGAGGCCGACGGCGGCCCGATCTACTGTCCGCAGTGCGGCAAGCGCGCACAACCGAACGACGCCTTCTGCCGGACCTGCGGCTCGCGCCTGCGGCGCGGCGAATAGGCCCCTTCCCCGGCCTGGTCTCGAACAGCGGTCATGACCATTCCTCCGATCATCCTGATCTATTTCTTCTACGGCCTGGCCTTCTTCAGCATGGGACTGCTGGTACTGGTCGAGGGGGGGCGGGCCCTCGACGCCCGCCTGCGGCGAGCGCTGCGCCCGCTGGCCGCCTTCGGCCTGGTCCACGCACTGCACGAATGGCTGGAGATGTTCGAGGCGATCGCCAGCCTGGACGGCGATCCCCTGCCCGACTGGCTTTTCGGTGTCCGGCTGGCCATGCTGGCCTTTTCATTCCTGTCCCTGGGCGCCTTCGGCAGCTACCTGCTGGCAGTCTCGCGCCAGGCCTGGCGCCTGAGCCTGCTGGCGCCGCTCGGGCTGGAGGCTGTCTGGGTCTTTGGCATCCTGCTGTTGAAGAACCGCTACCCGATCCCCGACCTTTGGACAGTCGCCGACGTCTGGACCCGCTACGCCCTGGCGATCCCCAGCGCCCTGTTGGCCGCCGTCGGACTGGTCATGCAGCAGCGGGTCTTCCGCCGGGCCGGGCTGGCGACCTTTGGCCGCGATGCCCTGTGGGCAGCCGTCGCCCTGGGCTGGTACGGGTTGGTCGGCCAGATCTTCGTCCGGGCCTCGGCCCTGCCCCCCTCGAACGTGCTCAACGAGGAGCTGTTCCTGCAAATGTTTGGCATCCCGGTGCAGCTCTTCCGGGCGGTGGTGGCCGTGCTGGCCTCGGTGTTCATCATGCGCTTCCTGCGCGCTTTCCAGGTCGAGATCGACGGCCAGATTGCCCGCCTGCAGGAGGAAAAGCTCAGGGAAGCCGAACAGCGCGAGGCCCTGCGCGGCGAGATGGTCAAGCGGGTCATCGACGCCCAGGAATCTGAACGCCAGCGCATCGCCCGCGAGCTGCACGACGAAACCGGCCAGGCGCTGACCGCCATCGGCCTGGGCCTGCGCGGCCTGACGACCGCACTGCAGAGTGCCCGGCCCCGCAAGGGGACTGCAGGTCCGTCGCGCGCCGACCAGACCCTGCACCAGCTCCAGAACCTGACCGCCCATTCGCTGACCGAACTGCAGCGCCTGATCGCCGACCTGCGCCCCTCGCACCTCGACGACCTGGGCCTGCACTCAGCCCTGCGCTGGTACAGCCACGACCTGGGCGAACGGGCCGCAATCAAGGTCGAGGTGGAGTTCAAGGGCGAGGAACGCGAGCTCCCACCGCAGGTCAAGACCGCCCTGTTCCGCATCTCCCAGGAGGCCCTGACCAATGCCGTCAAACACGCCCTGGCCGATCATGTCCGGGTCACCCTGTACTACGCCCCCGAGACGGTCTCCTTGCGCATCACCGACGATGGCCAGGGCTTCGATCTGCCGGCTGCCCGCTTGAGCCAGCGTATCTCGTGGGGATTAAAAAACATGGAGGAACGGGCCACCCTGCTGGGCGGCCGGTTCACGATCCGTTCGCGGCCCGGCCAGGGCACGACCGTGGAGATCAGCATCCCCATCCAGGCCCCACAGGAGGAGAACGATGACGATCCGTCTGCTGCTGGTGGATGACCACCAGGTAGTGCGTTCGGGCCTGCGCATGCTGCTGGCCAGCGAGAGCGACGTCGAGATCACCTGCGAGGCCGGGACGGCCAGGGAAGCCATCGCCGCCGTGGAAAACTGCCGCCCCGACGTGGTCCTGATGGACATCGGCCTGCCCGATATGTCGGGCATCGCGGCCACCCGGGCGATCAAGAGCGCCCACCCGGAGGTGGCCGTGGTGGCCCTGACGATCCACGAGGACGAGGAGTATTTCTTCAAGATGCTCGAGGCCGGAGCCGGCGGCTACGTCCCCAAGCGAGCCGCGCCGGAGGAGCTGCTGACCGCCATCCGGGCCGCGGCCCGGGGCGAGGTCTACCTCTACCCGTCGATGGCCAAGCTGCTGGTCAAGGACTTCCTGGCCCAGGAGCGCCCGGAGGAGGGTGTGACTTCGCTCGATGGCCTGACCGATCGCGAGCAGGAGGTTCTGCGCCATGTGGCCGAGGGCGCCACCAACGACGAGATCGCCGAGATTCTGGTCATCAGCCCGAAAACGGTCGCCCGGCACCGCGAGAACATCCTGCAGAAACTCAGCCTGCACTCGCGGGCCGAACTGGTGCGTTACGCCATCCGGAAGGGGATCATCAAGGCCTAGCTCCTCGAATCACCTTTATTGGGTAGATTTACCCAATTTTGATTGGGCATCTTTTCACAATCTCCGGACCCACAGGTAGGGTCCGGAGAGTATTTTTCCTCCGACAGAAGTTGAAACGTGGGCTGCGGCTCCCACGGCAAAGATTGGGCACCCGCCGAATTGTCTGCGCAGGACGGATCCCGTACACTATAAGTGAAAATCATAACGAAAGGAGCGCTGCCATGGAAAGCACACTGATGGTCATCCTATTCACGATCGTCCGCCTGGGGGTCCCGATCGGCCTGCTGCTGGCCATCGGGGAGGCGATCCGCCGCCGCAACCGCAAGAGCAGCCTTGTGTGAGACAGTATGGAAAGCACGCTGTTTGTCGTTCTCGGTCTGCTGCTGCGGATCGGACTCCCGCTCGGGTTGACGATCCTGGTCTTTGCCCTGCTGCGCCGGTTGGACCAGCGCTGGCAGGCAGAGGCCAGGGCCTCCGTCCCGGTGGTCCCCGCCTCGCAGAAACCCTGTTGGGAGGTCAGGGGATGCCCGGAATGCCAAAGGAAGGATTGCCCGGCGGCGAAAAATGCCAGGACGCCCTGCTGGCAGACCTTCCGTTCCCGGGAAGGGACCTTGAAAGAGGCCTGTCTGGATTGCGACGTTTTCCGCCAGGCACCGCCTCCGGTGCGGGCGTGATTTTTAGCCAAATGAGGAGATGCCGATTATGAACAAACGCGAACGTTTTGCCCTGGCAGCGGTTTTCGCCCTGCTGGCCGCGGGTGTGACCCTGGTGATGGTCCAGGCCAAGGCCGAGGCCCCGGCCCCAGCCGTCCAGGAACAGGAACCCTTGAACTGCTCCGAATGCCACCAGGACTTCCAGATGGAATGGGCCTCGGGGGCCCACTCATCGGCGACCAACGACCCGATCTTCGCCCAGGCCTGGGCCGATCAGGGTCAGCCCGGTGCCTGCATGGTCTGCCATGTCACCGGTTACGATCCCGGCACCGGCACCTGGGAACAGGACGGGGTGGCCTGCACAGCCTGCCACAACCCGGTCCCGACCAATCACCCCGAGGAACCCATGCCGGTGCAGGACACAACCGAACTCTGCGGCCAATGCCACAGCGACGCCCGCTTCGGATGGCAGGAATGGCAGACCAGCACCCACTACCAGCGCGGCATGGACTGCACGGTCTGCCACGACCCGCACTCGGCCTCGCTCAAGAACGTCGAGGGCCTCGAGGCCCAAGGCCCCTCCGGCCTGTGCGTCAACTGCCACCGCGACTACAACATGGACTTCCCCTACTCCAATCATGCGATGGCCGGCCTGAACTGCGTCGACTGTCACCTGCGCCACTTCGGCTCCTCTGGCGGCCGCACCATCCATACCATGCCCGATCACAGCTTCACCGCCAGCCTGACCTCCTGCACCTCCTGCCACGACCGGGAAATGCACGGCCCGACCGATGCCGCAACCGGGGCCGAGATCACGACCCAGGCGGTTGTCCCGGCGACGAACGGCGCACTGGCCGAAGAACCCGCCCCGGTCAGCCCATACGGCTTCGCCGGCCTGGCCGGCCTGCTCGGGTTGGCTGGCGGCATGGTCCTGGCGCCCTGGTTGGAGCGAGCCTACCGCAAGCTGTCCCAAAAGGAAAAGTCGTCATGAGCGAAACCAACCTCAACCGTCGTGATTTCCTGAAACTGGCCGGCGTCAGCGTGGCCGCCATCGGTGGGTTGCAGATCTACCGCCGGGCGGAGGCCTCCAGCGGAGGCCCGGAGGGCGAGCACCAGTGGGCAATGGTCGTCGACCAGTCCAGGTGCACCGGCTGCGATTACTGCACCCTGGCCTGCCGGGCTCACAACGACATCAACCCCGAGATCTCCTGGAACCAGGTCATCGAAACAGGTGCGATCAGCGGCAAGCAGGTCTACCTCGCCCGGCCGTGCATGCACTGCGAACACGCCCCGTGTGTGGATGTCTGCCCGGTGCAGGCCAGCACCTACCGCCCGGACGGCATCGTGCAGATGGATTACGATCGCTGCATCGGCTGCCGCTACTGCGAGGTGGCCTGCCCCTACGGGGCGCGCTCCTTCAACTGGGAGGCCTTCACCGGTCGCAACCCGGCCGTCCCGCAGTGGGGGCAGCCCGAGGTCGCCCGTCGCCCGCGCGGCGTGGTCGAGAAGTGCTCCTTCTGCTCCCAGCGCATCGACCGCGGCCTGGCGCTCGGCCTGACCCCCGGCATCGATCCCGACGCCACCCCGGCCTGCGTGGTACGCTGCCCGACCGGGGCGCGCATTTTTGGCGATCTGAAGGACCCCGAATCAAATGTCAGCCAGCTCCTGCGTGGGCATGCCTCTTTCCGCCTGCGCGAAGACCTGGGCACCAGGCCGCGGGTCTACTACCTGCCGCCCAATGGCTCCCCGGAGGCCTGAGATGAAGAAGATCGCCAAACTGAAACTGACCCCCTGGATGGCCTGGGTCGGCCTGCTGGTCACGGTCATCGCCGCCGGTGTGGCAGCCGGGCTGATGGTCTTCGTGAAGGGGCTCTCGCTCACCAATCTGACCGACATGGTGCCCTGGGGCCTGTGGATCACGATCGACCTGTCGTCGATCGCCATCAGTGCCGGCGCCTTCAGCCTGTGTGCGGCTGTCTACCTGCTGGGCCTCAAGCGCTATCAACCGTTGGCTCGCACGGCGACCTTCATCGGCCTGATCGGCTACACCATGGCCCTGTTGACCCTGCTGATGGACATTGGCCGCCCCGACCGATTCTGGCACGCGGTGGTCTACTGGAACCGGCACTCGCTGCTCTGGGAAGTGACCATGTGCGTCACGCTTTACCTGGCCGTGCTGGCGCTGGAAGCGATGCCGATCTTTGCCCAGTTCGAGTGGCTGCGTACCCGCCTGCCCAGACTGGCCGCCAGGATGGAACGCGTCCACCACTACGCACCCTACCTGGCGATCGTCGGGTTGGGGCTGTCGATGCTGCACCAGTCCTCGCTGGGGGCGGTCTACGGCGTGCTCAAGTCACGCCCGTTGTGGTACCGGCCCGACATCTCGATCCTGTTCATCGTCTCGGCCGTGGCCGGCGGGATGGCCCTGACCGTCTTCGCCTCGATGCTCTCGGCCCGCATCACCCGGCGTGCCAACATCGACGACGGGCTGCTCGAGCGGGTGGCGTATTTCATCGGCTGGATCCTGGTCGGCTACCTGTATTTCCGCTTCTGGGACGCCCTGTCAATGACTTACACTTACGAACCCGGCCGGACCGAGGGCCTGCGCATGCTGACCAGCGGCCCGTTCGCCTTCAACTTCTGGATCGGCGAGATGCTGCTGGGGGCGGTGGTTCCGATCCTCCTGCTGCTGCGCCGCCGGACCCGTCAGGTTCCCTTCTGGCGCATGCTGGCCCTGCTGCTGGTCGTCGGCGGCGTGGTGGCCTACCGCTGGGACACCAACCTGTCCGGCCAGTTGATCGTGCTGTCCTATCTGCCGGGTGAACCGGCGGTCGCCTACACCCACTACGTCCCTTCACTGATCGAGTTCGCCAGCGGGGCGGGCGTGGTGGCCTACGGCCTGCTGGCCTTCTCGCTCGGCGTGCGCTACCTCGGGGTGGTCAACCACGAAGCAGCCGCCGAGGAGCACTTCGAGGAGATGCCGGCCCGCGAGGCCCTCCCGGCCCCGACCGGAGATTGAAGTCCCGGATGCACTGACAGATCGGGACGCAGCGTCGCTGCGTCCCGATCTTGTTACCCTGCTCCTTGCAGAAATCGCTGAACGGATCCAAGAAAACTATTGTTCCGGCGCGCCGGCCAGGATCCATTGGATCACGATGTCCAGCTCCTCGGGCGACAGGTTGACGAAGTGGCTGCCGCGCTGGACCTGGACCAGCAGGCTGGCGTCAGGATTCCCGGCCAGGATCACCGGCCCGTCGTCCCCGCCAGCCACCGCACCGGAGTGGGTGCTCAGGTCAAGCCCGGCGTTCGGGGCGGCGGGATTGTGGCAGGCGGCACAGCGCAGGGAAAAGAGCGGACCCACATTCGCGGCAAAGGTCGGCGTCCCGACCACCGCAGCCAGGGTCGGCTCGGGGGAGGGGGGCGGCAGCTGATCGCGCAGGGTCTCGCGCAGGGCCGGGGCGTCGAAGGCGGCGTACGTGTAGGCGCTGCCATGACAGGCGCTGTTCGAGCAGAAGGAGGTGTTGGATGTTCCGCCCGGATCGCCGGTGGTGTGGCAGTTGGAGCAGGTGGCGTCGAAGACCGCGTTGTGCAAGGCGATCCAGTTGGGGTTGAGGTGCGACCCGGGCTCCGGCCCGCGGCTGATCTCGATAGTGGCGACGAAATCGCCCTCCCCGGCCACGACCGGGATCGAGTGGCACAGGTTGCACTCCAGGCGGATGGCTTCCTGGTCCAGGTTCAGGTGCGTGCCGTCATGGCAGCGGAAGCAGCCGGGAGCGGTGATGTGGCCAAGGTTGTTCGGATGGGTCGTCCAGTCGACCTGCTGGTCGTGGAAGACCGAGCGGTCATAGATCTCCTGCACGACGATCACCGCCGCCGCGAGCTGCTCCTGGTTCCCGGCAAAAAACTCCGGCAGGTTCTGGCGGTAATAATCGGTCAGGCTGGCGATCCCCTCCATGGCCGCAGCCCGGGATTCGTAGCCAGCCTTGAGCACCCGCAGCGCCTGGCGGCGGATCTGGGGGATGCCGGCATCGATCAACCCCAGGGTCAGGGCCCGGTCGACCGACTCTTCGGGGGTCAGGAACGCGTGCGTGACCCGGTTGTGACAGGTGATGCAGTCCATCTCGATCAGCTGACTCTCGTCGAGCGTTGCCGGGTCGAAGTCGGATTCAATATCGATGTACTCGGTAGAAGTGCCGTCGTTGTTGACCACCCGCACATAAGGGATCTCCTGGCGGGCCAGGTCATTGGCGTAGTAATAGACCGGGTTCTCGATATGCCAGTGGATGCCGCGTCCCAGCCCCTCGCGGGCGCTGCCGCCCCCGGTGTGCATGATCAGGTAGGTGTCGGCCTGGGTGTTGCCGTTATCGTTGCCGAAATGGGTGATCACCCGCAGGCTGTCGTCGGAGAAGGTCTGCGGGGCATGGCAGCGCTCACAGGTCACCTGCGCCGGACGCGAGCGGGTGGCCCGGATGGGGAATTCATAGGTCTGGAAGACCATGGCGGTGAGCTCGCGCACGTCCTCCGATTTGCGGCGCAGCTGCTCCCCGAGCGAGGCGCGCCCGATGTGGCACTCGCTGCAATAGACATTGGCATGCGGCGAGAGCAGGTAGGTCACATCCTGGGGCGGCATGGTGTGGCAGGCCGTCCCGCAGAAGGTCGGGGAGTTGGTGTATTCCCAACCGTACGTGCCGCCGACCACCAACCCGATGGCCAGCAGGCCGAGAATGGCATAGGGCAGGATGGTGACCCAGCGCGGTGAACCCGCCGGCGGGAAGAAAAAATTCCGGGTCGCCTGCTTGAAGCGTTTGACCATGTGCGCCACCTCCAGAATAAATGGAGCGGGCTTCCAGGCCCTTGGCGCGGCCTGGAGGCCGGATCCTACCTGTAATTATATTACCGTTCCGGGGCCCCGGCGTCGATCCAGTCGCGGACCCGCTCCAGATCTGCGGAACGCAATGTGGCAGGATGGCTGCCCTCTGCCTGGACGAGGACCAGCAGGCTGTTGATGCTGTCACCCGGCAGGATCACCGCTCCGTTACTGCCGCCCTGCAGGGCCTCGGCATAGCTGGTCAGCGACAGGCCAGTCGGTGCGCGGCTGGCATGGCAGATGCCGCATTGCTGCTGGAACAGGGGCCCGATGGCGGCCTCCCAGGTCAGGGGACCCGGAGCCGGGGTCGGGAGCGGGGTTGGGGTCTGCGGGACGAAGATCTCGATCTGGGTTTCGGGCGGGGCGATCGTGGCGGTTGTCTCGGCGCCGACGAAGCCGTAGACGCCGAACAGCATGGCAACCGTCAACAGGCCGGCGATCGGCCAGTAGATGCGCTGGCGACGGCGCAGGGTCCGGGAGTCGACCGGCCGCTCGGCCAGCCCGGCCTTGATGTCGGCCAGTTCGAGAGGATGCTCGTGCAGCATCTCCTCCTCGCTCAGCCTGCCGGTGAACATGCTCTTGTTGAACCTGCGGATGTGGACACTGTACATGTGCCAGATGAAGATGGCTGCCACCGCCAGCAGGGCCTCGCCGCCATGGGCCGCCTTGGCTGCCGGGATGGCCTCGCCGGGCAGGATCCGGGCAGTGGCGATCGGGTTCCACATCATGAAGCCGGTCAGGCCCATGATGATCGTGCCCCACACCAGGGCCCAGTATTCCAGCTTCTCTTCGAAAGTGTAGCGGCCCATCTGCGGACGGGTCCTGGCAACCCCCAGGTTGTACAGGAAAGCCTGCCAGGCATCCTTGACATCCTTGATGACGGGCAGCATCGTCAGCGGGACACGCAGGACGAAGATCTTGGAACCGATGTCGATGATGTGGTAGATGGTCAAAAGCATCAGCACCACGGCGAAAACGTGGTGGAGGCTGCGGGTCATTTCGATGCCGCCGAAGAAGCGGATCATCGCCTGGGCCCAGCCGGCCAGCGGAAACTTCTGTGGCAGGCCGGTGAGCCCCAGCAGTGAGAAGGAGGTCAGGAGCAGGAAGTGGGCAATCCGCTGAGTCCAGTGGAAGCGCGCGTAGACCGCCGGCTGCTTCTTGGCCGGGGCTTTCGTCCTTCCGATCGCCTTCCCCTTGGCGGTCCCTTTCTTCACTGCCGGGGCCGCCGGTTTGGGAGTGGATTTCTTGCTCATACGCGCTTCGCTCCTTTACGACGGTCGATCAACCGGCGGACAAAGTCGCTGATGACGAAGAGGATCATCGGGCCGAGCACACCAGGGATGAAGAATTTGTAGAACAGGTTGACATAGTAAACCAGCGGGTAATTCTGCGAATCGGGGATGTAATGGCTCATCCAGGCGTCGGGGAAGTTCGCGCTGGCATCGGGGTGGCACTGCTGGCAGCGAATCAGGATGTTCTCCTTCATTGCCAGGCCGTTGACCGGATCATCCACCGGGGCGATGGCGTGGATGCCGTGGCAGTCATAGCAGACCGGCTTGTTGGTCGGCTGGTCAGGCGAGGTGCTTTCGAACAGGGTGACGGTCGTGCCGTGGAAGTCGGCCACGTAGGTGTTCAGGACCTGGGTCGAGATGCCGTACGGCTGCATGCGCTCGGGATCCGTGTGGCAGCCGGCACACAACAGCGGCGAGTTGAGCCGGAATTCGTTGGTCGTCGGATCGCCGATGTCGTGGACGCCGTGGCAGTCCATGCAGGTCGGGACATCGGGATTGCCCTCCCCGGTCAGGGCCGCGCCGTGTACGCTGTGCGCATACTGATCGTAGATGGTGCTGTGGCAGCGGGCACAGGTCTGCGGAATGTGCAGGCGCGCCTCCGGAAGCAGGGTGCCACTGCGGTCGGTGATCGGGGTCTGGGTGTGAGGGTTGTGGCAGTCGGTGCAGACGGCGGCGTTGGTGTTCCCGCCCGCCAGGGCTCGCTGGTGGACCGAGTCGAGGGTCGCGTCGTACTGTTCGGCGTGGCAGGCCTGACAGACAGTGTACATCTCGAGGGTGTATTCGCGCGCGCTGCGGGCAGTCAGTTCGGGGTGCGGGAACTGGGAAATGGTGGTATGACAATCTGTACAGGGCAGGTTGCTGTGGACCGAGTCGTCGTAGTGGGCCGGGTCGATGGTCAGGACCAGGGCCCCCCCGTCGGGCAGCGGGCGCTGCTGGCCGGGCCGGCCATGACAGGTCAGGCAGGCCTCGTTCTGGGGCAGGTCCGCCGGGAGGGGAGAGGGGGAGGCTCCCGCCGGCCTGGTCAGGATCGCCAGGACCGTCCCCAGCAGCGCGATCCCGACCACGAAGATCGGGATGCGCAGCCTGCGGGTGGAAGAATGGGTACCGGGTGCGTGCATTGCGTTCTCCCTTGGGAAATTTGGATCACGAATGAGTGCTGGAAAAACACGGCGGGCCTGGGATGGGCCGTCCCCAACCAAAAGAGGAGAAGCGAGGGCAGGCGGCCTGCCCTCGCTTCCGATCGAACTGGATTACGGCCGGGTCATGGCAGACACGTCGACGTTCATATAGACGAGCGTGTCGTACAGGACCTGGATCACGTAGCGGCCGTTGTGGGCAAAGGCGCCCGGATCCTTCTGGAAGTACTGGTAGTTGTAAGCCGCGATCAGCAGGCGCGGGGACCAGGTGGAGTACCCACCCTCGCCCTCGTCGACCAGGCCGTTGGCATTGGCATCCGCAAAGAAGTACGGATAAGCGGTCGGGCTGTAAGCGATCGGTGTGCTAAGCGTATCCGCCGCATAATCCTGGATGGCCAGGTAGAGCAAGTCGGCCATGGTAGCGATCTCCTGGTCGAGCGGCTCGGCAGCGTCGCCGTCACCGTCGTAATCGATGGCATTGGCGGTCATGCGGATCTCGCGCACGTCGCTGATGCCGGTGTGGCAGGTGGCGCAGGTCGAGAGAGCAATTTCCAGGGAGTGGGCATCGTGGCAGGACAGGCAGGTGTTGAGGTTGCCGCCCATACTGGCCGGGTGATCATTCTGACCGAAGTACGCATTGCCGGCGAACTGGTACATGCCCTGGGCTTCGTCGCCGAAGAGCGTGGCGCCGGCCGCAAAGTAGTGGATGTTGCGGAAACGGATGGACGCCGAAACCTCATCCGCCGGCGTGCTGCCGATCACACGGTTGACGCTGGCCATCGACTCGCGCCCCTGGTGGCAGGTGATGCACAGGTTGCTGTCGGCGCCCTCTCCGAAGGTGACGGACAGGCCGCTCGGCATGCTGACCGAATCAACCGTGTAGCGGTTGGGCCAGTTGGTCTCGTCGTGGCAGGTCGAGCATTGGAAGCCGTTGGAGGCCGGCTGGGCGATCGTGCTGCCCGCATTGGCCAGGAACATGGGCAGGCCGGTGGCGGTGTGACAGCGAACGCAGCCGTTCGGTACGGTGCCGAAATCGGGATCGCCGTCCCAGTGGCGGAAGGGCTCGGTGTTGCCGGCGAAGTGCCCGGCATCCTGGCGGCGCATGGCGCTCATATCGATCGGGTTGGACAGCTGGGTATTCAGGTCAGCCAGCGAGTCGAACAGCAGCTGGATGATGTACTTGTTGCCATGGGCGAAAGCCCCTGGGTCCTTGACCGACAACTGGTAGTTGTAGGCGGCGGCAAGCAGGCGCGGGGTCCAGGCAGTGAACCGATTGGGGACGGTGGCCTCATCTTCATCCAGTATGCCATTGGCATTGGTGTCGATGAAGAAGTACGGGTAGGCGTCCGGCGAGTAGGCAACCGCCGTGCCGGCAATCTCAACGGCGTAAGCCTGGATGCCGGCCAGGAGCGCTGCCTGCATGCCCTGGATCTCGTAGTACATGCCTTCCGTGAGGTTGCCGTCGCCATCGTAGTCGACCGTGGAGGAGGGCTCGCGCACGTCGCGCAGGGCCTCGACCGTATCGACCTCGTGGCAGAACGAGCAGGTCTCGAGCTGGATTTCGAGGGTGTGCGAATCGTGGCAGTCCACGCAGGTGCTGACGCCCTCGACGTGCTCATAGCGGGAGTCGTAGGACATGCCTTCGTACTGGTAGCCGCCTCTGGCCTGGCCGCCATAGAGGGTGGCCGCCGCGGCGAAATAGTGGATGTTCAGGAAGCTGAGGTCGGCGCTGACCGTATCAGGAGCCATGCCGGCGGTGGCTTCCGCCACGCTCCCGCCAGACTCACGTCCCTGGTGGCAGACCATGCAGCGAGCCTCAGGGCCGAGGCCGGTGACGGTCACGCCGGACGGGAAGGTGACACTGGAGAGAGTCTGGGTGGCATCATTGTGGCAGGTGGTGCAGGAGATGACGCCGCCGGGTGCCGCAACGTCAGCATCCACCATGCCGGCTGCGCTGCCGTCACCGCCCAGGAAGTCAACGTAACCAGCCGGGCTGTGGCAGCGGGCGCAGTCCGCCGGAATGACGGCCGGATCGTCCCCATCCCAGTGAACGAAGGCTTCCGCCGAGGCATCGGCGTGGGCTGAGCCGGCCCAAGCCGCCAGGAAGGGAGGTTCGGCTGCCGGAGCAGCCACCTGCCCGCCGGTCATCTCTTCGGTGGCGCCGCTTCCGCAGGCGACCACGACCGTCGCCAAAAGCAGCAAACCACCGATCAGGAAGAGCAGTCTCTTTATGGACATTTCGTGATTCTCCTCAAATGTTTTTGGGGGCGAACAGTGGAAAAGGGGATTGGGTGGGAGCACCTCCTTTTGGGCCAATAGCCCCAAGCAAGATCTTGTGAAGAACAACCATATTGGGTTTATAACCCCAACGACGATTAAAATCAAGTTAATTATTAATGACAATCTCGTGACATATATCACTCAATTCGCATGACAAATGGCCATAAATCTTCAGGGAGTTGGTGTAAAATACCCAATAGAGTCGCTCCTCATGTCCGGGCAAGCATTCGATCAACTGCTTTACTTCATCTACTTTGTCTATGGACTGGCCTTTTTCGGCATGGGCCTGACCATGGCACTCGAATCGGGCCGTTCGCCGGCCCTGGCGGAGGCCCGTCTCCTGCGGCCCCTGGCCGCCTTCGGCCTGATCCACGGCTCCCACGAGTGGCTGGAGGCCTACCTGCTCCAGGCCCACGCCACCGGGGCTGCTCTGCCGGGCTGGCTGGACTGGGCCCGCTGCACAATCCTGGTGACCTCCTTCCTGTTCCTGCTCAACTACGGGATCCGCACCTTCCAGACACCCGGGTACAGACCGTTGCTCGGGATGCGCCTGGGAATCGCCGTCCTCGGGATCTACAGCCTGGTCATCCTGGCCAGCGCCATGCTGACCTACTGGAACGGCGAGGTGCCCTGGGCCCGCCTGCTCGACAGCCTGGCCCGTTACCTGCTGGCCGTGCCGGGAGCGGCCCTGGCAGCCCTGGCGCTGCGCTTCGAGTCGGACGAAGCCAGGAGCCGCGACCGCCGAACACTGTCGCTCTCCCTGACGGTGGCCGCGGCCGGCTTCGGGGTCTACAGCCTGACCCAGGTCTTCGTCCCGCCGCTGGAGATGGCCCCGGCCAGCTTCCTCAACACGCTCAGCTTCCAGAGCCTGGCCGGCTTCCCGATCCAACTGGTGCGCTCGGCGATGGCGGTCATGATCACCCTCAGCCTGGCCCGTGCCACCCAGGAGGTCGAAAAGGAACGCCAGCAGAAGCTGGTGACCGCCCAGCAGGCCCGCCTGGAGGCCCTCGAGCAGGTCCAGGCCGAACTGACCGGACGCGAGACCTTGCGGCGTGAACTGCTGCGCCATACCGTCCGGGCCCAGGAAGAGGAGCGCGGCCGGATCGCTCGCGAGCTGCACGACGAAACCGCCCAGGTCCTGGCCGCCTTCGGCCTCGACCTGGCCACCCTGCAGACCATGCTCCCGGTCCGTCCGGACGCGCAGGCCCTGGTCGGCAGGCTGCAGGCGCACAGCCGGGAGATATCGCAGAGCCTCTACCGCCTGGTCCACGATCTGCGCCCGGCCCAACTGGACGATCTGGGTCTGGTCCCCGCCCTGGACTACCTGGGCGAGCGTGCGGCAGCCAAGGGACTGGAGCTCCGCCAGCAGATCGTGGGCGAGGTCCGCCGGCTGGAGCCCGTGATCGAGACAGTGCTCTTCCGGGTCGCCCAGGAGGCGCTCAACAACGTGGCCCGCCACGCCAGCACGAACCAGGCCGAGATTTGCCTGGTGTACGAGACTCAGGAAGTGACCCTGTGGGTTCGCGACCCGGGCCGCGGATTCAATCCCACCCAGTCCTTCATTCCACCGCGCGGCTGGGGCCTGGCCGGGATGCGCGAACGGGTCGAATCAGTCGGCGGACACTTAAAAGTTACCTCCGCCCCAGAGGAGGGAACCACCGTCGAGGTGGCCATCCCGGTCTTTGACTTGATTCCCTGATCACAGGTTGAAGGGAGAAGGTGATGAAAAAGATCCGCCTGATGCTGGTCGACGACCACGACGTGGTGCGCGCCGGCCTGAAGTCCTACCTGCAGACCCAGGAAGACTTCGAGGTCATTGCTGAGGCCAGCAACGGCCAGGAGGCGCTCGAACGCACCCGGGATGCCTGCCCGGATGTGATCCTGATGGATATCACCATGCCCGGAATGGATGGGATGGAGGCCACCCGCCAGATGCGGGCCCGCAACCCGCAGTGCCTGATCCTGGCCCTGACCGTCCACGATGACAAACAGTACTTCATGCAGATGCTGGCCGCGGGTGCCTCCGGGTACATCACCAAACAGGCTGCCCCCGACGAACTGATCGCTGCCATCCACACCATCGCCGCTGGCAACGTTTATCTCCAGCCGGCGCTGGCCCGCTGGCTGCTGGAAGATTACCAGCGCCTGGCCGGCCAGGCCGACCTGGTCGAACCGGCCTCCCCGCTCGCGGCAGAGCAGGATACCATGGTCGACCTGCAGGTGCTCAGCCAGCGCGAACGCCAGGTGCTCGAACTGGTGGCGGAGGGCCATAACAATAACGAGATCGGCGATCGCCTGGGCCTGAGCCCCAAGACGATCGCCCGCCATCGCGAGCGCATCATGAACAAACTCAACATGCACTCGCGCACCGAACTGGTCAAGTTTGCCATCCGCACGGGGCTGGTGCAGTTACATTAGAAAACGCTCATGAGACCACATTCTCACCCCGGTTTAATCTCCATATGGATAATTGACCTTATTCCCTTTCGATCG
The DNA here is from genome assembly GCA_016934715.1 of Anaerolineales bacterium. Lineage (GTDB taxonomy): Bacteria > Chloroflexota > Anaerolineae > Anaerolineales > Villigracilaceae > JAFGSI01. The sequence continues at coordinate 23,230 of JAFGSI010000011.1, forward strand.
GTAGGAGGAATATCCATGCGACTTAAATTCATCCTGGGCGGAGTTGCCATCCTGGCCGCCATCGTCTTCCTGATCGCCACATCCATGAACGCCAGTGCCGAATACTTCCTGACGGTCGACGAGGTCCAGGCCCGCCAAAGCGAGATCGTCGGGCGCAATCTGCGCATATCCGGCGCCGTGATTGGTGATACAATTTCCTATGAGCCGGATTCCCTGACCCTGACCTTCGTGATCGCCCATATCCCGGGCGGCAATCGCGAGATCGAAGCCCAGGGCGGACTGGCCCTGGTGCTGCATGAAGCGGTCACAGATCCGACCCGGACCCGCCTGACCGTGGTCTACATCGGTCCGAAGCCGGACCTCCTGCAGGATGAGGCCCAGGCGATCGTCACCGGCCAGTTGGGCGACGACGGCATCTTCTACGCGGACGAACTCCTGCTCAAGTGCCCGACCCGCTACGAGGAGGCGCTCCCCGAGCAGGCCCTCGAGAACTAGTTTGACAGATGTGACGGCTTTCGAGGTACGAGCGGAACTCCCGCTGGGAACTTCGCGAAGCCGTTCCTTTGTTTTAAGGAGTCGCCATGTTCATTGATTTTGGCTTCGGCATCCTGGTCCTGACCCTGGCGGTGACGCTGTTCAGCATTGCTGCAGCGCTGTACGGCTTCTACACAGGATCCCCACGCTGGGTCGAAAGCGCCCGCCGGGCGATGCAATTGACCTTCCCGCTGATCACCCTGGTGGCCCTGGCCCTGATCTACCTGCTCGTCAGCGGCCATTACGAGGTCCAGTTCGTCTACTCGGTGACCAGCAACGAGATGCCCCTGTACCTCAAGATCACAGCCCTGTGGGGAGGGCAGGAAGGATCGCTGATCCTGTGGGCCTGGCTGCTGGCAGTTTTCACCAGCGCCGTGACCCTGCGCAAGTGGGATCGCGACCAGGAGCTGCTGCCCTGGGTGATCATCGTCACGGCGATCACGCTGGCCTTCTTCCTGGCCCTGGTGATCTTCTTTGAAAATCCCTTCGCCCGCTGGTGGATCCTGCCCGACAACACCCCGGTGGCGGCCATGTTCCAGCCGAGCGGAGCCGTGCCAGCCTTCCCGAACAACGGCGAGGGCCTCAACCCGCTGCTGCGCCACCCCGGGATGATCATCCACCCGCCGATGCTCTACCTGGGCTTCGTGGCCTTCGTGATCCCCTACGCCTTCGCGATTGCCGCCCTGGTCACCGGCCGGACCGATGACCGCTGGCTGCGCCTGACCCGCCGCTGGACCCTGATCGCCTGGCTGTTCCTGTCGATCGGCCTGGTGCTGGGTGCCCGCTGGGCCTACGACGTGCTTGGCTGGGGAGGGTACTGGGGATGGGACCCGGTCGAGATCGCCGCCTTCATGCCCTGGCTGACCGGCACCGCCTTCCTGCACTCGGTCATGATCCAGGAGAAGCGCGGCCTGTTCAAGCAGTGGAACATGATCCTGGTCATCCTGACCTATTCGCTGGTCCTCTTCGGCACCTTCCTGACCCGTTCCGGGGTGCTTTCCTCGGTGCACGCCTTCGCCCAGAGCGCCATCGGGCCGATGTTCTTCAGCTTCATCGGAGTCACCTTTATCACCTCGCTGGTCCTGCTCTTCCACCGCTGGAAGGACCTGACTGCCACGATTGAGATGAAATCGATGCTCTCACGCGAGGCCCTGTTTCTGCTCAACAACCTGCTCTTCATCGGCGTCCTGATCATCTGCTTCTGGGGAGTGGTCTCCCCGTTGATCTCCGAGCTGGCCACCGGCCAGAAGATCACCGTCGGGCCGCCGTTCTACGAGCGGGCCACCTCCCCACTGTGGGGCGCCCTGATGCTGCTGATGGGCGTGGCGCCTCTCTCGGCCTGGGGCAAGTCGACGTTCACCACCCTCGGCAAGGCGCTCTGGAAGCCGGCCCTCCTGGCCGCGCTGACCCCTCTTATGCTGGCCGCCCTGGGCATGCGCAACTGGGTCGCCCTGCTCGGCTTCACCCTGGTAGCCCTGGTCATCTTCGTCAGCCTGCACGAATACTGGCGCGGCGCCCGCGCCCGCCAGAAGGCCCAGGGCGAGGGCTTCTTGACCGCCCTGGCGCGCCTGGCTGCCCGCAACCGGCGCCGCTACGGCGGCTACATCATCCACATCAGCATGGTCATCATGGCCATCGGCATCCTGGGCATCGAGATCTTCCAGACCGAGACCCAGCGCAACATGGCGATCGGCGACCAGGTCGAGCTGGCCGGCTACACCGTGCGCTACGACTCGCTGGCCCAGTTCCCCTACAGCGACGGGCGCTTCGTCACCCGGGCGGTCATGAGCGTCTTCAAGGCAGGTGAATTCGTGGATGAGATCTACCCGCGCTACGACCTCTACCCGGGCGGCCAGCCCATGACCATTCCAGGCGTCCGCAGCACCCTGGTCGATGACCTGTATGTGGTGCTGGTCAACTGGGAGAACGTCTCGGCCACCCAGACCCCCTTCAAGATCTATCACAACCCGCTGGTCAACTGGCTGTGGATCGGCAGCGGCATCTTCATTCTCGGCTACCTGCTGGCCGCCTGGCCACAGAAAGAGAATGGTTAGGCCAGAACCCCAAAAGGCAAACCGGCATGGACAAGAAACGTCTCCGCATCTCGATTTTCGTCTTGCTCTTCCTGGGACTGAGCTTCCTGTTTTCCGCCGTCCAGGTCCCCCCGGCCCTGGCCCAGGAGGCCACGCCCTCCGATGACGAGGTCAACGCCATCGCCCGCCAGTTGTACTGCCCGGTCTGCGAGAACACGCCTCTCGACGTCTGCCCGACCGAGGCCTGCCGCCAGTGGCGCGACCTGATCCGCCAGATGCTGGCCGAAGGCCGCACGGAAGATGAGATCAAGCAGTACTTCGTCGACAACTACGGTGCCCGCGTCCTGGCCGAACCGCCCCGCTCGGGATTCTTCTGGCTGGTCTACATCGTCCCGCCGGCGGCCATCCTGGCGGCGGCCTTCTTTTTCATCCGCGCCTTTCGGACCTGGAAGCAGATGGCCCGGGAACCAGCCGGCGGCTCCGCGGCGAGCGACGGCGAAGCGTCCCAAACCCGGGACGATTACGCCGCCCGCCTGGAAGCAGAGCTCGAGAAACGCAAATAAGGAATCGAATGAACGAAAACAACCCGACACCCCCCGCCCCCCGGCGCGGCGCGCCGCTGTGGGTCCAGATCCTGGTCTTTGCCGCCCTGCTGGGGCTGCTGGTCCTGGTCGGGCTGGGATTGGCCCGCGCCCAGCAGCCGATCATTGCCGTAGGCGCCGCGGTCCCCGACTTCACCCTGACCCTCTTTGACGGCTACGCGTACAACGGGGCCGGAGAGGTCAGCCTGACCGATCTGCGCGGCCAGGTGGTGGTGATCAACTTCTGGGCCTCGTGGTGCAAGCCCTGCGAGGAAGAAGCCGCTGACCTGGAAGCCGCCTGGCGCCATTACGCCGCCCAAGCCCCGGGGAGGGTGATCTTCCTGGGCATCGACTATGTCGACACCGAGCCGCAGGCGCGTTCCTATCTGGCCAAGTTCGAAATCAGCTTCCCCAACGGCCCCGACATGGGGACGCGCATCTCGCAGGCCTTCAACCGCACCATGGGTGTGCCCGAGACCTATATCATCGACCAGAACGGGATCCTGGTCCACGTTCAGATCGGGCCGTTCCTGTCGGTGGCAGAAATCCAGCGGATCATCGATCCGCTCCTGGGGAGGTAACTGATGGACCTCGGTGCCATTCTCTTGATTTTGGCGGTGCTCGTCGGGGTGGTCCTTTTCGTCGGTCGGCCCCTGATGACCCGCTTCCGGATGACCGCCCACCAGGACCAGGAACTCTCCGCCCTGCAGGCCAAACACGAAAGCATCCTGACCGCCCTGCAGGAACTCGACTTCGACAACAGCCTGGACAAGGTCCCGGCCGAGGATTTTTCCATCCAGCGGGCCGAACTGCTCCAGCACGGCGCCGAGGTCCTGCGCCGGCTCGACGCTCTGCAGGGCAGACCGGCCGCGATCACCGAGGCCCGGGGCGAAGCCGCCAGCGCTTCCCGCCGCCACAAGAAGGCCCTCACCGACGACGACCTGGAAGACCTGATCGCCAACCGCCGCAGGGTCGTCAAGCAGAAGGCCGGTGGATTCTGCCCCCAATGCGGCAAACCCGTCCTGCAGTCCGACAGCTTCTGCCCGGCCTGCGGGGCCAAACTTGCATAAATACGGGATGCTCTCAAGGATTTTTGGATGAACTATCGCCTGATCGCCCTCTTTGCACTGCTGCTCCTGGCCCTGACGGCCTGCTCGCTGGCCGAGGACATCACCCCACCACCCGGTTACCAGTCCCCCACCCCCGTTGCCACCCTCGGCCAGCTCTACCCGGCCGAGCCGCCCTCCCCCGCCAGCGGCGCAGCGATCTACGTTGAGAAATGCCAGCCCTGTCACGGCGAGACCGGCCTGGGCAATGGCCCGCTGGCCGGCCAGCTGCCCGTCGCCGTCCCGGCCATCGGGCTGATCGACATCGCCGGCCAGTCCTCCCCGGCCGACTGGTTCACCCTGCTCACCCAGGGGCGCCTCGAGCGCGGCATGCCGCCCTTCCAGAGCCTGAGCGCCCGGGAGCGCTGGGACGTGCTGGCCTACACCTACACCCTGAGCGCCAGCCCCGAGGCCCTGGCCCAGGCCGCCGACCTGTACACTGCCCACTGCGCCGTTTGCCACGGCCTCGCTGGCGACGCCAACCCGGCAGCGGACCTGACCGACCAGCAGTACAACGCCGCCGTCACCGGCACCCGCCTGTATCGGGCCATTGCCGAGGGCATGCCCCCGTCGATGCCCGCCTACGCCGGTCAGTTCAGCGAAGACCAGATCTGGAGCCTGACAGTCCACCTGCGAACCCTGGCCTATGCCCCGGCCGCTCAGCCGACCGCCACCCCGGTCCCCACGGCGACCCCCGAACCGGCGGCCAGCGAAATCCCTGCCGCGCAGATCACCGCCGAAGGGGCCACGGACGAAACCCCCGTGGGCGAGGAGACCCTCACCGCCGGAGCCACTGAATTGGTGAACCCGGAAACGGCCGCACCGACGGAGACCACCGCCTTCGTGTCCGGCCGCGTGATCCATGGCGCCGGCGGGGTTCTGCCGGCCGACATGACCGCCGTCCTGCACATTTACGATACCGCCCAGGAGGTCAGCTCGATCACCGCCTTCCTGGCCAGCGACGGCTCCTTCGCGTTCGGCGACGTTCCCCTGGCCCCCCAGGGTGCCTACCAGGTTCAGGTCGAATACGGCGGCGTGACCTACTTCTCGGAGCCGGGCTTCGACGACGGCGCCACGACCGAGTTCGACCTGCCGGTGATCGTCTACGAGTCGACCACCGACGCCTCGGCGATCCTCCTCCTGCAGGCCCACGTCATCGTCAACCCGCCCTCCAACGGCATGCTGCCGGTGATCGAGATCTTCATCTTCACCAACCCGTCCGACCGCAGCGTTATCTTCGAGGTCGGCGACCAGGGTCTTTCCTTCCTGCCCGCTCCGCAGGGCGCCACCATCCAGAGCCTGCAGTACTCCGAATCCAGCCTGCCCTTCGTCCCGGCCGGGGACGAAAGCTACGCCCTGATCCCCAGCCCCGAAGGCCAGTACGGGATCGTGGCCGTCTATGCCCTGCCCTACGAGGCAGACGAACTGGCCTTCGAGCAGAGCCTCGGCCTGGAGACAGCCGATCTGACCCTGCTGGTCCCGGATGGGATGCGCCTGCGCGACCACGGCCTGACGGACGCCGGACCGACCGATTTCCAGGGCCAGCCCTTCCAGCAGTACGGGGCCAGCAACCTGCCGGCCGGCGGGACGCTCGCCTTCACCATCCAGGGCGTTCCTGGCGGGACCGGTGGCTTCAGCCTGGACTCGCAGAGCGGACTGGTGATCGGCATGGGCGTCCTGGGGGTGGTCTTCATCGCTGCCGGGGTCTATTTGTACCTGCGCGACCGCTCCAGAGCGAAAGAGGAGGAGGGGGAGGGGGGCGACGAAGACAGCCTTGAGACCGAGGACGCCCTTGGCGACGACCCGCAGGCGATCATGGATGCCATCATCAGCCTTGATGACCAGTTCAAGGCCGGCCAGATCGCCGAGGAAGCCTACCAGGAACGGCGCGCCGAACTTAAAGCGCGGCTCAAGCAGCTGAGTTGAACCGTTCCGCCCGTCGAAAATCGTTGCTCTCATGATCAAAGTTCGCAAGCTCGTCAAACGTTTCGGCCTCAAGACCGTCCTGCGCGGCCTCGATTTCGAGGTCCGCACAGGCGAGTTCGTAGCCCTGCTCGGCCCCAACGGCGCCGGCAAGACCACCTTCCTGCGCATCCTGGCCTCGCTCTCGCGCCCGACCCTGGGCGAGTTGCGCGTCGCCGGGTACCCTCTGCCGTCGCAGGCCGCCGCGGTGCGAGCCCGCCTGGGGGTGGTCACCCACATGCCGCTGCTCTACGGCGATCTGACCGCCGAGGAGAACCTGCGCTTTTATGCGCGCATGTACGGGCTGGGCCAGGCGGACATCCGCCTGGCCGAGGTGCTCGAACTGGTCGGCCTGAGCGCCCGCCGGCGCGACCTGGTGCGGACCTTTTCGCGCGGCATGCAGCAGCGCCTGGCCATCGGGCGGGCCATCCTGCACGATCCCGAGGTGATGCTCTTCGACGAGCCCCATACCGGCCTCGACCAGGAGGCCTGCGACATGCTCGACAGGATCCTGCGCGAGGTCGCCGCCCGCGGCCGGACGGTGGTGATGACCTCCCATGATCTGGCCCGGGTCGAGGATCTGGCCTCGCGCTTCGACGTCCTGTCGCGCGGCGTGATCACCGCCAGCGCCGGGCGGGACGGGCTGGGCGGCAACCTGCTCGACTTCTACCGCGGAGCACTGGCCGGATGAGCAGCGATCGCAAGGGACCCACGCCCTCCAGCCGTCCGCCGGCCAGTTTTTCCCGGGCCGTCTTCGCGGTGGCCTGGAAGGACCTGGCTGCCGAACTGCGCTCACGCGAGCTGCTCTCGGCCATGCTGGTCTTCGCCCTGCTGGTGATCCTGATCTTCAACTTTGCCATCGAACTGGCCCCCAGCCTGCGTCCGACCGTCACCCCCGGTGTGCTGTGGGTCACCTTCGCCTTCGCCGGGACCCTGGGCCTGAACCGCTCGATGGCCATCGAGAAGGACCGCGGCTGCCTTGACGGCCTGCTGCTCGCCCCGGTGGACCGGGCGGCGATCTACTTCGGCAAGATGCTCAGCAACCTGACCTTCATGCTGATCGTCGAGATCGTCGTCCTGCCAGTCTACAGCCTGCTGTACAACACCAACCTGTTCGTCCCCGGCCTGCTGGGTGTGATCCTGCTCGGCTCGATCGGCTACGTCGCCGTCGGGACGCTGCTGGCCAGCATGGCCGTCCAGACCCGCACGCGGGACGTCCTGCTGCCCATCCTGCTCTTCCCGGTCATCGTGCCGGTCCTGCTTTCGGCAGTGCGGGCCAGTGGCGGGTTCCTGCAGGGCCTGCCCATGGAACAGATCCGGCCCTGGATCAACCTGCTGGCCGCCTATGACGTCATCTTCCTGGCAGTCGCCTACATGGTCTTCGACCAGGTGGTCGAAGAATAACCTGCCGCCGATCCAATTATTGGTCGTTCCTCCCCCCTACGAAAGGATGCTGATGAAACCGCAACCCAAAGCCCTTACCTTTCTGACCCTGCTCTCCGCCCTGTTCTTGGCCGGGGCGCTGGCGATGGTCTTCCTGTATGCCCCGCTGGAAGCAGTGATGAACTACGTCCAGAAGATCTTCTACTTCCACGTCGCCACCGCCTGGGTCGGCATGCTCGGCTTCATCGTCGCTGCCGTGGCCGGGGTACTCTACCTGATCAGGAAAGACCTGAAGTGGGACATCGTCGAGCTGGCCGCCGTGGAGATCAGCCTGGTCTTCTTCCTGATCGCCATCGTCAGCGGTTCGATCTGGGCCCGCCCATCCTGGGGCACCTGGTGGACCTGGGACGCCCGCCTGACCACCGCCGCCATCCTGGAACTGGTCTACCTGGCCTACCTGCTCCTGCGCCAGGGCATCGAGGACCCCGAGCGGCGCGCCCGCTTTGGGGCGGTCTACACCCTGATCGGCGGGATCAGCGTTCCGGTCACTTTCCTGTCGATCCGCCTCTGGCAGACCATCCACCCGGCCATCATCGGCACCGCCAGCGCCGAGGCCCAGGGCGGCTTCGACATGGCCCCGGCCATGCTCCATACCATGTTCTTCGCCCTGATCGCCTTCTCGGTCATCTTCGCCACCCTGCTCTGGCAGCGCATCCGTCTGGGCAAACTGGCCGAGCAGGTCGAGCAGATGAAACTGAAAATCAGCGAATAAACGAGGCTTCCATGATCCCATACGCGATTTCCATCAAGTACATGATCGGTGGTTACGCCGTGATCTTCAGCATCCTGGCGATCTACCTGGTCAGCTTCTTCGTCCGCTTCCGCAGCCTGCAGCGCGACCTGGAAACCCTGCAGGAATTGGAATCTGAAGATAAGTAGTTGTAAAATGCCCCGAGAGTCCGCTATGCTATAATGTAAGCGGACTCCTTTTTTTCAGGAACAGGGCATTGAGACCGCGACTCCGGGCCGGCTGGACGGCCATCACGCTCGTCATCGTACTGGGGCTGGCCCTGGCGCCCGCCACCGGGACCCGGCGCGCCCGCGCCCTCGGCGACGAACCGCCCGGCCCCGACCGGGCTGCAGGAATCACGGTCTACTACACCGCTTACGAATGGCTGCTGATCAGTTGGGCCTTCAACGAGGTCGCCTGTCACGTCGTCGTCGACCACGAAGGCCTGCCGACGTACGGAGAGGTCTATTACGCCTGCGGGGAAGACATTTACGACAGGTGGGTCACCACGGCAGCCTGTGACGACGCCGAAAGTTCCAACCCCCAGATCTGCCGGGGGTATTACCTGCAACTGTGGGACACCTTTCCGGCCCACCGCGAGGTCGCCGTGGCCCTGCCGCCGCCGGTCGTGTGGGTCACCCTTGACGGCTGCACCTCCGTCGATTCCACCCACCTGTGCGGCCGGAATGCCTCCCTGGTGCTGACCGCCGAAGAGCCGCTGCCCAACGAGACCATCGACCGCCTGGAAGGGACGATCGACGGCGAGCCGTTCGTCTGCGACCCGGCCTGCCTGATCGACCTGTTCCCGACCGGTGCGCAGGGCGTCCCGATCGAATTCTGGGCCTACTCCAGCTACGGCGACAGCAGCCTGGTCTACCAGGCCCAGGTGCGGATGGTGGAGGTCGTGAGCGAGATCCCCGGCGAAGGGCTCCAGTGGTACGTCGACGTGCTCAGCACGCAGTGGCGCGGCACCCCGCTGGCCGGCTGTTCACAGGTCTGGGAGGCCTTCCCGCCCATCGGCGGCCCGCCCGGCTGGCTGCTGACCCCCGAGACTCCCGCCGAACTGGCCACCGAAATCCCCTACGAATACCTGGCCTCCAACCTGCTCCTGCAGGGCATGGCGGACGCCGGCGATTGTCCCAACAACGGGCTGCTGCCCGGCGGGCAGATCAGCCCCTGCGGTCTGGAGGCGGCCCTCCCGGCCGTCACCGACTGGCAGAATCGCTTCGATGAACTGATCTTCGAGGTCGCCCTCGACACCGGTGTCCCGGCCCAGCTGCTCAAGAACCTGTTCAGCCGCGAGAGTCAGTTCTGGCCGGGAGTCTTCACCGGCCGGCCCGAGGTCGGGCTGGGGCAGCTGACCGACAACGGCGCCGACACAACCCTGCTGTGGAACCCGTCCTTCTACGAACAGTTCTGCCCGCTGGTGCTCGAAGCCGAGACCTGCGAGACCGGCTACCCCCTGCTCGACGAAGAGACCCAGGAGATGCTGCGCGGCGCCCTGGTGCGCAGCGTGGACGCCTTCTGCCCCGACTGCCCGTTGAGCATCGACCTGCAGCAGGCGGACTTCAGCGTGGCGATCTTCGCCGAGACGATCCTGGCCAACTGCGAGCAGACCGGCATGGTACTCTACAACGTCTACGGCCTCCCCCCCGGCGAAGTGGCCAGCTACGAGGACCTGTGGCGTTTCACCCTGGTCAACTACAACGCCGGTCCCGGCTGCCTGGGACTGGCAATCAACGAAACCGATCGGGCCGGCGAGCCGCTCGACTGGGAGCACGTCTCGGCCCACCTGACCCCGGTCTGCGATGGGGCCCGCGACTACGTCGCCGACATCACCCGTTAGTCCTTGAAATCCATGGAACTTTTCAACCCGCTTTGGCGTCTTGCCTCCAGAGGAATAAGGAGGATGAGAATGAACGCCAAACTGCAGACCACGATCGTCTTGATGGCCTTCCTGACCCTGATCATCGTCATTTCGGGCTGCGGCCCGCAGCAGGTCACCCTGGACGCCGCGCACAACGGCGGGCAGGTGTCGGTCAGGGACAACGGCCTGATCGTCATCCGCCTGCCGGCCAACCCGTCGACCGGCTACACCTGGGAGCCCCAGGATCTGGACAGCGGGCTCTTCGCCCAGACCGGCGAACCCGTCTTCACCAGCGACAACCCCGACCTGCTCGGCTCGGGTGGAATCCAGGTGCTGACCTTCCGGGCCCTGCGCCCCGGCACCGCCACCCTGACCCTGGTCCACCACCGCCCCTGGGAGACCGACGTTGCACCGCTGGAGACCTTCACGGTCACCGTGACCGTGAAGTGATCCACGCGGCGCGCAGGACACGAGGGGGACCAGCGTGTCCTGCCGCTGCACAGGGGGGAGAAGGTCCGGCGGATGTGCCTGCATCCGCCTTTGTCATATATAATAGCTCCATGCTCGCCCAGACCTTCCACCTCCCTTACGGCAGGGCGCATCTCACTTTCCGCCTGCCAGATTCGATCCAGACCGATCTGGCCGTCTCCCAGCCGGCCGTCCCACAGACCGACCCGGCCGCCGCCATCCGCCAGGCCCTGGCCGCTCCGATCGGGAGCCCGCCGCTGGCCGATCTCGCCCGGCCCGGGCAGCGGGTCTGCATCGCCTTCACCGACATCACCCGCGCCTGCCCCGACCAGCTGCTGGTCCCGGCGCTGCTGGCTGAGCTGGAGAAGGCCGGGGTGAGCGACACGGACATCACCCTGCTGTGTGCCGTCGGCATGCACCGCCCATCCACACGTCAGGAAAAGATCGCCAAGCTGGGCGCCGCCGTCGTCGACCGTTACCGGGTCAGCGACCACGAGCCGCAGAATCCCGACGCGCTGGTCGACCTGGGAGCAACCAGGAGCGGGGTCCCGATCCTGCTCAACCGGGCAGCGATCGAGGCCGACCTGCTCCTGTCCACCGGGATCGTCGAGCCGCACCAGTACGCCGGCTACTCAGGCGGGCGCAAGACGGTCGCGATTGGCGCGGCCGGCGAGGCCCTGATCGCCCACACCCACGGCCCGGCCTTCCTCGACCACCCGGCCACACGCCTGGGGCAGATCGCGGGCAACCCCTTCCACGCAGCGATCAGCGAGGCCGCCCGGCGGGCCGGGCTGGCCTTCATCCTCAACGTCATCCTGGACGACGAGCGGCGCCTGCTGCGGGTCGCCGCCGGGGAGCCGGAATCCGCCTTCCTGGACCTGGTGGCCTTTGCGCGCTCCGTCTACGAGGTCCCGATCGACCGGCAGTACGATCTGGCCATCGGCGGGGTCGGCTATCCCAAGGACACCAACCTGTACCAGGCCAGCCGGGCGCCGTCCTACCTGTTCTTCGCCCCCACGCCGGTGGTGCGCCCCGGCGGCTTTTTCATCATCCCGGCCCGCTGCCAGGAGGGCGCCGGGGCCGGGGTCGGCGAGCAGCGCTTCCTGCAGGCCATGCGCGCCGCAGTGGACGTCCCATCGATCCTGTCTGACGCCCGCCGCAACGGCTACCCGCCCGGGGGCCAGCGGGCCTTCGTCCTGGCCAAGGTCCTGGAGCAGAACCAGGTGATCATCGTCGCCAGCGAACACCCCGATCTGGTATCCGACTGCAAGATGATCCCGGCCGCCACGCCGGACGAAGCCCTGGCCATCGCAGTGGAAGCCCTCGGCCCGGACCTGCGGGCCCTGGTCGTGCCGCATGCACTGCTGACCCTGCCGGTCCTGCGCGGGTAAGGCGGGGGGGGGATCCCATTCCGCCCCTCCCAACGGACAGTTTCCGCTCGAGACTTTCGCGCCAGGAGAGGGTCCTAACTATCCGGACCCTATCCCTTGGCTATCCGTTCGCTATCGGATCGGGATCCCGACCCTTTTGGGGTTATAATCATCGACAACTGCTGACACAACACCACATCCGCTTCCACACCCAGACCAGGAAGCCCGAGGCGGGGGAAAGACGGACCAGCGTTCGTCAACGCCATATCACACTGCGGAGACCACCGACCGGCACGCGATCTTGCCCGGTTGGCCCTTGCATACTTGAAGGCGCCGGACAGGCCAAAGAACGGCGCCCGCCATCCCAGATTGGAGGCTGAGATGAAGATCCTGTTGCTCTACCCCGAGTTCCCCGATACGTTCTGGAGTTTTAAGCACGCCCTGCCCTTCATCCGCAAGAAAGCCTCCACGCCGCCGCTCGGCCTGCTGACCGTGGCCGCCATGCTGCCCTCGCACTGGGAGCTGCGCCTGGTGGACCTGAACGTGCGGCCGCTCCGGGACCAGGATCTGGCCTGGGCGGATTACGCCTTCCTAAGCGCCATGGCAGTCCAGCAGGCCTCCGCCCACCAGCTGATCGCCCGCTGCAAGGCTGCCGGGTTGAAGATCGTCGCCGGCGGGCCGCTCTTCACCGCCGAGCATAGCCAATTCCCCGATGTGGACCACTTCGTGCTCAACGAGGCCGAGATGACCCTGCCCCCCTTCCTGCGGGACCTGGCACTCGGCCACCCCCGCCGGGTCTACACCTCGACCACCTTCCCCGACATCTGCCAGACCCCTGCCCCGCTGTGGCAGCTGGCCGATCTGAAGCACTATGCCAGCATGGCGATCCAGTATTCGCGCGGCTGCCCCTTTGACTGCGAGTTCTGCAACATCACCTCGCTGTTCGGACACCGGCCGCGGGTCAAGAACGCGGCCCAGATCATCGCCGAACTGGACGGGTTGTACCGCCTTGGCTGGCGCCAAAGCGTCTTCTTCGTCGACGATAACCTGATGGGCAACAAGAAGCAGCTCAAGGCCGACCTGCTGCCGGCCCTGATCGCCTGGCGCAAGGGCAAGAAGGGCATGCCGTTCAACACCGAGATCTCGATCAACCTCGCCGATGACGAGGAACTGATGGACCTGTTGGCCGAGGCCGGCTTCATCACGGTCTTCATCGGCGTCGAAACCCCCGACGACAACAGCCTGGCCGAGTGCAACAAGAAACAGAACCTGGGCCGCGACCTGGTCGCAGATATCAAGCGCATCCAGCGCGCCGGGCTGCAGGTCCAGGGCGGGTTCATCATCGGCTTCGACAGCGACACGCCGTCGATCTTCCAGAGGCAGATCGACTTCATCCAGAAAAGCGGGATCGTGACCGCCATGGTCGGGTTGTTGCAGGCTCCGACCGGCACCCGCCTGTACGAGCGTTTACAGCGCGAAAAACGCCTGGTCAGTTCGTTCTCCGGCGACAACGTCGACGGGGAGACCAACATCAAACCCCGGATGAGCCTCGAAACCCTGCAGAAGGGTTACCGGGCGGTGATCAGGCACCTGTATGCGCCCAGGAACTATTATGCCCGCCTGAAGACCTTCCTGAAGGAATACAAGGCCCCCCGGATCACCATCCCGGTCAACGCCGAATATATCCGGGCCTTCTTCCGTTCAGTGCTGCGGCTGGGCATCCTGGGCAAGGAGCGCCTGCATTACTGGGGGCTGGTCGTCTGGACCCTGGTCCGCCGCCCGCGCCTGTTCCCGCTGGCGATCACGCTCTCGATCTACGGCTATCACTTCCGCCGGGTCTGCGAACTGCATATTGCCTGAAGGCCGCTCCAGCCGCCTGCGGCGCCCAAGGTCCACATCCTAACAGGAATGTAAGGGCAAAAAAACGGCAAATCGCTTGCCAATTCCACCGCCCGCCGTTACAATGTGCCCAGGTTCACAAACATCGCCCGATCGCAAGCATCCCGGCCCACACCGCAGCGGTTGATTGATCGCCACCTGTGATCCACCATCTCCTGCGGGACTTCGTGTCCCGCAGGATTTTTTACCCCCCCCAGGCCCCGACCCGCTCCTGTAGCGCTTCCTGGGCGGCTGCCAGCCGCTCAGGGTTTTTTAATCCAAAATCGATCGTTTCATCTTATAATCAGACCAACTCTGTCCTATAAGGCTTGGGAGATGGCAAAAAAGACAGCGACCAACCTGCTCCTGCCCCCTGAGGAGATCCTTTTCGACTATCGCCTGGCCTACCGATCACGCCAGGTATCGGTCATCGGCCGGCGCGAGGTGTTGAGCGGCAAGGCCAAATTCGGCATCTTCGGCGACGGCAAGGAGCTGCCCCAGGTGGTCATCGCCCGGGCCTTCCTGAAAGGCGACTGGCGCTCGGGCTACTACCGCGACCAGACCTGGGTCCATGCCCTGGGAGTGCTGCAGTTCCAGGACTTCTTCGCCCAGCTCTATGCCCACGCCGACCAGGAAGCTGACCCCGCAACGGCCGGCCGCTCGATGGTCGGCCATTTCGTTTCGCCCACCATCAATCCCGACGGCAGCTGGAAGGATCAGACCGAAATGTACAACGTCGCTGCCGACGTCTCGCCGACCGGGGCCCAGATGCCGCGCCTGGTCGGATTGGCCTACGCTTCGGTCCTGTACCGCCAGCTGGCCGAACTCAAACCCTTCGTCCAGTTCTCGCGTAACGGCGACGAGGTCGCCTGGGCGACGATCGGCAACGCCTCCACCGCCGAGGGTGTGTTCTGGGAGGCAGTCAACGCCATCGGCGTCCTGCAGGCCCCGGCGATCATCACCGTCTTCGACGACGGGTACGGCATCTCGGTCCCCAACCAGTTCCAGATGGTCAAGGAGAACATCCACGCCATCCTGAAAGGCTTCGAGCGCATCCCCTGCCCGGCCGAGGAGTGCGACCGCGGCTACGACCTGTACTCCGTCCCGGCCTGGGACTACCCGGCCCTGCTGGAAACCTACGCCCAGGCGGCCGGGATCACCCGTCGTTACCACGTCCCGGCCCTGGTACACGTCACCGAGGTCACCCAGCCCTTGGGGCACTCGACCTCCGGTTCGCATGAGCGCTACAAATCCCCCGAACGCCTGGCCTGGGAGGCCGAGTGGGACTGCCTCAAGAAATTCAGGGAGTGGATCGCCGGGTGCGGGGTGGCAGATGAGGAGACACTGGTCCGGATGGAAGACGAAGAGCGCCAGGCCGTGGAGGAGTCGCGCAGGCAGGCCTGGGAGGCGTATCAGGCCCCGCTGCTGCGCGAGCGCTCCGAGACCGCGGCCCTGCTGGCCGAGACAGCCCGGGGATCGCGCCACGCCAATGGGCTGGAGCAGATCCGGGTGGGGCTCGAGGCGCTCCCGGCTCCCGTCCGCAAGGACATGGTCACCGCCGTCCACGCGGCCCTGGTCCTGACCCGTGACGAATCCCCCGCACGGCGGGAGAAGCTGCTCGCATGGCAGGGCGCCCTTTCGCCGCTGCAGGCCGACCGCTACGCCAGCTTCCTGACCTCCCCGCGCAGCGACTCGGTCCTGCGGGTCGAGGCGGTCGAACCGGCCTACACCCCCGATGCCCCGCTGGTAATGGGCTTCGAGGTGGTCAACGCCGCCTTCGATGCGGCGCTGGAACGCGAGCCGCGCCTGGTGGCCTTCGGTGAGGACCTCGGCCAGTTGGGGGATGTCAACCAGGGCTTCCGCGGCCTGCAGGAGAAGTACGGCGCCCTGCGGGTGACCGACACCGGCATCCGCGAGGCGACCATCCTGGGGCAGGCGATCGGCCTGGCGATGCGCGGCCTGCGCCCGGTGGCCGAGATCCAGTACCTCGACTACCTGCTCTACGCCCTGCAGATCATGTCCGATGACCTGGCGACCCTGCTCTGGCGCACCAAGGGCGTGCAGAAGGCTCCGGTCATCGTGCGGACGCGCGGCCACCGCCTGGAGGGCATCTGGCATTCAGGCTCACCGATGGCCGGGATCATCCACCTGGTGCGCGGGATGCATGTCCTGGTGCCGCGCGACATGACCCGGGCCGCCGGGTTCTACAACGCACTGCTCAAGGCCGAGGAGCCGGCCATTGTGGTCGAGGTGCTCAACGGCTACCGGGTCAAGGAGCGCATGCCGGCCAACATCGGCGAGCTGACCATCGTGCCGGGCGTGCCGGAGGTTCTGCGCCCCGGGACGGAAGCCACGATCGTCACCTACGGCGCCTGCGTCCGCATCGCCCTGGAGGCAGCTGAAAAACTGGCCGCGGTCGGGATCCAGGCCGAGGTGATCGACGTCCAGTCGCTGCTCCCGTTCGATATCCATGGCCGGATCGTCGAATCGGTGAAGCAGACCGCCCGGATCCTGTTCGTCGACGAAGATGTCCCCGGCGGGACGACGGCCACCATGCTCCGGGAAGTGCTCGAGGTGCAGGGCGGCTACCAGTGGCTCGACTCGGCCCCCCGCACCCTGCCCGGCTCGGCCCACCGCCCGGCCTACGGCAGCGACGGCGATTACTGGTCGAAGCCAAATGCCGAGGCGATCTTCGATGCAGTTTATGAAATGATGCACGAAGCGAAACCCGCCTCGTATCCGGCGATCCGCTAGCCGTGGAGAACCTGCACCGGGAGCGTGCGTTTCCGGAAAAGGGTCCTGCGCGCTTTTTCTGCGCGCAGCGCGTGGCTCTGTGGCTGATCAGGAGGAAGAATGACAACCAAGCTGCTTGTTCCCCGCCTGGGCGAAGGCGTCGACGAACTGACCGTCGTCAAATGGCTGAAGGCCGAGGGCGACTCGGTCCACGAACTCGAACCACTGCTGGAGGTCGAGACCGACAAGGTCGTGACCGAGATCCCCAGTCCGGCCAGCGGCATCCTGCTCCGAATCGAGGTGGGCGAGAACACCGCCGTCGAGGTGGGAAGGGTCCTGGCCTGGATCGGGCAGCCTGGCGAGCTCCTCGCCGAAGCGGGGCCCGCCCGCCCTGAGGCAGCCGCAAAAGTGGATCCGCTCCCAGAAAGAACGAAAAGCGTGGCGCAGCGCGAGCCCGTCGATCGCCAACCGGGATTCCTGTCGCCGGTGGTGCGCAAGATCGCCGCCGAACACAACCTGGACCTGAGGCAGGTGCGCGGCAGCGGCCTGAACGGGCGCATCACCAAGCAGGACGTGCTCGCGCACCTCGCCGGCCGCCCGGCGGCTCCCGTCGCCAGCGGATCGGATACCGAAGCCCGCGGCACGCTCCTACCGATCACCACCGTGCGCAGCCAGATCGCCGAACGGATGCTGGCCTCCAAGCAGACCTCCCCGCACGTGATGACCGTCATGGAAGCCGACCTGCACCGGATCGCCGCCCACCGCGCGGCCAACAAGGCCGCTTACGAGGCCGACGGGGTCAACCTGACCTACACGGTCTATTTCATGGCCGCCATCGCCGCTGCCCTCAAGGTCCATCCGCTGGCCAACGCCTCCTGGACGGACGAAGGCCTCCTCCTGCACGCCGAGATCAACATCGGCATGGCGACCTCGCTTGGCGAGCAGGGATTGATCGTCCCGGTCCTGCAGCGGGTTGACGAACTGTCGCTGCTGGGCATCGCCCGCGGGGTCAACGACCTGGCCCACCGCGCCCGGACCAAGCGCCTGCGCCCATTTGAGGTCCGCGGCGGAACCTTCACCCTGACCAACCACGGCATCGGCGGGTCGCTGTTCGCCATGCCGATCATCAACCAGCCGCAGTGTGGCATCCTGGGCACCGGAGCGATCCAGAAGCGCCCGGTGGTGGTCAGCGACGGGGCCGGGAATGACGCCCTCGCCATCCGCCCGATGGTCTATCTCTCCTTCGTCTTCGACCACCGCATCCTGGACGGTGCCTCCGCCGATGCCTTCCTGAGCCAGGTCCAGGAACGGCTTGAAAACTGGAGCGCGTAGGCGCCCGCTGCCCGGAGCATAGTACAATTACCGGGTAAGGGCGAAATCCTGCCCGTATGCATCCAATCAACACGATCTCTTTTTTTGGGAGTCCAATGATCATGTCTGAAATGTATGATGTCGTTGTCATCGGCGCCGGACCCGGCGGGTACGTGGCCGCCATCCGGGCTGCACAACTGGGGCTGAAGACCGCCATCGTCGACAAGCAGTGGATGGGCGGCGTATGCCTGAACATCGGCTGCATCCCCTCCAAGGCCCTGCTCAAGAACGCCGAAGTGGCCCACACGCTGCGCGAGCGCGGCAAGGAGTTCGGCTTCGCGTTCGAGAACCTGCGCCTCGACTACCCGGCGGCGGTCAAACGCTCACGGCAGGTTTCCAACCGGCTGGTCAAAGGCGTCGAGTTCCTGATGAAGAAGAACAAGATCGACGTCCAGATGGGCACGGCCCGACTGACCGCCAAGGATACGGTCGTTGTCACAGACAAAGATGGCAAAGAGGCCATTCTCAAGGCCAGGAACATCATCCTCGCCACCGGTGCCAGCCCGGCCATCCCGGGGGCCTGGAAGGTCGACGGCCAAAAGGTCGTCACCTACCACGAAGCCATCCTGCAGGAGAGACTGCCCAAGCGCGTGGTCATCATCGGTGCGGGTGCGATCGGGATGGAGTTCGCCACCGTCTGGAACGCGTACGGCGTGGAGGTGACCGTGGTCGAGATGCTGCCCCATGTCCTGCCGCTGGAGGACGAGGAGGCCGCCGGCGAGGTGGCCAAGGCCTATGCCAAGCGCGGCATCAAGGTCCTGGCCGGGCACAAGGTCGAGGCGGTCACGGCGACCAAGAACGGGGTCACGGTGACGGTGTCCGCCGAAGGGACCGAAAAGATCCTCGAGGCCGAGCAGGCCCTGGTGGCGATCGGCTTCAAGCCCAACTCGTCCGGCCTGGGGCTGGAGGAGGTCGGCGTCAAGCTCTCGGAGCGCGGGGCGGTCGAGATCGACGAACGCATGGCGACCAACGTACCGGGAATCTGGGCCATCGGCGACGTGACCGCCAAGCTGATGCTGGCCCATGTCGGCTCGGCGATGGGCATGGTCTGCGCCGAGCACATCGCTGGCCACGAGACGGTCAGGCTGGATTACGAATCCATGCCGCGGGCGACCTACTGCTCGCCGCAGGTGGCCTCCTTCGGGATCACCGAGGCCCAGGCCCAGGAGCGCGGCCTGAAGACCAAGGTCGGGCGCTTTCCCTTCCAGGCCAACGGCAAGGCCCTCGGCATGGGTGATTACGCCGGTTGGGTCAAGCTGGTGGTCGACGAACAATACGGCGAGATCCTGGGCGCGACGATGGTCGGCCCGGAGGTCACCGAACTGCTGCCCGAACTGACCCTGGCCCGGATGATGGAGCTGACTCCCCTTGAGATCGCCCGCAACGTCCACGCCCACCCGACGCTCTCGGAGGTGCTGATGGAAGCCGCCCACGCCGCCGAGGGCAGCCCGATCCACCTTTAAATTCCATAAGATGTAGGCGATGACGAAACCGGCCCCGCATGCGCATGCGGGGCCTTCTTATTTGGGATGGCTATCACCTGCTACTTGCAGAAAGAGCTGAACTGAATTGGCACGAAGCAGGTGGTAGTAAGAAACTACAGAGTGCTGCGTAAATATCTAAACCAACCCCTTTCGTTTCATGGGGAAATTGGGTTTCATCTAGGCGGTTTATGCAAGAAGCAGTAAATTCCACTCATCTTTTCCTCTTCCCACTGATCTCACCGCCCAAAGCGGGCAAGAAGAACCCGCATGCCGACCGCGAGCAGTTGGTGTGCTGTGGGATTGGGCTGGAGTTTCTGGTGCCCTGCGCTGGACGGATTGGCACCATGCGGGTCCATCCAGCGCCGGACGAATGTCATTCGCGAGCGAATTCCACCGTGGCCAGGATGTCCAATACGTAGTCCCGTCCAAAACCGGACCAGAGATTCGGGTCTGACGAGATATCCGCCACGCCATAGCCAAGGAAGAAGTGTTCGTCGTCGAGCGTAACCCCGACCAGGATCCCCTCCACAGGCGTGCCGCTCAGGAAGCCGGTCAACTCGATCGCCAGACCATCCAGCCCGCCCACCACGATCGCCGCGGAATCCCCGAGGTACACCTCATCCCCCTCTCCTGCAGACAACTGCAACGCATCACGGATCAAGGACACCTGATCCCGGCCCCGGGTGTCTACCAACCAGATGTTGGTCACCAGGCCGACCCCTCCGGAGGGATAGGTGATCTGAACAGTCCGATCACTCACAGCATAGACCGCCTCGAGGGGAATGATCAGGCTGTAACCGCCGCCCGGAACGGAGATCCGCTGGCCTTCCGGCGTGGGTGTCGGGATGGGCGTCGGCGTCGCAAACAGGTTCGCTCCGCTGCAAGACATGCTGAAGCAGACCAGCACGAGCCAAACAAGGATCATCTTTTTCCTGTTCATGAGCATTCTCCTTTGCCTTGATGGAAGAAACGAAGGTCCCTGTACCATTCTGCTCTCATTATAGAAGGGAAAATAAAAATCGAAGCAGCAATCGGCCTGCGAGTTATCCGAACTCACCGTGATGTCCGTCAGGCCGCAATTGAACCAGCAGGCCAGGAAGAGCTGGAGTACAATCCTGGGCAGGGCCTTGCAGCGATGGAACCGGTTGCCGGCCCAAAGGAGCGCCCATGCCCACCTATCCCTTCCTGCAGGCCGATGCCTTCACCGACCGCCCGCTGGGCGGCAATCCGTGTGCCATCGTCTTCGACTGCCCGGACCTGGCACCCGAGACCATGCTGGCGGTCGCCAGAGAAATGAACCTCTCCGAGACCGCTTTCGTCTGGCGCAAGCCCGGCGGGACCTTCCGGGCCCGCTACTTCACGCCGGCCGAGGAAATCCCCCTGGCGGGACACCCGACCATCGCCACTGTCTTCGCCCTGGTTGAGACCGGGCGCCTGTCCCTGCCCGGCGATTATCTCAAGATGCCTCTCGAGCTGCGCGACGGGCCGATCGAGGTGGAGATCTTCGCCCGCCACGGCCGGGTGGACCGGGTCGTCATGGCCCAGCGCAAGCCACAGTTCCTGCGGACCTACTCCCCCACCCAGGTCCTGCCCGTTTTCGGCCTGGACCCCGCTGGCCTGCTCCCCGGAACGATCGTCCAGACGGTCAGCACCGGGACCCCGCAGCTGTTCGCTGCGCTCCGCGATCTGGAGACCCTGCGGCGGGCCGCCGTCGACCAGGCCCGGTACGCCGTCCTGCGCGGGAAGGGGGATTTTTTCAGCACCCATCTCTTCTGCCTGCAGGGGTTCGAACGCGGCCAGACCTTCGCCCGTCACTTTGCCCTGCTGCCCGACATCATCGAAGACCCCTTCACCGGGTCGGCCAGCGGCGGGATGGGCGCCTACCTGTGGCATTACGGCCTGATCGAGCAGCCATCCTTTCTGGCCGAGCAGGGACACTGGCTGGGGCGCCCGGGGATCGGCAGCGTTGAAGTCGTCGGCCCGCCGGACGACATCCAGACCGTCAAGGTCGGCGGCGGGGCGGTCACCGTCCTGCGCGGGGAACTGACCCTCTAGGCGAAAAACGTCCCGCAAGTCAGCGGGAGGTTCAGGTTCCGGGAGCAGGCCGGCAGGATCAGGTCTTTTCGATCACCCAGAAATGCGACAGGCCGAGCCCTCTCAGGGGAGTCCGCTCCAGGAACTGCAGGAAGCCGCGCAGGGCCTTCCCCAGCGGGCCGAAACGGGCGATGAGGTTGTCGTAGGCGCCGAAGATGATGGTGCGTTCGACCAGGGAAATCGGGAAATTGGCCAGAAGGGCTTCGAGGTCACGCCGCGAATAGACCCGCACATGCGGGGCAAGTTTATCCCGCCAGGCGCGCGGCAGCCAGTTGACCAGCGGGATATTGCCGAACCTGTAATTTCCTTTCCAATAAATTCCGTGCGTCTCGAACGGGTAACCCCGGTTGGGAACGAACAGGACCAGCCGTCCGCCCGGCCTGAGGACCCGGACCATCTCGGCAACGGCGCGGTGGTCGTCCTGGACATGCTCGAGGACCTCGTGGCTGAGGATCAGGTCGAAGATCCCGGGTGGGCAGGGCAGGGCCTCCCCGGCGGCGTTGACCACCAGGGGGGCGTGGACATGGGCCTCCCGGACACGCTCGAAGTCGAACTCCAGTCCGAAGACCTGCCCGCCGAAGGGCTGCAGATGCCGGACGTACATCCCCACCCCACAACCGTTCTCGAGGATCCGGCCCGCGATCCGCTCGCCGGCAGCCCGGGCGATCATCTGCAGACGCCGTTCCTGGCCCGCCCGCCAGACGTAAGAGGGTTCGCCACACTGGGCGGCTTTGTTGAGATCGCGGTGTTCCATGATCGTAATTATAACCTTGCACATCTGCCGCTTGTATGCTAGAATCCCGTCCGTACGAAACCCAATACTGCACGCACCGAAAAGTGGGCAACCCCCACTTTTCTGCTTCTACCCAATATCAGTCACACACGGAGCAAGGAAAGCGATGAAGAACGAGTTTGCCCTGGCCTTCAACGAGGTGCTGGAAGAGAAACAACTGCCCAAGGAGATCATCCTGTCGGCGATCGAGTCGGCGATGGTTTCGGCCTACCGGCGGGCGGTCAATGCCTCCAATGCCCAGCACGTCGAAGCCAAAGTTGACCCGGAAACGGGTCAGGTGCTGGTCTACGCCGAAAAGGAAGTCGTCGAAGACATCCAGGACGAGCGCACCGAAGTGCTGCTCGAGGTGGCCCGCGCGATCTACCCGGAGGTCAACCTGGGTGACATGGCGATCGTTGAGACGACGCCCAAGGACTTCGGACGCGTCGCCGCCCAGACCGCCCGGCAGGTCATCCAGCAGCGCATCCGCGAGGCCGAGCGCCAGGTCCAGACCGATTACTACGCCAAGCAGGTCGGCGAGATCATCAGCGGTGTGGTCCAGGCGGTCAGCATGACCCAGGGCGTCACTGTCGGCCTGGACATGAAGGCCGAAGGCATCATGCCACCCAACCAGAAGATCCCCGGCGAGCGGTTCCGGGTCCATGACCGCGTGCGGGCCATCGTCCTGGAGGTCAAGGACAGCCCGCGTGGCCCGCAGATCATCCTGTCGCGCTCGCACCGCAATTTCCTGCGCCGCCTGCTCGAGAACGAGGTCCCCGAAATCTACCACGGAGTGGTCGAGATCCGGGCCATCTCGCGCGAGCCCGGCCAGCGTGCCAAGGTGGCCGTCTCGGCCGCCCAGCCCAACGTCGACCCGGTGGGGGCCTGCGTGGGCATCCGCGGCGTGCGCATCCAGGCGATCGTCAAGGAGCTGCACGACGAGAAGATCGACATCATCGAGTGGAACCCCGACACGGTGATGTACATTTCAAAGGCCATCAGCCCGGCCCGCGTCGCCGGCGTCTACCTGAACGAAGCCGACAAGACCGCCACCGTCGTCGTCCAGGAGGACCAGTTAAGCCTGGCCATCGGCCGGGACGGGCAGAACGCCCGTCTGGCAGCCAAGTTGACCGGCTGGCGGATCGACATCAAGTCGCTGGTCGAGGCCACCGCGGACTCGCTGGCCAAACTGCAGAGCGATACGACCCTGGAGGCGGTTGCCGAAAAGGAAAAGGATACTATTCCAGCCATGGAGGCGATCCTGGTCAAGAAGGACGAAGGCCGCCCACTGACGCCGGAAGAATACACCTCCATGCACCAGTTCGTCGAGCGGGTCGAACGCCGTTCGATGGAAAAGATCGCCGCCGAGGTCGCCGCGGAGGAAGAGCGCCTCTCCACCGCCCGGGCCGAAATCCCAGCGATCGCTTTCGAAACCGACGGCGAGACGCTCGGCCTGCCCGAACACGTCTACAATATCCTGACCGAGGCCGAACTGCGCACCGTCGGTGACCTGATGCTGACGATGAAGCTCGACCCCGACAGCGTCCTGGGCCTGGCCGGTATCGGCCCCAAGGCGATGCAGGCCATCGCAGCAGCCCTGGCCGCAGTCTCCTTCCCCGAGCCCGAACCCGAGCCTGAACCGGTCGCCGAGGCTGCCGCAGTTGAGACCGCCGAAGCGCCCGCTGCAGTGACCGCTGAAGCGCCCCCCGAAGCGACCGCCGAAATCACCCCCGAAACCGCCATCGAAGCGCCTGTCGAAGTTCCCGCCGAGGCCGCGCCAGCCGTCGCGGCCGAAGAGCTCGACGACAAGGCCACCGCCGTGGAACAGCTGGAAGAGAAAGAGGAAGAATTCGAGAAGTTGTTCACGATGGAGACCGTGACCCAGGTCGCCCCGGCCAGCGAGGAAGAAGAGTCCGACGATAAAAAGAAGGACAAGAAGAAAAAGAAGAAAGACCGCCAGCTCGAATTCGACGAAGCTCTCGGCGAAGTCGTCGCCCGCAAGAAGCACAAGCGCGGCGAAGAAGGCTGGGAAGAAGAGTGGTAATCCTACGTTAGGTCGGAGCATTCCTCCGCCCGGACGGATTGGAAGAAGGTGTCTGGCAAACCTGCAAAACGACCCAAGCACGTCCCGCAGCGTACCTGCGTGGGCTGCCGAACTGTGCAGCCCAAACGAACCTTGATTCGCTTGGTACGCCGCCCCGAAGGCGTGCAGATCGATCCGACCGGCAAACTGGCCGGACGGGGAGCCTATCTGCACAATCTGCGTCCCTGCTGGGAGAAAGGCCTGCGCGGGCCTCTCGCCCATGCCCTGAAAGCCACCCTGACGCCCGAAGACCTCGAACGCCTGCAGCAGTTCAGTACCAGCCTGCCGGAGGCGGAAGATGCCACAGGCCAGGACCGGTAGACCCTTATGGGCTGATAGCTTCACCTTTTGCTCAGCAGGCACCCGCAACCGGCTCCAGACCCACCCCGCTCCCACGAGCGGAACTCTAGACACAGGAGGTGCCACATGAGCGCAAACGGGCACGATAAAAAAATCGAAATTCCTGCAATCATCAGCGTTCGCGACTTTGCCCAGATCGTCGACATCAGCCCCATCCAGGTCATCAAAAAATTGATGTCCAACGGTGTGATGGCCAGCATCAACCAGACCATCGATTACGATACTGCCGCCATTATCGCCGAGGAACTCGGCTTTGAAGCCAGCCTCGAGAGCCAGGAGATCCCGGCAGCAGAAGAGGCCGGCGAAGTGCCGATCTGGCGCCAGATGATCGCTGACGAAGACGACGCCGCCCTGACACCGCGCCCGCCGGTGGTGACCATCCTGGGGCACGTCGACCACGGCAAGACCTCCCTGCTTGACGCCATCCGCAATGCCGATGTAGCCACCGGGGAGGTCGGGGGCATCACCCAGCACATCGGCGCCTACCAGGTCGAACTCAAGGGTCGCACGATCACCTTCCTGGACACCCCCGGCCACGCCGCCTTCACCGCCATGCGCGCCCGCGGCGCCCAGGGAGCCGACATCGTCATCCTGGTCGTGGCCGCTGACGACGGCGTCATGCCGCAAACCAAAGAAGCCATGGCCCACGCCCTGGCCGCCCGCGTCCCGATCGTCGTCGCCCTCAACAAGATCGACAAGGCCAACGCCAACCCCGACCGGGTCAAGCAGCAACTCGGCGAGAACAACCTGGTCTCCGACGAGTGGGGTGGGAATACGATGATCATCCCGGTCTCGGCCAAACAGCACCAGGGCATCGAAGACCTGCTCGAGGCTGTCCTGCTGGTGGCCGACAATACCGACATCCGCGCCAACGATTCCGGCGCCGTCATCGGGACGGTCATCGAGGCTGAGCTGGACAAGACCAAGGGTCCTGTGGCCACGCTGCTGGTCCAGAACGGGACCCTCCAGGCCGGCGACATCGTCGTTGCCGGGACGGTCCACGGACGCCTGCGGGCCATGTTCGACTTCCGCGGCCGCAAGGTCCAGAAGGCCGGGCCATCCTTCCCGGTCTCGGTGATGGGGCTCAATGACCTGCCCGCTGCCGGTGACGTGTTCAGGGTCGTCGAGTCGGAACGTGAGGCCCGCCAGATCGTCCTCGAACGCCAGGAGGCCATCAAGAATGCCGCCACGACCCAGAAAAAGGCCACTCTGGAGGAACTCTTCGCCCGCTACAAGGCTGGCGAAGCCAAGGAACTCAACCTGATCCTCAAAGCCGACGTCCAGGGCTCGCTTGAGCCGATCGTCGGCGAACTGAGCAATCTGAGCCAGGGCGAGATCAAGGTCAACGTCCTGTACGCCGAAACAGGCAATGTCAGCGAGAACGACGTCATGCTGGCCTCGGCCTCCGATGCCATCATCGTCGGCTTCAGCATCCAGGCTGAGGTGGCCGCCCGCCGGCTGGCCGACGCCGAAGGCGTCTCGATCCGCCTGTATGACATCATCTATCGCCTGACCGAGGACATCGACAAGGCCCTCAAGGGCATGCTGGCTCCCGAATTCGTCGAGAAGGTGATCGGCAAAGCCAACGTGCTGCAGGTCTTCAGCCTGAACAAGGGCGCCAAGATCGCCGGCTGTCGGGTCAGCGAAGGCGAGATCCGCCGCAACGCCCGGGTGCGCCTGTACCGTGGCAAGGATATCGTCTTCGAAGGCGAGGTCTCCTCGCTGCGTCACGAGAAGGATGACGTGCGCGAGATGCGCCAGGGCTTCGAGTGCGGCATCGGCCTCAAAAACTTCAACGACATCCTGATCGGCGACGTGATCGAATCCTTCGTCATGGAAAAGGTCAAGAGCGAATAGGCTCACGACTCACCCGGCCCGCTCAGCCAGCAAACCACCTTTCAGGATTGTAATTGCCTGAATCTGTTTTATTGGGTATAAGTAAAATATGCCATCCGGTACCCGTCTCCAGCGCATTGCGGACCGTATCCGCCAGGAACTCTCGGAAATGCTGATCCAGGAGGTCAGTGACCCGCGCCTGCACATGATCTACATCACCGATGCACGCGTGGATCGTGAACTGGCCTTCGCTGACATCTATGTTTCGGCGATCGAGGGCGCAACC
Organism: Anaerolineales bacterium; assembly: GCA_016934715.1. GTDB lineage: Bacteria > Chloroflexota > Anaerolineae > Anaerolineales > Villigracilaceae > JAFGSI01. The sequence continues at coordinate 50,221 of JAFGSI010000011.1, forward strand.
CGCAGCGCCGAAATCTTGGAGGGACTGGAATCTGCCAGCGGCTTCCTGCGCCGCCTACTGGCCGCTCGTATCGAACTGCGCACCATGCCGCGCCTGCGCTTCCATTGGGACCCTACACCCGAGAACGCAGACCACATCGAGCGATTGCTGGCATCTTTACGGAAGAATGACTGATCTGCAGACTGCCATTCGAGAGAAATTCCAGGCCGCCAGCCGCATCTTGATCGCCTCCCACGTCCGACCGGACGGAGACGCGATCGGTTCGCTGCTGGCCCTCGGCCTGGCCCTGCAGGATTCCGGCAAAACGGTCCAGATGGTCCTGGCCGACGGCGTCCCGGCGACGTTCAGGCACCTGCCCGGCAGCGACCAGATCGTCCATCGCTCTGAGGGGGCCTTCGACCTGGCGGTCACAGTCGACTGCTCGGACCTGAAGCGGGTCGGCAGCGCCCTGGACGGTTACGGATCCCCAGATATCGTCATTGACCACCACGTGACCACTGAACCGTTCGGGATCCTCAACCTGGTCGAGCCGGAGGCCGTCGCCACCGCCTCGGTGCTGATCCGTTACATGCCAGCCTGGGGATTGGTCATCACGCCCCCGATCGCCGCCAGCCTGATGACCGGCCTGGTGACCGATACGCTCGGCTTTCGCACCTCCAACATCACTTCCGAGGCCCTGCGCCAGGCCGCCGACCTGCTCGACCTGGGCGTGGACATGAGCGCCCTGTACTTTCGCAGCCTGGTGCGGCGCACCTTCGCGGCCGCGCGCTACTGGGGGGCCGGCCTGTCCAGCCTGGAGCAGGCCAACGGGATCGTCTCGGTTACCATGACCCTGGCCGATCGCAAGAGCGCCGGTTACACCGGCAACGACGATGCCGACCTGATCAACGTCGTCTCGTCGATCGATGCCAACGAGGTCGCGATCATCTTCGTCGAACAAAACGCAGAGCACGTCAAGGTCTCATGGCGCGGACTCAAGCCTGAAATCGATGTGGCAAGGATTGCCAAGCAGTTTGGCGGCGGCGGCCACCGGGCCGCGGCCGGGGCCGAGGTGCGCGGCGGCCTGGACGAGGTCCGCGAGCGCGTCCTGCGGATCACCCGCCGGGCACTGAATGATATGTGAACAACCCGCCAGCGCCCACCCTGGCGCTGGACGGTCAGATCATCAGGAGGAATTTGAAAATGGAAAGTCAAGATATCAAGAATGCCATTTCCGGGATCCTGGTCGTGGACAAGCCGATCGGGATGACCTCCCACGATGTGGTCGAGGTCATTCGGAAGGGCACCAACATCCGCCGCGCCGGCCACACCGGTACGCTCGACCCGCGCGCCTCGGGTGTGCTCGTCGTCCTGATCGGGCCGGCGGTGCGCCTGAGCGAGTTCGTCTCGGCCTCCGACAAACGCTACCAGGCCATCCTGCGCCTGGGCGGCACGACCGACACCTACGATGCCGACGGACGCTTCACCCGCCCGAACAGCGAGACCCCGGTGGACGTGAGCGAGGATCAGTTCGAAGAGGTCCTGAAAGGCTTTATCGGTGAGATCGAGCAGACTCCCCCGCCCTACTCGGCGGTCAAGGTCAAGGGTCGCCGGGCCTACGACATGGCCCGCAAGGGGGAAGAGGTCGAGCTCGAACCACGCAAGATCAATGTCTACCACCTGGAGGTGCTCGAGTGGGCCCCGCCCGAGGTGGTCATCGATGTGCACTGCTCGTCGGGCACCTATGTCCGTTCGCTGGCCAACGATCTCGGGGCAGTCCTGGGCTGCGGGGCCTACCTGGTCGGCCTGCGGCGGACCAAGTCAGGCCGCTTCAGCCTGCGCGACGCCGTGCCGCTGCGCAAGCTGCAGGAGGCCTTCACGGTCGGCAACTGGTACCAGTTCCTGATCCCGGCAGCCGAGGCCCTCAGCGATTGGGAAGCCATCGAACTCGGCCCCGATGAGGTCGAGGAGGTCAAACACGGCCACCGCGTCAAGGCTGCAGCCGATACCAAGCCCGGGCTGGTGCGCGGCGTCAGCATGGCCGGCGAACTGATCGCCATCCTGGAACTGGCCGAAGGCCAGGATGGCGCGCCGGAGTGGCAGCCCAAGAAGGTGTTCTTCTCTTAACCCAACTTCCTCCGGAGGACGCAAAAGACACCAGGGGGCCTTGCGTTCTTCGAGACCCTGGTGTCACCGGTTATGCCTCATTATCGCTTCCTCGACGCAGTCAAGCGCCAGGATACCTGGCTGACCATCGGCGTCTTCGACGGCCTCCATCGCGGCCACCGGGTCCTGTTGCAGCACCTGGTCGATGGAGCCCGGGCAGCCCACCCCGTCGGCCACCCGGTCGTGCTGACCTTCTACCCGCACCCGGCAGTCGTACTCGGCGGGCAATCCGATTTCGTCTACCTGAGCCTGCCCGACGAGAAGGCTGCCCTGCTGGAAGAAATGGGCATCGAAACGGTCATCACCATTCCCTTCGACCTCAATCTGGCCGCCGAAACCGCCCAAGCCTTTATGCAGCGCGTCTCGACCCACCTCGGGCTGCGCCATCTGCTGATCGGCCATGATTTCGCCCTCGGCCGCGGCCGGGATGGCGATGCCGCCCGCCTGGCCGAGATCGGCCGGCATTTGGGCTATACCGTCGAGGTCCTGCCGGCGGTCCATGCGCAGGACCTGGTCATTTCCTCAACCGCGATCCGCAACCTGATCCAGCGCGGCCAGGTGGCCGCAGCGGCCGCCCTGCTCGGGCGCCCGTATGCTGTCTCCGGCCCGGTCGTCCACGGCGACGGACGCGGGCGGCACATCAACATTCCCACCGCCAACATCGCCTATCCGGCGGAAAAACTCGTCCCCGCCCACGGCATCTACGCCACCTGGGCCCTTGTCGCGGGGGTCCGCCATCCATCAGCCACCAACATCGGCATCAACCCGACCTTCACGCCCGAGCGGCAGGGGGCCAGCCTGGAAACCCATCTCCTCGACTTCCAGGGTGACCTGTACGGGCAGACCGTGCAGATCGAATTCGTCGAGCGGCTGCGTGACGAGATGAAATTCCCATCGGTCGAGGCCCTGATCGCCCAGATCCGCAGCGACATCCAGCTGGCGAGGAAGATCCTGGGCGACAGACCCGGGGGATAATACCCGTCCGGAGAGATCCCCTGTGCAGGTACGACGACAAGATACCACCAGACAGGAACCTGGAAGAACCGCACGGCCAAGACCATAGTTCCCCTTTCAGGGTCCTGTATGGTGGCTGCGGGTCCGGCGCCGGCACTTTCCAGAGGCCCCCGCAGGCGACAAAACGACACCCCTTCCGTCTGCTGAACTGGCTCAGGTCCAGGCGCTCCCCAAGAGAAACAGAAAACTACTGCTGCTTGCATAAATCGCTTAACGAGATGAAACCCAATTTCCCCATGAAACGAAAGGGGTTGGTTTAGATATTTACGCAGCACTCTGTAGATCGGAGCCCCACCCGCCCCGGCCCCATCCGGGGTGGTCTCTTTGACCGAATGGAAACCTGCCGCAGGCCTCGTTCAATCGTACTTGTTGCACGATCCCCGTCCAAATGCCCGGTTGACGTGCAGGGCATTTTCGTCTATAGTACGGGCCATGCCAACCCGTTCCATTTACCTGCTTTCCCCCAAGCAACTGCCCCCCGAGACGATCGCGGTTGCCTTCGCCAAGACTTCCCGCTCGCCCGAGTCCTTCGGCGAGATCGCCGCCCAGTTGAGCGAGGAGTCCAGCGCCGCGTTCCACGAAAAATGGGTCGTCGGCTACGGGCACGCCTCGGTGGCCGAACACGCCGTCCTGCACGTGGCGATCGAGAACGTCTCCCGTCTGGCGGTCGAGTGCATCGAGTCCAACCGTCTGGCCTCGTATACCGAAAAGTCGACCCGCTACCAGAAATGGAGCCCCGACGACTTCCACATCCCGCCCGAACTGGAGAGCCATCCACTGCGGGAAACCTATCTGCGGACCTGCCGCCTGCTGTTCGATGCCTACGCGCAGTCCCTGGCGCCAGTCAAGGCCCTGGTCGAAACCCGGCTCCCGCGCCGGGACGGGGAAAGCCACGAGGCCCATGATCGGCGCATCCGCTCGCAGTACGTCGACACCTGCCGTTTCCTGCTCCCGGCCGCCTCCTTGGCCAACCTGGGCGTGACCGCCAACGCCCGGATCTTCGAGGGTGCCATTCGCAAGATGCTCTCGCACCCGCTGGCCGAGGTGCGCCAGATCGGGGCCGAGATCAAGCGCGTCGCCCGGGAGGAAACCCCCACCCTGATCAAGTATGCCGACGCCGTACCGTACCTGCTGGAGACCTGCGAAGAACTCAGCCGCGCAGGGCACGAGGAACGCGAAGAGGAGCGCGGCGATTGGTGCCAGCTGATCGACCATGATCCAGAGGGTGAGAAACGGGTCCTGGCTGCCGCGTTGTACCGCTTCGGGAACATGTCCTACGCGCAAGCCATGCAGACGATGCACGCCGCCCCCGAGGCCGAGCAGACCAGATTGGCCGAGTCCCTGCTCGGGCGGCTCGGCGAGCACGACCTGCCGCTGCGTGAACTGGAATACACCTCCTACACCTTCGACCTGCTGCTCGACCAGGGCGCTTACGCCGAGTTCAAACGTCACCGCATGATGACCCAGACCCCCCAGAGGCTGACCACCCGCCTCGGCTACGCCGTCCCCCAGCAGATCGCCGCAGCCGGCTTCGAACTCCCCTACCGCTCGGCAATGGCGGCGGCCGCCGCGGCCTACGAAGAACTGCAGGCCTGGAATCCCCACGTCGCCTCTTACCTGGTCCCCAACGGCTTCCACCGACGGGTCCTGTTCAGCCTGAACCTGCGCCAGGCCTTCCACTTCTGCCAGCTACGGGCGGCTCCCAACGCCCACTTCTCGATCCGCCGGGTGGCCCAGCGGGTCGGGGCGGAGATCCGCCGCGTCCATCCCCGGCTGGGAAAATACCTGCACCTGCCGGAAACGGAAACCTGGCAGGCGATCGACCAGGAGTATTTCCGCCCAGGATAAAACTTACCGCCCTGCCGATCTGGCAGGGCTTTTTCCGGCTCCTTGCAGGAAACCCTGAACGGAAGTTGCCGCGAAGCGGGTGGCCGCAAGGATTTCGATTCGGCTCCATACGCAGCATTCCCCAATCCCGGGATCCCTGGTCGTGAAAGGCGGGGTCCGGAGGAGCGAAACCCGCCAGAATGCCGAAGCCGATGAGCGCAGGATCGCCAGCCGGAACAGTCCCCTGAAGACCTGCCCCAGAATCCCGGACGATTCCCCTGACCTACTACCGGACAACTGTGAGATGCCCGGCACCCTGACCGTGACCGGGGTCAGGCAGGATTGGATCGCCTCCAGGGTCCAGGCACTTGGAGCGACGGGCCTGGGTTCGCGATCGAGATCAGTACGAATATGCGGAGAGGGCCGCCGCCACAATCCCAAAGATGAGAATCATGAAGAGGCAGAAGCCGATCAGGAGCAGGCTGCTGAACACCAGGCCGATGATCCCAAAGGTCTTGTTGGTCCCCTTCTGCACGATACCGGCAATCCCCAGCCCGATCCCGGCCAGGCAGCCGATGGCCGTCAGGCAGATGAAGACCCAGGCGACGATGGAGAGCCCGGTCGAGGTCGCACTATAGGAAGACCCGCTGCCAGCCACATAGGCGAACAGGAAGAAGGCGCAGATCGACAGCATGGCGACAATCGAGGCGACGAAGGAGGCGATCCCCAGCGGGGAATGCCTGGGCGACTCAGGCGGCTCGAGTGGATAAGGTGCGCGGTTGGACAACTGGTCAGGACTCGGATCGTACATTTTGTTCTCCTTTTCATGATTCAGACATGCGCTTCCCCGAGGCAGGCTCAGGTTGCCCATCTCTGCAGAACGATTGATCGCAGGGGGCCTGGTACAGGATGACGGCGAACAAGCCGAAGAGCACGACCAGCAGGCCGCAAAACAGGATCCTGAGCAGGCTGCTTACACCCGGCCGATAGGGGCGAAGGTTTTGTCGGTCTGCAGCTGTGTGGCCACAAAGATCCGGCCCGATCCCGCCCAGACAGGCCAGCGCCGTCAGGCAGATGCAGGCCCTGGCCACCCGAAGAGAACTCTGCGCGACCAGACTCGACGAACTGAAGAGCGCCTATCCCCAGGGGCCCCAAAAAGCGCATGCTGACAGGACGCCAATGACCGAGGCGCGCATCGAAGCGCTCCCCGCCGGCGAATAGCCGGAGGCCTCGCGCGGACCCGGTTCCACGGATGCGCGCTGCCGGTCAGGGTTGAAATCACGCAACAGAAATCCCTGTCGCGCCAGCGATGGAAGTATTATAGCCGCAAAGGACGATCCGCAATATCAGGCGACAGCCGTCTTCGATCACGGGAACACCCAGTAATCGAAGACGATGCCCGTGGATGGGCCCGGGCCCTGGTAGGCGCGCACGACGATGAAACCGGGGATGCCCTGACTGGTGATCAGGCACATGTACTGTCCGGTCTGGACGGCCAGGTCACCGGGTTCGTAGCGTCCGCCCAGGCAGTCAGCCCGCCTGGGCGGGTCGAGGGTCACGTAGCCAGACAGCTGGGCCCCGTTGACCTGGCGGAACAGGGCTGCCTCGGCCAGCCAGACGTCGCACTGCCCGTCCAGGGCGGTCACCAGGCCGTTGTCGAAGTCGAAACACTCGCCGTTGTTGAGAAGCACGCCGGTTGTGTTGACCGGCAGGGGATCGGGGGCGGTCTCGGCCAGGGCGGGGGTTTCATCCACCGCGACCACGGCGGTCCGGGTCAGGGCCGCGGCGACCGTCTGGGCGGCGGCGGTGGCGACCTCGTCGACCGGCGCCGGCCCGACCGGGTCGCGCAGGGCAGCCATGGTCTGGCTGACGATGACATTGACGTCCGGCATCGGCGCGGCAGGGATGGCCCCCCCGCAGCCCAGCAAGACAAGGGTCACAAGGAAGGCGATGCTCAGGGCTGCGAACGGTTTGCGCATGGGACCTTCCCGGGCCTACTCATGGAACTCCTCAACCTGGTAGGTCAGGACGGTCAGGAGACGCAGGCGCCAGGTGTCGGGCCGGGCACCCATCTTGGAGCACAGATTGGACAAGAACTCCTGCGGGTCGGGGATCTTCTCCCAGACCTGCGGCAGGAAAGTAGCCCGCCGGACGCCGTCGCGCAGGATGACCCCGTCCACGCCGGGGCGCAATTTTTCCAGCAGGTCGCCAGGCTGGCGGTATGCGAGCGGGACCGGGACCGTCAGCCGCGAGACCTCGACCTCGATCCCAGCCAGCTCGGATTCCTGCACGGGCGGGAAACGGTAGTCCTCCAACGCAGCCGCGCGAGCGTGTTCGCGCACGTCCTCGGCCAGCGGCTGGTAGGGCTCCAGGGCCCCGATGCAGCCGCGCAGGGCACCGCCCCTGGTCAGGGTGACAAAGGAGGCTCCCTCGGCGCGCAGGGCCGGGGTCAGGCCCTCCAGGTCGAGCGGAGGCAGCGCCTGACCGCGCACCCCGGCCTCAAGCGCCTGGCGGGCCAGCTGCAGCAGGGTCTGTTTCTCTTCGGGAGTCAATCGATCGCTCACGGATCCTCCCTCAGCCACACAATTCCTGGTAATCACGGTTGAAGTAGACCAGCGGTTCACCGTCCTCCCGGTCCCAGGCCGCCTGGACCTCGCCCAGGTACAGGTTGGTCTTCCCGGCCGGGATGATCTGCACCAGCCGGCAGTCGAAGTAGGCCAGCCCGCCGCAGATGAACGGCACGCCGCTCTCCAGGGTCTCGGTGGTGATGCCGGCGAAACGGGCCTGGCCATCCGGGATGCGCCCGGCGAAGATCTCGGAGATCTCCTGCTGGTCGGCGGCCAGGAGGGTGACGCCGAAATCCCCCGAGGCGCGCACCAGGGCGCCCGTACGAGTGGTGCCGGCCAGTGCGACCAGCACCAGCGGCGGGTCGAGCGCGACCGAGGCGAACGAACTGGCGGTCATCCCATGGACCTGGTCCCCGTCCCGGGTGGTGACGATGGTCACACCGCTGGCCCACCTGCGCATGGCCCGCCGTAAGGTTTCCGGTTGTACTGGCATGGCTTCCTCCGCATTCATCATACAATCTGGAGAGGTTCCAGTCAAGCAGCAATCCAACTCCGGCCCTTAAAACAGAGACGGCCCGGTTGGGCCGCCTGTGTGGATTGCAGGGAGCGTTAGTCTTCGCTGCGCTTGCCGAGAGTCTTGTCGATCATCAGCACGGCCGTGCCGTGGGCATCGACCATCTCCAACTGGGCAACGATGGCGGCCGCGTTGGCCTCCTCTTCGACCTGTTCGCTGATGAACCAATGCAGCAGCACCTGGGCTGGATAATCCTTTTCCGCCAGGGCCAGTTCGTAGAGGGCGTTGATCGAGGCCGTGACCTTGGCTTCGTGGGCCTGGACCTCCAGGAAGGCCTCCAGGTTGGACTTCCATTCCTTCTGGGGGGCATCGATGGCCTTCAGTTCGACCCGTCCGCCGCGCTCGACCAGGTGGTCGAAAAACTTCATCCCGTGCTCGCGCTCCTCGTCGGCCTGCATGCGCAGCCATTTGGCAAAGCCAGGCAGGTTCTTGTCTTCGAAATCGGCGGCCATCGACAGGTACAGGTAGGCGGAAAAGAATTCCTTGTTGATCTGTTCGTTGATCGCATCCTGCATTTTCTTGGAAATCATAAGGGGATCCTCCTTCAGAAATCGGATATTTGATAGCCTGATTATACTGTTTCTTTGTTAACGATCAATAAGATCGGCGCGAAAGACACCGCTGAGCCCGCCCTGCAGGGTCCTCATTCGCCTCCGCCATCGCCCCCCTCGTCGGCCGCCGCCGGCTGGTCGAGGCGCACGACCTGGCCGTGGATGTCGACCACGACCTTGAAGCCGGCCATGCCCAGATAGGCTCGCGCGTCCTCGGGAATGCCGACCGCGAACAGGTTCTCGAACTGCTGCTCGATGTTCTTGAACTGCTGCTGGAGCATGGCCACCGAGAAGATGTCGTCGGTGCCGAGCATCTTGGCCGCCTGTTCGGAAAGCAGGTCCTCGTTGCCTCTGATCTGCTCGCGCATCTTTTCGAGCACCTGGCGGTCGACCTGTTCAGAGGGGATGTGACGGCGGAATCCGGCATCATCGACCACGTAGCAGGGCTCGTCGCCCACATAGGCAGTGTCCACGGGGCGATCGAATTCGTCGATCACCAGGCCGGCGAAGAGGGGGTAGCGGGGCATGATCAGCTCTGCTGCTTTCCCTCGATGACCGCCAGCAGGACGGCCGCGGCGATCCCCAGGCGGTGGTCGAGCCGGTTGGCTGTGTCCATGCTGAAATCGACCAGCATCTGGTAGCCGAAGAGAGTAAATTTCTGGCGCAGGTCAGCAACCCGCATTTCGCCGACCGTCAGGTCATAGTCCTGGGGCAGGAACGACCCCAGCAGCAGGCGGCGCAGGAGCGCCCGGGCGACGCTGTCCTCGAAGAGCATGCCGATCGGCTGGTCGCTGGCGTCCAGCACCTCCCACTCATCGCGCATCATCGACCGCCAACCCTTGCGGCGCAGCACGCCGACCTTCTGGTTGTAGACCGGGTCGACCACGTCGTAGGCCGCCGCCCAGTCAATGATGTTGCGGGCCTTGATCAGCAGCAGTTCCTGGCCCTTGGCCTCGTCGCCGTAGATGCGGATATCCTCGCGCAGGCGGAACATCTTCTGCTGGGCGAACAGGACCAGGTTGCCGTCCGGGTTGTAGAAGCGCAGCTTGCCGGTCAGGGCCAGCACCTGGCGCTTGAGCAGGTAACTCGAATACTGGAAAGCAGGGTTCATCGCATTCTCCTTCGGGGAACAGGCTGGGTGGTTTCGAGGACACGCACGAACGTGCCCTGTGACTCTTCAAGGATGTAGTGCTGACCGGGCGGGACCTGGGGCATGGTCCAGCGGTAGATCCACAGGGCATCCTGCGGGCGCAGGTTGATGCAGCCGTGGCTGCGCGGAGCACCGTAATCATTATGCCAGAAAGTGCCGTGGAAGGAAATCCCGTTGTCGGTGATGTAGGTGTTCCAGGGAACCCCGGCCAGGTCGTAGAAGGTGGTCGAACCATCGCCGCCGACCATGTGGGCGGTCGGGCGCTTATGGAAGGTCCGGAACCAGCCGGAGGGGGTGAAGAACTCATTCTTGCCGGTGGCAGTACGGGCCGAGAAGACCAGCTCGTCGCCTTCGAAGGCCAGCACCAACTGCGAGTCCAGGCGGACTTCGATGTACTTGTCCTCCGGCGGGACGTGCGCCGATAGGGGGAACAGTTCCTCGGACGCCAGGATGCGCACGTGCTCCGGCCGGACGTAGTAATAGGCCGGATAGAGGTGGTCGTAGGCCTTGTACCACAGGCTGCCGTCGCGTTCGTCGATAACGGTCTCTTCGATGTAATGGCTGGTGGCATAGTACAACTTCGGGCCGGCGAACGGACGTCGGTTGATCGCCCACCACGACTCGGTCCACGGGACGGTCACCTCGCCGATCAGGCCCCCCGCGGGGATCTCGGCCAGGGCGCGGTTAAGGACGTTGTCAACCGGCTGGACGCCGCCCGAGTGGACGTAGCCCTGTTCCCCGATCCGGTACCAGGTCCGGTTGGTATCATCCCATTCCCCGCCGGGGAGCTGTTCGCTGACCTCGAGCAGGGTGTCAAAGCGAAAGGTTCCCAGGCGGCCGGCGTCCCGGTGTGGGGCGCTGTACAAGCGGATGCTGCTGTAGGCCACCCGGCCCAGCATGGCGGTCCCTTCGGCGTGCGCCGGGAAGGCATGTTCGGCAAGCAGGGCTGCCAGCATCCCGGCCCCGCTGAGTTTGAGGAAATCACGTCGTGTCAGCATATCCCTACTCTCTCATACATGGATGTCGACCGCTGTCCCGGTGCCGGGCCGGTAGACCGACTGGGTCTGCGGGGTGAGCACCGGCTCGGTCCACAGGTAGAGCCACTTGGCCGCCTGGGGGGTCAGGTTGATGCAGCCGTGGCTGCGCGGCCGGCCGTAGTCGTTGTGCCAGTAGGTGCCATGGAACGAGACCCCATTGTCATTGATATAGCTCACCCACGGGACCCCCGGCAGGTCATAGCCAGTACCGGCCATGTGCCGGGATGGTCGCTTGCGAAAGGTCGTGAAGCGTCCGGCCGGGGTGGCGTAGACTCCTTCACGAACGCGAAAGCCGGACGAAGCCCGGGCGAAGAAGACCATCCGCTCGCCCTCGTAGGCGTAGACGATCTGTTCGCCCAGAGAGACTTCGATGCGCTTCTGGGCGTTGGGGACCTCCGGGGCGAGCGGGGCCAGCTCCTCGGGCGGGATCAGGCGCAGGTGTTCGGCCGGCAGGTAGGAATAAGTGCTCCACTTGTCGTCATAGATCTTGTAGTAAACCTGACCTTCCCGGTCTTCGACCGCCTCCATGACCCAGTGGGTGGTGGCGTAGTACATCCGGTAGGTCACCGCCGAGCCCGGGGAGGGCCCCCGGCGGGCGTCGCTGAAGGGCACGGTCATCTCGGCCAGCTGGCCGCCGCGCGGCAGGTCGCTGACCGGCGTGTTGAGGTGGGTCGCCACCGGCTGGACGCCGCCGGAAAAGACGTAGCCCTCCGCTCCCAGGCGGTACCAGACCCGGTTGTAGGCCTGCAGGTCAGCGCTGATGACGATCTCGCTGACCGCCAGCAGGCTGTCCCGGCTGCAGGTATGGAGCACAGGCGCCTGGCTGGAAGGTTCGCTGCGGACCTCGACCTGGCTCTCTGCGACGCGGCCCAGCAGGAGATCCTCGGCCCGGGCCGGGGCGGCCAGCGCGGCGGGCAGGCACAAGCCGAGCAGCCCCGCGCCGCTCACTTTCAGGAAATCGCGCCGGGAGAAGGGGGATGCGGGAACCATGGTCAGTAATGAACCGTCACCCGGGTACCGACCGAGGCAAAATCGAACAGCCAGGCCGCATCGGGTGTGCGCATGTTGACACAGCCGTGGCTCATCGGCGTCCCGAAGTTGTTGTGCCAGTAGGTGCCATGGATGCCGTACCCTTCGTAGAAATACATGGTATAGGGCACATTGGGCAGGTAATAGCCCGGTCCCCACATGTTGGCGGAGACATACTTGACATAAATATAGAATGTCCCGGTGACGGTCGGGGTCTGGTAGGTTCCGGTCGAGACGACGAAACTGGCGATCAAGGTGTTCCCCTCCCAGGCGTACAGGCGCTGATCGGAGAGGTCGATCTCGATCCAGCGCTCGCCGCCGGAGGAGACCGGGGGGGCCTCGGTCGGAGGGACATAGGGCAGCCCGGTGGAGGTTGGCCAGGGAGTAAGAGTCTCGGTCGGGGTATCGGTGATCGTCGGCGTGAGAGTGGCCGTGGGCGTCTCGGTCGGGGTGAAAGTCGCCGTGGCCGTGGCGGTCGCCGTGGGCGTGGCGGTCGGGGTGGCGGTGGGGGTTTCCGTGAGGGTCGGGGTATAGGTTGGTTTGGCCACCTCGGCGTAACCCCCGGGCAGGGTCGCCGTGGCCTCGACCGGGACGCCGCTGCCCAGCAGGACGGCCAGGGCCGTGGAGGCATTGCCCGGCCAGAAGGCCCAGACGGCCGCCAGGCAGGCGATGGTCAACAGCAGGATCGGCCACCAGGTGAGCTTGCGCCCTGTCACGCTGCGGGCCGGGGCCTGCCGGGGAACCGCCACCCCCTGGAGGTCACGGCCCCGGGATGGTGGCTGCCCGGAGGGAGGGGCGACGGGTCGCGCCGGCGGTTGGGTCCGAACCGGCTGGGTGGAGGCCGGCACAACCTTGCGCGGCTGGGTATCCTGCTCCTGGCGAGATTCCTCTGCACGCAGGCGTTCGAGGGCCCAGGCCATCCCCTGGTGCGCGCGGGCACTGTTTGGGTCGATGCGCAACGCCCGCTCGATGCAGGCCACGCTGACGCGCGGGTTGGAGACCACCGCCATGATCAGCCAGGGGTCTACCAGATCAGGGGCCAGGGAGGCCGCCTGCTCGGCCCAGCGCCGGGCAGCCTGAGAATCGCCGCGCTGCAAGGCCTGACGGGCGTTGTGGAGGGCCTGCTGGGCGGTAGACACTTCGGGGATCATGGATTAAGAGGCGGGGTTGCTTCGACGCTCTCGACGTTGACGTAGCACAGGATCCCGGCCACGATGCCGTCGGCAATCAGGTCGGGACGCTGCGTGAGGATTTCGAAGTCCATATTCAAGAAGCCGGTCTCGATGATCGCGGCGCTGGTGTTCGGGCCGATCTCGTCGAAAGCATGGTATTCGGTCATATCGAGGGTGATGCTGCCGGTGTGGAACGGCAGGCCGGTAACACGCTGGTAACGATCGTACAGGCAGGCGACCAGGCGGGCGGTCAGGTTCTGGTCACGGCTGCCGACCGCTGCCGCCACCTTGAAACCGGTGGCCTCCGTCCCGTAATCGGCGCACGAGTCATTGTGGATCGAGAGCAGGACCGCGGCCTGGTATCCATCCAGACGAGGGTCGAACTCCTGCAGCAGGTCGACCTGGAATCCCTGGGCAGTCAATTTCTGCTGGACCAGGCTGGCGATCGACAGGTTGACCTCGACCTCGGTCGTGCCGTTGTCGCAGACCGAGCCGGAATCGTTGCCCCAGTGACCCGCGACGATCCCGATCCGCACCATGCGCTGCGAGGTCGGCACGGCCTGGCTGTCGACGACCACCTCCGAATTCTGGATGCGCGCGAGCAACTGGCGCAGGTCGAACAGGGAGAAGAAACTCGGTGTGATGCAGGTGAACAGGGTCGCCAGGACGATGGCCACACTGAAGGTGGTCTGCAGGATCCGTCCAGTACCGAGCCCATTTCGGCGACGTGGGGACGAAAAAGGAGGTGGCGATTCCATATTGTAATGGTACCCTATTTCGGGAGCAAATAGCAAGGTTTTTTTGGAGTGATTTGGGGGGATTAAAGAGGGGCCGGCAGGTGGTCAAAAAACAGCGACCGGGATCAGCCCTCCACCTGCCAGTTAGGCTATAATAGCGGGGAACCATGTCTGCGGGAGATTGATATGTTGATCATCATGAGTGACCTCCACCTGGCTGACGGGAGTTGCGCCCAACCGGTCTCGACCTCTGCCTTCCGCCTCTTTGCCGATCGGGTCGAGGAGATGGCCTTCAACGCTTCCTGGCGCAGCAACGGCCGCTACCGCCCCGTGGAGAGCATCGAGATCATCATGCTCGGCGACGTGCTCGAGACTCTTCACTCGACCCTGTGGCTGGACAAAGAAGAAGGCGAACCCGGCTACGTGCGCCCCTGGACAAAATCCAAGGCCCCGGAATTCGCTGCCAAGGTGCAGGAGATCACGCGCGCCATCCTGCGCAACAACGCCCCCGGCATCCGGATCATGAAGGAGTTGACCCAGACCGGCCTGCGCATGCGCCCGGCCAACCGCAGGGACGAACCGGCCGCCTACGCCCTCAAACAGGTCCCGGTGCCAGTGCGGTTGTATTACATGGTCGGCAACCATGATTGGTATTACCATCTCCCGGGTCCGGCCTTCGACGCCATCCGCCAGGAGATCATCACCGCCTTCGGCCTGGCCAACGATCCCGGACCGTTCCCGCACGAAGCACGCGAGTCCGACCGGCTGCTGGCCCTGCTCGACCAATACGAGATCTACGCCCAGCACGGCGACCTGTACGATACGTTCAACTATTGCAAGGCCAAGGGCCGCAATGCGGCCAGCCTGGCCGACGCCCTGGGGGTGGAGGTCTTCAACAAATACCCGGTCGAGGTCGAACGGCGCATGGACGGCGAGATCCCGGCGGCGATCATCGACTCCTTGCGCGAACTGGTCAACGTCCGCCCGATACTGGCCGTCCCGTTGTGGATCAGCGGCCATCTGCGCCAGAACAACGTCGGCAAGGTGCAGCAGAAGAAACTCAAGGCCATCTGGGACGAACTGTGCGACAACTTCCTGAAGCTGCCCCTGGTGCGGGAAGCCGACAGGCGCTTCAAGTTCGACATCGTTGACGCCATGGAGGTGGCCATCAAACTGACCGACGCCTTCTCCTTCAAGACCCTCGACGACATCGTCGTCTGGGCCCGCAAGAAAATCGGCGACGACATCTCTTTCAGCCATTTCGCCCTGCAGGAAGAAGCCTTCCTAAAACGCAAGGCCCGCTTCATCGTCTACGGACACACCCATCACCACGAGATCGTCTCGCTGGATACCCTGCCCGCCGTTTCGCCCCTCACCAGCCAGCTGTACCTGAATTCGGGCACCTGGCACACCTACTACGACCTGGCGGTCTACAAGCCCAAGGAACAGAAGTTCATCCCCTACCAGGTGCTGACCTACCTGTGCTTCTACAAGGACGACGAGCGCGGCGGCCGGCACTTCGAGACCTGGTCGGGAGCCTACTCCGATTAACCCATGCCTGATTACCTTTACCTCATTCACCCCTTGCGGGATGGATTCTTCGAGCAGCCCACGCCCGCAGAATCCATCATGATGGAGCAGCATTTCGCCTATCTGAAACAGGCGGCCGAGGCCGGGCAGGTGCTGCTCGCCGGTCCCTGCCTCGACGACACCTTCGGCCTGGTGGTCTTCCGGGCCGAGAACGACGAGGCCGCCAACGCCTTCATGTTCGCCGATCCGTCGGTCAGGCAGAACGTGATGGTCGCCGAACTGCACCCGCTGCGCATCTCCCTGCTCGGCAAACCCCGGCCCACCGGTGACTAGCGAAGGATGCCAACCTACCCGGCGCACGCCCTGCGCACCCTGGCCCTGGTCACCCAGGGGCTGCACACTCCCCATGGTTCCCAGACCGCCACGACCGCGGAACGCATCCTGGCCACCGTCAACCAGATCGGCTGCGTACAGATCGACACCCTGCAGATGGTCGCCCGCAGCCAGTACCTGGTCCTGTGGTCGCGCCTGGGCACCTACGACCCGCTCGCCTTCGACCGGCTGATCTACGGGCCCGACCGGCGCCTGTTCGAGGGCTGGCAGCACGCTGCCTGCATCATCCCCCTGGACGAGTACCGCTACCAGATGCCCCATCAGCGCAGCCTGCGTGAGGATCCTGGCAACTGGTACAGCCGCTGGCTCAACCAGTTGCAGAATCCCGAGGTGGTTGCCATGGTGCACGAGCGTGTCCTCCACGAAGGCGCCCGCAAGGTCTCCGACTTTGCCTCCGACGGGCACTCGCCCGGAGCCTGGTGGAACTGGCGCCCGGCCAAAGTGGCTCTCGAATACCTGTACGCCTTCGGCGACCTGATGATCGCCGGCCGAGTCAACTTCCAGCGGGTCTACGATCTGACCGAGCGCATCCTGCCGGCGTGGGTCGACACCTCCGAGCCGGGGGGGGAGGAACGCGACCGCTTCTGGGTCGAGCGCGGTGCCAGGGCCCTGGGCGTCGGTACCCCGCGCCACCCCGGCGACTACACCTGGATGAAGGTCGGCACGTCGAAACCGATCGTCGAAGCATTGCTCAAGGAAGGCGTCTTGCTCCCGATCACCGGAAAACTGGAAAACGGGGACACGGCGGAACTGGTCGTCCACCGCGCCAACCTGCCCCTGCTCGAGGCAGCTGCCGACGGGGCGCTCAAGGCTGAGCGGACAACCTTCCTGAGCCCCTTCGACAGCCTGTGGTGGGCAAACCGCCGCGACGAGCTGTTGTGGGGCTTCCACCAGTCGCTGGAGGCCTACCTGCCGGCCCCCAAACGAACCTACGGCTATTTCTGCCTGCCGATCCTGCACCGTGACCGCCTGGTCGGGCGTTTCGACCCCAAGCTCGAGCGCAAGACCGGGACTCTGCGCCTGAAGGCCGCCAACCTCGAGCCGGGCGTCAAACCGGGCGATGCGTTGGTCCACGACGTGGCGGCAGCGATGCGCGACTTCATGGCCTTCCACCAGGCCGGGGAACTGGTCATTGAGCGCAGCCAGCCGGCCGCCTTCGGCCGCAAACTCCTGAAAGCGATCTGAGCATGGCCAAGAACAGCCTTTCCTCCGCCTCCGAATTGTGCCAGCGATTGGAACACGAAGGCAACCCGCTCATCGACGGGGAACGCCTGACCTTCGTCTGGGAGGGCCAGGAGGCCCCGCAACTGATCTGCGACCTGGAAGAATGGGAAAACCGGCCCCGGGCCCTCAAGCCGGTCGCCCCCGGGCTGTACGCTTGCAGCCTGGAGCTACCCCTGGATGCCTACCTCGAGTACCGCTTCCGCGACCCGCAGACCGGCGCGTGCCCTCGCGACCCGCGCAACCCGCGCCGCACCTGGAACGGGCTGGGCAACTACAACCACTATGTCTACTTGCCGCAGGCCAGCCCCTCGCCGCTGACCCGCCACGGCAGGGGCGTGCCGCGCGGGGATCTGACCCGCCACACGGTCGCGACCGACGAGCTGGCGGCCGGCCAACAGCGCACCGTCCATCTGTACAACCCCCTGGCGAAGGGCCCGGTCCCGCTGCTGGTCGTCTACGACGGGAACGACTATCTGCGGCGCGGCAAGCTGGCCGTCATCGTCGACAATCTGATCGCCCAGGGACGCATCCGGCCGATCGCCATGGCCCTGGTCGACCACGGCGGGCCGGCCCGGATGGTTGAGTATGCCTGCTCGGAGGCGACGATCAGCTTCCTGGTCCAGTCGATCCTGCCGCTGGCCCGCCAGCACCTCAGCCTGCTGGACCCTCGGAAGCAGCCCGGGGCCTACGGCGTGCTGGGGGCCTCGATGGGCGGACTGATGGCGGTCTACACCGCCCTGCGCCTGCCGCAGGTCTTCGGCCGCGCCCTCAGCCAGGCCGGGGCCTTCGTCCTGGGAGAGTACGAGACCATCGTCCTGGAGATGGTCCGCCACGCGCCGAAGCCGGCGGTCAGACTCTGGCTCGACGCCGGCCGGATGGATTTCCTGCTGGAGGCCAACCGCCGGATGCGGGCGCTGCTGGAGTCTCAAGGCTACGACCTGACCTACGTCGAGACCGGTGGGGCGCACAACTACACCACCTGGCGGAACGTCATTCCTGGCGGGCTGGAAGAGATGTTCGGCTGAAAGAGCGCCCAGACGCGGAGAGCGCATGCCAATCCTCGCCACCCTGTGCTACCTCAAACACAACCACCGGACCCTGATGATCCACCGCAACAAGAAGCCCGACGACATCCACGCCGGCAAGTGGAACGGGCTGGGCGGCAAGCTCGAAGCGGGCGAATCACCCGAGGAGTGCGTCCTGCGCGAGGTCCGCGAGGAGTCGGGACTGGAGATCCGCGATCCGCACCTGGGCGGCCTGCTGCTGTTCCCCGGATTCAAAGGCAACGACTGGTATGTCTTCGTCTTCACCGCCTGCGACTTCCGCGGCGAACTGAGCGACTCGCCCGAGGGGCACCTGGCCTGGATCCTGGATGAGGAATTTTCAAGCCTGCCGCTCTGGCCAAGCGACCGGATCTTCCTGCCCTGGCTGGAGGCGGGCCGCTTCTTCTCAGCAAAATTCATCTACCAGGGGGATGAGCTGAAGGGCCACGAAGTCCACTTTCACACCTGAAAAAGCGTGGCGTTTTCATTCCCCATGCCGTGCAAGAATATCTTCCCTACTTTTGACGCTTTTTACGAGAAAGGTGTCGCCACGATAAACCGTGGTCATGAGGCCCACATTTGGACCAGGCGGATGGTATCGCTGGAAGGTCTGCCCCGTTGGACAGGAGAGAATTAATCGTCGAGCGGGCTTTTGACGGCCCTTCCACCGCGCTGGAGAAGGTGGGTATCGATCATGGTGGTCTTCACATCTTTGTGGTCGAGCAATTCCTGGACGGTGCGGATGTCGTAGCCGCTTTGCAGAAGGCAGGTGGCAAAAGAATGGCGCAATGTGTGGGGAGAGACAGGTTGGTCTATTTTGGCGAGTTTGGCGGCCTGCCGGATTGCTTTTTGCAGAACGCTTTCATCCAGGTGGTGCCGGCGAATGATGCCAGAGAGTGGGTCCGGCGAACGCTGGGAGCCGGGGAAGACGAACTGCCAGGCCCATTCCCGCCCGGCGTTGGGATATCTGACGTTCAACGCACAGGGCAGGGCCGCCTCTCCATAGCCTTCCCGCAAGTCTTTCTCGTGTAAAGCTTTGACATCCTGCAAGTGGGTTTGCAATTCTGCCACGATGGAGTCGGGCAGAATGGTGACGCGGTCATCCTCGCCTTTGCCAGCGCGGACGATGATCTGGTGATTGCCAAAATCTATGTCGTTGACACGCAGGCGCAGGCATTCGTTGAGGCGCAGGCCGCTGCCATACAGGATTTTGGTCATCAGGCGGGGAGCGCCGCGCATTTTCCTGATGACCGCCAGGGCTTCGGCATGGGTCAATACAGTGGGCAGACTCTTCGGGCGGGAGGCGCACACCAGTTCGGCGGGCAGGTTGATCTCTTTTTGCAAGACGATGCGATATAAGAAGAGGATGGTGCTGAGGGCCTGTTTCTGGGTGGAGGCGGCAACCTTGCGTTCGGTTGCGAGGAAGGTGATGAAAGCCCGTATTTCCTCCACGCCCATGTCCTTGGGGTGGCGCTTTGGGTGGAAGAGAATGTAGCGTTTGACCCAATCCAGGTAGGTGAACTTGCCCCGTTTTTTTGGACACCCAGTTAAGGGGATTGAGCGAACTTGGCTTCGAATTCTGTTGGGGATAAGTACCCCAAGG
>JAFGSI010000012.1 GCA_016934715.1 Anaerolineales bacterium
CCGGCAGGAGAGGGGCTGTTGGGCAGAAGCGAAGCGCTTCTATCGATTTATATGGAATGAGCGGTTCAATCATCATCAGTTGTTCAAAGGGCTGTACCAGAATGCCCAGCGGACGCTGGCGGAAGAGGATCCGGAGTATCTGGTGATCGCTCTGGACCCGGTAAACTTTGAAAAGCCGTAGACGAAGAAGTTGGAAGGGGTGAGCACGATGCACAAGAGCGCACCACCCGATCTGAAAGGCGAGGCTCGCCTAGCGCACGGCTACCCTGCCACGACCGCCACGGTGGTCAATACGTCTGTGCCCGCCATCTCGTATCTCAACTGGTTTTCCTACCGGACCCCCGATTTCCTCGGCGAGAACCGGGAGATCCAGCGCTCGATCCGCACCACCCGCTGGGTCTTTCCGGGCCGAAAATTGCGTTTTGTGGGCGATTCTGGCCTGGATGATCCAAAAACTTCGCTTTTTTGGGGGTAGACGAGTTCATCATCGCCGCCAAGCACATGGACCGGTTGGTAGAAGTCTATAACGGCCGACTGCACCGTATGTGGGTCGATCGCATCGTAGTCGAGAACCGACAGGGCCTCGACCTCGGCATGCGCGAGTGGTGCGCCATTCGTACCCCCGCCCGGTTTGACCCTTTCAAAGATCCGGTTGCGGCCGCGCGAAAGAATCTCCCCATCGGCCGCGGTCACAACCGCACCGATGGGGATGCAATCCTCACAGTATGCCTCCCAGGCCTGTTCGAGGCAGGCCCGCCAGGGAGCTGGTAACGAATCCCAATTCAAACGACTTCAATTCCCTTTCCCGCGACGACTTCACCGATGACCCAGGCCGGCTGGCCGGTCTTGTCCGCCCGGCGCAGAAAGGCCTTCCGCTGCGGCCCGGGAACAGCCAGTAAAAGCCCGCCGCTGGTCTGCGGATCGAACAAGAGCATGCGTTGTTCCTCCGAGATCCCGGCCGCGAAGCGAACCCGCGGCCCGAAGTACAGGCTGTTGTCCGCGGCACCGCCGGGAAAGGTCCACATTCCGGCATATTTCTGGGCGCCCGAGACAAAGGGGATCTTTTCCATCACCAACCGCAGGCCGACCTGCGAGGCCTCGGCCATCTCCATGGCGTGTCCGAGCAGGCTGAAACCGGTCACGTCGGTCCCGGCGCGCAGGCCGAACTCAACCGCCAATGCGGCAGCCTCGCGGTTGAGACGCCCCATCCAGTCAATGACCTCGGCCAGGTCTTGCGGAGCGGCTTTCTCCTGCTTGAGAGCTGTGGTCGTGACGCCGAACCCGAGCGGCTTGGTCAGGACCAGGGCATCGCCGGGACGCGCCCCGCCCTTGGTCAGCATCTTGGCCGGGTGGGCAAAACCCAGCACCACCAGCCCGTACTTCGGTTCCTTGTCCTGGATGGTATGTCCCCCGGCAAGGACCACCCCGGCCTCCTTGCACTTGTCGGCCCCGCCGCGCAGGATCGCCCCGTTGACTTCCGGGGGCAGATCCGGCGGCAGGGCGGCCACGTTCAAAGCCAGGAACGGCTGTCCGCCCATGGCGTAGACATCCGACAGGCTGTTGGCGGCTGCGATCTTCCCATACTCGTAGGGGTCGTCGACCACCGGCGTGAAGAAATCGGTGGTCACGACCAGGGCCCGCTCGTCGTCCAGCTTCCAGACGGCGGCATCATCCGGGTCGCCAAGACCGACCAGCAGGTCCGGATAGGACCGGGGGTCAAACAGGCCTTGGATCGGGCGCAGGACCTGCGCCAGCGTCTCCGCGTTCAGCTTCGACGCTCAACCAGCACAGCTCGACAAACTGGTCAGGCGGATCTGCTTGCCGGATGGGGAAGGAATATCACTCATGCGAATGCTGAAATCCTATGGAGCCGTTGTGCCCGGCAGAGGGAAGATGAACGGAGCATCACTGGGCAGGAACATGACTTCCACATTGGGGGAGAGCTTATCAATGTAGAGATAGGTCAGCATGTCAGGGTTGTCGGCCAGGGCTGCGGCGATCATGCGCAGGGCTTCGGCTTCTGCTTCGGCCTCGATCAGGCGAGCCTCCGCCGCGCCCTCGGCTGCGATCACGGCTGCATCGGCCTGGCCCTGGGCCACCTGGCGGGCCTGCTCGGCCTCCTGGCGGCGCTGCTCGACCACCAGCTGTGCCTGCAGGGCCTGCTGCTCGGCGATCTGCTTCTGCTCGACCGCCGCGGCGTACTCCTCGCTGAAGTGGATATCGCGCAGGACGAAATCGATCAGGATCAGGTCGTTCTCGGCCAGCTTGAGCGCCAACGCATCGGTGATGAATATCTCCATCGTGGCACGCTGGGTGCTGACGATCTCCTCCACGCCGTACTGGGAGGCAGCATCCCGGATGATCCCGCGCGTGAGCGGCCGGACGACTTCGTCCTGGTAACGCCGCTGCCAGTCGATGTGCAGGGAAATCACCTGATCCGGATCGATCTGGTAGATCACCGAGGCATCGACGAAGATCTCCTGCCCGTCGCGGGTGCGGGCGCGGATCGAATCATCGTCGTACAGGTCACCACTGCCGGTGATCACCGACATGGTATAGGTCTGGCGCGAAATGCTGTAGACGACCACCTGCTCGCCGGGGATCACCCAGTGCAATCCGGGACCGAGAGTACTGGTGCGATACCCCTGCGAGTCGTAGGGCGAGACGACCACTCCGCGCTCATCGGGCTGGATGAAAACCAGGCCGGCGCTGATCAGGGTCAGCAGGACGGCGGCGATCACAACGCCGATGATCAACGAGACGGCACCCTTCAGCGGCCGGCCGCGCGAGGCGCGCACCACCGCCAGGACCACCAGGCCGACTGCAATCAGCCAGACAAAGGTGGCGATCCCCTTAAAGACATCTGCAAAATTAAGCATTGCTCCTCCTATTGAATTCTTGCGGATACAACCATTATAACTGACGCGCAACAAAAAAGCGGATGCAAGCGCATCCGCTGGATGTTGGACGATGAGATCTCAGCGCCAGATTCGGAAAGAGGTCGTCGTATGCGCGGAATGGCCACCTGCTGATACGGCCACATCGATCACCACCAGGCTGCCATACGGTTGTTCGGTGAAGATGACATTGTCGACCAGCGCAATCCCATTGGCATCCGTAAAGGCCCGGAAGGTCTGGGGCGAGCCGTTCGTCAGGTTCACTGTCACGATCACCTCTGCATTGGACACCGGCGTACGGGTCTGGTCCTGCACGATAACATAGATCTTCTGGCTGTCGCTCGGCAGGGTGACCGCTTTCCAAACGAAGGCCATTACCCGCAAGGAGGTGATGCTCTGCTGCCGGACATTGAGATCCGGGTGAGGCTGGTCGGGATCGCGCAGTGTCGGATCTTCGTTCAGGTACTCAAAGGCCAGCGTTCCCAACTCGGCCAGGGTGACATTCTGGCCGCGCGGGTATTCGGGATGCCATTCCAGCCGGGCGCGTTCGAAATGCTGGACGATCCGGCCGTCGGGTTGGAACTCGAAGGCCGAGATCGGATTACCAAAGCGCGCCAGGCCACCATACTGGTCAAAGAAAGTCAGGAAATCGTAACAAACTGAATAACCGGTGGCGAATGATCGGCAGGCGCCGGGGGTGCTGACATCCAGGGAGGGAGCACCCGGGGTGTACAACAGCGATCCCAGGGCAGAGATCTGCACCTGTTGACCCAGCGGCCGTGCCGGATAGTATTCAAAGCGGGCCCGCTGGAAATACTGCACCGTGATCCCCTGGCTGTTTTCGAATTGATCCGTAATGGGATAGCCGAAGAGCAAATTCGCGTTATCAACGCTCTGATAGTAGGTCCAGAAAGCATCCAGGACATTGTGGCGCGTTTCCAGAAAATAAAAGCCGGACGTCTGCTGGGCATGCGCGGCTGTCACACCGGTCGTTCCCAGCAGAAGGATACACATCACGACGAGAAGAACGCGTTTTCTCACAATGCCTTTTCGCCTGCAGCCTGGACAAATCAAAGGGATCACGGGATTGCCATCCCTATTATACACAATCCCGGGATTACAAACAATATCGGCATCCGTCTATTTTCCACCTGTCGTCTGGACCAATTTCTGAACAATGCGAACGGCCGCCTTCCCATCGCCGAACGGATTGGCAGCCCGCGCCATGCGGGCAAAGGCTGTTTCGTCGTCGAGCAGACGGAAGGCCTCCCGGACGATCGACTCGCGCCCAGTCCCGACCAGCTTTAACACCCCGGCCTCGACGCCCTCCGGTCGCTCGGTTGCCTCGCGCAGCACCAGCACCGGCACGCCAAAGGTCGGTGCCTCCTCCTGGATGCCGCCTGAATCGGTCAGCACCAGTGTGGCCCGCTTCATCAAGTGGACCAGCGACAGGTAATCCAACGGCGGCAGCAGGGTCACATGGGCCACTTCCTCCAGCTGACGCCGGACCGGTTCCTGGATGTTCGGGTTGCGATGCACCGGATAGACGATCTCCACATCGCCGCGTCGGGCCAGGTCACGCAGGGCGGCACACACCTCTTCCAGCGGCCGGCCGAAATTCTCACGGCGGTGGGCGGTGACCAGGATCAACCTTTTTCCCGCCCGCTGCGCGTCCGCGGCGACGCCAATGTCGCCGAGCAGCGAGACCACACGGGCAGGCGACGGCTGCCCGGCAACAATGTGAAGGGCGTCGATAACCGTGTTGCCGGTCACCGCGATGGCCGTGTCGGGGATCCCTTCGCGCAGCAGATTCTGCCGGGCCCACTCGGTAGGCGCAAAATGCAGGTCGGCTGCAACCCCGGCCACCCGGCGGTTGATCTCCTCCGGGAACGGCTGCCACTTGTCGTGGGTCCGCAGCCCGGCCTCGACATGCCCGACGCGCATACGCCGGTAATACGCCAGCAGGGCCGTGATGGCAACCGTGGTCGTGTCGCCCTGCACCAGGACCCAGTCCGGCTGGAGGTCGGTCAGGACCGGGTCAAGACGGGTGAAGATAGCCGCCGAGAGTTCGGCCAGTGACTGATCGGGGCGCATCAGATCGAGGTCCACGTCGGGCCGGATATCGAACAGGTCAAGCACCTGGTCGAGCATCTCGCGGTGCTGGGCGGTGACACAGACATGCGCCTCCACACCCGGTGTCCGGGACAGGGTCTGGACCACCGGGGCCATTTTGACCGCTTCCGGCCGGGTACCGAAGACAGACAGGACGCGCATCATCCTTCCTTGTTCACGCCAAGGCAAAATGTCTCGAACCCGGCTGCCTGCCAGGCTGCCGGATCGAGGATCCTGCGGGTGTCCACCACGCAGCGGGCGGGAGTCTGTCCAGCAACCGTCTGCGGGTCGAGGGTCTTGAACCCGGCATGTCCCACCAGAATGACGACCAGGTCAGCATCCTGCAAGGCCGCCTCGAGCGTGGGAGCGGTGGTGAAACCTGCGAATTGGGCCTCGGGTTTGTTCGGTTCGAAGGCCCGCACGTCCGCGCCCGCCTGGGCCAGCAACCCGGCGATCTCGACGGCCGGGCTTTCGCGCAGATCATCGACGTCTTCCTTGAAGGCCAGGCCGAGAGCCGCGACCTTCTTGCCGGCCAGTGTCCCGCCAGCCGCCCTTTCGATCAGAGCCAGGGCAAAGTGTGGCTGAGAATCGTTGACCTGCCGGGCGGCAGCGATCAGCGTGGTCAGATCGGGAGCCGCCTCGACGAAGAACCACGGATCGACGCTGATGCAGTGCCCGCCCACGCCCGGTCCTGGGTGCAAGATCTTAACCCGCGGGTGCAGGTTAGCGATCGCGATCGCCTCCCAGATGTCGACCCCAAAACGGTCGGCCAGACGGGCGAACTCGTTGGCGATGGCGATGTTGACGTCGCGGTAAGTATTCTCCATGATCTTGACCATCTCGGCGGTGGTGGCGTCGGTCGTGACGATCTCGCCCTTGACGAAGATCGCGTACAGGTCCCGGCCGGCCTGGGCCGATTCGGGAGTCAGCCCGCCGATGACCCTGGCATTCTCGATCAATTCGCGCAGGATCTGCCCGGGCAGGACCCGCTCGGGCGAATAGGCCAGCAGAAAGTCCGCACCGGCCCTGAGGCCGGATCTCTCCAGGATGGGGGCAACCAAGTCGATCGTGGTGCGCGGCGGAGAGGTCGACTCGAGCACCACCAGGTTGCCCTTGCGCAAGACCGGGACGATCGCCTCCGTCGCCGCGGTCACTGCCCGCATGTCGGCCAGCTTGAAGCGCGCCCCGGCGTGCTCACCAAAACTGTCCTCATAAAAAGGTGTTGGGACGGCGATGATGAAGGCATCCGCCTCTTCGGGCTTTGTGCTGACGCGCAGCTTGCCTGATTTGAGCGCCGCCTCGACGATGGTCCGCAGCCCGGGCTCCTGAATGTGGACATCGCCGTTGCGCAGCGTCGCGATGATCTGCTGGTTGACATCCACGCCAACGACCTCGAGGCCGTGGGCAGCAAAGGTGCTGGCCGTAGGCAGACCGATATACCCGAGGCCCATGACACAGATTTTGTCGATTTTCACAGTGACTCCAGTTGTGGGTTGGAATGATGACTTTCCGAATTCTACTCCAAACTGGCCAAAGCGTAAAACCTGGCGAATGGATTTACGTAGTTTAACATGAGACTCATCGAATTGTTGTATAATGAATTCGGGCGAATCGAAAGGACACACACCATGGAAGCACTGGATATCCTCTTCAATCCCAACCTGGCGTACATCCTGCTGGTGCTCGGCATCGTCCTGGGTCTGCTGGCCATCGTCACGCCGGGGAGCGGGATCTTGGAAATTGGCGCCCTGTTCTGCCTCGTCCTGCCGGTCTACGTCGCTTACCGGCAGGGCCTTAACTGGTGGGCGCTGTTCGTGCTGGCAGGCAGCCTGGTCCCCTTCCTGTATGCCATCCGCAAGCCCAAACGGGAGTGGGCCCTTGGCCTGACCATCCTGATCCTGATCCTCGGCTCGATCTATCTCTACCCGGACCTCGAAGGACGCTGGTGGGTGCCAGGGGTCAACCCGCTGCTGGCCCTGATCGTCTCGGCGACCGCCGCCGCTTTCCTGTGGTTTGTCATCTTGAAGGCCGTCAAGGCCATGCAGGCCCGCCCTTCCCACGACCTTGGAGCCCTGATCGGCCAGGTCGGGGAGGCCAAGACCCGCATCCACGAAGAAGGCTCCGCGCAGGTGGCCGGAGAGCTATGGAGCGCTCGCAGCGCGAAACCGATCGCAGCCGGTTCGGCTGTACGCGTCGTCAATCGCGAGGGCTTCGTCCTGACCGTCGAATCCGACAAACCGTCGGCATAATCATGCATCCATCACATCCTTAGGAGGAAATATGGGAACAACTGGTTTGGTTACAACGTTGTGTTTCATCGCCGTGGGCGTACTGATCATCATCTCCATCCTGGCGAGCGCCATTCGCATCGTGCCCGAGTATCAGCGCCTGGTGGTCTTCCGCCTGGGCCGCTGCGTCGGGACACGCGGACCTGGCCTGATCCTGCTCATCCCGGTCATCGACCGGGCTGTGAAGGTGGACCTGCGCGAACAGGTGCGCGAGATCCCGCACCAGACCGCCATCACCAAGGACAATGCCGGCATCTCGGTCGACTTCATCTGGTACTACAAGGTCCTCGACCCGACCGAATCGGTCCTGGCAGTCGGCAACTTCGAGGTCGCCGCCCAGGGCATGGCCACCACCACCCTGCGCGCCGTCATCGGCGGTATTCCACTGGACGATGCGCTCTCCGAGCGCGAGCATATCAACACCATGCTGCGCACTCGTCTTGACGAGGTTACCGAGCGCTGGGGTGTCAAGGTGACCAACGTGGAAATCCGCGAGATCATCCCGCCGCGCGAGATCCAGGAGTCGATGAACCGCCAGATGTCGGCCGAGCGTATCCGCCGCGCCGTGGTGACTGAATCGACCGGTACCCGCGAGGCCGCCATCAACGTGGCCGAAGGCGAGAAACAGGCCTCCATCCTGAAGGCGGAGGGCCAGAAACAGGCCGCCATCCTGGAGGCCGAGGGATATTCCCTGGCCCTGGAGAAGATCTACAGCGCCGCCAAGGTGGTCGACCAGAAGACCATGACCCTGCAGTACTTCGAAACGCTCAAGAACCTGGGCGCCGGCGCCTCGACAAAGTTCATCTTCCCGATGGAATTCACCAGCATGCTCGAGAATTTCATCAAGGGCAAGGAAAAGTAGTCTGAACGGGTAAAACCAATTACAATATGGCCTCCCGCGCTTGCGGGAGGCCTTCGCTTGCCCACTCCCGATCCCAGCATGGATATCCTTCCCGCCACCCTGCTCGACCTGAACAGCCTGCGGAAGATTGAAAAGATCTGCTTCCCCAAGGACGCCTGGCCACTGCTCGACCTGATCGCCGTCCTATCGATGACAGAGGTGATCCGCCTGAAGGGAGTCGCGGGCGGGCAGATGATCGCCTTCATCGCCGGCGACCCGCGCCCCGCCCAGAACACGGACTGGATCGCCACCATCGCGGTCCTGCCGGAATACCAGGGCCACGGCTACGGCCGCCAGCTGCTGGAGGCCTGCGAGGCCCGCCTGACCCAAGCGTGCATCCGCCTGTGCGTGCGCATCTCGAACGAAGCGGCCATCCGTATGTACAAGGGCGCCGGGTACTGCGCGGTCGACACCTGGGGGCAGTACTACAAGGACGGGGAGAACGCTCTGGTGATGGAAAAGATCCGCTGACAATTTCCCCCACGACTGGTGCGCCACTCCCGCCGACCCGGGAAATGCAAATGGGTGGGGTATAATGCACCTGTGTCATCCGCAACATTACCGCCCCCCATCTGGGTCGATACGCCTGCCTCTCTCGACGCATTGACCGCCCAACTCGCCCGGCAGCCCCGCCTGGCCGTGGATACCGAGTCCAACAGCCTGCACGCTTACCGTGAGCGAGTCTGCCTGATCCAATTCTCCACTCCCCGGCAGGATTTTTTGCTCGACCCCCTGGCAATCCCCGATCTGGCCTCCCTGAAGGCCATTTTTTCTGACCCCCGGATCGAGAAAGTCTTCCACGCCGTCGAGTACGATCTGATCGGAATGCGGCGTGATTTCGATTACGCGATCGTCAACATCTTCGACACCATGCAGGCTGCCCGCATCCTGGGCTACACCAGGGTCGGGCTGGACGGCATGCTGGCCGAGAAATTCGATCTCAAGGTCGACAAGCGTTTCCAGAAGGCCGATTGGGGACGCCGCCCGCTGCCCGCCGACCAGTTGAACTACGCCCGCCTCGACACCCACTACCTGCTCGACCTGCGCGACAGCCTGTACACCGAACTGGTCGAACGCGACCTGTGGCCACTGGCCAGTGAAGAGTTTGCCCGCCTGTCCCAGGGCAACGGCAACGGTAAAAATGATCACCCGGTCTGGCAGCGCGTCGGTCAGGCCAACCGGCTGGACGAGCGCCAACTGGCCATCCTGCAGGAACTGTGGAACTGGCGCGAGTCCCTGGCTGAACGCATGGACCGCCCGGTGTTCAAAGTCATCAGCGAGAAATGGCTCATCCAGCTGGCAAAATCCACGCCCGGGACAATGCACGGGCTGGACGCCCTTGGGCTGACCCCGCGTCAGATCCAATTATATGGCCGTTCGCTGCTCGAGGCCATCGAGCGCGGCCGGAAGGCCCGCCCGGTCAGCAAAACCCGCCATCCGCGCCCCAGCCAGGCCTACATCGACCGGCTGGATTCCCTCAGCGAGTGGCGCAAGCGCCTGGGTCGCGAGATGGGGGTCGATTCGGACATCATCCTGCCCAAGCCCTTCCTGCTCGCCATCGCAGAATCCAATCCCCGCACACTCACTGAACTGGCTACCGCCATGCCCAATTCCCCCTGGCGGCTGGAAAAATTCGGGAACCAGATCCTCACAACCCTCCAACCGTGAACAAGAATCCGGAGACACCACCGTCCCGAAAAAGGAGACCCGATGCGCATTCACTTCAATGGTGCCGCCCGCACTGTCACCGGTTCACAACACCTGATCGAAGCCAACGGCGCCCGGATCCTGCTTGATTGCGGCCTCTTCCAGGGCCGCCGGGCGGAGACCTACGAGCGCAACCGGACCTTCCGCTTCGACCCGACCTCGATCGACGCCGTCCTGCTCTCCCATGCCCACATCGACCACAGCGGCAACCTGCCGCACCTCGTCAAACACGGCTACAGCGGGCCGATCTACGCCACCGCCGCGACCGCCAGCCTGACCGAGATCATGCTGCTCGACTCGGGTCACATCCAGGAAGCAGACGTCCAATATGTCAACAAGCGCCGCAAGAAGCGCGGCGAGCCGCCGATCGAGCCGCTCTACACTCAGGAGGATGCTGCCCGGGTGGCCGAGTTCCTGCGTCCCATTCCCTACAACCAGCTCTTCGAAGCCGGCCCGGGCGTGACCGCCGAGTTCATCGATGCCGGACACATCCTCGGGTCGGCGGCGATCCGGCTCATGATCCGCGAGAACGGCCGCACGACCCGACTGTGGTTCTCGGGCGACATCGGGCGTCCCGGCATGCCGATCATCCGTGACCCGATCCTGCCCGATGACGTCGACTACCTCCTGATGGAATGCACCTACGGTGACAGGCCCCACCGCGACCCGGAGCTGGCCCACCGCGAGTTCGCTGCCGTGGTCAAACGGACGGTGCAGCGCGGCGGCAAGGTCATCGTCCCGGCCTTCGCCGTCGGCCGGACCCAGGACCTGGTCTACACGCTCAACATGCTGATCCGCGACGGCCTGCTGCCTGCGATCCCGGTCTTCGTCGACAGCCCGCTGGCCGTGCGCGCCTCGCAGATCTTCCTCAAGCACCCGGAATGCTACGACGCCGAGACGCTGGAGTTCATTCGCGAGGAGAAGCACCCGGCACTGAATTTTCCCGGCCTGACCTACGTCACGTCGGTGGATGAATCCAAGGCTCTCAACGAACGCAAGGACCCGATGGTGATCATCTCGGCCTCGGGAATGGCAGAAGCCGGAAGGATCCTGCACCACCTCAAAAACAACATCGACCAGCCGAACAACACCATCCTGATCATATCCTGGCAGGCTCCCAATACGCTCGGCCGCCGGCTGGCCGAGCGGCAGGTCGAGGTACGCATCTTCGGCGAGACCTACCACCGCAAGGCCGATATCGCCACCATCGGCGGGCTCTCGGCCCATGCCGGCCAGGACCTGCTGGTCCGGTACGCCCAGGCGGTCGGTAAGGCCAAAGGCATCCTGCTGGTCCACGGCGAAGAGGATGCTGCCACTGCCCTGCGCGAAAAACTGGAAGAGGTCGGTATCAAGCGGGTCGTCTATCCCGACTTGCACACCACCATCGACCTGTAGGTCTGAGCGGCAACCTGATCGATGATCGATCGGAAGCGTGAAAAACCCTGAATTTAAGATATAATAGCGCCCGCTGACGCGCACCCTGGAGAGGTGCCAGAGTGGTTGAATGGGACGGTCTCGAAAACCGTTGTGGGGCTTGCCCCACCGTGGGTTCGAATCCCACCCTCTCCGCCAGGACTGCCAGGACAGGTGGGATGTCCTGGCAGCATCTTTTGGGCGGCCATTGCATTCTGGCTACAGAAATCATAAGGAGAGAATACGAATGGAAACACCTGAAGTCCACCCCAAAACAGGAAGAACCAATGAAAACAGAGTCCTCAACAAACGCCTGGAACTGATCGCCTGGGGCTCTTTTTTCATATTAATAGGAGGATTCGCCCTGGTACCCGATGAGATCATCCCCCACGGTGCCTGGTCGATTGGCCTGGGGCTGATCTTGCTGGGCCTGAACGCCGCCCGCTACTTCCTGAGAGTCAAGATGAGCGGCTTCACCACCTTCCTGGGCATCGCCGCCCTGCTGAACGGCATCCTGGAGTGGGCTGGCATCAACGACATCGGCGGGGCGCTGCTGCTCCTCATCTTGGGCGCTTACCTGATCCTCAAACCCTGGTTCGACAAGCAGCAGCTCTTTGGCAAGGCCGAGGGCAGCTAAAGCAATGCAGTGAAACCATCCGACCCCGGCCCACCCGGGGTCGGTGCGTTCCCGAAACCCCGCCCACATGGTATAGTTGAGCCATGCCCATCCACCTCGCCCTGGCCCAGATCCACACCCGCCTCGGGGATGTCCAGGCCAACCTGGAGAAACACCTCGACCTGGTCAAACAGGCCCGTAAGGCCGGTGCTGACCTGCTGCTCTTTCCTGAGCTCTCGCTTACCGGTTACGTGCTCCAGGACCTGGTCCCGGCGGTCGCCTGCCGGCCACGTCCCGGCGACCCGCTCTTCGCGCCGCTGCTTGAGGCCAGCCGCGACCTCGACCTGGTGGTCGGCTTTGTCGAGGAGGACGTGCGCAACCGCTTCTACATCGCCAGTGCCTACCTCTCTCAGGGAAAGGTCATCCACGTTCATCGCAAGGTATATCTGCCAACCTACGGACTGTTTGACGAGGGCCGCTTCTTCGCCCCCGGCGAGGCGGTGCGAGCCTTCGATACCCGCTTCGGACGGGCCGGGATGCTGATCTGCGAGGACTTCTGGCACGCCTCCCCGCCCTACCTGCTGTGGATGGACGGCGCCGACCTGCTGCTCTTCTCATCGGCCTCGCCCGGGCGCGGCATCAGCGCCGAACCGAAACTGGCCTCCTCGGCCTGGGTCGAGCACACCAACCGGGCCTATGCCGGCCTGTTCACCACCTTCGTCGCCCACGCCAACCGGACCGGCTTCGAGGATGGGCTCAACTACTGGGGCGGCTCGACGATCTTCGACCCCAACGGGGACCTGCTCGTCCAGGCGCCCTACTTCGAAGAGTCCCTGACCGTCACGCCGCTCGACCTCAATCAACTTCACCGCACGCGCGCCCGCCTTCCGCTGCTGCGTGACGAACGCCCCGAACTGGTCCAGCGCGAACTGGAAAGGATCCTGGCCCATGCGTGACCTTGCGATCAACACCGACCTCGTTGTCACGATCCTGACCGGGTTTATCAAGACCGAGATCACCCGGGCCGGGTTCACGAGGGCGGTGGTCAACCTGTCGGGCGGGCTCGACTCGACCGTCGCGTGCATGCTGGCAGCCGAAGCCCTCGGTCCGGACAACATCCTGGCCCTGCGCCTGCCTTACAGGACCTCCTCAGCCGACTCTCTCGAACATGCCCAGATGGTCATCGATCAGACCAGGATCCGGTCACTGACCATCGCGATCACCGAGATGGTCGATCCACTGATCGCCCGTGAGCCAGAGATGTCCTCGATCCGCAAGGGCAACCTCATGGCCCGCGGGCGCATGATCGTGGCCTACGACCAATCAGAGGCCTTCGGCGGCCTGGTGGTCGGAACCAGTAACAAAACCGAGATCCTGCTTGGCTACTCGACCCTGTACGGCGACTCGGCCTGCGCCCTCAATCCGATCGGCGACCTCTACAAGACCCAGGTCCGGCAACTGGCCCGGGCGATCGGGGTCCCCGAAGCGATCATCGCCAAACCTCCGTCCGCCGACCTGTGGGCTGGACAGAGCGATGAGGGCGAACTGGGCTTCACCTACGATGAGGTCGACAAGCTGCTCTTCCTGCTGGTCGACCAGCGCTACAGCCCACTGGAATGCGTCGAGGCAGGCTTCGCCGCAGACTTTGTCGATAGGGTCGTCGCGCGCGTCCGGCGCAACCACTTTAAGCGGGTCCTGCCGCCGATCGCCAAGCTCAGCAACCGCACGGTCGGCTACGACTTTCTTTACCTGCGCGACTGGGGAACGTAAGCTGCCCCGTGCCGAAAGCCCAGGGGCTTCCGGGCTTTCGGCACGCTGACGGAACGGCCCTGGGCGGGGTTCCGGCCGACCGCTGCCCTACGCTTTCCCGACGGCTACCATACAATTCCATTAGAATTTCAGTAGATTCACGGTCCGCTGGTTGACTCGCGGGGCGAATTCCTATATACTGAGGTCAGGTATTCCGCCTATGCGAGTCTTGGACGCAATCCCACAACCGGTTTCTTGAGAGGCACGCGCCTTTTCGCGTGCCTCTCATTTTTCCTTGAGGAGGAAAACGCATGGATTATGGAATGATCGGCAAGATCGAGAAAGCCAAGCGTTATGCCACGGAACGACACCGCTTCCACTTTGAAACATTTACCGTCAACATCGATGGGGAAAACAACGCTCACCGGGTCAGTTTCGACAATGGCCAGTGGAGTTGCGATTGCGACTTCTTCCAGACTCGCAGTGTCTGCACCCACACCATGGCCCTGGAGGAACTGCTCAAGGACATGCTCCCGATCCCGGTCGAATCCTGAACTGGCACACAATCGAGAGACGAAGCATCTCCTGCCTCATTCTCAGGAGGTGCTTTTGTTTTCGGACAATTTCAGGTAAAATTCAACCCTATGAAACGTTCCCTCTCCCGCCGTGATTTCCTCAAGCTGGGCGGACTGGCCCTCGGCAGCCTGGCCCTCGCCCCGTTCGACGACGACTCGCGCTTCGAAGACGGCGAGCTCATCCGGGTAGCCAACGATGGGGTCTCTGTCCACGTCCAGCCCAACGACGAGTACCGCATTGTCGCCACCTGGCCACGCGACAGCATCCTCCACGTCTACGAAACCGTCGTTGCCGAGACCCCCGGCTACAACCCGGTCTGGTACCGGGTCTGGGGCGGCTACATGCACCGCGAGCACATGCAGCAGGTAAAGGTGATCTACAACCAGCCCTTGAGCACGGTTCCCGAGACCGGGTTGCTGGGCGAGATCACTGTCCCCTATTCACAGGCCTACCGCACCGCCTACAACGGCTGGCAGACGACCTACCGCCTTTATTATGAAACCGTCCATTGGGTAACGGGGATCGACACCGGCCCGGATGGCGGCCCCTGGTATCGCATTCTCGATGAACTGGACGAAGCCATCTACTACGTCCCGGCTGCGCACGTGCGCATCATTCCCGAGGCCGAATTGAACCCGATCAGCCCGGATGTTCCCCATGAGCACAAGCGCATTGAGGTCTCACTCGCCACCCAGACCCTGACCTGCTTCGAATACGACACCCCGGTCTTCGAGACCAATGTCTCCTCGGGCCGGGCCGGGCTGAACGGCCCGACCGGCGAACCGACCAGCACGCCGCGAGGGCGCTTCAATGTCCAGGTCAAGATGCCCTCCAAGCACATGGGCGACGCCGACCTGGCCGCCGAGATCGACGATTACGTCCTGCCCGGTGTCCCGTGGGTGGGCTTCTTCACCGACCGCGGCCACGCCTTCCACGGCACCTACTGGCACGACAACTTCGGCGTCCCGATGAGCCACGGCTGCATCAATATGCGCACGGCAGAGGCCAAATGGCTCTTCCGCTGGACCCTGCCGGCGGCCCCCTTCGATGACATCGACAGGCAAACGCTTGACCGCAAGGGCTTCGGGACCTCGATCTACATTGACTAACCCATGC
Organism: Anaerolineales bacterium; assembly: GCA_016934715.1. Classification (GTDB taxonomy): domain Bacteria; phylum Chloroflexota; class Anaerolineae; order Anaerolineales; family Villigracilaceae; genus JAFGSI01. The sequence continues at coordinate 15,376 of JAFGSI010000012.1, forward strand.
CAACCCTGACCTGGCCCTCGAAATCGCTTCCCGACCCGCAAACCGCCGACTTGAGCCGCACGGCGATCATTTACCCATCCGGGCAGGGTTACCCCGATGCCAACCCCGAAAATCATCTCATCCGGGGCGATAATCTCAGTGTCATGGCCGCCCTGCTGCCGGACCACGAGGGCCGGCTGGACCTGATCTATGCCGATCCGCCCTTCTTCACCAACAAGCGCTACCGGGCACGCATCGGCCGCGGCGAAGACTCCCGCCGCCCCCATGAATGGCAGCTGGCCGAAGGGTATGCCGACCATTGGAAGGATATTGATGCCTACCTGGATTTCCTCTACCCGCGCCTGGCGCTGATGGCCCGCCTGCTCGCCCCTCACGGAACCCTGTACCTGCACCTCGACTGGCATGTCGATGCCTACGCCCGGCTCTTGCTCGACGAACTCTTCGGCCGCGAGCGCCTGCTGAACGAGATCATCTGGGCCTATCACGGTCCGTCGCCCATCCGGCGGGCTTTCAACCGCAAGCACGATACCCTCCTGGTCTACACCAAGGGAGACGCTTACACCTTCAACGCGGATGCGGTTCGCGAACCGTACAACCCCAACACGGTCAAGACTTTCGCAACCTCGCTCAAGGCCGGCTTCGGAAAGATCCCCGACCTGGAACGCGGTAAGGTCCCGGAAGACTGGTGGTACTTCCCGGTCATCGCCCGCCTGCACCACGAACGGACCGGTTACCCGACCCAGAAGCCGGAGGCCCTGCTGACCCGGATCGTGCTGGCCTCGTCCAACCCGGGCGATCTGGTGGCCGATTTCTTCTGCGGCTCAGGGACCCTGCCGCTGGTCGCCGCCCGTTACGGGCGCCGCTTTCTGGCCTGTGACGTCGTACCACGCGCCATCCAGACCACCTGCGGGCGACTGGTCAAAGCCGTTCGGGGACCTTTCGCCATCCTGGACGAGGCGAGGCCGGCCGGCCCACAGCAGGCTTCCAGCCTGGAGTTTGAGCGTAAAGGAAGAATCATCCGATTGAAAGATCCTCCGTCGCTGGAGTACTGGGAGGTGGATCCCGCCTGGGATGGGGAGACGTTCCGCAGTGCGGCCCAGGCCCAACGTCCCACCCGTTCGGGGGACATTCCCCTGTGGCTATCGCTGCCGGTCGAGCCGCGCCGGATCTGTATCCGGGCGGTGACCGTCGACGGAGAACTGCTCCAGACAAGCTAAGGGCGGCCGCAAGGCCGCCCCTGGCTTTCCAGGCTAGATATCCAGGCGATATCCCACCCCCCTGACCGTCTTCAAAAATTTTGGCTTTTTCGGGTTGGGTTCGATCGCCTCCCGTAGCCAGGAAACATGCACATCGAGGGTGCGTGTATCATCGGTGTAATCGGTCTCCCAGACCTGCGAGAAGAGCGCCCTGCGCTCGACCACGGCACCGTGGTTTTCCATCAGGCTGCGCAGCAGGCGGACCAGCCGCGGGGTCAGGCGCGTCTTGCGCCCCAGGACACGCACGACGCGCGTCTCCAGGTCGAGGCGGATTGGGCCGACGTGCAGGCTTTGACCACCCTCGCCGGGCAGAACGTGCCGGATGCGGTTGACAAGCTTCTGGGCGGTGAAGGGCAGGATCAAGACGACGTCGGCCGCGGCCTTTTCGACTTCGCACTCCTGGTCGAGCACCAGCAGGACCGGCAGGTTTTCGGCCGCCGCGTGCAACGCCTGACAGATGCGTTTGCCCGAGGAGCGCAGGGAAGCGGCATTCACCACCGCCGCCTGGAACGAATTCCTGCCCGCCAGCAACTTTAAAGCCTCGTTTCCCCTCGACACCGCTTCAACATCGAAACCCTTACGGCGCAAGGCGGGAACAAAGGCTGGATAATCAGAATGCTTTCCTTCAACGACCAGGAGCTTGGCACGCTTTGTCATGCTGCAACCATTATACACCAATCTTAAAATTTCGCGCCATTGACCCGTATGGGGAGGGGATCCTGGCATCCGCAAAACCAGGCGCGCTGTTGCGCACTGCATAACGAGGTGGACTGCCAAATTCGACCTTCCCAACCACGCCAGCCTCTGGTAAAATGTCGCGCCGGAGCGTTGTACCCTTCGCTCCTCATTCTGAGCAAGAAAGGGCTTGAGACATGAAAGTACTGTTGATCAAAGACGTCTACAAACTCGGACGAGCAGGTGACGTCAAACGGGTGGCCGATGGATACGGCCGCAATTATTTAATCCCCCAGGGTCTGGCTGTACTGGCCACACCTGGGGCCATCAAGCAGGTCGACCGCATCCGTTCCAGGGCATCCGAACAGCGTGCCGTCCTCAACGAAGAGATGGGCGCGGTTGCCGAACAACTCTCCAGCTTGAAGTTGTCCTTCGCAGCCAGGGCTGGCGAGACAGGAAAATTGTACGGCTCGATCACCAGCCAGGATGTCGTCGAAGCGATTCTGGAGAAACTGCCGGTTGACATCAAGCGCCAGCAGATCGACATGCAGCCACTGCGCACCCTGGGTGAGCACACCATCAGCATCCGCCTCACCATGGACCTGATCCCCGAGATCAAGGTGATCGTCTTCCGTGAGGGCGAAGCGGAACCGACCCTGCCGATCGAACCCGAAGAGCAGGCCGAGGAGACCAGGGCGGTCGAGAACGCCGCCGCCGTAGAAGCCGTCGTGGCCGCAAGCCCCGAAGACACCGAAGCGGCTGCTGAGCCTGAACCCGGCCCAGACACCGAAGAACCGGGACCGGAATCGGTCGAGGATGCTCCCGTCGAAGAACTGGCAGACGAGGCTTCTGCCGCAGACGACGAAACCGCCTGAACCGGAAAACGACACAATCCGCGAACGAACATCACCGGTTATAATAAACAGACCGGTGATGTTTCTTTAATCGATATCATGACAGAGACAATCGGATCCATTCTCAAGCGAACCCGTGAGGCCCGCAACATCGCGATCGCAGATGTTGTTCGGGTCACCCGCATCCGCCCTCACTATATCGAGGCCCTGGAAGCAGACGATTTCGAGATCCTCCCTTCGACGGCGCAGGCGCGTGGCTTCCTGCGCCTGTATGCCGAATTCCTTGGATATTCGCTCGACGAATTCTCCACCCTGACCGGGGGTGAGTCCGAGACGCCTGCCGCAGACGAGGAGCCTGACAGCAGCCTGTCTACTGCACCGGATGAGACCCCACAACAAGAGGTTCTCGAGCCCGGCTCGACAGCGGCAGGCGAGCCTGAAGTCACAGACGAACAGGCAGCTCCGCAATCCAAAAGCCCTATCCCGGTCGACGCGCCGCCAGGGCTCGAATCCTGGTACTCCCTGATCGCCGCCGAATCTGGACCCGAATCGGAACCACAATCGAACCTCCCGGAAATAGTCTGGCAGGAACCAATTAGCGAGCCTCCGCCCACGGCGGGGCCAACTCCCGTCGGCCGGGAAAGTGAAAAGAAGTCAGCCACTGGAACGTCCCCCACCCGAACCAGGGGAACCACCTCCGCGCCGGCCACAAAAGCTGCCGGCAAGAAGACCGCCACGACCTCCAGGACCAAGGCTGCCTCCAGCGCTGAATCGAAGAAGACGCCGGCATCCAGCAGGCCGGCTGCGCCCAGGGCAAAGGCTGCCGGCAAGAAGACCGCCGCGACCTCCGGGACCAAGGCCGCCTCCAGCGCTGAATCGAAGAAGACGCCGGCGTCCAGCAGGCCGGCTGCGTCCAGGGCCCCTTCCAAAGTCAAGCCCGGGGCAAAGAAGGCCAGCCAGACCACCCCTGCGAGCACATCCAGGGCAAAGACTGCCGCGAAGCCGACCGCCGGTAAAAAGGCGACCACGATCCCTTCCCAAACCAAGGCCGCGACCAAGACCAGGGCTGAAACGAAGAAGACACCGGCCGCCGCCACAGCGAAAACCGCCGCGGCGACCACCGCAAGCAAGGCAGGCAAAGCCGCTTCCAAACCCACCCAACCAGCGGTCCACAAAAAAACGGTCGCGACCGGCACGCCGGAGCCAGCCAGGGCCAGAGCCACCTCCGCCAAAGCCCCCCCCGTCAGCCAGAGGCGGAAAACCGTTGAAAGAACCCCACCAACCCATGGCGAGCCACCTCCCGAAACGAAGATACCTCCCGGTCCGTTGGCCGTCGAGGCCCAGCCGGAGGCTATCCAGCCAACCATGGTCGAGACAGACATCCTCAGCATTCCGACAAGCCCCCCAATCGAGCTGGAACCCGGTCCCTCCACAGACGATTCTGCTCCCGTTGAGGAGCCCGTCCTGGAGCAGAGCGGGCCTCCCCCGCCGCCCCCGGCTCAGATTTCAGCAGACATCTACACGGCCATAGGAGTAGAGCTTCGCCAGCGGCGGGAATTGCTCAGCCTGAACCTGGACGAAATCGAACGCCATACCCACGTTCGCCGGCAGCATCTCGAAGCCATCGAGGCCGGGGACTTCGACGGCCTGCCCTCGCCGGTGCAAACGCGCGGGATGCTCTACAACTACGCTGGATTCCTGGACCTGGACACGGATGTCATCCTGCTGCGCTTTGCCGACGGCCTGCAACTGCAGCGCCTGGAACGCCAATCCAGTGAGCAAGGGAAGACCTCGCCGTCCCGCAAGAAACGCCGCTCAATCCTGCCACCTGCCATCCGGCGTTCCCTGTCGGCCGATTTGATCGTCTTCCTCCTGGTGGCAGGAATTCTCATCGCTTTTATCATCTGGGGGATATCTTCAGTATTCGCCCAACCGGCTGAACCGACCTCGCAACCGCCTCCGATCTCGGATGTCTTGAGCACCACCCCGACCCCGCAAACAGCCGGGGAGGCCCTCCCGATCGAGGCCCCGGTCACCGCCACCGCTGCCGTCCAGGAGGTCGCCGAGGCTCCCGAAGAGATCTTCCCGGCGGCTGTCGAGGGCAGCATCCAGATCGCGGTATTCGCAACCGAACGGACCTGGATGCGGGTTGTCGTAGATGGGGACGTGGCCTTCGAGGGGCGGACCACCGCCGGCGCCGTCTACGAATTCGCCGGGGGCCAGTTGATCGAGATCGTCACCGGCAACGCGGCCGCCCTGAGGATCACCTACCAGGGCAACGACCTGGGCCCGCTGGGAGCCTTCGGTCAGGCGGTCGACCGGATCTACACCATCAGCGGGATCCTCGAACCGACCTCTACGCCGGTCCCAACCCCGACGATCACCCCCACCCCCACCCGGACGCCGCGCCCGAGCGCGACCCCGCGCATCTCCCCCACCCCCCCGCCTTAAGTAAGCGGCCAGGCAGGATCGGAACTGCCATTTCCCATTCGTCCCTGGCGAAAGAGAATTTAGCGGTATGAATCGACTGACCTTCCATGTGACCTCCCTGGGTTGCGCCAAGAACAGTGTCGACTCCGACTCGATGGCCCAATTGCTCGAGAGAGCCGGCTACCGCACCGTGAACTCTCCTGCGCGTGCCGACGTGCTGATTGTCAACACCTGCGGCTTCATCGGCCCGGCTCGTGATGAGTCCACCCAGGTTCTACAGAGTCTGGCCGAGGCCAAGCGACCCGGGCAGGTGCTGATCGCCGCCGGCTGCCTGACCCAGCGGTATGGGGCGGAGGTCGCCCGGCAGGTTCCCGGCCTGGACGGGATTCTCGGGACCCGCCGCTGGATGGACATCGTCGAGGTCGTGCAGGCTGTCCGCAACAGGCCCCACCCCGAACCGTTCTACCACCTGCCGGAGGAGGCCGTCACCGTTGGCCCCGACCCGGATGCCGGCATCCTGCGAGCCAGCGTGGCCGGGACGAGCGCTTATCTAAAGATCGCTGACGGCTGTCGCCGCCCATGCGCTTTCTGCGCCATTCCTCTGATCAAGGGGACCGCTGTCAGCCGCCCGCTGGACGTGCTGCTCGATGAGGCCCGCCGCCTGCGCGAGCAGGGGCTGCGCGAGCTGGTCCTGATCGCCCAGGATACCACTGACTACGGCCACGACCTGGGGATGAAAGATGGCCTGGCTGTTCTGCTCGAGAACCTGAACCGTGCCGTCCCCGACCTGGACTGGATCCGGATCATGTACGCCTACCCCGGCTGCGTGACCGACCGGCTGATCGATTTGATGGCCTCCAGCCCACAGGTCCTGCCCTACCTCGACATTCCCCTCCAGCACGCCCACCCCGAGACCCTGACGCGCATGCGCCGCCCGGCCAACATGGAATGGGTGCGCAATACGATCGCCAGGATGCGGGCCGTCCTCCCACGTCTGGCGATCCGTACCACATTCATCGTCGGCTACCCCGGCGAGACGGAGGCGGAATTCCAGACCCTGCTGGACTTCGTCGCCGAGACGCGCTTCGACCGGGTCGGTACCTTCCAATTCTCCTACGAGCCCGGTACCGTCTCGGCCGCCCTCGGAGACCCGGTCCCGGCGGAGGTCAAGGACGAGCGTTACCAGCGATTGATGCTGCTCCAGCAATCCATCTCGCTGCAGATCAACCAGTCCTTCGTCGGGCAGACGCTCGACGTGCTCGTCGAGGGGATCGATAAAAACCTGTCGCTGGGACGTTCTTACCGGGACGCCCCCGAGATCGACGGCCTGGTGCTGATCGAAGGCCGGGCCAAGGTCGGACAAATCGTTCCGGTGCGAATCGGGGGGGCAATGCCCTACGACCTGAGCGGGGTCGTGAGCAGGTGAAAAAACGGCCGGAAGGCCGTCTTTGTGCAACGAAAAACAGGACTATGAGACCCGCGCCAGGGCCGTGGCCAGCAGGAGCAACAACGCCAGGATCAGGTTGAGGTGCATCAGACCGGCCTCACGCCGTTGCAGGTCTGCCAACTGCCCCGCCTCTCCACTGCGCCTGTAGCGCAGCACCGCGCGCCGCAGGGCAGGCAGCACAGCCCAGGCCTGCACACCGCTGATCACCACCATGGTCAGGAACAAGAGATGCTTGATGAGAATGGCCGTCGACCAGCGATTGGCGGTCGAGATCAGGCCCGTGTAATTCTGACTGGCGCTCATCTGGAACATGCCGGTCGCCAGCAGGATCGCCAGGCAGAACCAGCCCAGCGACTCCAGGGGGCGCTGGATCCCCTCCAGCAGGGCCGCCCGGGCCGGCAAGTCCAGGGTCCGACGGGCGGCCGGCAGGACCAGCAGGGCCAGGGCGACCAGGCTGCCGATCCACACTACGGTCGCCAGCAGGTGCAGCCAGTAGACCAGGGTCAGGACCCAGACAGGCATAACCTAGGGAGTGGGTGTCTCGGATAGAGTCGCAGTCGGGATGGGTGTTGGCGGAACCGGAGTCCCATAACAAAGGATGTAGACCTGCTCGCGAACTGCGAAATACGGCTCATTCTGAGCGCTGGAGATCAGCAGGCCCTGGTCATAAAAGGCGATGGAATCGCAATACTGACCGGCTGCGCTCAGCTGCTCGGCATACTCCAGCGAAGCGATCCGATAGCGCTCCTGGGCTGTCAGGCAGGTTGGATCCATCATGTTGGGGACCGACGCCGCAACCTGACCAAACAGCAATTGAGCACTGTTCCAGTCAAGTTCCCAGTAGCTGGCGGCGCTCAGGTAACGGCGGGCATTGCTGCGCAGCGCATCGGCGTATGAATCCAGAGGACCAAAACGCTCCGCCAGGGTCAGGTCATAGATGCCGGCCTCCAGATTCGTGTCCTGGCAGCTCGGCGGCAGGATGTTGGCAACCCCGCGATTGCGCAAGGCGATGTAGTACATGCCGTCGATTTCTATCGCCCGGTAAGCCGGGTCCCTGCGGCGCAAAGAATCGAGGGAGGCGATGGCCCCCGTCCAATCGCCGGCGTTCAGGGCCTGCGTGGCGCTGCTGAAAATCGCCTCGACCTCGCGCAGGTCGGGGGTCGGGGTGATGGTCGGAGTCAGCGTCAAGGTCGGGGTGGGCGAGATGCTGATCCTGCGAGCCAGTTCGACCATGCTCTCCTGCAGACCCGGATAGCCAGGTTCGTTCGCGTAGACGAAATTAAAATGTTCCTGGGCGCGTTCGTAGTATCCGGATTCCAGTGCTTCGACTCCGCGCCGGTACTGGTCATCGAGCTGCCCGGCGATGACCGTCTTCTCATAATTCAGGCGCTGGATCACACCGGAGCCATACCCGCCCAGGATGCCGAGCGCCAGGATCAGGATCAATCCCAGGACGGCAAACAGACGGACGCGGCCTTTGCTGGATGACGGTTTTCCTACAGTGGTGGGTTGGGTATCTTTCATGGCACACATGGCGGTTATTATACCGCACGTTTAGAGGGTGAAGAGCAATCGAATTTCCTTCCAGATGAACGGCAGGGCAACCAGGCCGCCGGCGACCATCCCGACCAGGGCAGTCACAACCCCCGGCCCTGGCAGATAGACCGCCAGGGCATAGGCCAGAGCCCCACTGATGACCGCCGCCAGCAAGCCTTGCCTGAGAGCGACCCAGGCCGTGACCCGCTCCGGCAGCCTGCGGTTGAGCCAGAAGAACAGGACCAGTGCCTCGATCGTGATGGCGATCTCTGCCAGGGCGATAACGGGAGCCCCCTGGGCGCGCAGGACGGTCACCGCCAGGACCCCGATCACCAGATAGATGCTCAGGCGGATCAGGACACCCCATAAAGGAAAGAGTGGCTCCTTGCGGGCATAGAAGGCCCGGACCATGACCTCGTGCAGCGAATAGCCGACCAGGACAATGAGATAGGCACGCGTCGTCCAGGTCAGGAGATCGGTACCGGCATCGTCGAAGCCAAAGACCACCGCCGTCAGTGGCCGCAACCCGGCGGCAATGACCGCTGCCACCGGGATGGTCAAGGCCACCAGGACCCGGGTGGCCTTTTCGACCGTTTCGCGGAAGGTGGCCCATTCCTGGCGGGCAGCATACTCGGCCAGGGTCGGCAGGAGGGCAGTGGCAATGGCGGTTCCCAACAGCGTCTCCGGGACCTGCATGATCATCCAGCCGTAGGTCAGGACCGAGGCCGCCCCGACCTGGTCAAGGCGCGAGGCCAGGTTATCGCGGGCGATGAACATCAACTGGATGCCGAACATGGTCAGCAGGCGTGGAGCGATCAACTTCAGGGCCTCGAGCAGGCCGGTGTGGCGGATGTTCAGGGCCGGGGTCCAGCGGAATCCATATCGGATCAGGGCCGGGATCTGGATCGCCAGGTGCAGGGCAGCACCCAGGATCACACCGTAAACCAGCCCATGAACCCCCAGCCCAAAGGCCGGCAGCGTCAGCGGGCCGATGGCATATGGCTCGCTCGGAGAGAGGATCACCGCCCCGAAGATCTGCCCGATATTGTAGAGCAGCGGCGCGATGGCAGGCATCACGAAGTGCTGGTTGGCCTGCAAGCCGGCCATCACCAGGCCGCTGATCGAGAAGATCAGGGTGGCGATCAGGTTCAGGCGCATCAACTCGGCCACCAGGCCCTGCTGCTCCGGGGTATACCCGGGCGCAATTCCGATCTCGGCCTGTACGATCTGGTCGGCGAAGACGGCGATGAAGACTGCCAGGCCTGCCGTGACGGTGAAGGCCAGGTTGGCCACCCGCGAGAACAGGTCCCAGGTTGCCGGGCGGCCCCTGCTGGTCAGGTATTCCGACAGAAGCGGGATGAAGGCCATCGCCAGCGCCCCGCCCGAGATGAGTGCGAAGAGCAGGTCGGGCAGATTGTTCGCCACGTTGAAGGCGTCCAGTTCGGACGAGAGGCTGAACTGGCGCGCAATGATGACCGAACGGAAGAAGGCCACAACCTTGTCCAGGGCAAAAAGCATCCCCAGCATGAGCGAGGTGCGGGTGAGGTGGGAGAGTTTACGCATGCGCACAATTATAAACGCTCCCGCCAGAGACAGGGACGGCAGACCGCAACCGATCCACAGTCAAGGAAATGCAGTGGTCTCCTGCAGCAATCACTGCAGGAGACCACATCGGGGGAGGAAGAAACGCAAAGCTCAACCTTTGAGCGCACCCGCCATCAGACCGCGTAGGAAATAACGACCGAGGAAGATGTATACCAGCAGGGTCGGCAGGGCCGTCAGGAGCGCCCCGGCCATCTGGACATTCCAGGCAATGATCTGGCTGCCAGCCAGGTTGTTGAGGGCCACGGTGACCGGCCAGAACTCGGGCTTGGTCAATACGACCGCGAACAGAAAATCATTCCAGGCCGAGGTGAACTGCCAGATCAGCACGACGACAAAGCTTGGGATCGAGACGGGAAGGATGATGTGGCGGTAAGTCTTGAGCAGATCGGCTCCATCCATGCGGGCCGCCTCGATGATCTCCTTCGGGATGGTGGCGTAGTAATTGCGGAACGTCAGGGTGGTGATGGGGATCCCGTAAATGACGTGCGCCATGATCAACCCCGGCAGGCCGCCGTACATGTTGATCGTGCGCATGAACTCGACCAGCGGGATCAGGATGCTTTGATAGGGGATGAACATTCCGAAGAGCAGGATCGGAAAAATGATGTCGGCGCCGCGAAATTTCCAACGGGCCAACACGAAGCCGTTGATCGAACCGATGAAGGACGAGATGATCGCCGCCGGGACGACCATGTTGATGCTGTTCCACAGGGACGGGGCCAGGTTCTGGTAGGCCACGACAAAGTTATCGAAATTGATCCCCGAGGGCAGGGTCCACATTGTCCGCAAACTGATCTCGTCGAAACTCTTCAGGCCTGTCACGATCACCACGTACATGGGGATCAGGTAGAACACTGACATGAGGAGCAGCGGGATGTACAACAGGTACCGTGGCTGGAAGCGGAAGTGGAAGCGGGGGCGCCGGGTGAGGCTGCTCATAGGTCGGCCTCGTTTCTGATGTTGTAGATAATGTAAGGAATGATGAGCAAGGACACCGCCAGCAACAACAGAATCGCGATCGCCGCTCCGCGTCCGAAGAAATAACCGTCAAAGGTAGCCTGCCACATATAGATTGCCGGGACATCGAGGGGAAGCTGTTTCCCGGCAATCGCGATGATCAGGTCGAAGACTTTCAGGGAAATGTGCCCCAGGATGATCAAGGCGCTCAACGTGACCGGGTTGAGCATCGGCAGAACGATGTGACGGTAGATCTGCAATTCAGTCGCCCCATCGACGCGAGCCGCTTCGCGCAATTCATCGGGAACGCTGCGCAGGCCGCCCAGGTAGAGCGCCATGGTAAATCCCGACATCTGCCATATGGCAGCCAGGGCAATGGCTGCGATGCCCCAACGGGGGGTGGTATGCCAGGTGTTGATCAGAAAATCCAGACCGATCGCATCGAAGAGCTGATTGAACCCGCTGATCCGGGTGCCGGTCGCCGGGTTCATCAGCCAGCGCCAGACGACGCCGGTTACGATGAACGAGATGGCCATCGGGAACAGGAACAGGCTGCGGAAGAAATTCTCCCCCGGCAGGTTCTGGTCCAGCAGCACCGCCAGAAAGAGGCCAAGCAGGATCGACCCGATGACGAAGACAGATGTAAAAGTGATGGTGTTGCGAATATCGATCCAGAAACGCGGATCGGAGAAGAGTTCAATGTAATTCTTCAAACCCACCCAGGTATAGTCGGGGAGCAGGCCCTTCCAGGCGCTGAACGACACGCGCATCGACCAGGCAATGAATCCATAGACAAAGATGCCGACCGCAAGGATTGAAGGCGCCACGAGCGCAATGGACGTAATCGTGTCTTTATTCTTCAGTCGTGACATGGGTTTCCTCAGGAAAGCAAGATGCAAAAGGGTTCGACACACATATTTTATCCAAAACCTGGCAATAATTGCTTGATAAAGTGCGGGGGATACCCGGAGGTATCCCCCGCAGACGTACAGCGTGAAGACTTACGGGCAGGGACCGGAGCTTGAGCAGGCTGCCGTCAGTGCAGCCTGGAAGCCCTCGATATTCCGCTCGGCCAGGAATACGCCGAGCGCATTGTCGATCTCGACCTTCCAGGAGTCGTTGGCAACCACACCGTGAGTCAGCGAGCCGACGACGATGTTGCTGGCCCAGTCATCCATGGCGGACTGCAGATAGACGCCGAAGAGGGCGGGATCGCAGTCGGTGCGGGCGCAGATCGAGCCCTTGACCGGATTGAAGGCTTCCTGTCCCGCGCGCGAGCCGGCGGTGGTCAGCCAGGCGATGGAGGCATCACGATGCGGCGCACTGACCGGCAGGACGAAGGAGTCGGACAGGAACTGGAAGGTGCCGCCGGTACCCGGGACAGCCGCCCAGCCGTAATCGACATTGGGTTCCATGCCGAGTTCGCGGAAGTACCCTTCCGCCCAGTCGCCCATCACATTGAATGCCGCGTCGCCGTTGACTACCAGCTGGGCAGCATCTTGCCAGGTCAGAGAAGACGAATCAGCGTTGGTGTAGGCCAGGATCCGCTCGAAATCCTCGAGGGCAGCCAAGACTTCAGCGCTGTCCCAGGCAGTCGTGCCATCCCACAGGCCGTTGTAGGCATCGGGGCCAAGCGAAGCGAGCATGACGGTCTCGTACAGGTGCATGACGGTCCACTGCTCACCCAGAGCCAGCGGGATCACATCCGTCCCCTGCAGCACATCCATGGCGGCAAACCATTCGTCGAGGGTCGTCGGAACGGCAATGCCATTCGCTTCCAGGATCGCCGGGTTGTACCAGAGCACATTGGCGCGATGGATGTTGACCGGGACCGAGTAGATGTTGCCGTCCTGCGAGATGAGCGGGATCAGGGTCTCGGGCATGACCTCAAGCCAGCCTTCCTGTTCGTACAGGAAGTTCAGGGGCTCGAGCTGGTTGGCAGCCACGTAGGTACCGATCAGTTCCTGACCGGCATGGCCCTGCCAGGAGTCGGGCGGATCGCCAGCCTGCAGGCGGGTGGCCAGGACGGCGCGGGCATTGGTGCCGGCGCCACCGGCTACGGCGGCATTGACGAATTCAATGTCCGGGTACTCGACCGCGAAGACCTCGATCATGGCTTCCAGGCCGGCAGCCTCGCCGCCGCCTGTCCACCACGAGAAGACCTCCACCTGGTCACCTTCGGCCAGCGGAGCTTCGGTCGCTTCCGGGGCCTCGGTGGCCTCGGTGACATCGGCGGGCTCGACGTCCTCGGTTTCCGCGACTCCACCACCGCAGGCGGTCAGAGCCAGGACCAGGACCAGCACGAAGCTAAGCGTCATCCAACTGAATTTCTTGTGAGACATTCTCTTTTCTCCTTGTTAGAAAGGTGTTTGAAAGGGGGAAGGACATTGGGATTTTCTTTTACCTCTACACCTCCTTGGACTAGAATCAGAAGACACCGGGGGAGCAGACAATAACAGTATATAAATTATAATGACCCGGTGAGCAGTTCTCAATCAGTTAACGGCCATCCTATGGACACAGAACGGCCATTCAGAAATATGAATATCCAAGAATTCTCGAACCTCTTCAAAGACCTCGTCGCCAGGCTGTACGACCGGACTGCCATCGAGACGCACCCGCTGGCGGTCGCCTTCCCGGTTGCCTCCCAGGCGACCTCCCACCGGGCCGAGCAGATCCAGAATCTGGTCTTCGCAGAAATCGACCAACTGCGCCCTGATCCGGGTGAGCCCCAGGCGCAATCGCCGGAGTGGCGGCCCTTCCTGATCCTGCACCGGCGCTATGTCGAGGGGCAGGATCCGCAGGCCATCGCCGAGGCCCTGTTCATCAGCGACCGCCAGTTTCGCCGCGACCACAGCCGGGCCCTGCTGGCCCTCACCTCGCGCATCTGGGAACGTTACTTCCAGCCCACCTCACCAGAGCAGCACGGTCCTGGCGAGGGCCATCCGGACGATCAACCCGACTTCGACCTGCACGCCGAGCCGCTCGACCTGCACGAGGTCCTGCAAGGGGTCGTTGAACTGATCGCCTTCCGCCTGAAGGACGAGGCGACTCGTTGTGAACTCGACCTCGCCCCGGCGCCCATGGAACTGGTCACTGACCGGACCCTGTTGCGCCAGGTCCTGATCAATTTGATCAACCACAGTCTGCGCCTGCAGGCGAAACCGGTGATCCACCTGCGAACCATCCAGGAAGACCACCTGACCCTGTCGCTCGCATTCGCCGTCCAGGCAAACTGGGCCGAGGTGCTCGACGAGGGACTGGACTCGATCTCCTTTGTCCGGGAAATGGGACCCCGCCTGCCGGCCCATCTGGAGGAGCGCTACCCGCCGCGCGGGCAGGCCGGCAGCGCCGAGGTCCGGCTGGTCTTCAGGGCTTCCCCTTCACGAACGATCCTGGTCGTGGACGACCAGCCCGCAGCCTTGAAGATGTTCCAGCGCTACCTCAGTCGCACCGACCTGGAACTGGTCGGGGTCAATGACCCGGCCCAGGCTGTCTCCATCGCCCGCCAGACCCGCCCGGCCCTGATCATCCTGGACGTGATGATGCCGCACATGGATGGCTGGGAGGTCCTGCAGGCCTTCAAGATCGACCCGTTCCTGCGCGAGGTCCCGGTCATCGTCTGTTCGGCCTGGGGCGAGCCCGAACTGGCCCGTTCGCTCGGCGCAGTCACCTTCCTCAAGAAACCGATCTTCCAGAAAGACATCCTTGAAGTGCTGGCCCGGCTCGGGCTGATCGAGGGATAACCATGCGCTGGCTCCAGATGCTCAAACCGAACCCCGAACTTGACGACCTGATGCGCTCGACCACCCGCAACGTGGTCGGGACCGTGGCCGGGCTGTATGTGGCCTGGCACATCATCGCCACCGTTGGTTACCCGGCCATCTTCAGCCCCACCATCTGGATCACTTCGCTGTGCATGTTGGGCCTGGTCTCACTGACCCTGCGCCTGAACGAAAAGTACTACCTGCTTTCACAGAGCGTCTTCCTGGTCGGCCTGACCGCCGCGATCGTCATCACCTATGCCAACTTCCACTATCCAGCGATCCTGTTCATGCTGCCGCTCGTCCCGCTGATCGCCATCGTGACGATGGGCACCCCGGCCACGGTGGTCAGCGTCCTGGCCAACACCAGCATCATGCTCATCATCGCCCGCCTGGACGGCCTGTCCTCGCTGACCGTCACCGGGATTTCGCTGGCCAGCGTCTTCAGTGCTGTTTTCGGCCGGGGGGTTTCCACCAACCTGCTCACCGCCCTCAATGCTGCCTCCTACCACTACGGCGAAGCCCGCCGCCTGCTGGACGAGACCCGCAAGCACCGGGCCGAGATCAGCCGCATGCTCAAGGACCGCAACCAGGTGAATTACCAGCTCGAACGGATGAACGAGATGCTGACCGTTGCCCGGGCCCAGGCTGACGAGGCCCGCGAGAATCGCAACCGCTTCATGCTCGCCGTCAGCCACGAACTGCGCAGCCCGCTGAACTTCATCATCGGCTTCAGCGACCTGATGGTCAACGCCCCCGAGACCTATGCACCTCTCGATGGTTGGCCGACCGGCCTGTATGACGATGTCCAGGAGATCTACACATCCAGCCGCCATCTGATGCGCCTGATCAACGACATCCTGGACATGGGTAAGATCGAGGCCGGGCAGGCTCCCCTCTACCGGGAAAAAGCCGAGATCGACCAGGTGATCGAGGACGTGCGCACCATGCTGTCCAGCGCTTTCGAGCAGAAGGGCATCGCCCTGCACATCGATGTCCCCGCCAGCCTGCCGTCGATCTTCGTCGACACGACCCGCATCCGCCAGGTGCTGCTCAACCTGCTCAACAACGGGCTGCGCTTCACCGACCAGGGTCACGTCAACCTGCGGGTCGAAAAACGCGCCCACGAGCTTTACATCAGCGTCCGGGACACCGGCACCGGCATCGCACCCGAGGACCTGCCCCAGGTGTTCAGCATGTTCCGCCAGGTGGGCGAGGAGAACTGGCGGCGCCGGGCGGGAACCGGGCTGGGCCTTTACATCAGCCGCCAGTTCATCGAACTGCACGGTGGCCAGATGGATGTCGAGAGCACCTCCGGCGAGGGAACCTGCTTCTACTTCACCCTGCCGCTCAACTCGCCAATTCCCGACCTGCCGCAACTCAGGGAATCCCCGCGGCCAGCCGACAAAGACAATCGCCTGGTCCTGCTGGTCAGCCCCAGCCCGGACGATGGGCGAATCTTCCAGCACGAACTGGAAGGCTACACTCTGAAACTGCTGGCCGATGTCGAACAGGTCGCCAGCCAGACGGGCGACCTGTACCCGTGCGCCGTCCTGGTCGCCGCCGATGCCGGGGCCCTGCAGGCCGAGAAACTGCCCTATGACCTGCCGGTGATCCGCTACAGCCTGCCCCACGCCGGCGGACACCCGGCCAATGTCCGCAGCCAACTGGTCAAGCCGGTGCCGCGCGAAACCCTGATGGAGGCCATCCACGCCCTCGGTGCCGACCGGCACCGCCTGATGGTGGTGGATGACGACCCGGCCATGGTCCGCTTCGTGGCCCAGTCGCTGCGGGCCGGCAAATCTCCCGCCGAGTACACCCTCCTGACCGCCTTCGACGCCGCCCAGGCCACGGCCCTGCTCGAAGAACACCCGGTCGACGCCATCCTACTCGACCTGGAACTACCCGATGTCAACGGCTGGGAGTGGCTGCGCCAGATCCAGGAAAATCCCCATTGGGCAGACATCCCGGTGATCATCATCTCAGCCCAGGACCTGCCAGAAATGAACTTCGTCCCTGGCACCAATGCCATGGAACTCGTCCTGCGCCGCTCGTTGCGGGTGCCCGAACTCAGCCGGATGGTCCGGGCAGTGCTCGAAAACATTCAGCCGCAGTATCCGCAAGCGGCCCGTTGAGAATACATTCTGCCTACACGAAACCGCGGACATTGGGGGCCATCCACCGTCCGCGGTCGGTTTTGGCGTGAAGCCCGGCTAAGCCAGCGGCCCGATCGCGGCTTCGACCGCGTTCAGGATCTCGCCCGAGCGAACCAGTTCCTTCATCGTGTTGTGGTCCGGGTAGAGCGGTCGATCAATGTCAAGGTGGGCAACATGCTGGCGAATCGCCGTGTGTGCCGCCCGGGTTCCCATGCCGGGGGTGAACTGGCGAAAATCGAGCGCCTGGGCGGCAGCCATGAACTCGATCCCCAGCACACCGCAGGCGTTCTCGAGGATCTGGCCGTTCTTGAGCGCCGTGTTCATGCCCATCGAGACGAAGTCCTCCTGATCGGCCGCCGCCGGGATCGACTGGATGCTGGCCGGGGCCGAGAGGATGCGCTGCTCGACGATCAGCATGTCGGCGGTGTACTGGCTGAGCATCAGGCCCGAGTAGAAACCCGGGTCGGGGGTCAGGAAGTCAGGCAGACCCTGGCTGAGAGCCGGGTTGGTCAGCCGGTTCATGCGCCGCTCGGACAGCACGCAGACCATCGTCACGGCTGCCCCGGCCATGTCCATCGGCAGCGCGACCGGCGAACCCTGGAAGTTGGCTCCGGTGAGGGTCAACTTCATTTCAGGGATGAAGATCGGGTTGTCACCAACGCCGTTGAGCTCGATTTCGACCTGCGAGCGGGCGTAGGCGATCGCGTCACGGGCTGCCCCGATGACCTGCGGCGTGGAACGCATCGAGTAGGCATCCTGGACCTTGGTCTTCATCTTGCCGGTGGTCAGATCGGAACCCGCAATGAGGTTGCGCAGGTTCTCGGCGCTGGCCATGGCGCCCCTGAAGCCGCGCAGTTCGTGCAATTTGGGGTTGTACGGTTTCAGGTTGCCCAGCAAGGCTTCGATCGACATCGCCGCGGCGATCTCGGCCTGTTTCAGCAAGCGCTCCATATCGTAGATGGCGATTGCGGACATGGCCGTCAGCAGGTTGGACCCGTTGATCACCGCCAGGCCATCGCGGGCTTGCAGCTTGGGGACCGGAATCCCCGCCCGCTTCATCGCCTCGGCCCCCGGCAACCGCTCTCCGTGATAGAACGCCTCGCCCTCTCCCATCAACAGCAAGGCGGCCTGGGCCATCGGCGCCAGGTCGCCGCAGGCACCCACCGAGCCCTTCTGACAGACGACCGGCGTGACGCCCTTGTTCAGCATCGCGACCAGTGTCAGGGTGATCTCCGGGCGGCAGCCCGAATTGCCGTGGGCGTGGACATTGATCCGCCCCGCCAGGGCCCCCCGCACGTGTTCGACCGGAGCCGGGTCACCGATGCCAGCGGCATGATTGTAGATGAGATATTTCTGGAAATCCTTGACCTGCTCGTCGGAGAGAATCTTCTCTGAGAACTCGCCGATGCCGGTGTTGGTGCCGTACATGATCTCCTTGGCGGCAAGCTTTTCCTCCAGCATCGCCCGGCAGATCTTGATCCGCTCCAGGGCAGCCGGGTCGAGGGTCACTTCCTCGCCCTGCCGGGCTATGGCGACCAGTTTTTCGATCGTGAGGCTGGATCCATCGAGGACAATCGTCATGGGCATCTCCTAAGGGGAATTGGGATATCCTGATTGTACCTCCCTTGTGCACCAGGGCCATCTGGCAGATGTCACCAGATCACCGGATGGCTTTCCCATTTGCGGGTCCAAAAGGGAAAACCTCGTTGACTCAGAGATTTTTTAGCGCTATAATTTTATTTACCGATAAAAATAGATTATTCAGTGGACAGGATTTCAGGATGGCATCTCCCGAACCCTTCATGATCAACGACCTCGAGACCCTGCGCGTGCTCTCCGACCCGCTGCGCACAATGATCCTCGAGACGGTCGAGAGTGAGCCGCAGACCGTCAAACAGGTAGCGGAGAAACTTGGCCTGGCCCCCAGTCGGCTGTATTACCATGTCAACCTGCTCGAAAAGCATGGCTTTCTGACGGTGGTCGAGAGGCGCTTGGTCGCCAACATGGTCGAGAAGATCTACCGGGCCACATCTTCCCGAGTGGAGATCGCGCCCGACCTGCTGGATTTCCGCACGGAGGCAGGCAAGCAGGCCATTGATAACATGCTGCTCCAGACCATCGACACCACCCGCGAGGACCTGCTGCGCAGCCTGCAGACCCGCTATCGGCAGCTCGAAGAGGGCGCCGAGCAGCGCCCTCGCAGCGTGGTGGTCAACCGCAGCCTGGCCCGCCTCCCCGACGAACGCGCCGACGAGTTCTGCGAACGCCTCAAGGAGCTCCTGCAGGAGTTCGAGGTCGCCGGAGGCGACTCCCCCGCCCCGGAACAGCAGACCTACGCCCTGACGGTCGCCTTCTATCCATCCTTCCGCTTCGATCGTTCGAAGGAAACCCGTTGACAGAAACTGCTCTCCCCACCCCGGACACCAGCCTGCCGCGCGGCATGAAGACCTTTCTCATCATCTGGCTGGGCGAGCTGGTCTCGATGATCGGCTCCGGCCTGACCGGTTTTGCATTGGCGGTCTATATTTACCAGGAGACCGGCCAGGCAACGCCCTTCGCCCTGACTGTGCTCTTCGGTAACCTTCCCGCCCTGCTGCTCCTGCCTATCGCCGGGTCAGTTGCCGACCGGTTCGACCGCCGCTGGATCATGCTCCTGGCCGACTGTGGCGCAGCGCTGACCACCCTGCTGGTCCTGATCCTGCTCTTTTTTGGCGATCTGCAGATCTGGCACATCTACACGCTGGCCTTCATGGGCGCTGTATTCGGGGCCTTCCAGGAACCGGCGTATACCGCCTCGACCGTCATGCTGGTTCCCAAGCAACAACTGGCCCGCGCCAACGGGATGGTCCAGATGGGCCAGGCCCTGTCGTCCATCGTCACCCCACTCCTGGCTGGTTTCCTGTTCGTTGCCATTGGATTAAGCGGGATCGTGATCATCGACTTCGTCACTTTCTTCTTTGCCATTGGAGCGCTGCTCTCCGTCCGCATCCCCCCTCCAGAGCGGACCACCGGATCAACCCTGCAGGAAGGCCACATGAACAATCTGCTGAGCGACGTCGCCTTCGGCTGGCAATACCTGCGGGTTCGCAGCGGGCTGATCGGCCTGCTGGGTTACTTCGCCATGGTCAATTTCCTGCTCAATTTCTCGGCCGTGCTTTCCAGTCCGCTGGTGCTCTCCAATCATCCGGCCAGCGTTCTGGGAATCGTCCAGATGTTCGTCGGACTGGGAATGCTGGCCGGCGGGATCACCTTGAGCATCTGGGGCGGGCCAAGACAGGGTCGTCGCATCCCGCTGGTCATCGGCTTCATCGGCCTGGCGATGATCGGGCTGATCGTCACCGGCCTGCGCCCGGGGGCAGTCTATATCTCCGCCGGAATGTTCATCCTGCTCTTCATGATCCCGCTGGCCTCCGGCCTAAGCCAGTCGGTCTGGCAGGTCAAAGTCGCCCCCGACGTCCAGGGACGGATCTTCTCGATCCGGGCCATGCTCTCGCGTTCGATGATGCCGCTGGCCTTCCTGCTGGCCGGCCCGCTGGCCGACCACGTTTTCGAGCCGTTGATGCGCGCCAACGGTGCCCTGGCGAACACCTTCGTCGGGAGCCTGCTCGGCAGCGGGCCCGGGCGCGGCATCGGGCTGATCTTCGTCCTCTCCGGTCTGATCGGGATCCTGGTCACCGGGCTGGTCTATCGCAACCGCCACATCCGCAACGTTGAGGATGAGCTGCCCGATGCGGTCGCCGAGCAGCCGTCATAGCGGTAACTACAGGCCAGATCAGATCCCCCGTCCGATCCACAAGGGATACGATCTGCGGGACGGCCATTCAGGTCGTCCCGCAGGTGTTTCTTGCCGGAGTTCTTCCGCGTTCAGGAAAGCAGCCTAGTGCCTGCAGGAGTGATACCGGCGATCGCCGTGATAGGCCGAATGGGTCCAGTTGTGGCAGCCGTGATGGCAGCCGTGATGGCAGCCACTGCTTCCACTTCCACACACGCCTGCGCGGACAGAGGTGTTCCCGGAACTGTTGCTGGCGAACAGCGGATCGTCGCTGAGGGTCAACGCAGCGTTGACGACCTTGATCCCGTGCCCGTGATTGCCGGTAAAGGCACCGCTGATCACGTAGACCTCAATACAACCATCGCCGACCACGTAGACGCCATGCGAACCATTGTCAACTGCGCTCACGCTGGTCAGGGTCGCCACCCCGGCGGTCTTGGCCGAAAGGCCGAGGCTGCCGTTGTCCGCAAAGGTGCTGCCGGTGACATTCACATCGCCGACCGCGACCAGGGTTGCGCCGTTGCTCTTGTTTCCCGAGGCGGTCACTGCAAAGAGAGTGATCTGCTCCCCGGCGGTTGCGACGAGCCCGTTGCCCCTGGTGTTGTTGCTGAAAGAACCACCGTAGACACTGATCTCTCCCTGTGCGACCAGGGTGGCCCCTGCAACCGCATTGCCGTTGGCGACCACCTCGTAGAGGTCGATGTTGCCATCTGCATCGATGTTCAGGCCATATCCGGTGGCGGTGCAGCATCCGCAATGGGTGCAGACGCAGACCTTATTGCCGGAGAAACTGCTGCTGGAGACCGAAACGTCCATCCCTGACTGGATATTCGCCCCGTACAGGTGGTTGTTGTCGGCGGTGACGTCGTACAGCGAGACAACCCCGTCGCTTTTGATCTGCAAACCGTAGCCAGTGGCGACCTTGTTGGACAGGGCAAAGCCATTTCCGCTGAAACTGCTCGCGCCCACCGTGACCCCACCAGCCGCATCCAGGTTGGCCCCGAACAGGTGGTTCGCGTCGGCAACAACAGCATTCACGGAGGCATAGCCATCGGTTGTAACCTTCAGGCCATATCCGTATACGCTGGTCCCGCCGCAGGAGCTGCATGTCGTGGAACCGTTGCCCGAGAAACTGCTGCTGGAAATCGACACATCGGCAATCGCCACGATGTTGGCGCCGTAGAGGTTGTTGTCATTGGCGGTCACGTCGTACACAGAAACATAGCCACCGCTGTTGACCTGCAACCCGTACCCGTTGACATCTTTGGAGATGTGCGCCCCGTTGCCGTTGAACTCGCTGCTGGTGACCGATACGTTGCCATTGGCATTCAGGGAGGTGCCATAGAGGTTGTTCCCGTTGGCAACCACGCCATAGACGTTGATGTTCGCGGCTGTCTCCACTTTCAATCCATAACCAAGGGCCTGGCAACTGCTGCAGTAAGTACAGACCGTCAGTGCGTTCCCGGAAAAACTACTGTTGGAAACCGAGACATCCGCGGTCGTCAGAATGTAGGCACCGTAAAGGTGGTTGTTGTCGGCTGTGACATCATACAGCGAGACATATCCATCGCTCTTGATTTGCAGCCCGTAACCGGTGGCGACCTTGTTGGACAGGGCAAAGCCGTTGCTGCTGAAGCTGCTCGCGCCGACCGAGGCGCCGCTGTTTGTCTCCAGGTAGCTGCCATACAGGTTGTTGCTTTCAGCGGTGACCTCATACAGCGAGATGTAGCCTCCAGCGACGACCTTCAGGCCGTAACCGTAGACATGCAAGCCGCTGCAGTGACCACACGTGTAGCTGCCGTTGCCGGAGAAACTGCTGCTGGTCACGGCGAAGTCGCCGGTCACATCGATGGCAGCGCCGAAGACATTGTTGCCATCGGCAATGACATCATACAGGGTGACCGAGCCACCGCTCGCGACGTCCAGACCGCCGCCTGCGACGTGTCCATTCTGGCTGCTGCCGTTGTTGCTGAAGGAGCTGGCGTAGACCTCTACATTGCCTCCAGCGACGATTTCGGCCCCGGTCGTGGCATTGTTGTCAGCAGTGACACCATCCAGGACAACAGCACCACCCGCAGCGACGACCACTCCGGCAGCACTGTCGGTGAACATGCTGTCGGTGATGATCACATCCTGCGCGGAGCAGATCGTCAAGGCCACCTGGGCATCGACGCCGTCGATCATCAGGTTGTCGATGAAGATCGAGCCGAGCCAGGGGTTCGCTGTGGACCCAATGCTGATCGGGACGACGAATTGCGACAGGCTGTCATCGTCGACCTGGTGGGTGCCGGGATTCCAGCCGCCCTGAAGCGACAAATCGTAGTTGTTCAGCGAACCGAAAAGATAATCGTTGAAGTCGATGCTGGTCTCATCCCCGGCATAATCGCCTGTCTCAATATAGATCACGCCGGCCTGTTGATAGAGAACGTCATTTTCGTTCCCCTGAAGATAGGTCAGCAGGGCATCAAAACTGGCAAACGTGTCCGTGCATCCATTTTCACCAGGAATGGGCGGCTGGCCGGCCGGGCACCAGATCGGATCACCGTTGGCGATCACGTCGACCGCGTCCTGCCCTGCCAGGGGCAGGACCGCTCCGTGATCGTCCAGGGGCACGATCACGGTGTCGTCGGGCACCTGTTCCAGAAGGCCATCTGCCGGCTCCTCGGCGGGCAGGTC